>CALCCA010000078.1 GCA_937899725.1 uncultured Halomicronema sp.
ATTTGACCTTGCAATTGCTGTTGTTATTGTTACAGGTTCATCGTCAAGTCAAGCTCTCGACCCTCGCCAGTGTCTTTCCCCAACCCATCCATTATCAGAGTCGTAAACGGAACTTACAGCGGTTTTTAGCGCTGCCCCAAATGACGGTCAAAGCGCTGTGGTTTCCGCTGATGAAGGATTGGCTTCGTCAAGTGCAAACGGGCCGGGGGATGAATCGGGAGCAACGCCGACGACTGAGGCGGCTGAAGCATCACAAATGGGGCGATTGGCTGCTGGCGATCGACCGCACCCAATGGCAAGACCACAATATCTTTATGGTGTCCTTAGTCTGGGGCACCCATGCCCTCCCACTCTATTGGGAGACCTTAAACCAACTTGGAAACAGTAACCTGACCACCCAAAAACGTCTTTTGAAAGCGGTGTTGCCTCTCTTCCAGAAGTATCCGGTGCTGGTGCTCGGAGACCGGGAGTTCCATCGTCCAAAACTGGCTGAGTGGCTAGACTCACGAGGCCTTGCCTTGAGTGCATCCCAGTTATGCAATGAGTAATAATGCTTACTCTCGGATAATGGCCTGAGCAGGAAGCTTTAGTGAGTTCATCTCTTATCGGTTACCCCCATGGATGTCTCTAAGGAAGCCCGTCTTAAAGCCCTGACTGAGGAGATCGCAGCGTTGCTCTATGAGGAAACTGACCCCGAAGCAGTCAAGACGTTGGAAGGGATCGAGAAAGCGGTGCGTGGACACTTGCTAGAGCATGTGGGACCAGCCATCGGGAATTTTTCATCCGTGAATGGCGCGATGATAAAGCGGTCAACCGACACCAATGCGGTGTTAATGCCTACTTTCGAGCGAATGAGCGCCTAGTCGACTGGGTGAACCAGCAACCGCTCGCCTCGCCGTTGGTCTGTCTGGGCGATGGTCATGATGGCATTTGGAAGCTGTTTGCCCAACTCGACGGGGCGATCCAGCGGCTGGAGATCCTGGACTGGTACCACCTGATTGAGAATCTCGGTCAAGTCGGCGGTTCGTCACAGCGCCTCGACGCCGTGGAAGCCAAGCTGTGGAACGCTGATGTCGAGAGTGCCGTCGCCTTATTCGAGGACTGGCACCATGAGCGCGTAGAGCGATTCATCGCTTATCTGGCCAAACACCGACACCGCATCGTCAACTACCGTTATTACCAGGCTGAGGGCATTTCGATTGGCTCCGGTGAGATTGAGTCAACCGTCAAGCAGATTGGACGACGGGTCAAAATCTCCGGGGCTCAGTGGCATGAGGATAATGTGCCACAGGTGCTGTGGCAGCGCTGTGCTTATCTCAATGGGAAATTCTCGTCGTGAGTCCTGCAAGACTGGGTTGCACTCGATGCAGTTTCTCTTGATTGAGAGATCACTACAAATTTGAAGACGAGCGGGTATACAGGCGCAAAGTCGAGCTATTCACGATCGTCTATCTGCCCTCAGTCCCTCCGCCCATAAACCTGAACGCTGGTTGACCCAGAAGTTTCCGCTCTCATCAGTTGGGTGAGTTGCCGCATGCCTGAATGCACCCGCAGCGAACATTCTCGGCAAATCGACGCGATCCGAGACAGGAGCTTGGTATTTTCCCAACCTGAAAATTTTTTCAGCCTAGATTCAGGTAGCGAACGGTACAACTTGCGACGCTCAGAACATGTCAACCGTTCAAACACACCTGAACCATGCAAACAGTCTCAAATCCCCCCCGGGTCGTTGTTGCCGGTGCTGGCTTTGGCGGTATGCAAGCGGCTCAGTCTCTCGCCCAGAGTGGGGCCGAGGTCTTGCTCATCGATCGCCATAACTACAACACGTTCGTGCCGCTGCTATATCAGGTAGCGGCTGCCCAAATTGCGCCCGAGAGCATCGCCTATCCGCTGCGGACGGTGCTGCGTCGGGCACCGCGCACTCGATTTTTGATGGCGACTGTCCAGAGCATCGACTTTGCCCACCAAGTGGTCGAAACTGACGATCAAGTCATTCCCTATGACTATCTGGTGCTGGCCACCGGCAGCCAGACCCAGTTTTTGGGTGTCCCCGGCGCGGTGGAGCACGCCTTTCCATTGCGGACGTTAGCCCAGGCGACGGCGCTACGCAACCACATTCTGCAGCAGTTTGAGCAAGCCACTCGCGAGCGTGACCCACAGCGGCGGCAGCAGTTGCTGACCTTCGTTATCGTGGGCGGCGGCCCCACCGGTGTCGAGATGGCGGGCACCCTGGTGGAACTCAAGCGTGCCGTTCGTCGCGACTATCCCGGCCTAAGCTGGCAGGAGATGCAGATCATTCTGGTGCAGTCGGGGGATAATCTCCTGGTGAATCTGCCTGATCGCCTGGGTCGCTACACCACTCGCAAGCTGCGTCAGCTGGGCGTTAAGGTTCATTTTAAAACGCGGGTGAGTCGGGTAACTGAGCAGACCGTTGAGTTTCAAGATGGCTCAGTCCTGCCTGCTGAAACGGTCGTCTGGGCCGCCGGACTCGAAGCCGCTATGCCAGCAGCAACAGCGAGCCTAGCGACTGCACGCAAAGGCAAACTATGGGTCCGACCAACGCTGCAACTAATTGACTACGACACCGTGTATGCGATCGGTGATTTGGCCCAGGCCGAGCAGAACGGCAAACCCCTGACGGGAGTCGCCCCCGAAGCGTTACAGCAGGGGGTGGCGGTGGCGTGCAATATTCGCCGCCAACTGCGGGGCAAAGCACCGACAGCCTTCAGCTATCTAAATAAAGGCCGCCTCGCCATCATTGGTGGCTATGCCGGAGTCGGCAAAGTTGGCCCCGTTTTGTTGACCGGATTTTTGCCCTGGCTGATGTGGCTTAGCGTGCATCTAGTGTATTTGCCGGGAGTGTGGAATCGCCTAGCGGTGCTGCTGAACTGGCTGCATGGTTATAGCCGAGGCGATCGTGCCATTCGCGTCATTCTGCCTGCGCCAGGAATAGCTAACCCCATGTCTGCTGGGGCTCAGGGCGATCGCCCTTGGCTACTGACCAAATCAACTAGCCATTTCTAGAGCCGGCTGATATTAACGCTAATCAGCCCAATGTTTTCCTGACTTCCTGGCCTGAGTTATTTTTCATCCCTGACCTTTGCGGTCAACCGGTCTGTTCATTCACCTGCGTAAATTAGGAGAAAATTCTCATGATTCTGCAAAAGTACATTCCTCTGCTGGCTCGCACCGCGATCGCAGTCATTTTTCTGCATAGCAGCATCGGCAAAATTTCAGATTTTGCGGGTCTTCAGCAGCAGATTGCTGGGGCGGGCCTGCCGTTGGCAGCGCTCGTGGCCATATTCACCGTGGCCTTTCAATTGCTTGGCAGCCTGTCGCTGATTGTGGGCTTCAAAGCCCGTATTGGCGCTGGCTTGCTGCTGGCGTTCCTCATCCCCGCAACCCTGGTGTTTCACAACCCCATCGTGGATCCGACCCAGATGACTCAGTTCCTGAAAAATCTGGCCATCATTGGTGGCCTGTTGATGGTGGTCACCTACGGCTCAGGGCCGGTCAGCCTCGACCGACCGACTAGCAGCACTACCCCTGCCGCCTACTCTGAGGAATCGGTACGATGAAACGAGTAACGGAGTGGCTGATGTCTTTTCGTAACTTTCGCACGCGACTCTTAGCCTGGTATTTCCTGCTGGCCGTCTCGACGACTGTCATGGCGACTTGGGTGACTCGGCAAATCTATTGCGATCGCTTGTACGAGCAAGCAGAAGCCGCTCTGGCCGAAGAGGTGACCCGATTTCAGCAAGCGGCCGAGCCCCTGACTGCTCGGCGGCCCACCGAGCCAGAGATCACCGCTTTGTTTGACCAGATGGTGGCCGCCCATGTGCCCGCTGAGGATGAATGGGTGGCCACCTTTGTGGACGGTGAGTTGTATCGCGCGAGCGGGCCGCTGCCCGATTGGTTGGTGCGCGACCCTGACTTAGTCACCCGCTGGGCCAACCTGTCAGCACCGCAGCAGCAGCGCCTAGAAGGGGCCGATCACAACGTCGTCTACGCTGCCGAGCCGCTGATCATTGGCAATGAGGTTGAAGGCATTTTCATTGCGGTCGAAGATAAAACGACCGCCTACCAGTCAGGCACGGCGGCCATTCGACTGGTGCTTAAGGTGTCGGTCGCCGTGCTGGGCAGCTTCTTTGTCATTGCCTGGGTCACGGCCGGCCGGCTGCTCCGCCCCCTGCATTTGATGAACCGCACGGCACGCCAAATTACCGAATCGGATATGAGTCAGCGGATTCCCCTGCAGGGGAAGGACGAAATCACCGCCGTCGCGGCGACCTTCAACGACATGCTAGATCGGCTGCAGGGGGCTTTTGATGGGCAGCAGGAGTTTCTCAAAGATGTCAGTCATGAGTTGCGTACGCCGATTACGGTGATTCAGGGTCAGCTAGAAACCCTGGCCTACCGCCCGGAAAAACAGGCGGAAACCATTGCGCTGATGACCAATGAACTGCAGCAGATGAATCGGTTGGTCAATGACCTGCTACTGCTAACGAAAGCCGAGCGGCCCGATTTCCTCATCTTGAAACCGGAGGATTTGGACTGGCTGACCGAGGAACTATACCTAAAGGCGCGATCGCTCACCCCAGAGCGCGACTGGCGACTAGAGACTAAGGGTCTGTATCCAGCGACGTTAGACCGCCAGCGCTTTTCTCAAGCAGTAATGAACCTGGTGCAAAATGCCCTGCGGCATACCCAGCCCGGAGACCCCATCGCCCTGGGCTCCGCCATAGATGGCGACTATCTGCGATTTTGGGTGCGCGATACCGGCGAGGGCATTGCCCCAGCTGACCAGCAGCAAATTTTTGAGCGGTTTGCCCGCGCCACCAATAATGATCAACCGTTTGAAGGGGCAGGCCTGGGGCTCGCCATCGTTAGCGCGATCGTTGAGGCCCACAGCGGGCGGGTGGAACTGGCCAGTGAACTGGGTCAGGGTGCTACCTTTACGCTCATTCTGCCGCTCGATCCCGCAGTTTATCCATCGGCAACTCTGCAGTATGAATCGCATTCTGATCGCGGAAGACAACCCACACATCGTTGACTTTCTCCAAGCGGGGCTCAAGGCCCATGGCTTCACCACTTTAGTCGTCGAAGATGGCTATCGAGCCGCAGAGCTAGCGCGGGGCGATGATTTTGACCTACTCATTCTCGACTTAGGCTTACCCGGCCAGGATGGTCTGAAGGTGCTGCAGGCGGTGCGGGGGCAGGGAGAGTGCCTGCCCATCATCGTCCTCACCGCGCGAGATGGCGTTGACGACACGGTGACGGCGCTGGAAGGGGGGGCCAACGACTACATGACTAAACCCTTTCGCTTTGAAGAGTTACTGGCTCGCATCAAAGTCCAGCTCCGCGATCGCCGTCCTGCCTATGCCAGCCCCTCAGAAACCCGTTTAGAGGTGGGTCACTTATCGCTCGATTTGCTGACGCGGCAAGCCTGGGTAGAGGGCCGCCTGGTGGAACTGTCGGCCAAAGAGTTCGTCCTGGCCGAGGTGCTGCTTCGACATCCCATGCAGGTGATGAGTAAGGAGCAATTGCTCAACCGGGTCTGGGGCTACGACTATGATCCCGGCTCTAACATTATCGAAGTCTATATCCGCCATCTGCGGCGTAAGTTAGGAAATGATGCGATCGAAACAGTGAGAGGTATGGGCTATCGGCTGCGTAGCTAGAGGCCGCTTCATATCCGCTGAGCGATCGCCCGCCACTGCCGCCGGTCTTACCAGGATGGACTGGCGGCTAAAACAGCGCCCTGCTGGTTACATTGGACAACCGCTCGATCATCGCCTGCGCGACTCGCTGTAAACGATGGCCGGCACACCGCCAGTCACGTAGTACGGAATATCTGCGGCGGCAAAAATCTGGTGCCGGTCTGCCGCGAGCTGCATTGGATCTTGAATCCACGACATCTCTGACCCTCCTGGCACATCATCAGCAAGGCAGTGCTCTATCGGTAAACCAGCAAATACTCGAACAGTGACTCATCCACCCCTAAGTCTTCGTGACGATACGCTGGAATCGGGCTCCCTCTCGGGAACCACTCACACGACTAATCCAGTAGCGCCTCTCTCGTTCTAGTGAGATCGCTGTTTACCCCTCGCTTTCATGGGCTGGGCGGGTGCGTTCGACTTTGGTGTAAAGTTCGTCGCTTTCTACCGTCACCGAGGCGGCGGTGACAACTGTTTAGCTTGCGTCGCCAAGCGAGCCTCCCAGGTGCGAATGCTGTTACGGGCTTGACTCACCACTCGCCCGGTAGCTCTGATACCCAGTCCTTCGCTGCTCGCTTGCCGCGCTATCTCGACGACCGCAGTCGGTGTCCTCAGTCGATGCATGGGAGTTCCTGCCCGCGCGTCAAACCGTTTCTGACAAACTTTACAGCGATAGTACTGAACGGGCTCACCAGATTTGAGTTGACGCACACCGTTCTTCAATAGCTGTTCACTGCCACATTGAGGACATTGCATCTTAAGAAGCTGAAATCATCTCTAGTTATAGTATTCAGCTTTCCTCACTATGGCTGACCAGTGCCCAAATAACGGCTCACGGGAGGGAGAAAGTCAAGAAAGCTTGTGGTTGAGGCCGCAACCACGGTGGGCCACGTTAAACAATGTCACGGTGAGACAGGGATTCCTTAAGGCTTCCAAAAGTTCGCGGCCTAATGCTGCAGAAGCTCAGTATTGTGTACGTCGAACATATCATCGTGGTTGGTTATGACCGTTTCTAAAGATCGATCGCTGCCGGCTCGTCAAGGGGCGATCGCACCAGAATATCTCGAAGCCTATGCTGAAGCCGATGCCCAAACCGGTCAGCCGAATCCCCGTTTTAAGCAGTCCTCGATTTATACCAGCCGGTACCTCACGATTCGCACTGAGCTAGTGGGCAGCGAAGCACTCAGCGATGCTGAACTTGACCTCATGATCTTTTGAGCCCCAGCTCCCCCTGTGAGTTGCCCACTTGGGAGGCTGACAGTCTGTGGTTTGATCGGTTGGGCAAATGCCCGGTTTTAACCGATGCCCAACCGCCCGGCTAAAGACGGCGTCAAGGGTAGCAGCGTCGCCAACGTCAAAAATAGGGCCAGCAGCCCCAAGGCCGCTCTGGCGTCATCGGGCTCAGTGATTTCGTTAGTGGCCGGCCGCTCTTGCTGGCGCTGCAAAAACAAAATCAGCACCGCCCAATACAGCGCTAGGGGATTGGCTAAAGAGGCAATCGCCAGCAGCGCCACGGTGATGACGGTCACCCGGCCAGCGGTTTTGCGGCCATAAATTGCCTGCACAATGCGACCGCCATCTAACTGACCGGCAGGCAACAAGTTGAGGGCGGTAATGATCAGCCCCAACCAGCCAATCAGCACAAAGGGGTGAACGTCAACCAAAGGCTCGGTCAGTGCTGCACCCAAGATGATCTTGGCTAACGTGCCCACTAAAGCCGACCCCTGAAAAAACGCGACCGGTAGCTGAAACTCACTACCGGGATGGGAGAGCACAAACCCCAAAACCAGCAACACAAACGACAATAGGCCCCCGGCGGCTGGCCCCGCTAGGGCGACATCAAAGAGCACCGAACGGTTGGGCAAAACCGACTCAATGCGCGTCAGCGCTCCAAATGAGCCAATCTCCCAGGTGGGAATCAAAAATGGCCAGCTGAGCTTCACGTCACGGCGCTGCGCCATCAGCCAATGGCCGATTTCATGGGTGATCAAAATGGCCATCGTCCCTAGGGCAAAGGGCAGGGCAGCAGGCCACTTATCGGGGGCGGTCAGGAGGTCAAAGCCGAGCAAGATGCCGCTCGCTTCTAAGCAAGTTAGGAACGTCGCGATCGCGAGCAGTACCGCCGCCCCTTTTTGAAAAGCTGACAGCGGCTGAGGGTCGCGGCTTTTGGGTAGGGCGACGATGACGGGTTTGCCCTGTGGGTCGGGCACTAAAAAGAGCCGATATCGCTGCTCTAGCCGGTCGTCTGCTAGGGCGGTGAGTTGGGCCAACGCTGCCTCGGGCTCGCCGCGGAGGTTGCCCTTAAAAATTGCCCCTTGGTCGTAGGACACGGTCTCAGTTCGAAAAAAGGTGTCAATGCCAAAGATCCCTTCTAACAGGGTCTGGTCTTCGGCTGGTAGCCGCACCTCTTCATCATCAGTGCTGGCCTTGGCGGGTTCGGCGGTAGGGTCAGCCTCGGCTGTCGCCGGTGAGGTGCTCATCGTCGCCGGAGCCCCCTGGTCGTGGGCCGGCTCATTGGCCGCCAGATCGGAGGCGACCATCGCGGTTTTCAGCTTTTGCATCGCGAGCTCGTCTTGCCCCAGCGCTCGCAGGCGACGACCCAGGTAGATGTAAATGCCGACGGAGGATACCACCAAAAACAGCACCCCGACTAAGTTGAAGTAGATGCCGAGGGTAAATGACCCAAAAAATAGCAGCCACGGCAGCATCAAGACGACGGACTGCAGCCAAGCCAAGAGACCAATTTTGCCCAGCGGTCGCGCTCGCACAAAGCCCCAGACCAGGAGGGCGATCGCAACTAAAAAGAGGAGTAACGTAACCATGTCACTGACTAAATGGGGGAGCGCTAACGTTTCATCAATTTAACGGAGTCCTTGCTTCCATACCCTACAGGACGAGTGCGGATATCCCCAGCCGCGCTCGGGCAAGTCCGGATGGGAGCATCGAGGGCAAAGCACTGGCTTCGGGGGGAACGCCGCCCATTGAGCTTGACCAACCGCAGCATTAAACGACCTCGGCGGCTACCGTTTGCGTATCTTTTCTCAAATAGGACTGAATAAACGGGTCTAAAGCGCCATCCATCACGTCGGCGATCGCCGTGGTTTCTTCGCCGGTGCGCAAATCTTTCACCATTTGATAAGGGTGAAACACATAGTTGCGAATTTGGTTGCCCCAGGCCGCTTCGACCATATCGCCGCGAATCTCGGCAATGGCCTGAGCCTGTTGTTCTTGGGCAATGATTAGTAGCTTTGCCGTCAATAGGGCCATCGCCTTTTCCCGGTTTTGCAGCTGCGATCGCTCCTGAGTACACCGCACGGAAATGCCCGTAGGCAAATGGGTAATCCGCACGGCGGTTTCTACTTTGTTGACGTTTTGGCCGCCCGCGCCACCCGAGCGTGACGTTTTGATTTCCAAATCTTTATCGGGAATATCTAGCTCAATCGACTGATCCAGAATGGGCATGATCTCGACCCCGGCAAAGCTGGTTTGCCGCTTGCCGTTAGCGTTAAAGGGGGAAATGCGCACCAGCCGGTGGGTGCCTTTTTCGGCCTTGAGATAGCCAAAGGCATAGCGACCCTGAATTTCTAACGTGGCCGACTTGAGGCCCGCCTCTTCACCGTCTGACTGCTCTACCAACGCGACCTTGTAGCCTTGGCGTTCGGCCCAGCGGGTATACATGCGTAGCAGCATTTCGGCCCAGTCTTGGGCATCGGTGCCGCCCGCTCCAGCATTGATGGTGAGCACCGCCCCACTTTTGTCATACACCCCCGAGAGCAGCTGCTGTAGCTCCCAAGTGTCGAGCGCCTGAGTCATTTCGCTCAGCGTACTCTGAGCTTCGACGAGTAGCGTTTCGTCAGAGTCTTCTTCCAGCAGTTCTAAGATGGCTTCAGTATCGTCTAAACTGCCCTGCCAGGTTTTGAGCTGTTCTAGCTGCGCTTTATTGTCGTTTAGCTCCTGCAAAATCTGCTGGGCTCTGGCCTGGTCATCCCACAGCTCCGGTTGGGCTGCCAGTTGCTCTAAGTCTTTAATTCTGGCGGTAATCGCATCAACGTCAAAGATACTCCTGAGCGGTGCCCAGGCGCTGTGTCAACACGGCTAAATCGCGCTTCAAATCTGTCGTTTCCAACATGGTCAATAGAACCCGTAGCGTAGTTTCCCATGCTAGAGCGATCGCGAGTGATCAGCAACTAACCATAGACTCAGATCGGTCAAATCCCAGTTAAGGATTTTGCTGCTCTATCTCCCCTGATTGCCTAACCTGGCATCCTACTGCCCCGGTCACAGCTCTTGCCCAGTGGGCGCATTGATGGTCAGCTTTTGCTGTCGTTTGTCGTGCAGGGCTAAGAGAATTTCTTGATGGCGCTGCCGATTAATCGGATAGCGATAGGCAAACCAGACGCTGCACAGCAGCAAGACTGCGGGCAAGGGGCCAATCAGCAACCGAATTGTCCACAGAGCTACCGGCGGTTGGGTCGTCGCCTCTGCGGCAAAGCCGGTGAGGTCTAACAGCGTGCCCGAGGCGAATAGGGCCACGGCGATGCCGAGTTTCTGCAAAAACACCACCGCGCTAAAGTACAGCCCTTCGCGGCGCAATCCGGTTTGTAGCTCATCCAAATCCACCACGTCAGGCAGCATCGAGAACGGCACCATATACATCGTGGCGACGCCCGTGCCCGCAACCATGCCCAGCAGATACATCATGACGACATCCCCCGGCTGCAGGGTCAGCAGCAGCAGCAGCGCTGCAATGGCTAAGGGCGCCCCCAGCATAAAGACCGTTCGTTTACCGCTTAGTCTCGCTACCCGCTCCCACACGAGCACCATGGCGATCGCCGTGCCCTGTACGGTCAGAGCCATGCGGGCAAAGTGACTTTCCGATAGGCCCATCCACGCGCTCACAAAATACGGCAGCATCACCGCCGTGAGTTGAATGCCAATCCAGCCGCACAGATAAAGCCCCAAAATCTTACGAAAAGCCCCATTTTTAAACACGCTGCGAATTTCTGAGAATAGTGAAGTTGTCTGCTTCTGCGTGTGAAGTTTGGGCCGGCTGGCGTGCACCAGCCAATACCGGCGATAGGTGCCCACCACGCAAATCAAAATCATGAATACAGCTGGGACGGCCGAGAGGCGACCCAGGAGATGGTATTGCGCTCTCGGATCGACCACATGATCAAACACGATTTGGGCCATGACCAGACCCAAAATGCTGCCGCTAATGCTGAAGGCTGACTTCATGCCAATCAGCGCCGTGCGTTCGTCGTAGTCATCGGATAGTTCAGCCGCGAGAGTCGTATAAGGCAGCTGCACCGCCGTCAGCGAGGCAAAAGCAAACAGCGAGAGGATAGCATAGTAGGCAAAGAGGCCCCATTGCGTTTCGACTGGGGGAACCGTCCACAGCAGCACAAAGCAAATCGACAGCGGAACCGACCCGATCAGCATCCAGGGATAGCGCCGCCCTAAGGGCGATTCGGTGCGATCGCTTAACCAGCCCACCAGCGGGTCGTTGATCGCATCCCATAGGCGGCCAAACATGAGTACGCCCCCGGCCAGCGCCGGGCTCAAGCCCGCCACTGACGTAAAGAAATAGAGCAGAAAGAACGCTGACAAACTAGACGGTACCGCCGCTGCGAGTTCTCCGGTGCCGTAGGCTAACTTGACTGAAAAGGGTAAAGGCGGCAGTTTCCGCAAGGCTGAGATCTCCTATTAGGGCATGACCGATATTCCCATACCGGCGCCGGCCATCATGTTCTAGTGGGGGCACCGCACCGGTCCCCCAACCGAGTTGCTCCGGCCTAGGTCATGAGGCCCGAGGACGGCGACCGTGGCCGGCAAGCAACATTCTGCAGACATCCCTGATGGTGTCGCCTGTACATAGCCTCTTTGCCCTGGCATCGAGCTGGCCCGATGACGACCCTGGCGACGGCAATAGCGGCTGGCGATGGCGATTAGCTCGGCGACTGCTTGCAGTGTAGCCCGACACGATGGTTGGTTTCTGTTGTTGCCAACCGGTATCGTTGCGGCTATCAGCTCAATCCATTACAGAGAAGTGCCAGCGATCGCATAAAACCATGGCTAGCCGTCACCCATTGATTTTCGTCGCATGAACTGAGCTCTGTGGTAAATAACCATCAGTTCGCCATGGCTCAGCCCGATAAACTTGACTTATACCGTCGCCGGTACTGAGGTCGCCGTGGGTACCGTTATGCCATCCGTCTCATTAGACGTTTGATGAATGGGAATCTGAATCACAAACTCGGTACCTTGATCCAGCGTGGAATCACATTTCAGACCACCGCCATGTTTTTCGACCACAATGCTGTAGCTGATAGACATGCCCATGCCCGTGCCTTTGCCGAGCGGTTTGGTGGTGAAGAAGGGGTCAAAGACCCGCCGCTGCACTGGCTCAGTAATGCCTGGGCCGTTATCGGCGATGGTAATGCGAACCTGCTGATTTTCCAGCAGCGCTGTGGTGATTGTGATGATGTTGGGATTGGCTTTAATCGCCGCTAGCGATCGCGATTCATTCATCTCCTCCAATGCATCCAATGCGTTAGAGAAGATATTCATAAACACCTGATTGAGCTGTCCGGCATAGCATTCCACGAGGGGCAGATCACCATACTGGCGAATGATTTCAACCGCTGGTTGCTCGGGTTGCGCTTTGAGGCGATGGTGCAAGATGACCAGCGTGCTCTCCAGCCCTTCGTGAATATCGACCGATTTCATCTCGGCCTCATCCATGCGTGAGAAGTTACGGAGCGATAGGACAATCTGACGAATCCGCTGAGTGCCTAACCGCATCGAGGCCAAGATTTTGGGCAAGTCCTCTTGCAAAAAGTCCACATCGGCATCTTCCAGGCTGTGCTGAACCGCTGAATCCGGTTCTGGATAATGCTGCTGAAACACGTCCACCACCTTCAACAGGGCCTGTGAGTACTCTTCCACATGGGTCAAGTTGCCGTAGATAAAATTGACGGGGTTGTTGATTTCGTGAGCCACGCCTGCCACCAACTGCCCCAAGCTCGACATTTTTTCGCCCTGAATCACCTGCAGTTGAGTTCGCTGCAACTCTGTGAGCGCGGCTTGTAACTCGGCAGTACGAGCCTTTACTCGATTTTCTAACTCGCCTTTGCTGGCTTCGATCACCGCAAACGATTCGCGTAACTGCTGAGCCATGTAATTGAACGAATGGGCCAGTGTGTCGAGTTCCCGAATGCCACTATCACCCACCGCTTCATCGAGTGAGCCGGAGGCAATTTTTTGACTCGCAGCATTCAATTCTTTGACCGGGCGAGTAATATGCCGCGCCGTTATGAGGCCAAAGACGGTCGCCACGAAAAGAGCACCGCCGCACAGTAGAGCAGTGGTACGAGCATTCGCATAGATCTGTCCCATAAACACCCGCTGCGGCACCGCCACCACAAACATCCAGTCGAGGCCGTAGTCATCTTGCCAAGGTTGAACCTCGACAAAATAGGTCTCGTCGTTCAGGTTCAGATGCAGATCTTGAGATTCCGAGAGCGTGACCAAGTCTGAGGCTTGCTGTAGGTACTGCGCAATGCCTTGAATCCTCTCGTCGGGACTGTTGATGGCGTTGATTCGTTGAATTTCACCATCGACCAGCTTGAAGGGATCCTGATCACCAGAGCTGGCAATCAGAGTGCCATCCCGCTCAACAATAAAGACTTGACCCGCTTGACTGATTTCTAATTCCCGCAGGAAGTCGCTCAGCTTGAGCAAATGAATATCCGCTGCGATCATTCCCAGTAGTTGGTTATTAGCATCGTAAACTGGTCGTCCGGCAGAAGCCGTAATGTAGGGGTAACCATCTGGATGCATCCAGGTATAGATGCGCGACCAGGTCGGCTCTCCAGCGGCGAGCGGCTCGTTGTACCAAGCTTCGCTGAAGTTATCAAAGTCAAACGGTGCGTTGACCGACAGGCGATTGCCTTGCTCGTCAGTGGCATAGTTGAAGCCGTTACCGGGAGAATTCTCAGACCAGTCGTCAATGGTGACCGTTTTGCCGTCGTAGCGAGCTGCCCCGGCCCCAGCCCCCGTCGTCAATCCATAGCCAACGTAGGTTAGGTCATAGGCCTGCATTTGCCGCCAAAAATACTGGGCCGTAGCTTCGCGATCGTTGAGGTCGAGCAGGCCCATCTGAATCGCATCGGCATTGATCTGATTGACCTGGTGGGGGATCGACAAATAATAATCCAAGCGACTATCAACGGTTTTAGTGACCTCGTTGATGAGCTCTTCTGCTAACTCCTCAACCGCTTGTTCACCCTTGCGGAACGAGATATAGCCGATTAGACCAACAGCTCCAAAAATCTGCAGCACAAAGGGCACAATCAGAAAAAGCTGCAGGGCTCTACCCCGATCAGATATTCGCATTTTGGCAACCACATTAGACCATCGACGTCACTAGAAGAGTGCCCATTAACGAAAGCATAGTCAATCTAAAACAAATCTAAAATTGCGATAGTTTCTGTAAATCAATATTTTTAGGTTATTTTACTGACATGCCCAATCTTTTTGTCTTCATACCTAGATTGCACGGATGACGGCTTGGGAAATTCAGGAAATCTCATTACGACTGTTGATTTTTAGAACCTGGAAATCAACAATGTAGTGTATGAGCTGGTTAGACAAACTGTCTTGAGTAAAAGCACTGATGAAAGATCGTTGGCCAAGGCCAAACGGTCTCGAAAACTTACTGTTGCCAAACAGCATAGTAAAGAAGTGCCAGTTGCCAGAAACTCTCTGAAATTCAAGAATTTCTAAAAGGGCGAAAAAAATCGCCCTTACTGCGGACATAAAGTCACCTAGAAGGGTGACTTGTCCTGACATCAACAACCCTGCTGAACATACTCAGAGGGGATGTCTAAGCAAGGTATAGGATTTTACCTGAACATCCTCTCTTTTGCAGAGCAAGACTGTGCCTCAAGCTGACACTTGAGCTTCTATACCCTTGCCAACTAAGTGTTCTAAGGCGGCACCACCAATATGGCGATTAATGAAGTAGCGACCTAACACATTTAGCGGCAAATCCCTTGCCCCTGAGATCGTGCCAATACAGTTGGCTGTGCCACACAGGCAGGTAAATGGCTCTGCCATCGCCCACTCCGTGCTGGGATAAAAGAAGGTCAGGTCTTCACCGGGTTGGATATCACGGATCGCTCGCAATTCCAGACTGGTCGCATCGATGATGACATTCGGATTGCAGCTGTGATTGAGATGAGCTAAGAAATGTTCTTCAATGCTCTCGTCTGAGTCAATTTGAACGCTTGTGTAGGTTCGTTCATCAGCAAAGCGATAGTTCGCGATGGTATGAAAAGCCGCGCCGCGCTGAATCGGCTGGGTTGTGGTCAGGCGCTTACCTTTACCATCTGCCGCTGTTTGCACAATAAGCATGTTGAGGAATCTCCGAAAGGGTGTGTGAAATGATTTACGAAATTTGGCAGCGTGACTGACTTGGCCGCCACGTGAGTGGTCGGGCAAGGTCGGGCTGCGACGAGGACTAAACAGGTATTAAGCGGCCACAGAGAGCCCTGCATGCTCTCGAAGTTCTTGCTGGACTCGCTGGAAAAAGCGGGTTTGGATCGTGGCCAACTGACGGACACCTTGGCCTGCCCATGCCACAATTTGGCCCTCGGATACCGAGGAATAGCGAGTTGCAAGGTTCAATGCCTGAATCGCATCATCGGCATGGCCGAGTTCGACGCCTTCGGTTGTCGATGTGCCGTGAATCACGATCCAATACCAGGGGCTGACCGTGCCAGCTGCAAACCGGGCTTTATGCTGCTTGATAAACTGGCCGAAATCGCCCTCGCGTTGACCCGAAAAGAATATCGAGTTGATGATGCTAAACTCATTGCCGCCAATCGTTTCAGCGGCGGCGTGAAAGCCCATTGCCCGCACCATCTGCTCTAAGCTGTGAGGTTCTGCCTGATAAGCATCCTGCACGAATTGAGTCATGTCATCTAGCCAGCTTTCGGCCTGCATCACCCGCTCCACCGCCGCGTCAGAGAGCCCAGCGTACGCGGCCAACGCATCGAGTAGCGCATAGGCCAGCGTGCGATGAGAAACGCCCGTGCGAGGATCCTGAAATTCTTCGATAGAAGCAGAAAAAACTTTGGCGGCAACGTCCATCCCACGGTTGCTGTGGCGGGCGATCGCGACCTGTGGATCGCAGAATTGCTCACTGCGGCCAATGGTGCCACATAGGGTCGGTACTGAGTGACTGTAGGAGGCGCTGTACTTCACAAAGCGCTCCATGAACAAGTGCATTAATTCAGGCGATGCGATCGCTGCTTGACAAGCACTTTTCATGGCAGCGTTGATATCATCAGCATTCAAATAAGCCTGAAAATCATCTAACGTAATCATCTCAAAATCACTCCCTTAGAAGTCAGAAACGGTAGGTAACTGCAGCTATTCGCTATAAATCGAACTCAACACACAGGCAAACATTTAAGGCTGTCTGACAGTAGACAACCCATCGGTTTTTCAAGAAATAGAAAGCACCTCACTAACCCTGCCCTTAAGCTGGTGACGCAGCTCAAAAATCTTCAGCCTGGTTTAGCTATCTCCACAGTTGACGACAGTGAAGCAACTCAAACTAAGCCGCAGTAGTCACGCAATGACTTATGGCGGTATGAGGGTGGTAAGAAATTAAAGGAACTGCGTGCTGATGAGAACCCTGAACCCAGAGAATCAGCACAACATTTCACTCGCCACCGGGATGGCTGAGGGTGACCAAGGTCATGACAAAAACACTTGTAGCAAAGCGCAGCAGGGGAAGCCTGAGACGCTTGGGGGCACTGCCAAAAGGAATTGCTTGATCGAGACCCGGCCAGATTATTAAACCGCTTGCCCCCTAAGACTGTTGCCAGTGCTTTTAGAAGTGGGCCAGTTAGTTGAATAATCTGAAATTAATATGAAGCAATTAAAAGTTAACACAAAGAAACGAACAGTCAACATAAATTCGCGTTAGTTATTAAAATATTTGGGAGAGGGATCTCCAGAAGTCCTGTCTTCTAGCCCTTTTGACGATATTCGTTGACCCATTCATTAATTTAAATCGGCGATCTGTCTCAGAGCGGATGACTTAAGTTTGGTGATGAGTTACCCGATATCTTGCCGCAGACGCATTTAGGGCGTCGTTCAAACGGTCCTTGAACAGTGAAGTTGAGTTGTCTAAAACCTCACTTTAGGTGCTTTTTTATACGCCAGACATGGAGTCGCAGGACGGGGCGCTACGCTGAGTATTGAAGGCCGATAGAGCCGCAAATTCCTCACAAAAAAGGAGCAGAGCGATCGCCCTGCCCCCGACTGGAGTAGCTTCTCCTTTTAACCTGACGGGTTATTGAGTTACACGCCCCTTAGTCATGCCCCTAAGCGCCACCCATGCTCAACAAGCGACGAAGCCCCGTCCAGCCAATCACGATGTAGGCGATCGCCATAATGAAGCTACTGATGGAAACTCGAGTTGCCGACTTAATGGCTTCTCGTCTTACCTGAGAGCGCGCTTCTTCGCGACGAGTGCCGATCTCAGTGGCAATCTGCTGCTGTGCTTCGCCTGCTCGCTGGGTCAAAAACTCATCTAAGCCCGAAGGATTACCTCTGAACTGCTCAATCTCTGCCGGCAGCTGTCCAGCTTCGATCGCCTGCTGCAAGAGTGCATCATCTTCAAACAAAATCTGTAGCTGACTTTGCTGCTGGTTAAGCTCGCCTTCGAGGCGTTGCTCAAGCTGTGAAGTCGCTTGATTTGCCTCGCGCTCAACTTGCGCTAGGGCCTCCTGGGTCGTAATGCGCACGTTATTCACGTGTAAAAATGTCACCACTAAAAAGATGAGACCCAAAAGGCTAGAAATCGCACAGGCCCAAAAGCGTAAGTCGGTAAGCAGAGTCCCTGGCTGGGCTGACTTGCCAGCACTGCGTTCAACCCAAAAGCCCGCAAGTAGCAGGGCAATACCGACCAGCGGCACAATCCCTCGGTCAACAATTTGGGTGGTCGCGTTGAGCTGCCACTGAGCATTCAAAAAATCGGGCGGTATCAGTAAAACCAAAAAGTCTAAGAGCGCTGACGCAATCGTTACCACGCCGACAAGTTTCAGCGCGATCGCAGCTAAGGGAGAAACCGCAGAACTTGTAAAAGAATTTTCGGCAGTCATAAAGTTTTTAGGGCTAAGGGTTCGCGATAGTGTGCCCGGTTGGCTTTCGACAACATCAGGGCAAAACAAATGCCAACGGTGAGTTGGCAACAAACTGGCTCTTTGCACTGGTTAGCCAGGCAAAAGACAACCTCTCAAAGCTACACCCTAGCGCCACAGCTAACGGGGTTCACCGAAAAAACTTTAACTCTTTTGATAGAAACTGTGAGGCCGACTGACTCAATTCCGGATGGGTTGTCGGTCTCTAGTAAATCGATGCGAGTTAAATCTAGAACGACCAGCTAGCAGATATGGCGTAGATGTACTGACGAATGATGACTCGGGTTTAAGGCTCGCGATTGCCGGTTCAAAGTCGGTAACAGCCCCAGGATAGGGAGAATTTTGCCAGGTAAGACTGTCGTCTATCGATTTCAGAAATTGGAGTTTACCTAAACCTGCCAACTCCAGCCTGACAGACTATTTAGTCGATCAACTGATCACCTGGGAGCCTCAGACGGATATGGCGGTCTGGTACTAGCCTGGCAAAGATGGCCGCTGAAACCAGACGACACATCTGGCCTCCTGGCTGCCCCTCGGCATGGCCCACTTGGTGGCAGCCGTGCCGGAACGCAGGGCCGGTGGTCAATTTTCTAGGGGTATCAGCCGTTCAAGATTGGCTGGATCGACCTCATAGGCCGCGCCAAAGCCCACCACAAACCGACCGGCTTGCGGGGTAAGCTTGAAAATCTGGAAATCGGGCAGTTGCCGCAGCATGTCAATTAAATTGCCAAATCGCGCCTTAAACTTATCTGCCAACCCAGCCCACTGGGGATCATGGCGCTCAATCAGCACTACGCCACAGTCATACATCAGACGTTGACGCGCAAAAATTTGCGGCGCTTGCGCCTCATCCTCAATCAGCAAAATCCCGGCTTTTGCCGTCGTTTGGAGATTTTGAGTGTGCTTAGAAAGTCCACTCACGAAAATGTAGAAGGCGCGATCGCCCGCCATCACAAACGGGGTATAGCTTGCTTGTGGCTGCCCCTCAGCACTGATTGTGCTCAGCATCAGGCTTTGCAGGCGACTCGGAAAGTCGATGTAGGCAGACTGGATCTCAGTAAAACTAACCATGCAATCGTTCGTTACACTAGCGTTTAGATGTTCTCTTTTCGATTCTATGCCCCTCGCCACGCCCCCCGAACAGCTGACACAGAATTTGAGCCCGGCCCAACACCGAGATTTGCAGCAGGGTAACGTCGTTCTGACGGGCACCGCGGGGGCCTATGCCGTTTTTTCTCAGGTGCAGGCACCGGTTAATGTCGTGTGGCAAGTTTTGACCAGCTATGAGCAGTTTCCTGATTTTTTGCCGTCGGTGGTCGCCAGTCGCATTTTAGAAAAGCGCGACAACCGTATTGTTGTCGAGCGCAAAGATCGCCGCAAGATTGGCTGGCTGCCGATCCGAGTCAAAATCGTCACCGAAAATATCGAAACGCCGCTTGATCGCATCGACTACCGCATGCTTGAAGGCACCTTAGATGAAATGTCGGGTCATTGGCAGGTCGCAGCGATCGCCAACCAGAGCGCTGACTCAGACCACACGCTATTAGTGCAAACCATCATGGCGAAAGCCAGCCTGGGGCCACTGCAACCCTACTTCTACGAAGTGTTTGAAGCGGGCTTGACCGAAACGATGGCGGAACTAAGAACGGAAATGGAGCGGCGATAGACCGTTTCGTAGAGCTGGCAATAAATTTTCAGAGCTCCTGCGAGACCGACCGGCACAGGCAGGCACTGTCGTTCGCGCCGCCCTCTAATGAAGGCAGTCTCAGTCGATGCCTACCAGGCGGCTTGACAGGATGAGATGTGAATCGTGAGATAGCTGATATGTGTGGTCGATTTGCCCAGACTCAAGCCGGAGAAACCGTTGCCACAGCGTTTCAGCTGTCGGTCACGCCAGAGCTAACGCCTCGCTACAACATTGCCCCCAGTCAATCGGTGGCCGTCATTACGCAGGCTCGACGCACGGGCGATCGCCAATGCCATGACAAACGCTGGGGCCTCATTCCCAAATGGAGCAAAGATGCCAAAATTGGTTACAAGCTGATTAATGCTCGGGCTGAAACGGTGGCGACAAAACCTTCATTTCGCGGGGCCTTTCAGCAGCGGCGCTGTTTGATTGTGGCCGACGGATTTTATGAATGGCAAAAACCTCAGTCGACCGAGCCCAAACAGCCGCATCTGATTCGGCTGCAGTCGCGATCGCTGTTTGCCTTTGCGGGACTATGGGAGCGCTGGCAAGATCCGCAAACGGAGGAAACGACCTTCTCTTGCACGATTTTGACTACCACGGCTAATGCCGCAGTAGCGCCCATTCATCACCGGATGCCAGTTATTTTGCCCAGCCGTGACTACGATGCCTGGCTCGACCCCAATTTCTATAACTCTGGCACTTTAGAGTCGCTGCTGCGCCCCTTTACGGGTGAGGCGATAGAAACCTTGCCGATCACCCGTGCCGTCAACAATCCCCGCAACGAGACTGTGGCCATTCAACAACCCGCCTAAATAATTGTTGGCAGTTGCAAATGGCAATCAGCAAACTTCAGAAAACCGGCTAGCCTAATAGCTGCTCGATCTTCCCACATACTGCCCAGGTGTGCTCACCGCCGCTGATCGCGCTAAAGCGGATTACTCGTGACGTTGGAGCGATCGCCACCCCGGCCACCGCCACCGCCGCCACTTTCGTTACGAGGCCGTGCTTTGTTGACGCGCAGCTCGCGGCCTAACCACTCAGCCCCGTCCAGTTCTGAGATGGCCGCATCTTCGTGAGCGACTTCGGCCATTTCGACAAAAGCAAAGCCCCGTTTACGGCCAGTTTCGCGATCGCTGGGCAAGCTAATGCGCTTGACCTCACCATATTCGGCAAACACGTCACGTAGGTCATCTTCTGTCGCCTGAAACGACAAATTGCCAACGTAAATAGTCACAGTATTCTCCAAGCGAACCAGAATGAAAGCAATACTGAATAGCCCCTCAGGCAAAGAAAGAAGCTTCAAGCAAGCAGCGGCTTTTCTAAGTATTTGGCTGCAATCATAGCCGATTCAATTCAAAAGCTTGGTAGTCCATCTCACATGTGTCGCTGCGCGGTAAAAATGCCGTCATCTAAGGCTGATTCATCTTCTGCCTGAGTCGGATAAAGCCTTTCCGACAGAGGGGTAACGGCCTGTTGAACCGGACTGTTAATTTTCGTGAGGTCGGGGCTGACTTCGCTCCGATCAATGCAGTTGGCTCCGTTCAAGAAGAGTGAACATCAGGCCCGCCAGCTGGCTATCTTCAATAAGGGTGAGTAAGGGCGATCGCCCCGCTGGACTGAAGCAGTTTTGTCGATGACGTGCTCACCAGTCCACCGCTCTTCTGCAGCCGTTGAGGACTAAAATTTGTGCCCAATCGTGAAATGTCGGTTTTCGGCGCAAACCCCTGTGGCACAATAAAGGCTGACTATATAAAGCCTGTAAAGCTTGTTTGAAGAGTTTGTAAGAGAGTTGATTGCTTGTGACTGCGACTGCTGACCGTTCGACCGCCCCCCGCCGCGTTGTGTTTCCGTTCACGGCTGTGATTGGCCAGGCAGACATGAAGCTGGCTTTGATTTTGAACGTCATTGACCCGCGTATTGGTGGCGTTATGATTATGGGCGATCGCGGCACGGGTAAGTCGACGACCATTCGCGCCCTCGCTGACCTGCTGCCCGAAATTGATGTCGTCGCGAACGATCCCTTTAGTCGCTCTCCTCAAGACCCAGACGCGCAGCGAGAGTACAACACCCAAACGCTGCCCGTGGCCCAAAAAAAGGTGCCCATGATTGACCTGCCCCTCGGGGCCACCGAAGACCGGGTGTGCGGCACCATTGATATCGAGAAAGCCTTGTCCGAGGGGGTTAAAGCCTTTGAGCCTGGGCTGTTAGCGAAAGCTAATCGAGGCATCTTATATGTGGATGAGGTCAACCTGCTAGACGACCATTTAGTCGATGTGCTGCTCGATTCGGCCGCTTCCGGGTGGAACACCGTTGAGCGCGAAGGGATCTCGATTCGTCATCCCGCCCAATTTGTGTTGGTTGGTTCGGGCAACCCGGAAGAGGGCGAGCTGCGCCCTCAACTGCTTGATCGCTTCGGGATGCACGCCGAAATTCGCACCGTGCGTGATCCGGAACTGCGCGTGCAAATTGTTGAACAGCGTTCTGACTTTGACCAGAGCCCTCAGGCGTATCTACAAAAGTTTTCTGAGACTCAAGCGACCTTGCAACAGCAAATTATTGAGGCCCAATCGCGCCTGCCAGAGGTGGTGATTGACCACGACTATCGGGTCAAGATTTCTCAAGTGTGCTCAGAGCTAGACGTCGATGGGCTGCGGGGCGATATTGTCACCAACCGGGCCGCTAGAGCCCTGACCGCCTTTGAGGGCCGCACTGAAGTCACCTTGGATGATATTCGCCGCGTCATTGTAATGTGCCTGCGCCATCGGCTGCGTAAAGATCCCCTTGAGTCAATTGATTCGGGCTATAAGGTCGATAAGGTCTTTGGCCAAGTGTTTGGGGTGGCCCCCGCCGACGAAGACTCGACCGCCAATGGTCGCCAACCGGTCGGGGCGCGCTAGTGAAACAGCGCATCCTGGGTTTAGATCCGGGGCTGGCAATTCTAGGATTTGGGGTCATTGACGGTATGGGGACCTCAGCGACTACGGCGGCGGGGGCTGAGGTGGTCGATTTTGGCGTTGTTGAAACGCCAGCCAAAACCCCCGTTGGTGATCGCCTGTGCACGCTTCATGACGATTTGCACAGCCTCATCACCCAGTTCAAGCCTGACCGCGTCGCGTTAGAGAAGCTGTTTTTTTATCGGATGGGCAACACGATTTTGGTGGCTCAAGCTCGGGGCGTCATTATGTTGGTGCTGGCTCAGCATCAACTCTTGCCCGTCGAGTTTACGCCCGCCCAAATTAAGCAGGCCTTGACCGGATACGGCAATGCGGATAAATCTATGGTGCAAGAATCCGTCATGCGCGAGCTCGGCCTCCCCAAAATTCCTAAGCCCGATGATGCGGCGGATGGGTTGGCGGTAGCTCTGACGGCCTGGTTTCAGCGCTAGCGATGAGCCTCAACGCTGGATTAGGAATACTTTTAAACCCCTTAGGGAACCGCGCCCAAATAAAGTACCGGCAAATCCGGTTTCGACTCCGCTCAACCTACGCATCCCGAGAGTTGAGCGGAGTCGAAACTCGTGCCACTGGTACTTGATTTTCAAGCGCATCCCTTAGGGCTTTCCGCGGTCGCCTGTCATAGCGGTCATACCCATTCTCTGCAACAAGATTATAAATCTGACTCCCTTGCCTTGCTTAAGATTGCAGCGAGAGTCCAATTACTGAGAAATGTTATTCCCTCGCGATCGCCAAAAACCAGTTTCCTCAGATGCGATCTTTAAAGTCTTCCAACGCCCGAGTTAAATCACTCATGCAGGCAGTAGGTACAAGATCGCCCAGCGGCAGCTGCTTACGTCCACCTCCTAGAGAGATGGGAATATCCTGCAGCACCTGGGTGACGTCGGCTTCTGCCAGACGATTGTCAGCCACTAGAGAATACAGGCGCTCAGCGACCAGGGTATGTAATTTCGCATCGTTTAGGTAGAGGTGCCATTTGGCCACGTCGATGTAAACGACGTCACCGATGCTAGCGGCCAGTGCTTCAATGGTTTCAGCTGGGGGAGAGTAAGACATCGTGATTCTCCTAACAATCTTGTTGAGTCACCGATCGCGTGAGTCATTCCGCTGGCGCAGTGAGTCAGCGGCAATTTGAGCATGCTGGTTGAGCATTTAAATGCCGTCACCGACGATGTGACCCATGCGATCGCCAATAGCATAGGGGAGCGATCGCCGTTTAGCTTCCCCCTTCGGAGGCATCTTCAGATTCCAGAACGTAGGTGCCAGAATAATCGGCGATCGCAAAAATATAGATGGCGTGGCTAACTAACCCAGCTAGCCAGAGCAACGTCAATTTGCTGACCCAGGCGACCCAGTCACCATTAATTTGATGGGCAAACCACAGTCCAGAATTAATGGCGGCAAAGAGTGCCACATGAATGGCAAAATTCATGCGGTCATCCAGTTTGCGAAAGGCCGGGTCACGGCGATCAGGCTTACGGGGCCAACGCGGCGGCATAGAAACAGATCCAAACGGTTCACTCTCTTATCTTAAGGGGCGGCCTGATATTCGCCTGACTTTCCCCCGGTTTTTCGTAACAGGCGCACTGATTGAATGGTGATCGACTTTTCGATCGCTTTGGCCATGTCATACAGCGTCAGTGCAGCGATGGAAACCGCCGTCAGCGCCTCCATTTCGACCCCCGTTTCGGCCTTGGTGCGCACGGTGGCTTGAATGCGATAGCCTGGTAGGCTCGACTCGGGAGTAATTACGACTTCGACTTTGCTGAGTGGCAGCGGATGACAGAGGGGAATCAAGGCCGACGTCTGCTTTGCCGCCATGATGCCAGCCAATCGAGCCGTGCCCAACACATCGCCCTTGGGACTATCCCCCTGCTCAATCTGGGTCAGCGTTGACGCGGCCATGAGCACTAGCCCCTCGGCGATCGCCACTCGCACCGTGGATGGCTTATGGGAAACATCGACCATGTGGGCTTCACCTGCTGCGTTTAGGTGACTTAATGCCGCCGGGGAATTTTCTGTTTGGGCCATGGCAAATCTCTATTTTTGTACCGAGGACTGTGCTACTATTTAACTCCTAGAAGGGCGTGTAGCTCAGTGGACTAGAGCACGTGGCTACGAACCACGGTGTCGGGGGTTCAAATCCCTCCATGCCCGTTGCATTTTCAATATCAAAAAGCGCTGTGGAGCTGAAAGAGTCCCATAGCGCTTTTTGTTTGGATGTTTAACCGGCCTGTCAGAGCGCTTTTTGGAGATGTTTTACCGCGCTGACCTGCAGGTTTAGACTTGAGGTTTTTCGCTCAATCCATCTTTACAGCATGGATACATTTGTTCTTAGAAATTGGCAAAGCTTCTAATCGGCTGCCTGCGCTTCAACAGCATAAATATCGCGACCCTGACCCAGGGAAAATTGCAGTGAATGCTTGAGACTTTTGCTAGATGCGGTGATGAAGATCAAGAATCCGAGGAAGGTCATGAGTCCCGACAGGCCAAAACAGTCACGATAGCTGGCCCAGTCAGCAAAGGTGCCAAACAATGGCCCGGCGATCGCAATGCCGACGTCAAACCCCACCATCACAAGACCAAACACTTTGCCGCGTTCGTCAGCCGCTGAGCGATCGCCCATCAGCACGGCAATCATGGGAATCAGCGTACCTGCCGCGCCTCCCTGAATCAGGCCCGCAATCAGAAACATGGCCGGGGTGGTGGCTTGCCAAAACGTCAGCATTGACAGGGTATACAGCAGCAGCCCCATGGTAATGAACCGACCGCGTCCGTGACGATCGGAGGCGCGCCCGACCAGCAAGCGAATGCCAAAGCTAGCGATCGCGGAGGCGGTGTAGATCAGCCCCACGTTTAACGCTAGTCCAGTTTCTCTCACAAACAGAGGGACAAAGGTGCTGAGGGTGCCAAACGCGAGGCCCACCAGCAGCAAAATCATCGCGGGCGTGCGGACGCGCGGCGTCCATAGCAGGCTCCAAAAGACTGGACGAGCCGCCCCGACGGCGGGGACGGCGGGGCGAGGCGTGTAGGTTTCCTTGACCTGAGTGACGCACACAATACCCAGAATGCCTAAGATCCCCATGGCGGTGAAGGCCACAGAAAAATTCTGCCATTCCAGTAAAAAGCCGCCGAGTGCCGGACCTAGAGCCATGCCAATGGGATTGACCAAACTCATGTAGCCAATCAGTTCGCCCCGATTCGCCGGGGGGGAAATATCAATCACCAGGGCGCTGTAGGCGACCACAAAAGCGGCAATGCTCAAGCCATGAAAGGCGCGGAACACCATCAACAGCAGCAACACCCCGTTGACGGTAATGGTCTGATCACCCAGGCGGATTTGGCCTGTCAACGGCGGCAGCACCACCGCCAACAGATACAGAAAAGGCGCGATCGCGATCGCCACAATCCCGATCAGCAGCACTAGCTTGCGCCCGCGCTCATCGGCGAGACGCGCCAGCCAAGGACGGGCCACCAGCAGGCCAAAGGCAAACGAGGCCATGACCACACCAATTTGCGAGCCGGTGGCTCCCAGGGTTTCGATAAATAGCGGCAGCGTCGGCAACAATCCCGCCAATCCGGCCCAAAAGCACAATCCAGCGACAAATAAGATGGTCAGATTCCAGCGGAGTGCCGGACTAAATGTGGTGAAGACTTTCACAGCACTTCGCTCCCATCGTCAAGAAATTGTATGGCTGTTACCAAATGTAACAAAGTTCACTTTGTCGAGGCGTCTATCTATCAATGCCGCCGTTCAAGAAATGGCGGACGATAATGGAAACAACGCGGTCTCACCTCACAACCCTTGCCGATTAGAACTCTTTTAGAGCCATGCTACCTACCCAACCGTTTAAGCTCTCAGCCCCGCGCACCGTTAGCGCGATCGCCGCCACTGGTCTATCGCTACTACTGGGATTCACCCTCGCCGCCTGCGCCACTCAGCCACCCCCACCCGAATCAGCGGCAGAGACCCCAGTCTCACCCGACGCTCCCCCCGCAGTGACCGCCGCCTCTGGCGAGAACCTGGCCACCGTCACCCTCGTTGAAACGACCACTCAGTCACCCGATAGCCACACCTTTGCGGTGACCATCAGCAGCCCTGATACAGGGTGTGATCAGTATGCCGACTGGTGGGAGGTGATTACGCCAGAAGGTGATCTGCTGTATCGGCGGATTTTAGCCCATAGCCATGTGGATGAGCAGCCCTTTGAGCGCACGGGTGGGCCGGTCAATGTCGCCCCTGACCAAACCGTGATCGTGCGGGCACACATGTACCCTAGCGGCTATGGCACACAAGTGATGCAGGGTAGCGTGACTGCCGGTTTTGAGACGGTCACGCTGCCAGCAGATTTTGCCTTGGCACTGGCTGAGATGGAGCCGTTGCCCGGTAACTGTACCTTCTGAAGCTGGCCTGCTCTGCCCTCAAGAGACTTGCGAGAAAGAATATACCGGCACGGTCAGGGCGGGGCAGCGAGAACCTCGATTTCGTCGAGACCAAGCATCCACAAAAACTGTCCCGACAGGTATCGTCTTCACAGGCAATCTCCTAAAGTCGCAGATCAAAATCCTTCACGTTGAAGGCTGATAGCCAGCAAAATCGCCGTTAAACCATCCCCCTGTGCCGACCCATACCCTGCAGCGCTCGGCTGAGTTTGACTCTACTCGGCAATATCGATATTGGCTCAAACGACAGTGGCATCCGACCCGGCCCGCGATCACCCTGATCATGCTCAACCCTAGTCGTGCCGACCATCAGCAAGATGACCCCACCCTGCGGCGATGTATTGGCTTAGCGCAGCAGTGGCAGTATGGCAGCCTCATGATCGTCAACCTGTTTGCCTACTGCACAGCGTCGCCCAAGGTTTTAAAAACGGTGAGTCAGCCGGTGGGTGTCGGCAATGATGAGCATATTCTGCAGGCTTGTGAGACTGCGGACACGATTGTGGTGGCCTGGGGTAACGCGGGGAGTCTGCAGCAACGCGATCGCGCCGTTTTAGAATTGCTCAAGCCCTATCGCGAGCGGCTGTACTGTTTGGGTCAAAACCAGACCGGCCAGCCCCGGCATCCGCTCTATGTGCCCCGACAAACCGAACTTTGCCGCTGGGCGTGGTGAATTCTCCGCATTCAACAGAGCGCCCTTACTCGCGATCAGCGCCTCAATTTCTCGATAGGGCACCCAGTTGTGCCGGTTTTTCGATAGCAACCAGGGCGCTGGGCAATTCTTTTCAGAGCATTGCCCAGTGGCCGATCGTTCAATATCGATTCGTAAGCGAGACGCGGATGGCCTTGGTTTGTGTGGCAGGATAGTGACCAACCTGGAGATTTACGGCACTATGGATACCCCCTTACCAACAACTGATTCCAATCCAGATACCACGACTAAGCCGGTCGAAGATCCGCTCTCTACGCAACGCATTCTCCGCGCGTTTACCGGGTCGCTGATGGCGGGCACGTTTACGCTGCTGTTTTACAAAATGACGATCGCGATCGCTACGACCTTTGCCAATAAGCCCGTCGTTTCTGACAACATTACCGTGATCAACCTGTCGTCAGCGGTACGGACTTTGGTCGTTGGCGTTGTGGCGATGGGTACGGGCGTCTTTGGCATGGCCGCGATCGGCTTGTTTGCCTTAGGTATACAAATGATCGGACAACGCCTGAGAGGAGCACAGCCCACAGGCCTGTCATCCGACAATCAAAAATAGTACAATTGATCTAGTAGAATATTTTGCTTTAGGCAGTTAGTTGCGACTCGTCTAGGGGTGCTTGCGCTGTGAATCAGTCATTACCAGAGGGGGCAAAAACTCAGATGTGTTGAAAATTTCACATGACACTTGATTTATTGACGCCGCCGCGTAAAGTAGCGGATATTCTGTTGTCTTCGGCTCCCGTCGAGAAAGGTTGACCCCATGGCGATTATTGCCCTCAAGGCCTGGTATTTAGAACAATATGAACCCGCACGGGAATTGGAGAAGCGTCCCCAAGATCTCCGCCTGAGCCGCAACAGCCTGCTGAAGTCCGGTTTGCGGGCTGACTTTTTGGACGATAGCGAAGATGTGCGGGATGCCGCATGGTTCCAACGGTACCTGTCGGGTGAAGCCGTGGAATTCTACATTGAGGGCAGCGGCACTTATGCGATTTCTAACATTGACCTGCTCAGCCATGAGATTTATTTCACCAAGCAAGAGTCTTTAGTGCAGCTAGAACCGTCGATCTTTTTCTGCTATCAAACGGCCTATTCAGACTCTAGTTCGCTGCTGCGTGACGAGCTAGAGAGCTTGCTGAAAAAGACCAATAAGAAATCGCGCTTACCCCTCTCACTCGAAGAATCTAATCGCGCTGGCGAAGGTGCTCTCCGGCGCAACAGTCCTCTCATGCGGAAACTGCGCAAGTCTCTCATCTTCATTGCCGATGGCACGTCCGTGGCCCAACTGTCAGGGACTCCGCCACAACTCTTGCCCAGCGCTAATGTGTGCATTGAGCTGGGTTATGCGTTGCAGTGCAAGCGCCCAGAGCAAATCATTTTGGCGCGACAGGAGCGCGACGATTTGCCCGGCCATTTTCCCTTTGAAGTTCCCTCTGAACAGCAAATCGTGTTTCACGATGCCTCAGATTTAGCGGCTCAGTTAAAAGTGAAAATTGACGGTGAGCTACAGCGCTATGGGCTGCTGTGAGGTGATTTTCAAATCCACCGTGCAGCGCTCTGCTGTTGCCCATTGAGGCTTAAATGCCCGCGCCGTCTAAGTATTCAGTAATGACCCGGTCTTGAATGCGGCAGCTCTGAATGGGCGCGATCGCCACTAATTCTCTTTGGCTGATTTTGAGAGTTTTCAAATCTTCGACCTGTTGCTCTAGCCCTTCGATGCGATCGACCAGAGCGCGAATTACTTGGGCCTCAGAGTCAGGCAAGCAGTCATGATCTAGCGGGCCCACCCGTTCCCCAGCGCGGTACACCACCCGTCCGGGCACGCCCACCACCGTGCAGTCAGAAGGAACCTCTCGCAGCACCACTGAGCCGGCGCCAATGCGCACGTCATTGCCCACTTGAATATTGCCAAGCACTTTGGCCCCCGCCCCAACGACCACATTGGTGCCCAGCGTTGGGTGACGCTTACCCGATTCTTTGCCGGTGCCACCCAATGTCACGCCTTGATAAATGAGGCAAGAGTCGCCGATGATGGCGGTTTCACCGACCACGACACCCATGCCGTGATCAATAAAAACGCCTTGGCCAATCGTGGCTCCAGGATGAATTTCGATCCCCGTCACGAAGCGGCTGATGTGGGAGAGAAACCGGGGAATAAAGGGCAACCCGACGTTCCACAACCAATGGGCAACCCGATGAAAAGCCAGCGCCTGTAGACCCGGATAGCAGGTCAACACCTCTAGCCAGTTGCGGGCGGCTGGATCACGTTCAAAAACGATCTTGAAATCAGCTCGCAACGCCTTTAGCACAGGAATCGGTCCCTAAGAAAATACTAGAGCTAATCTTAGCGTTACTCGTAGCGTCCTGAATATAGCTAGAGGGTGAGAATTCCCCTATATGAACGATGGCCGGTCGAAAAAATCCATTGGAGTTTATCGGCATCCAGCGCCTTCACCATAGACTAATGTCAGTTGTTGCGTTCAAGATGGCACTGGTCACAAGCAGCGCGGCCGTCATTGCACCGAATCGACCCAGCGATTGGGAACGGGGCAAGCTATTTATTGCTCGTCCGTGCCCCTTATGAACTCGAAGCCCGGGTTTTCTGCCTGAAAAGAGGACAGGCGTCTATATTTTGGCTTTTGCCAGGGCTCGTAGTCTGGAATGTTCAATATGTTTGAGGGACAAAAAACTGCTCATTGAGAGGGGGGCGCACATAGTCGAGGGGCGCATTCTTGCGCGGTGGCAGCTCCAAGGGCTCTGGTGTCATATCAACATAGGGAATCTTGCTCAGGAAATGACTGATGCAGTTCAGGCGAGCCCGCTTTTTGTCGTCGGCTTCCACCGTAAACCAGGGCGCTTCAGGGATATTAGTGTGGGCAAACATCGTATCTTTAGCGCGAGAATAGTCGACCCAGCGATCGCGTGACTCCAGATCCATCGGGCTGAGCTTCCACCGGCGCGCTGGGTCCGTCGTGCGCGATTGAAAGCGCCGCTCCTGCTCTTCATCACTGACCGAAAACCAATATTTCAGCAAAATGATGCCTGAACGCACCAACATGCGCTCAAATTGGGGGCAGGTCTCCATAAATTCTTGATACTGTTCATCGGTGCAGAAGCCCATCACCCGCTCAACCCCGGCCCGGTTGTACCAGCTGCGGTCAAAGCAGACAATTTCGCCTGCCGCTGGCAGGTTCGCGACATAGCGCTGAAAGTACCATTGAGTCTTTTCGCGATCGCTCGGTGTTCCCAAAGCGACAATGCGACAGCCCCGAGGATTCAGGGGTTCGGTGAGGCGCTTAATCGTGCCGCCTTTGCCCGCCGCATCGCGACCCTCAAACAAAAGCACAATGCGCGTATCGGTTTGCTTGACCCAGTACTGCATTTTGACTAGCTCGACTTGCAGCCGGGTCAGCTCTTTTTCGTAAACCTGCTTTGGTAATTTTGGATGGCTTTCTTTTGCAGAGGTCGAACGAATGCCTTTTTGCTCTGACCCGGCAGCGCGATCGCGCTTCTGCTTTTTGCCTTTCTTTTGTTTGCCTTTCTTTTTGTCTTCTTTAACCAGAATTGTTTGAGGCGGCAGGTTCTCTACAACTTCGGTCACAGAACTATTGGCATTTATATCGTTTGTCATCATCACCAGGCTACGAGGCGTTCATCTATTCTTAATCATAAAAATGAATCAGACTCCTGATGTGTTGAGCTCTACTAAAAATTATCAATGCAATAAAAGTTTGCGCATCGCCAATGTCTCTGTACATCAGCAAATTAGCTCTTTTGGCTGAAATTTAGATGCGCTCTCTCATCTTCTGAGAAGGCCAGCGTAATGCCTGCGTCGGGGAATCAGGGCAAAAAAACTAGTGCATGAATCATGGACGTCAGGCGAAGTGATCAAAATATCGTGGTCAAGAGCGATGAAAACTGAGCCAGGTGGGCATACTGAGCAGGTGATCGCTAGAGCATTGAGGTACCTTAAGCCGCGACGAAAGGAGTCCACCAGACCTCACTGGTTGCTGACAGTGTACCCTTCCTGACTCACGGAGCATGGCGGTTGAAGCTGAGGTGAGCGTGGCAAATCTTTATGAATACTCAATTAGGTTAGAGCTCCCGACTCCCCGCTAAACAGAATTTCCTTCTCTTTGAGCATTTTTATTGTTAATGACTGAGTGATTACATTTAACTATGCTGGCTTTTATTATTCCTTTGAAGAGTGCCAAGGTTTCTAAAGATTGGCAGAGAACTTCTGCTCTGTTTGAACGCTGTCTGCGATCGACCTGCAATCAGAGTCATAACAACTTTAGAACGATTGTTGTCTGTAACGAGTTACCCGACATCACCTTTCAGCACAAGAATGTTGAATATGTGACAGTGGATTTTTTGCCGCCCGAAAAGGTTGAAAATCCGATTCCGCGGGGGCTGACCGATAAGGGCAGACGAGTTCTCAAAGGCATGATGTATGCTCAGAAATTTTCTCCTACCCACGTCATGACCGTAGATGCAGATGATTGTGTTAGCAGCCGACTGGCCGGCTTTGTGGATCAAAATCCTGCTGCTAACGGCTGGTATCTCAATAAGGGATGGAAGTATCGGGAGGGAGATGCTCACATCTACCTCAAGCGCCGCCGATTTTACACCATGTCTGGCACCGCCAATATTGTTCATAATGACTATCTAGACTTGCCAGAAACTCCTGAATACAACCGAGGATATGGCTACTACAAGTTTTATATTGATCACCAGAAAGTCAAAGGCTTCATGGAGGCAAAAGGTGCCCCTATGCAGCCATTACCTTTTCAAGGTGCAGTCTATATTTTGGCGACAGGAGACAACATTTCAGGTAATGAACAGAATTTGTCTTTTAATTTTCTGAATCGCAAAAGAATCTCTAATGAGCTGCGGCAAGAGTTTTGCCTAGGCGAGCTAGATTTCAGCAAGTGCTTGCCGACACCAACCTTACAAGTCGAACACTAGAGACATCTTGGTCAGCTGAGGCACTTAATTGTGATTGAAGAAAACCCCATCATTGCGGAATTTATTCATGGGATTTTCTCTGTTAATAATTTGACAGCGCAGTTCACCGTGACTAGATGATTGACCCGAAGTTGGAATAAATGTTGAAAAATTCGTGAACTGTCAGATATTCATTGGGGACTCAACGCAAGAGCCGTATTCGATTGCTTTTGACTGTAGTTAGCTCCTAGCTGATTTTTTCGATGACCATTATTAAGCAGTCCTATTTTCCAGATCGTCTTGCACTAAAAGCTTTAGTCTCTAACAAATTAAGCCTACCCTTTTTGAAACTCAGTCATCAGGCAAATTTCCTATGAATCATAATCCTTTGAAGGTGATTTACATTGCGGGTTGGGGAAGAAGCGGCAGTACGCTACTCGCTCGAATTTTGGGCCAAGTCGACGGCGTTGCTCACATGGGAGAGCTACGAACCATCTGGACAGATGGGTTTAAGTCTAAAAGTGTCTGCGGTTGTGGTACACCCACTCATGATTGTGAGGTTTGGCAAGCCATCATGAATCAAGCTTTTGGCGGTATTGAACAGGTTGATTTGCCCGCCATGGTTCAGCTTCGCCGTCAGTCTGAACCCAAAACGTCAGAGCTGTTAAAGTTTTTGGTTTCATCTAATAAAGCTAAACGTTTTCTGCATAATTCTGAATCTTATCGTCATGTTTTAGAGAAGCTGTATGGCAGCATTCAAAATGTCTGTGGTGCAGAGGCGATCGTCGATGATTCTCTACATCCTGGATATGCTTATGCGCTGGCTTCAGTACCCAATCTAGAAGTATTTCTGGTGCATCTGATTCGTGATGCTAGAGGCTGCACCTACTCTTGGGAAAAGCGCTGCAAAAATGGTTTGGGTTCCTACACGCTGAAAGATAGCGCTTTGGGATGGGATTTACGAAACATCGCCACTGAGACACTAAGAAAGCATCCAAACATCAAATATCATCAGCTGCGCTACGAAGATTTCGTCAATCACCCTCAAGAAAGTGCTAAGGCTATCTTGGAATTTGCCGAAATGCCCACGAACTCGCTAACGTTCTCATCGCCTTCAACGGTAGCGCTGGAAGCCACCCATAGTATTTTTGGCAATGATAATAGAGCCGAAACAGGGACAATCTCTCTGCGTTTAGATGAGGTCTGGAAGAAGAAAATGCCTCTGGTCGACCAGTTAAAAGTTTGCTCTATGACCTGGCCCTTGTTGCTCAAATATCAATATATGCCTTAGCCGTCACCCACATTTTGAGGTAAGCGAACACTCTTTTAAGAGGTGCTGTGAATCTGCCTTTATTCACGCTGTAGGGCCTGTAGAGGCGCTGGGAGGCTCATCGCTTGGGCTGTGTAGCCGCCGTAAAGGGCGTGGGTCTGGCGAATCACTTGATTGAGGGCATCGATATCGGCTTGGCTTGGTTCCTGGGGTAGGGCAATGCGAGCCATATAAGCTGGCGAATAGATCGACTCAAAATGACGGCTGATCTCGGGAAAAACCATTTGCTCGCCATCGAGTTCAAACAACAGGTCGATCGCGCCATTTTGGTTGCCGACAAACAATGGATCAGTGAGCAAGATCAGCGGTATCGAAAGGGATATCTCGCCGCTGTGATTTGACAGCTTCCAGATCAGGTTATTGATGTCTTCTGGAGATAAGTCGGGAAAGATTGGCTGCAGGGCGGCTGGATCTATCCGATTAAGGCGGGGAGGATTGGGATCGCGATCGCGGGGCCAGTTAGCAATTCTAAAATCGAGTCGTAAACGACCGTGCAAAACCGTCGGAGCACTGCTACCATCGGCCCCCGCTACCCGTTTGAGTTCGGGGCGATACCGGTCAACGAGGGGCAGCATCGCGACTTGCTCAGCGGGAAGTTTAGTCGGTGGATGGTTAGATGACAGATTGTAGCCCGTGTTCAGCAGCTTCATAAATTTGTTGACGTCCCACCGATCAAGGTCATTGTTAGAGACCATCTTGTACCAGAGTGCCCCCATGGCGGCGAGCGTGGGTGAGTCCGCTGCCGTGAGCGCCATCAAATCTGGCACGACATAATTATCGAGGCCAAACCGTTTGATATCAGACCCGTTGCCCCACATCATGTTGAGGTCAGGCATATCGCGAATAAAGGGATACAGGGCACGGGTAAAGTCCAGGTAGTCAGGATGGCGGCGATCGCCCGGTTGAAACGTGGCATCGACGAAGCCGCTGAGTCGCTTCGCCATCGCGACGGACAACAGCGACAACGCCTCTGTCGTGATGTCTAAATCGTGATGCTGTAGCAAGCGAAAAACTTCAGCTTCTTGAGCGGCTGCTTCCGTAGACTGGGTTTCCAAAGCTTGGATATCCTTTTGCAACGCCCTCACTTCCAGCGCCAACTCTGGTTGACGTCGCTGTAAGGATTGCCAAAACCACGGATTAAATACCTGGTCGCACAGCAGCACGGTCAGCAGTTCTGTTTCTGACAAATTGGGAGAATTTTGCTGAAAGAACTGGATAAAGTGCGCCCTTGCATCCGGATAACTTTCGGCCGCTGAGGCGCGATTGAGCATCTCAAACCGCGTGGCGAAAATGCCGACTAAGCGGGACGTATCCATCTGATTGACTGACTTCCGGCTGAGGTCTGCGGTGAGGCCAATATTGAGCCAAAAGTCTTCACTGTAGTAGTGGTTAATCGAGGTGAGAATTTTGCCGTGATGCCGCTCGGCAAAGTCTCTCAATCGCAGTTTTAGCGCCGCTTCTTGAGCCAGCTTGTGTTCATATCGGCGACGATATTCAATCGCCGCCTGTTCTAAATCATCGGGAAATAAGTCAATGCCCTGCTGCGCGACCTCGGCAATATTGAGGGCATGGACGGCCGGGGTATCTTCGGCTGCGGTGGGTGTGGGCAAGGGGAGTCGTCCGACGGCAATGGTTGTGCTGGTGGATTCGGCATCGGTATAGTCTTGCTTGACCTGAGAGTCTTCAATCTGCTTAATGGCTTCGAGTCGCGCCCAGGGTTCAACGGGCGTCGCGAGGAGCGATCGCAGCAAATATTGCTTATTGGTCAGCTCCTGCTCATAGCGATAAAAAGAGCGCACAGCGCCCGAGCGAGTGGCCAAGTCGGTTTCTCGGAGGTAAGGAAACTCCAGCGTTAGCAGATGGGTTTCGAGCAGGGGGAGCACTGCCTGCAGCGGGACATCGGCCTTTTGCGCAGCCCAAAATAGATGTCCTAAAAAGGGCTTGAGATAGTAAGCATCGGTATCAAACACCTGATTGCTGATAAATTCGCGATACTCCCCTTTTGCCAAACCGGCAGCAATCAACGGAATGGCGGGATTGCGCTGGAGATGCCAAAAAAATTTGTCGTCTAGGATTTCTCGTTGGTTGGCGGGCAGCGTGTTTTTAACCGCCTCGTAGCCCGCTCGCGAAATTGGCGGTACGAGAGTGCCATCGGCCAGGGTAAAGGTAATGCTGTTATCTTCAGCGATGCTATAGGTGGCCCCTTCGAGCAGCCAGATCGGTTGCCGGGGCTGCACCCCCGTGAGGGCAACGAAGCCGCCCTTTTGCGCTTCGACTAAGAAGGCGTTTGTGCCTTGCTGTAATCCCTGCAGTAAATCCGGCAGGCGGTTTCTGCGCAGGGGAAAGGTATAGGCTAAGGGCGATTGCGCTAAAGCCGGAGTGGGCGCAGCGATCGCGCGCTGCTGGAACCCGCCCCCTAGCATTACTGCCAAACTCCCCAGCAGGATTTTGCTCAGCCGAACGGTCGCCATGGTCCGGTTTAGTACCGCTGAGTGGTGACTGTGAGAGGCTTGGGCTATCTTGGCTGTTTGTTTGTGTAAAACCATCCAACCGCGATCGCCTCAAACAATACAAGTCAGACCAGGTCAGTGATGATGACTTCTGGCGTCCAGTATATCGATGATTTTTCGGCAGCGATTTTTAAGTTTTCCAACCCAAAGAGCTGAGCCGTCGCGACACCGATCAGGATTGGTACAGCGATCGCTCAGCCGTGGAGGCTTCAGGCATAGATGCTGCCGAGCCAGAGATTGCCCAGCAAGATGTTTTCCTGTCAGGCAGGCGTGTCAACTAGGGAGTCGCTTTAGATAACCTCCTTGATCGCTGGGGTTTGGCACTGCCAAACCCTCGCCAAAAGTTGTCTGTCCTGAGGACATCATTCAAGTGCAGCGCCCTGACCGCAGGGGCATGGGGACACCTAGAAAATTCTGCAGAACAGGTAAATCACCCCAACAGTGCTTTGGCTCGAGCCACAAAGTTGTCAGCGGTAATGCCGTTGAGCGCCATCACTTGGGCGGCGCTGCTAGCGGTATCGCCCCGTTTCCAAGCAAAGGTGTCGCGAGGGGCCAGGCTGCGGAGCATCACGGGCTCCAACATGGCCGAAGAGCCGCCCGTCACACCAATTAGCGCATCACCGCCAAAGAGTTGCTCGAAGTCAGCATCACTGAGAAATTCACCATCGGCTTGAGAGGTACTTTCCCAAGCAACATCGCTGGGACGATAGAGCCGTCGGGGATTCACAATCGAGACGATGCGGACACCAATGCCTGCAGCGGCAAGCTGTTCAGCCGCTGCGAAGGCGGGAAGCAAAGTCATATCGCCAATCACCGCGAACACCACGGTTTGGCTACCGGTGGCTGAGTGCAGCACCACGGCACCCTGTTGCAAAGCGGTACGAGTTTGCTCAAACGTCGTGCGAATCGGCAAGGGTGACTTGCTGGCTGTAATGGTGATGCCCTTGTTTTGGGTGGTCACCGCCCAGTCGTAACAGGCTTGAATGCTATTGGCATCGACCGGGAAGAGTGGGAACACATTGCCGTTGCGCATCATGCCGGCAAAGTAGTTCTCAATTTCGGGCCGTTGATGGGTCCAGCCGTTGCGGCCCTGTTCTAAAGCCCCGGCGGTAAACAGGGTGATGGTCGAAGGGGTGGGTCGACGCAGCTCAGCCATCGCCTGGGTCACCGTTTGCCAGATGGGGAGGCCATTGATGGCAAACGACTCGTAGGAGCACCAGAGCGATCGCGCCCCAAATAGTGCTTGCGCCGCTGCCAGCCCGGCGCAGGCATCTTCACTCAGAGGTTCATAAACCTGACCCTGCGGCCCTTGAAAATAGACGTCGTCGCGGGTGGGGTGAATGATTTTGAGCGCCTGGTTGATGTTGTTGATGCCAGAGGCCGCATTGCCATCCGCGTTCGTCACCACAAACTGCGGATCCTGCAGCCCGACGTGGCCGACGAGGACGCCCATCGCGGTGGTCGCTACCTGCTTGTCGCCCCCAAGGGCAAATTCGTTCAAGGGCAGAGAGCCCAACTCGGGTACCGGCAGCACCGATTCGGTGACGGCCATTTGGGAATTGGGGCCGCCCATCGATCGCTCAAAATTAGTGCGCACTAAGTGCCAAGCTGCTGGAGGCAGGGCACGAGTTTGGAGCGCATCAACAATGTAGTCTTTTTCTAAACTGTCGCCCGGATACAGGTTATGGGATTTAGCGCCCCGCTTATGCACCCCGGCGCCTTTGAGCTGCTTGATGATGAGGACGGTGAGGGTGCCGCCGAGCGCTGACTTAGCGGCTCTATCAGTAGCTTCTAACACGGCTTGGGTAAAGGCGAACCGCTGCTGGGGTGAGAAGGCAGTGCTATCGACATAATCACCGGCTTGATTAGCATCGTCGTAGGCCTTAGCATCGACCAAAATAATTTCCTTAAAACCGTTGCCCCGCCAGTAGGCCAGCATCGTTTCGTTTGATTGAGTGGACACCATGCTGTGGTGTTCTTGCGAATAGCCGTTCCACACCAAGATTGGCAAGAAGTTAGTGACGTTGGGGTAGGCGGTGTGGAAATGGCCAAAGCTACTCATGATATAGGGCTCGCCCAGGCCCCCATCGCCAATGGTGACCGGAAACAAGGTGCCGGGATGCAGCTTCGCCCCGGCCATGGCAAAGTGCTGCCCCTGCCCCAGCGGCCCAGCCGGATTGAGCAAACCGGGAATTTGTCCTGACAGGTGACCGAGGAGGCCGTGCGTTTCGCGGAAGCGATCGCACATTTGCGACACGGTTTCGATGCCCATGGCTTCTAAAGAGCGATCTAAAAAGACCGTGCTGTAAAAACCGGGCGCATGGTGGCCCACTTCGGTAATCAAGTTCTTGTAGCCCAGCATAACCAGGGAGGCAATACCATCAGCCACGCTGGCAAAGCCGCCGGGGTGACCTGATTGCTTGCTCGCCGTCACCTGCAGCGTCAAATATCGCAGCGCATCAGCTGCCAGCATGGTTTGATAAACCGCAGTCGCATCCGTGGGATCGGCGATCGCCGTTTGCCCCTCGCCAATTGCCGGAGCACTGCCATACTGGTCAAAATCGGACAGCGTCTCAGCAAAATGCTGAATCCCTTCGCAAAATGCCGGGGTTGTGGGCTTAGAGGTGACTGCGGTCATGTCTAGATTCCTGTGTGCATCAACAGAACAGCTATTCAACCGAGATAGCTAGTTGAATTCATCCTACCGACATTAGGAACGCTAATCGCACCTGAACGGTAGATGACTGCTTCACTAAAAGTCTACTGCAAATATCGAGTCAATCAATCAAAAAACAAAAAACGATTGACTTGAATCAATCAATCTGACGGTGATCGCTATCCAGACAGCCAAATTTGACCCGCCAGATGCCGTTCGGTCAGAGGGGATTCAATAACGCCAGTTCGGGTTAAGCCAAACCCCGTTTCTTTTCCTTCTGGGGAGGGGCGAATGGAGTGGGTGGAATCACTCTGAGCGCGAGGATCGACACCCACCCTGCCTTTGGCACCCTGCTCCAGAGGGGATTGTCACCTCAAAAGGCTGGTCAGCGTGCCTCATGCCCTGATCCCAAACTCAGGTTCAATACTATGGCCGTTAATCGATGGCCCTAGAGGCTGTCATCATTTAGCGGCTGAGTCCTGATGCTAAAAGCGGTTCAGCCTCTAGCTAGGTTTACAGAGCGGGCGCGGTAGTGCCCAGTCTACAAGGCTTTCGAGTTTAATTGATGACGCGCCCTAAGCCTTTAGCTGCTTGAGGGCTGCCTCAGCATACAAACGGGTGTGAGCATTTGGCCCCTGCTGCAGCTCAAGCAGCAGCGATAGGGCGGGCGCGTAGTGTAACTGCCCCAAAGCCAGGGCGATCGCTTGGTATACCGCGGCGGAGCCCGTTGCCGCCCCGAGGTCAGTTGTGAGCCAATGGCAAAGCAATTCGCCAGCGCGTTGCTGCAGTTGCGGTGCCCGAAAGCGCGACAGCGTATTAATGATTTCTACTTGGACAGCGACAGACGTTTGGTTGCGAGCTGAGAACAACGCTAGCAGGGCCGAGGGTTTTTCAATCCAGCCCAGGGCTCTGACGACATCAATTTGTAAGCTTTCTGGCGTATGTATCGAAGACAATACCTGGGCTAGGCTCGTTACCGACGTCTCGGTATTCAAGCGGCCCAGAGCGATCGCCGTGGCCTTGTTGATGCGGGGAGACAGATCCCATAAGCCAGGCATCAAGACACTCACCAGATCGAGCTGCGCTAACAAATGCGATCGCAATCCTAAATGGGTGATGGCTTCCTGTCGCACCATGGCATGGGTATCCTTCACCGCCGCCAAGAGCAACGCATCCACCGGCGGCACTTTGAAATTGGCTAAGGCCGGCATCACCAAACTTCTAATGGTTGGGTCAGGATCATCGGCGAGAGCCAATAGCGGTTCAAAAATGGCCGGATCGCGGACGTTGGCCAGCGCTTGTATCGCTGTTAGACGATGAGAGGGCTTTGCTAGTAGCTGCACCAGCGCGTCAACGCCACGTTTGCCAAAGTGACTCAACCCCTCAGCGGCGATCTCAATTAACTCTGGCTCAGTAGTTTCTTGCAGCAGCTGCACCAACGCTGCTAGTGCCGCCTCGTGGTCAAACTCTCCTAGGGTGCGGGCAATAAACCACCGGGCCTCCCAATCGAGTTCTGCATCGGCTAGCAGAGGAGTCAAGCACTCAATGGCCTCGGGGCCAAAAGCCGTCAGCCGCTTGGCAGCTTCCCATCGGGTTTGGAAATCCCCTTCGATGAGCTGGCTCAAAGCCCCTCCCAAAAGAGTGTCAACATCGGCGCTTGAGGCTATTCCAGCAGCATCACACTTTAGAAACATTCGATGACTTGGCAGATCAAACTTCAAGGGAAATCTACAACAAATTCTAGTTAAAGAAACTCTTTGTATCTATTCATGCCGGCTACAACTCGGAAAGTTGCCGACGAACATTTGCCCGACGGGCATGTGATTATTGCATCAGTTAATTGCAGCGACTGCATATTTCTGCGGAGCTTGCCGGGCACGGAGTCATCACCTCCATTGCCCCCTTTTTGCTGAAAGAGAGGTGCCGGCGGCGGTGAGAGTTTCCCCGTAAGTCTCGTCTGGGGCCTTGGGTGAGTCGGATTTTGCCCAAGGATGACGAATGGATCGCGCCTGGAGCTGAGGGGCAAAACAGATGCAACTGCTTCAGCCCAGTTGCGGACGGACTGCCAGTTGATTGGGGGGCACTGGGCGTGTGAAGGTCTCTTTGTTGAGCAGGCCGCCCCGCTTTTGCAGCAAGGCATAACCGGATATCCTCACTGGGCAGCGCCCTAACATAGTCGGCAGGATCACCGTACTTTCCTCCACGCGGCACAATCATGAGAATTCGCCCCCAATTCATTTCCGATCCTCACTCATCCCCAAGCCCTCAACCCGCCGATGACGCTGACGACAGCCGCGATGAGGGGCTGCTAGATGCCTATTCGCGGGCGGTGACCCACGTGGTCGAAACCGTTAGTCCCGCCGTTGTCAATATCGAGGTGAAGCGGCTGCGACTGCGAGCCGATATGCAGCGCCCCTTAGAGGTCTCCGGCAGCGGCTCGGGATTTCTGTTCACCCCCGATGGCTACATTCTCACCAACAGCCATGTGGTGCACAACACTGATGTAATCGAGGTCACCCTGTCAGACGGGCAACCCCATCGAGCTGAACTGATTGGCGACGACCCCGATACTGATTTGGCGATTATTCGCATCCCTGGCAGCAATTTCACTCATGTTGAACTGGGCAACTCAGCCGCTCTCAAGGCGGGTCAGTTGGTCATCGCCATTGGCAATCCGCTGGGCTTTCAATGTACGGTCACGGCGGGGGTGGTGAGTGCCTTGGGGCGATCGCTGCGGGCCAAAACGGGACGACTCATTGACAACGTCATTCAAACCGATGCCGCTCTGAATCCCGGCAATTCGGGTGGGCCTTTGGTCAACTCTCAGGGCCAGGTAGTGGGCGTCAACACTGCGGTTATTCAACCGGCTCAGGGCATCTGCTTTGCCATGCCGATTAACACGGCCAAGCGGATCATCGGCCCCCTCATGCAAATGGGCCGAGTGCGCCGTGCCCGCATCGGCATTGCCGGACAAACGGTGCCGCTGCCGCAGCGGTTGGTGCGAGAGTATGACCTCACGGTCGATACTGGCGTGCTGGTGACCGGGTTAGAAACGGGCAGTCCGGCGCAGGCTGCGACCCTACGAGAACGAGACATTATTGTGACTTTTAACGGGGAGCCTGTTTGCGCGGTTGATGACCTGCATCGGCTGTTGACTGCCGATTACATTGGCGTGCGATCGCTCCTGACTCTGCTGCGACGAGGACAACGGTTAGAGCTGACCATCGTGCCCTCGGAGTCCAGTTTTGAATGATGTAAGGGTGCGATTGCACTGATTGTGCTCACGGTGCCCTTAAACTGCAGCACCTTTAAGGGCACCGTGAGGCCGCGTTGCTGAGCTGCGGGAATAGCCCCAGGACAGACAATTTTGGGTCGGGATCTGGCATTGCCAAATCCCGACGAGCGAGGACGCGATGGCTGAGCCACTCCCTCAATACGAATCCATGAAACCTATTCTCTGAGACCAGACTACGACTCTTGCCATCCAGCGGCTCAGGCGGTGGATGGCCGCAATTTTGTTGATGCCTGTCGTCAGAGGAGCGCCCCCTTAAGATAGAAACAGGGTTCAGAGGTTCCCAGATGCCGAAGCTTGTGTTGATTGCCGGTTTTGAAACCTTTAATGCGGGGCTCTATCGGCAGGCGGCAAAGCAAGCCGTTCAGCGCTGCCCTGACCTAGAGATTCACGTTTTTAGCGATCGCGATATCGCGCAACAGCCCGCCGCGATCGCCCAATCCCTCGACGGCGCGGATGTCTTTTTCGCCAGCCTGATCTTTGACTATGACCAGGTGCTATGGCTGCGCGAGCGGGTGCAGGCCATTCCCGTTCGCTTGGTCTTTGAGTCGGCGCTGGAACTGATGTCGCTGACCCAGTTGGGGAAGTTTGCGATCGGTGACCAGCCCAAGGGCATGCCCAAGCCGGTGAAATTTATCCTCAGCAAGTTTGGCAACAGTCGCGAAGAAGACAAGCTGGCGGGGTATTTGAGCTTTTTGAAAGTCGGCCCGAAGCTGCTCAAATATATTCCCGTCGGCAAGGTGCAGGATTTGCGGAACTGGCTGATCATCTACGGCTATTGGAACGCCGGCGGCACCGACAATGTGGCGGCGATGTTCTGGTTCCTCGGCGAAAAGTATCTGGGGCTGGCCGGGGGTGACATTCCCGCTGCCGTGACTGCGCCCAATATGGGGCTGCTGCACCCTGACTACGACGGCTATTTTGAGTCGCCCAGGGATTATTTGGCCTGGTATGGAGAAAAAAGCCAGGGGGCAGAGGGGCTAGGGAGCCAGAAGGTTTTCGCAAAAACTGCCACATCCCCGCATTCATTACGCTCCCCCGCTCTCCCGCTCCCCCTCACCACGACATCCTCGCTCCCATCGTCTCCCATTGTTGCGCTACTGCTCTATCGCAAGCACGTCATCACCCAACAGCCGTACATTCCTCAGTTGATTCGAGCCTTTGAAGCGGCGGGCCTAGTGCCACTACCCGTTTTTATCAACGGGGTGGAGGGGCATGTGGTGGTGCGCGACTGGCTGACGACCGATGATGAACAGACCCAGCGATCGCTCGGCAATATTCAAACGCCCTCCCTGTCAGATCAGGCGGTGCGGGTAGATGCGATCGTCTCCACCATTGGCTTTCCCCTAGTGGGGGGGCCAGCGGGCTCGATGGAAGCCGGACGGCAAACGGCAGTGGCAGTCCGCATTTTGACGGCGAAAAATGTGCCGTATTTCGTGTCAGCGCCCCTGCTGATTCAAGACATTCATTCCTGGACGCGTCAGGGGGTCGGCGGGCTGCAAAGTGTGGTGCTTTATGCCCTGCCTGAGCTAGATGGGGCGATCGATCCGGTGCCCCTTGGCGGGCTAGTGGGCGAAGACATCTATCTGGTGCCGGAGCGGGTGCAGCGGTTGATTGGCCGCGTCAAAAGCTGGGTCTCACTGCGGCAGACGCCCGTGGCGGAGCGCAAGCTGGCGATCATTCTCTACGGCTTTCCACCGGGGTACGGGGCGACGGGTACCGCCGCTTTGTTGAATGTGCCTCAGTCCTTGCTGCAGCTACTGCAAAGGCTGCAGGCCGAAGGGTACCACCTGGGTGAGCTGCCCGACGCGGGCGAAACGCTAATCGACTGGGTCAAAGCGGCAGATGAGGCCGATCCTCGCTTGTCTGCTAGCGCCCAGGGAGTGCCCATCTCCCCAGGATCGGAATCGCCCACCACCGTCAACGTGCGGCAGCTAGAAAAGTGGCTGGGCTATCTGCTCACCACCCGCGTCGTTCAGCAGTGGGGCGAGCTGACCCGCACGGGCCTCAAAACCTACGACGAAGACTTTGCTCTCGGGGGCATCCAGCTGGGCAATGTGTGGATTGGGGTGCAGCCGCCGTTGGGCCTGGCGGGTGACCCGATGCGGCTGATGTTTGAGCGCGACCTCACACCCCATCCGCAATACGCCGCCTTTTACCAATGGCTGCAAAAAGACTTTCAAGCCGATGCGGTGGTGCATTTTGGCATGCATGGCACAGCTGAATGGCTGCCCGGTTCACCCTTGGGCAATACCGGTTATTCTTGGCCGGATATTTTGCTGGGCCATCTGCCGCACCTCTATGTTTACGCCGCGAACAATCCGTCAGAATCGATTTTGGCGAAGCGGCGGGGCTATGGCGTGCTGGTGTCGCATAACGTGCCCCCCTACGGTCGGGCCGGCCTCTACAAAGATTTGGTCACCCTGCGGGAACTGATTGCCGAATACCGCGAAGAGCCGGTGAAAAACGAAGGGTTGCGCGAGGCGATTTGCAAAAAAATCACCGATACCGGTCTGGCCGCCGACTGTCCTTTTGCCGCGGCTCGTGAACTGGGCCTCGACTTCACGCTAGAAACGGCCCGCCTGTTTAGTAAAGAGCTTCTGCTGGCCTACTTCACCACGCTCTACGAATATCTGCAGGTACTCGAAAATCGCCTGTTTTCGTCGGGGCTGCATGTGCTGGGGCAGGCTCCGACGGCGGCAGCACTCCACAGTTATCTAGAGGCGTACTTTGGCGAGACGCTCAAGCCAGACGTGTTGGCCGCATTGAGTCAGTTCGACCCGGCGGGCGATCGCCCCGATCGCTCCCCCCACTCCCCCGTGCCTCCGCGCGCTGAGTGGCCGCAGCTGATCGATGAGTTGCTGCTGCACCACTATCGCCACGCCGCCGATGTGCCCCAGCGCGAGACTGCCCGCCAAAAAATTGCCGAAGCCCTAGAGATCTGCGATCGCCTGGCCCAAACCACCGACGAACTGACCAATTTGCTGCGGGGCCTGAATGGGGAATATATTCCTCCCGCGCCAGGGGGCGACCTGCTGCGCGATGGCCCCGGCGTGCTGCCGACGGGCCGCAATATTCACGCCCTCGACCCTTACCGCATGCCTTCTTCAGCGGCCTATGAGCGGGGCCGTCAGGTGGCCCGACAGCTGATTGCTCAGCATTGTGACGAGCACGGCACCTTTCCGGAAACTATTGCCGTCATGCTGTGGGGGCTAGACGCGATTAAAACCAAGGGCGAGTCCATCGGCACGCTGCTAGAGCTGGTGGGGGCGGCCCCAGTCAAAGAAGGAACGGGGCGCATTGTGCGCTATGACCTGATCCCGCTGGAGCAGCTCGGGCATCCCCGTATCGACGTGCTGGGCAACCTGTCGGGCATCTTCCGCGATAGCTTTGTCAACATCTTGGAACTGCTGGACGATCTCTTTTGCCGTGCTGCCGCCGCCAATGAGCCCATTGAGCAGAACTTCATTCGTAAGCATGTGCTGGCCCTGCAGGCTGAAGGCGTGGAAAATCCCACTGCGCGACTGTTTTCTAACCCAGCAGGAGACTACGGTTCCTTGGTGAACGATCGCGTGGTCGATAGCAATTGGGAATCGAGCGAAGAACTGGGCAACACCTGGCGCGATCGCAATGCCTTTAGCTATGGTCGCGGTGACAAGGGGCAGGCCCGTCCTGAAATTCTCGATACGCTGCTGACCACCACCGGGCGCATCGTGCAGCAAATCGACTCGGTGGAATATGGCCTTACCGACATTCAGGAGTATTACGCCAACACGGGTGCTCTCAAGCAAGCGGCTGAACAGCGCCAGGGGCAACGCGTCACGGCCAGCTTTGTCGAAAGCTTCTCGCCCGATACCACGCCCCGCCCGCTCGAAGATTTGCTGCGGATAGAATATCGCACCAAGCTGCTGAATCCGAAGTGGGCGGAGGCAATGGCCGATCAGGGCTCGGGCGGCGCTTACGAAATTTCGCAACGGCTGACGGCCATGGTGGGCTGGGCCGGGACGACCAACTTCCAAGATGATTGGGTCTATGACCAAGCCGCTGAAACCTATGCCTTCGATGCACAGATGGCGGCCAGGCTGCGCCAAGCTAACCCCGAAGCCTGGCGCAACATCGTCGGCAGAATGCTCGAAGCTCACGGTCGCGGCTACTGGTCACCCGAAACAGAGACCATTGATCAGCTGCAAGCGCTCTACGACCAAGCCGATGAAGCCCTGGAAGGCGTATCCGTGGATGCCCTGGCCCCCTCAACCTGACGGGCGATCGCCAGCAAGTGCAAAGATTGCGAGACAGTCCCATGGTCACCGTCGCTGAAATCCTTCGCGCATCCGCAAAGTGGCTCCGCAGTCTCGTCCTAACCGGACTGGCGACTGCTATCGCTATCCACCTCCAGGTGACACATTAAAGATTCGTTTTGGAGAAAATCCAACGCCACCCAAGCCTCGATCATGGTCGATCGCCAGGGGATTTTCAGGTATTGAGTGACTTGCACCAAATGGCTGGACGTTGAACTAACCGCCGCGAGTGGGTAAAAAAAATGCATTAAAATTCCCGCAAATTTTGTCGCGGAACTCGGTCAAGCACTTGTCCTTTAGTAGACCTTATCGGAAATTGAACCGATAGGATGATTCATATCAGACGCATCGAC
>CALCCA010000079.1 GCA_937899725.1 uncultured Halomicronema sp.
CGCGCGAGCGTAGCTGTCACCAGGGGCAATTAGAAAAAGTTGAGCGTAAAAATGCCAGTTTTGAGCCGTTTTTGATAAGTTCTGCTTATAGAGTTTGAACGTACTTTTGCGCTGAATTTGGCGCAAAAGCGCCCTCAGTTTTGCTCGATTGCTGAGGGCTGTTTTCTTCTTAACTGGCAATAGCCTCAATCGGCAGTCGCTCAGCCATGTCTAACCGGAAAACGCCATAAGGATTGACGTGAGCATAGATCAACGGCGTCAATGCCCTCAGTTCGTCAGGTCCCATCCGATGCATCCATTCGGGGTCAGCCAGTACCTGCTGAATCAGCAGTGTGTTGATGTAGACCAGGCTGATCTGGAGCAGATGCAGGCAGAGCATGGAGACCTCTTTGAGTGCGGTTCGGCTTGTTGTGAAGTCGCCATTTTTGGCGTAGAAAATGAAGTCGTTGGCACTGTTCCAATTCTCAACGACATTAAGCCCCTCTTGAATCTCTTGTCTGACCCGCTCATCATGCAGATAGCGACACAAGAAGATTGTCTTCACCGCTCTGCCTAACTCAGCCAAAGCCAGATACACCGGATGCTTGGCATTGTTACGGGTAAAGCGAGCGAGAATCACTTCTGGGTCAGCGGTGCCCTGCTTGAGCGCAGTGGCAAACTTAACCATCGCGTCATACTGCTGCCGAATCAGCTGCCAGCGGATAGGCCGTTTGACAATTGACGTCAGATTTTTGAACTGTTGCTTTTGTCCTTTCTCTGGCAGGTAGAGCTTCTGCTTTTGAATGTTTCTAATCCGAGGCATTAGCTGAAAACCAAGCAGATGCGCAAATGCAAAGCCGACCTCACTTTGACCATGCGTATCGACATAGTTTTTATCGACCGACATCTGAGTGCAGTGCCTGAGCACACCCTTGATCATTGAGGCTACTTCAGAGGAGGAACAGCGCTTGAGCTGAGAATGAATACAGACAGCCTTCTTCTCCACATGCCAGTAGATCATCACCCCGCGCCCTTTGTAGCGGGCGTGCCACTCGGTCATCAGATTCTGGTCCCAGGTGCCAAACTGCTTTGAGTCAGAAGCGCAAGCAGTGGTCGATTCACCCCAGATGTGAGGTAGCCGGACACGGAAGATAGCATTGGCTACATCGCCAATCGCTTGGGAGAGTGCCGCTTTCGAGACAAATTTTCGTTGAATATATCGCAGGTCAGGCGCATTCACCCCATGCTCGCTGTGGGCAATCCGCTTGATGCCCAGATTGGTGCCTGCTGCGTAGAGACAGAGCAGTAGCCGTTTGCGTAGCTCATCAGCAGAAAGCGCTTCACGGTTGCCTGTACTTTTGAAGTGCTCGGTAAACTGAAGGCGCATTTCCGTTTCTTTCAACACGTCGAGCAATGGCACCATCGACCAGCGCCTGGCAATCTCTTGCTTTAGGGCTTCTAGATGTTCTGGTTCTGGTTGTTTAGCGACCGGTGTCAGGTGAATCCAGCCGTTACAGTTATTGAGGATCTTCACCTTGGGATTGTTCGGCAGACCCTGGTTAAACTCAGTGAGCGCCTCTGTCATTTCCGCCTGGAGCTGATCAACAAAGGGCGCTACCTCCAGCGGTTGTTGTAGTTCTTGATAGTAATGCTCTCGCTTGCTCTCGAAGTCCTGGGGCAGATCGTCATCGGGATTGCGATAGCGCCTAGCACCGACGACCCACAGCTCTTTGCAGCGTAGCTTCTCACGCACGGTGCGCAACACTCCCAACTCATAGCTAGCTCTGTCAATTTCAGGTTCGCCTTTCTTCCCGGTAACCATCACAACGTCCTGCCACTCAGCGCTGAGGACGCCATCAATGGGGACTTCTACATTCTCTGGGTAAGGTAATTTACGAGGTCGCTCAGTATAGTCTGTAATAAGCTTGATGGCGGCCAGCAGCGGCTGCAAATTCAGGCTATCGGAACGGAACGATAGGGCATTAAGAATCAGCGGCAGTAGGCGACGGTAGTAGTGAGTATAGGAACTGCGCATCTTTGTATGAAGTCGCTCCTTAAAGCTCGCGCCGCCCTCGCCTAAACAATTGACGACAGTCTCTAGCTGCGCTTCGTTGGCCACCGGATAGATCACTTCTTTCACCGTACCTTCTGGCTCTGAGAGTGCTGCAATGGCGATCTGGTACAACAGCTTGTCGTGTTCTTGATCCGCCTGCGCGGTGGCGACAATCTCTGATGACGTTCGCCTGCGGCTGCGACTCTCTAGACGATGTACTAACAGAATGAACAGTTCAATGATGCTATCGACGATCTCCTGTGAGCGTTGATAGCAGAACGCCGACAAGAGGGTGTAGCGAATTGGGTCGGGATGCCGCCGAATTTCAGTGAGTGACTCTGTTTCCACCCGTAGCCGATAGCGCTCTAAGAGCTGTTCATTCAGCCCTTTGAACAAACCTGCGGGCAGCGATAGTTGTTCGATGGTTTTGAGCTTTGATAGCTCTGCTTTCAGGCTTTTGAGGCCCACGCCGCCTGCTTCCTGTTTGAGTTGATTAAGCACAATCTCATCGGCATCGAGAATCCATGAATCTGACTGTGGGCCGCTCAGACCGTCTAGTGCCTGACGACAGGCTTTGGGCAGCTGCTTCATAATCGTCTCGCAGGTCTGAACCTCAAACTGACGTTGGGCTGAGTTGAGCAGCCGTTTTAGGCGGCCAGCCGTCGCCGGCTCTATCTTGCGAGCTTTCAATTCTGCATAGAGTGACTGCTGGATTAAGCGAGGCTCCACCACTTGCGGCAGCACCGTTGCCATCAGCCACTGCTTGAGTGGTTCGTTATCACTCAGTGTCATGGGCCGAAACCCCAGTCTCTGACGGATAGCAGCCCGATGATGCTTAATCGCTCGACCTTGCCAGTTGTAGCTCTCGTAGAGGGCTTCATCTATGCCTAACTGTTCTGCAACAAAGGCACGCACCACTCTCGGTATTCTGTTCTTCTTCTCTGGAAACCGTCCTTTCAATTGAAAGAATTTTAGGAGCAGGGCAAAGCCCAGTCTGTTAGCGCCTTTCTTGCTCAGCACTAACCGCGTTTCTTCGGCTTCTAGCGTCCAGTGCTCAAGCAGCTCATGATTCGTCCATTTACGCTTCATTGAGGGGCCTCAAAATCACATCTCTAGTGAGCGTAATCTTCAGTCACCACAAATAAGCTGAACTTATCGTTTAGACCCCTATGCCGATTTTGGTGCTGCAAATAGCGGCGGCTGTAATACCCGTATATCAAGCATTTTGAGCTAATTGCCCCTGGTGACAGCTACGCTCGCGCGACCCCTCTACCGGTGAGAGACGGCCTTCTACCCGACCAAGCGCCTGTACCATACGCCGCTGATGTAGTGGGGGTAGCTTTCGCTTTTTTCGCTGCTTACGCGGCTTCTGCTCACCGGTAGGAACGGCGGCTGATGAGTCGTTTTCTTCAGCTACCACTGCACTCTTTTGCGGTACTTCGATTGTCTGAGCAGGGCTGCTTCCTACTGTCACCGCCGGTTGCTTTTTCGTACGCTCAGATGTCATCGCTTATTCTCTTCCGTCTAGGCCGCACTGAAATCGCTACTGCTATGGTTGCGCTGCCTTTTTACCAGCATTAGGCTAGCGCATAACGCTCTTAGCAAGTTCGAGACGAAGGCCGTTGTACGCTCCTCACTAGCTACAGTTGAGCGCCCTATATTTCAATAGCTAGCGGCAGACATCAGGACAATCAGATTGTGACTTCCTTGATCTCGACACAGTCGGTGGGCAACCACCGGAGAAAACACAACTCGTTTTGCATTCCAAGGCCGTTGAGATCCAGTAGACGCGATCGCTCTTTTATCGCTGCCAAACTTTCACCTGACATCGGCAGCTGCATCGCATTTTTAAGCATTGCGATCACTACTCAAAAGGTGAGTCATATGCGCGAATGTTCAGCTCATCTTTCTTATTTAGAAGAAGGGTGATCTCAGAGTGAGGCTTTTCTGAGTTGATGCGTTTTGAATACGTCGCTTCATCGATAGCGCTTTCTCATACGGCTACCCGGTTCCTTTTCTTTTTCGTGAGCGGCTTCGTTTCGGCTCTGGTTCGCACGACCTGTAGTCGTCGCTTCTCGCTTCGTCATTTTTGATTGACGCGGCAGGCAAGTTCGCCATTTTCTGCCCATTCGCTCTCTTTTGAGACGATGGCGGCTATAAGTCTCGTTGTTATTGAGGTTTGTTGTTTTTAGTGCCCTTAAGTGGGCGTGTTGTCTGAACTCTTGTGGAGCACACCCCGTAACTCTATCGTGAATCCAGTAAGGATAGGGGGGTGGGCGCAACTTTTACGGCCAGGGTATCTATCAACTAACCGAGCTTTGGATGCTAGATGGATAACTCAGCGTGGGGCACTTTGGGTAACGCTGGGTAGGGGTAGGGATGATATGGGATGTAATGAACATGCGCTGGGGCGACTGGCTAAAACCTGAGTGGGATGGCTTGGGGGGGGGTTGGGATACTGCGGGGAAATGGGGGGATGTTTTGTCTGCC
>CALCCA010000080.1 GCA_937899725.1 uncultured Halomicronema sp.
GGGCATGGATGGCTCCGACCGACCAGCCCCACGAGAAGTTTGTATTCCCTGAGGAGGTACTCCCCCGTGGTAACGCTCTCTAGTAACTCCTACATCGGTGGGCGCGACCAACAATCCTCAGGCTTCGCCTGGTGGTCTGGTAACGCTCGCTTGATTAATGTCTCTGGCAAACTGCTGGGTGCCCACGTGGCCCACGCTGGTTTGATTGTTTTCTGGGCGGGTGCCATGACCTTGTTTGAGGTCGCGCACTTTGTTCCTGAGAAGCCTTTGTATGAGCAAGGCTTCATTCTGTTGCCTCACCTCGCCACTTTGGGCTGGGGTGTTGGCCCTGGTGGTGAAGTGATCAACACGTTCCCCTACTTCGTAGTCGGCGTGTTGCACATCATTTCATCTGCTGTTTTGGGCTTGGGTGGTATTTACCACGCCATTCGCGGCCCCGAAACTTTGGAAGAGTATTCTTCTTTCTTTGGCTACGACTGGAAAGACAAGAACCAGATGACCAATATCATCGGGTATCACCTGATTTTGCTGGGCTGTGGTGCTCTGTTGTTGGTGTTCAAAGCGACCTTCTTTGGCGGCGTTTATGACACTTGGGCTCCCGGTGGTGGGGCCGTTCGAGTGATTACGAACCCGACCCTGAATCCGCTCAGCATCTTCGGCTATGTCGTGGGGTCTCCGTTTGGTGGCGATGGCTGGATCATCGGCGTCGACAACATGGAAGACATCATCGGTGGCCACATCTGGATCGGTCTGATGTGCATCAGCGGTGGTGTTTGGCACATTTTGACCAAGCCTTTTGGTTGGGCTCGCCGGGCTTTTGTCTGGTCAGGTGAAGCTTACCTGTCTTACAGCTTGGGCGCTTTATCGCTCATGGGTCTGATTGCTTCTTGCTACGTTTGGTTCAACAACACTGCTTATCCCAGTGAGTTTTATGGCCCGACTAGCTCTGAAGCCTCTCAAGCCCAAGCCATGACCTTTATGGTGCGTGACTTGCGTTTGGGTGCCAACATTGGTGCGGCTCAAGGCCCGACTGGTCTGGGTAAGTACCTGATGCGTTCGCCTACTGGTGAGATCATCTTCGGTGGTGAGACCATGCGTTTTTGGGACTTCCGGGGTCCTTGGTTGGAGCCGCTACGGGGCACCAATGGTCTTGATCTCGACAAGATGAAGAACGACATTCAAGACTGGCAAGTCCGCCGTGCTGCTGAGTACATGACTCACGCACCGTTGGCTTCGATCAACTCGGTGGGTGGCGTGATCACTGAGATCAACTCGGTGAACTACGTGAACCCGCGTCAGTGGTTGGCCGCTTCTCACTTCATCCTGGGCTTCTTCTTCCTCATTGGTCACCTCTGGCACGCTGGTCGTGCTCGGGCGGCTGAAGCTGGCTTTGAGAAAGGGATTGATCGTGAGACTGAGCCCGTGCTGGCGATGGGCGACCTCGACTAAGCCTCATGCAGGTTTAATGTCTAAGTTCGCAATTTGAATCAGTCGGCCTCTGTGAATTTTCGCAGAGGCCGACTTTGTTTTTATCGACTGATGCTGGTGCCGTTTTGGAGGTGGCAGAAACTCAGAGCTGCGATCACCGAGCACTTGGCTAACAGTGAGAGTGCTCGGGAGTCATTTGCCAACCGTTCATTGCCCAGAGCCAGACAACCAGTTTTGTAAGTTTTCCCACAGGGCCTGCGGCCCAATGCCGAAAATTAGCTGCAGCGCCAGCAAAATCAGCGCCACCAGAAGTGCCGTTCTAAAGGTGGCTCTCATCACCTTGATCAGCCAGGTGAATACCAAAAAAGCCACGACAATGGCGACAATAACGATCGCAATTTCCATGGATGCACTACCTTAGCGAAACTGCCACTGATTTACCCAGCGTGGCGCTTACGTCTAACACCTGAGCCCTCGCCCACTGATCCACGGTCAAGATGTCTTCCAGCACTGGGCTGGCTTTGAGGTCATTGCGGTGGCGATCACAGACCTGCTCAATCACCTGGGGAATTTCTAAATAGCTAATTTTCTCCTCTAAAAACAGGGCAACTGCCTGTTCGTTAGCGGCGTTCAAAACGGCGGTCATGGTGCCACCGGCTCGACCGGCAGCGTAGGCAATTTCCATGCAGGGATATTTGGCGTGATCAGGCGCTCGGAAGGTCAGGTCGCCAGCCTTGACCAGATCCAAAGGCTCCCAATCGGTATACATGCGCTCCGGCCAAGAGATGGCATACAACAAAGGCAACCGCATGTCGGGCCATCCTAGCTGCGCTAGCACCGAGGTATCTTGGAGCTCGATCAGCGAGTGAATGATGCTTTGGGGATGGATGACAATGTCAATATCGTCGTAATCCATGCCAAACAGATAATGGGCTTCAATCACTTCCAGCCCTTTGTTCATCAGCGTGGCCGAGTCTACCGTGATTTTGCGGCCCATGCTCCAGTTAGGGTGCTTGATTGCATCGGCGACAGTCACCTGGGGCAGCTGCTCGGTAGGCCAATCGCGAAAAGCGCCCCCCGAAGCCGTCAGAATGATGCGTCGCAGCCCGCGATCGGGCACTCCCTGTAAACATTGAAAAATCGCCGAATGTTCTGAATCCGCCGGGAGTAGCTTAACGCCGTGCTTTTCGACCAAGGGCAAGACTACCGGCCCACCCGCGATCAGGGTTTCTTTATTGGCCAGGGCAATATCTTTGCCCGCCTCAATAGCGGCCAGAGTCGGCAACAGCCCCGCGCAGCCGACAATGCCGGTGATGACCGCTTCGGCATCGCCGTAGCGAGCTACTTCGACCACCCCTTCATGACCCGCGAGAATTTGGGGCTGTGGTGCGATATCGGCGATCGCCGCTTTCAGCGCCGCGAGCTTGCTTTCGTTGCAGATTGCGACGATCTCCGGCTTAAACTGCCGTACCTGCTGAGCCAATAGCTCGACGTTGTTGCCGGCGGCAATTCCCACTAGGCGAAAATCTTCGGGATGCGATTGCAGAATGTCCAAGGTTTGCGTACCAATGGAGCCAGTGGAGCCCAGCAGAGTGATCGCTTTCACGGTGTTACCAAAGTGCAGGTCTTCTCTAATTTACAATTTCGTGGCCGCTGCTCCTATATTCGCCCGTGAACCCGATCGCTGAGGGCACGACATGCCAGCAGTCGGCTCCCTAGAATGCGTATTCACTCCCGACCTCTTGACGTTTCCACGCCTTCACTCCTGGGCCCACGCCAACTCTCCCATCACATACGTCGCCGCAACGGTGCGATCATCGCCCATGATGACCAGGGAGAAAGCCAGTTCCGTCAGCGCTTCTAAGGTTGAGGCCGTGGGCTGCGGATTCCGTAAGGCCATTAACGGTGTCGCTTGCGGATTTAGCACCACAAAGTCGGCTTCTTTGCCCGGCTCAAAACTGCCCAGAATATCCCCGAGGGCCAAGGCTCTAGCCCCACCCAAGGTCGCCAAAAACAACGCCTTGAACGGGGATAATTTTTGGTGGCGCAACTGGGCGACTTTATAGGCTTCGTTGGTGGTTTGCAGCATCGAAAAGCTGGTGCCAGCTCCCACATCCGTGCCTAAGCCGACTTTAACGGGATAATCAAGCGATTTCGCCTGCTCAATTTTGAACAGACCGCTGCCGAGGAAAAGGTTTGAGGTGGGGCAAAAGGCGATCGCGGCCTCGGCCTCTGACAAGCGGGCAAACTCGGCTGCCGTGAGCTGCACACCATGGGCAAATACCGATTTAGCCTGCACCAAGCCAGCCTGATCGTAGGTATCTAGATAGCCCTGGCGATCGGGAAACAGTTCTTTGACCAGGGCAACCTCATCCACGTTTTCTGACAGGTGCGTGTGCAGGTAAACATCGGGGTATTCTGCTAACAGTTTTCCCGCCAGCTGCAGCTGCTCTGGTGTTGAGGTGACCGCAAAGCGGGGCGTTACCGCGTAGAGCAGGCGACCCTTTTGATGCCATTTTTCAATCAGCGCTTTCGTTTCTTGGTAGGAAGCAGCGGCCGTGTCACACAACTCATCGGGGGCGTTGCGATCCATCATGACTTTGCCCGAAATCATTCTGAGGTTGCGAGCGTGAGCCGCTTCAAAAAACGCATCGGCAGATTGAGGAAAGACGGCGGCAAAAACCAGGGCTGTGGTCGTACCGTTCCGCAATAATTCATCTAAAAACAGGTCGGCCACTTCACGGGCATAGTCTTTGTCTTGAAACTTGCGCTCCGTCGGAAACGTGTATTTGTTCAGCCATTCCAACAGCTGTTCGCCATAGGCCGCCATCATTGTCGTTTGGGGAAAATGGATGTGGGTGTCGATGAATCCTGGCAGAATTAGGCGATCGCGGTAAACCGTTGTCGGTACGTTAGCATACTGGTCTCGCAGATCAGCATAAGCGCCAAAATCATGAATCTTACCCTCAGCATTTAGCACCAGCAGACCATCGGAAAAATAGCGCACGCTCTCCGCTTCAGGGACAAAAAAAGGGTCATCTAAAAAGTCTAAAAAAGCACTGCGAATGGCCTTCATGATCGGCATTTTATGAGGTTTCCTTAGATCGAAAATCTAAACCCAAATTTCGGCTAGAAGCGAAACCGTCTGTTTAAGGGCCTCTTTTGGGCGATTGACACGGCAGAAAGACTTGGGTGATTTCGCCAACTTGGCACTATAGCGATTTTGAGTGTGACTCAATAAGTAGGGAGCCATAAATCAACATTGCTGTAGGTCTGTTGTGGCATCGCCAGGATTGGCTTTCTACTTAGCCGTCTGATTGTGCCCTCCTGCGCTCCCCCAGTCTGAGGGAACCCGATTCTTGCCGCCCCTCAGCATTAGCGGTTAAGGAGGGGCGGCAAGATCTCGCGATTTGTTTTATTCATCCCTTGAACTAAGCAACGCCCTCTGCGAGTGGGCAACAGTGTCAGACATACTCACGCAAAACTGGAATGCACTCCATGGTCTTTGAGGAGATTATCCTATTTTTGTGGCAGACAATTGCTAGGTTTTTAGACGCATCCCTGCCTTGCCTCAATTAAGACGGTTCAAGAGACAGACGGGAAACCCTGATGCCAGCTGTCGGGGCAAGACGAACGGTTATTTGCTCGTACCACTGGCTCTGCGGATGCCGTCTTTACTGGCTGTGGGGCTTTGCTCTAGCCGCTTCGGTTCAGGTTATGCCTTTTGAGGAACGTGCTGCTCGACCCGGCAAGTTTTACGATAGGGTCATAGCTCTGACACAAGGACGCTCCTGTGGGAAAGCAAACGCCTCGTCTCGTGATAGCGGTTCTCATCATTTGTGGCCTCGTCATTTTGGCGCTGCAGAATGCTTCTCCGTCGCTCGCCCTCGTCTTTCTCGGAGTCGAAAGCATGACGCTGCCGTTGGGAGTTTGGCTAAGCGGCGCGATCGCCCTCGGGGCGCTAACAGCGATCGCTCTGATGGCTGTATCGACTGGGGGTGGCCCCCCGGTGAGTCGTGGCAACCGCCGCCGCTGGACGGTGCGTCCTGATGCGACTCCTCCCAAGCGGGACAGAAATCCAGACCCGGCGGAGCGGGTGGCTCGGGAGCGCCCTCCCCGTCGCTGGGCGGCCCCCGAGCCATCGACTCCCCCACCCCGTGCGTCTCAGCCATCCACCTCAGGCCGGACAGCACGACCAACTGCGCCGGTGGGTACCACCGCTGCCGCTGAAGATTGGCAGATTTGGGAGCAGCGATCGCCCCCCAGTCAGTGGGACGATTGGTCACAGGCGAACGGTAACCCCGCCGACGAGCCCCTCTCCAAACGTCAGCGCCAGGATCGCCAACAAGCCACAACGACCATTCAAGATTTGGAAAAAGGCTGGGATGACTCAGCCCAAGATACGGTTTACGTCGCCCCTGGCGGCAGCCAGGTCGAAGATGTGCTGGATGACATTGCCGACGGCTGGGAGGACTGGGATGCAGAAGATAATCCCCTGGCCGACACCGCCTATGCCCAGCGCTACGAGGGAGCGGCCCGCCAAGCGCGGCGCGATGCCATCTATGCGCCGCCTGATGATGCCGATGGCGGTGGGCAAGACTGGCAAAACGAGCCCGCGAATCCGTCACCTCCGGCGGCTAACTCAGAGGATGAGGCAAACGTTTATGATGCCGACTATCGAGTCATCATTCCGCCCTATCAGCCCTTGGATGAGTCTGAGTCTGAAGGCGATCGCCCGGCCTAAACTCAGGTCCGCTTAAAAACTCCAGTGTGGCCTCTGGGCGGGGTTTAATTTCTGATACGGTAAGGCCATTCCTCAACCGTTTCTCTGCACCATGTCAGACGCATCAACCCTTGATCTATTGAGAGGTGCCAACCTCTATCTGGTAGGCATGATGGGCGCGGGCAAATCGACCTTGGGTCGACTCATGGCGGAGCGCTTGGGCTACCGCTGCTTTGACACCGATGCCGTCGTTGAGCAAGCGGCTGGCCAAACCATTGCCGACATTTTTGCGACGGCGGGCGAAGCCTCGTTTCGCGATACGGAGAGCCAGGTGCTAGAGCAGCTCTCACCCTACACCCGGCTGGTGGTCTCGACCGGTGGCGGCATTGTGCTGCGTCAACAAAACTGGTGGCATCTGCGTCAAGGCGTCGTGGTCTGGGTCGATACGCCGCTAGCAGAACTGCAGCGACGCCTGCAGCGCGATCAGCGGCGGCCCCTGTTGCAGCGGCCCGACTGGCAGCAGTATTTGGCCAATTTGTTAGCGGAGCGGCGATCGCGCTATGCCGAAGCCGATATTCAGCTCACCATCCACAGCGGCGAATCCGCCTCAGCGGCCTGCGATCGCCTGGTCGAGCTGCTCCGAGACCGCATTTTGCCGCCGCCTTCAGTCTCTGCACCGATAGACAGTTGATCCGCACGAGACGGTTGATACACTACGAAGGCTGTTGCTGCCTGGGATCATGACCAACCGCCCCGACACCCCTGATGGAATTCTCGAAACCGACGTGGATCGCGTGCGGATTCTCAGTGAGGCTCTGCCCTGGATTCAGCAGTTTAGAGGGCGCACGGTAGTGGTGAAATATGGCGGTGCCGCCATGAAAGACACTCTGCTCAAGGCGGGGGTCGTCCGCGATATCGTCTTTATGGCTTGTGTGGGCATGCGGCCTGTTGTGGTGCATGGGGGCGGCCCAGAAATCAATACCTGGCTGACTAAGTTGAACATTGAGCCCCAGTTCAAAGATGGGTTGCGGGTCACGGATGCGGCCACGATGGACGTGGTGGAAATGGTGCTGGTTGGGCGCGTCAATAAAGAACTCGTTTCGATGATTAATCAGGCTGGGGGCGCAGCGGTGGGGCTCTGCGGCAAAGATGGCAATTTAATTACGGCGCGCTCCCAAGGCGATGCTGACGTGGGTTTTGTGGGTGATGTCACCAATATTGAACCGGGCCTGGTGAAGGCGCTGGTCGAAGACGGTTACATTCCAGTCATCTCTAGCGTCGCGTCGGATGAGACGGGGCAAGCCTACAACATCAATGCCGACACCGTGGCGGGGGAACTAGCGGCTGCCCTCAATGCCGAAAAGCTGATCCTCCTAACTGATACCCGGGGCATTCTGCGCGATCATCACGACCCCAACACGCTGATTCCCAAGCTCGATATCAACATGGCCCGACAGCTAATTGAGGAAGGTGTCGTGGCAGGAGGCATGATTCCTAAGGTCAAGTGCTGTGTGCGATCGCTGGCTCAAGGTGTGGGGGCAACCCACATTCTGGATGGCCGCATCAACCATGCCTTGCTGCTCGAAATTTTCAGCGATACGGGCATTGGCTCCATGCTGGTCGCCTCTCAATTTTCCCAGTAATCTAGCTCAAGACCCTTATCCCCATTTGTGCAAGCAGGCTGGCAGAGAGTCTGTAATATGGAGAACTCAACAAAAAAGGACGCGATCGCTCACGTCCTGCTCTCACAATTATTCTGGCTTTAGGGCCGGATTTTCGGTGCTCCTAAACCTTTTTCAGCCAGCTAAACATGGCTCGCAGATCTTTACCAACTTCTTCGATCGGGTGCTCGGCTTCGCGGCGGCGCATGGCGGTAAAGCCTGCATTACCCGATTGACTTTCCAGCACGAACTCACGGGCAAACTGACCCGTTTGAATCTCCTTCAGGATTTTCTTCATCTCAGCGCGGGTGTCGTCGGTGATGATGCGGGGGCCGCGCGTGTAGTCGCCATATTCGGCTGTGTTCGAGATGCTGTCGCGCATCTCTGCCAAACCGCCTTCTACCACCAAATCCACAATCAGCTTGACTTCGTGCAAACACTCAAAGTAAGCCAACTCTGGCTGATAACCGGCATTAACCAGCGTCTCAAACCCCGACTTGATGAGTTCGCTAAGGCCGCCACAGAGCACCACCTGTTCACCAAAGAGATCCGTTTCGGTCTCTTCGCGGAAGGTGGTTTCTAAAATGCCGCCGCGAGTGCCGCCAATACCCTTGGCATAGGCCATGGCTACGTCCCGTGCTTTGCTAGTGGCATCTTGATACACCGCAAACAAGCAGGGTACGCCCTGACCTTCGGTGTAGGTGCGACGTACTAGGTGACCGGGGCCTTTGGGGGCCACCATCACCACGTCAACATCGGCAGGGGGCACGATTTGACCGAAGTTGATGTTGAACCCGTGGGCAAATGAGAGGACGTTGCCGGCCTCTAAATTGGGAGCAATATCGTTGGCGTAGATTTGTTTTTGCACTTCATCGGGCAGCAAAATCATGATCCAGTCGGCGAGCTTGGCCGCATCGGCCACTGGTTTCACCGTCAGGCCTTCAGCTTCAGCCTTGGCGGTGGAGCGGCTGCCTTCGTAGAGACCCACAATCACATTCACGCCGCTATCTTTTAGGTTGAGGGCATGGGCATGACCTTGGGAACCATAACCAATAATGGCGACGGTTTTACCGTTAAGTAGGTCGAGGTTTGCGTCGCTGTCGTAATACATGCGGGCCATGGAAAAGTCTCCTTGCTGCCTGAACAAATCTAAGCGGGATGGGTGTGCTCCCTAGCGTGAGACAAAAGAGTGATTTTTTCCAGCGATACCCTGAATGGCTTGCATAGAAACGGCCCGCGATCGCTCATTAGCTGCTCCGAAAGTTTTTGCCCTTTACCTGAAACCTTTGATCTGAAAGCCTTTCAGCCCCTTCTCAGATTTCTCAGTAAATCGTCATCTCATATTCACAGGGATATCACAGCCAGTTCATAGGGTGGTTACAAGATTAGAAACAATCGTAAGCCCCTCGATTATTCAACTAAACTAAACTGTATAGTTTTACTTGGTTGAAACAGGTGTACGGATCTCTGGGGCGGATCTTACCCCAGAGCATATAGGAGTTTTCAGTGATGATATGAGAACGCTAAAGCCGGCAGAAGCGCTGATCGACCAGGAACCTGATACGCGCAGTCACTTGATCGACAGTTCAGATTACGCTTGTAGTACTTTACGCAACGAATAAGTTGTTTTAAGATAGAGATCCAAACTCATAACGGTTCCGGTTTATGGTTCTCCCTGTTCTCGACGCCCGACTTCTATAGATAGTTCACGGCAGGCAGTGACGACGAGCAAGCATATTGCTCTTGTCAGCTACATCATTCAGGGTTCATGACAGCTGCCTGGTTACGGAGTCGGAATAACGCTTGATCTAGTTAGAGTTCAACCCCATCTCAATTGCGAGTGCACCCTTTTCTTTCCTCTCTTTTCGAGAGGACTGCTTCAGCATCATCAGTGGAGGCGACCCAATGCCCAAAGTAAATGCCCGTAAGTCTAAGACCAAAGCTCCTTTTTCCGCCGACGCTGTGCGTACCTATCTCCATGAGATCGGTCGAGTTCCTTTGTTAACCCATGAAGAAGAGATCATTCTGGGTAAGCAAGTCCAGCAAATGATGGGTCTACTGGAACTGCGCGAGAAGCTGGGGTCAGAACTAGAGCACGAGCCGACTTATCAAGAGTGGGCCGAGGCGGCTGAGCTAGATGTCGAAGTGCTGAAGCAGCAGCTGCGAGATGGTGAGCGCTCGAAGCGCAAAATGATCGAAGCCAACTTGCGACTGGTGGTGGCGATCGCTAAAAAGTACCAAAAGCGAAATCTCGAGTTTCTTGACCTGATTCAAGAAGGCACGCTGGGGCTAGAGCGCGGCGTCGAAAAGTTTGACCCGACCAAGGGCTATAAGTTTTCGACCTACGCTTACTGGTGGATTCGTCAGGCCATCACCCGAGCGATCGCTCAGCAGGCGCGGACGATTCGTCTACCGATTCACATCACTGAAAAGCTCAACAAGATCAAGCGGGTGCAGCGCGAACTCTCACAAACGTTGGGACGTAGCGCCACTATCGCTGAAATTGCCCAGGCTCTAGAGTTGGAAGCGGCTCAGGTACGGGAATACCTCACGCTGTCGCGTCAGCCCATCTCGCTGGATGTGCGCATCGGTGACAACCAAGACACCGAACTGCAAGAGCTACTAGAGGACGAAAAGGCTTCGCCTGAAGACTACACCGTGCGGGAATCGCTGAAACAGGATATTCGCACGCTGCTCGCCGAGCTGACCCCGCAACAGCAGGAAGTCATCACCCTGCGCTATGGCCTCAACGACGGCAACGAGCTGTCTTTGGCCAAGGTGGGCAACCGGCTCAACATTAGTCGTGAGCGGGTGCGCCAGCTTGAGCAACAAGCGCTTAAGCATCTGCGCCGCCGCAAGAGCAATGTGCGGGGCTATTTAGCCAGCTAGCTCGTTCCTTTGACTTTCGTGTGTGCAAAGCCCCTACTCAGGGGCTTTTTTTTGCTTTTTGCGGCGGACTGTCACCGCTGCCCAGAAGAACTGGCCCGCCGCAATTGCCCTACTAACCACTTTGCATCCGGAAACACGCGTCTACAGTTGAAGTCATCTGGGAACCGCATCGGGGGCGATCACATCGCCAATCATGTCATGCCGCTGTTTTTTCAGAAGCGCGATCGCCGGCACCCAGGCCGATTGTTCACCCTTACCGTGGGGGCTGGCTGAGCACCGCATGTGTGGCACCGTTCACCGCGCCGCCGGTGAATGCAGAACCGCTTTGCCCGTTTGAGGGCACTGACCTGAGATTACAAGTGCAGGCGACTGCCTCGGCGGCGATGTCAGATCCTGATTTACTGCAAACTGTGGCGATCTTGGTCGCCGAACGAATTAATGAATTGGACGTCTCACCCGCAGCGGTATTCCTCAATGAGGAGGGGCAAATTCAAGTGCAACTACCGCTTGAAACTGATATCGAGCAGGCGATTCAACTGCTCAGCAGTCAGGGGGAACTCACCTTTCGAGCCCAAAAAGCCAGCGCTGATGCAGCTGCACTGAACTTGCTCCTGCGGGAGTTGGCAATGGCAGACCTCGCGAATGACGCTGACCGAGAAACCCTGAATGCGGATATTTTGCAGTTTTTCGAGGCCCCGCAAATTCGCAGCGGCGATGTAGGAGATGCGAATTTGCGTGATTCTAGATCGGTGGTCTCTTCAGAAATCCTGTTGGAGTTTAACGAAGCGGGTGCCCAAGCCTTTGCTGATCTGACCCGAAATGTGGCGGGCACCGGTCGAGCCATTGGCCTCTTTTTGGACGATGAATTGCTCAGTGCCCCCATCGTCGATGTCTCCTATGCCGACACGGGCATCTTGGGCGGACAGGCGGTCATTAGCGGCGCTTTTTCTCAAGCCGATGCGGCAACGATCGCGGCCCAGATTCGTAGTGGCGCCTTCCCAGCCCCAACGGAGGTCGTGAGCTTGCAAACTGTCGTCCTCAATGACGCATGCGAGGTGATTTCTAGCGATCGCCTTTAACCCCTGGCCCTCGGCAAGCTATTGACAACAACGGCTGTGACATCGGCCACAGGTGAGCCCCGTTTAGATCGCCAAAAGCATTTTTTAGTCAGCGTTTCATCCCTGTGGAGGCGCACACGAAACCTGCCGGGTCACGACTGCTGCAGTAAAGTTTGCGGCAGTGACTGCATCACCCGTTGGAATACCGCTGGATTGTCTAACGTAAAGGACACCATGACGGCCCCCTGGATGGCGACAAGCGCCTCTTCGCTGCGTTGTTGAGCGATCGCTTCATCCCAACCGGCCTCTCTTAGAACGGCCGCGATCGCCTCAAGCCATGCCGCGAGGGTTGCTTTGATCTGGGCATGACGCAGGTCTTGCCCCGTTCCCGATTGCAAGATTGCCAATAAGCAAGGTTCGGTGCCCCCAGCATAAAGCTCGTTGACGCGATCGCACATCTTTTGCAAGCGCTCTTCCGGGGCACCCTCAGCGGCCAAGAGAGACAGCACATTTTCTTGCAACCAGCTGGCGGAATAGCAAAGCACCGACTTCACCATGTCGTCTTTGCCGCCGGGAAAGTGGTGGTAAAGGCTTGCTTTACCCAATCCGGTCGCCTCCGAAATTTTGGAGAGGGTCGCACCGTCATACCCGTACTGGCGAAATAGCGTCAATAAACTCGGAATGTAGCTCTCTTTGGGCATTACCAGCAGGTTTCGACTCAACTATTGACAGTATACCAAACGATCGGTACAGTAGATTTATGTCGAACCGAACGATCGGTTCAGTCGTTGAAATCTTACACCGTCACTTGGAGGTGGCTATGCAATTGACCAAGAAAACGCTCGCTCAACACGCCGATCACATTTATGACGCGCTGGTGGTTGGGGGTGGTGCCGCCGGTCTCTCGGCTGGTATTTACTTGCAGCGCTACCTGCTCTCAACGCTGATCATTGATAAGGGTAAAGCCCGCTCTTTTTGGATGCAGGAACTACACAATTATTTGGGTCTGCCCCCCGAAACGCCTGGTCGAGCAGTGCTCAAGCAGGGCAAAGACCACTACCTTGCTCTCGAAGGTGACTATCTCAATGCTTATGTAGAAGAAGTGATTGACGAAGGGGATACCTTGTTGGTGAAAGTGCGCATCGGCCGCCAAAACCCGACCTATGAGGTGTTCCGCACGCGCTACCTCATCGCCGCAAGTGGCATCATCGACCACCTGCCGCAGCTTGCCGATATGAAGAACGTGTTTGACTATGCCGGGTACAACCTGCACGTTTGTTTGATTTGTGACGGCTATGAAATGCGCGACCAGCGAGTGGGTGTCTTTGGCAGTAGCGCTGGCAGTCTAGAAGTGGCTTTTCCGTTGGGTTGGTTTACGCGGCACATTACGGTGTTTACGAACGGTGCGTTTGAGGTGGGGGCAGAGCTGCGCGATCGCTTCACCCAAGCGGGCTACACCATTAACGAGCAGCCCATCCACCAGTTCCTCGGCGAAAACCATCAAATGTCAGGCGTTGAACTGGCAGATGGCTCTGTTGTGGAACTCGACGCTGGGCTCATCGCCATGGGCTCGAAGTACCACGCCGATTATCTGCAAGGCATTGATCTGGAATATAGCGGCGGCAACCTGGTGACTGACAGCATGAACCGGACTTCGCATCCCCGCATCTTTGCCGTGGGTGACCTCAAAGTCGGCATGAATCAGGTGATTGTGGCGGCCTCAGATGGGGCCCTGGCGGCAACGCAAGTCTGGCGGGATATTCGTCGCCAAGAAGGGACACGCCGTCCGCTGGCTGAGGTGCTTGCTGCTTAGCGTGTGGCCGTGAAATCGCGGTGACCTAGCTGTTTGGGGCTCTGCGATCGCCGCCAGGCCAGTCTCTAGGATCTCCTCTACTGCTTGCCCCGCTTTGAATTCTCGATGTTCCCCTCAATTGACGTCACTGGTGCCTACCTTAACCATCTGGTTGACGATCGGTATCCCGATGGCGCTCTGCTTTCACTTATTTTGTAATCAACGGAGAAATTCCATGATGAAGCTCTATGGCCACGAAATGTCCGGCAACAGCTATAAAGTTCGCCTGCTGTTAGACCTGCTGAACCTCGATTACGAATGGGTCAAAGTTGACGTGATGAAAGGAGCGCACAAGTCGCCCGAGTATCTGGCGCTCAATCCCTTTGGTCAGGTACCGTTGTTGATTGATGGCGAAATGCGATTAGCCGATGCCCAGGCGATTTTGGTGTATTTGGCGCGGCAATATGGCGGTGACGAGTGGCTACCCACCGAGGCGTTGCCTCTAGCGCAGGTGGTGCGCTGGCTCTCCACTGCTGCCGGGGAAGTGCGCCAAGGGCCAGAAAATGCACGACTTTATCATATCTTTGGTCGCAAGACGATCAACGTCGATCGCGCCTACGCGCAAGCCGCGACCATTCTCGCTCAACTGGATCAGCATTTGAGCCAACACACCTGGTTAGAATTTGAGCGTCCCACCATCGCGGACGTGGCGGTCTTTCCCTATGTGTCTTTGGCCCCCGATGGCCAGGTCGATCTGTCGCCCTATCCCCACGTGTTGGCTTGGCTAGAGCGGGTGCGGCAGCTTCCTGGTTTTGTGCCGATGGCGACGGTGTAGACGATCACGTCGGCGACATCGACCTCAAACTATAGATATTAGGAGGACGCACCATGTCTCTTGAGGGCTGGCAACGGTCAGAATCGCCCTTTCATGCCGGTGAGCGGGCGATTCAGGAAAAGTTGGGTGGCCGCGATCGCATCGAACGGCAAGGGCGGCGGATGATCCGCGAGTTTTTGCCGGAACAGCACCAGGCCTTTTACCGACAACTGTCATATCTATTAGTTGGCACTGTGGATGAGGCCGCTCGTCCCTGGGCGTCTATTTTGGTCGGGGCACCGGGGTTCATCACGGCGCCCAGCGATCGCCACCTGTTGATCACCGCCTCGCCCCTCTATGGCGATCCGCTGGCGACGACGTTGACCGTGGGCCGCGACGTCGGTTTGCTCGGCATTGAGCTGCACACCCGCCGCCGCAATCGCCTGAATGGCGTTATTCGCCGCGTGGACGAGACCGGCCTTGAGGTGCAGGTCGGGCAAGCCTTTGGCAACTGTCCTCAATATATTCAAGCTCGTCAGTTTAACTGGCAATCGTTCGACGCGACAGCGCCCCGACCCGTGCAGCCGCTGACCCAATTTGGCGCTGACGAACAGGCGGCGATCGCCAAAGCCGACACGTTTTTTATTACTACGGCCTATCTGGAACCTGAGGCCGGGGCGGCTAAGGGTGTTGATGTGTCTCATCGGGGTGGCAAACCGGGTTTTGTGCGGATTGACGATGCTCAAACGCTGACGATTCCTGATTTTTCGGGCAATTTTCATTTCAATACGTTGGGCAACCTAGCGGTGAATCCTCGGGCGGGTCTGCTGTTTATCGACTTTGAGACGGGCGATCTGCTGTATTTGACGGGTAGCACCACCGTGATTTGGGATGACGCGCCAGAAGTCGCGGCCTATGAGGGGGCTGAGCGCCTACTGCGGTTTCACCTCACGCACGGTATTCGCGTTGCGGGCAGTCTGCCCCGGAGCTGGTCTGCCCCGGAGTTTTCACCTTTCCTGCAGGCCACGGGGGATTGGCAACCGCCGGACGCCCAGTGAGGGACTGATCACCCCCGCCGCTGGGTCGAGTCTTCAGCCCGAACACCAATCGAAAATAGCTCGTTCGCCAGCCCGATTTGTTTTGCCAATGCCTCTCAGACCAGTGCTTTGAGCCATTGAGTACAGGCTTAATAGCCGGGGCGCTGCGTCAGCCGGGTCTCCTACAATGCAGCTATCTCATCTAGCCGTAAGTTGGGGTAGCCTCCCTCATGGGTCGCGGCGATCGCCGTGATGCACACACTCGGCGTCTCCCCACCATCGGCTGCCTAGCGTGGCTCAACGCTGTGTGAGTTAGCCGCATGAGGAATTGCTTAGAAATTGGCAATTCTCACACTTTGGGTAGAGGGGCTGAACCTCAGTACTGTACCGATTCAGAAGGGGGATTCCGATGACCGAGAAACTGCTGGCTGTGGCTGTCACTCAGGACGGCACTCTCGCTGCCCATGCCGGAAGAGCGTTGCGGTGGCAAGTATATGTGGTGCCAGAGGCCGCCGACATCAGCCTCGCTTGGACCCTGGATTTAACCAAAACCGGTTGCCTGCATGAA
>CALCCA010000081.1 GCA_937899725.1 uncultured Halomicronema sp.
CTATCGATGTGCCTAAAACTATAGTGATTCTCATTCTTAATTAGAATCACTATATATCTGTCATCATCAAACAGGGAAGCTTGATCGCAAAATCCCTCTCCCGAGCCATAGCCTGAAGGGCATTAAGCCAGGAAGAGGAATTGATGGGGGTAGACACGGAGCGGCTTCTCTGTGAGTGGAAAACCGTGTCAAATGTATTGATGCGAGACTGGGATGCAACTCCTCGAAAAGCTACTATCCCACCCTGACTCCTAGGTTTGCCCTTAACGACGCTGGCGCTTAGTGACCAAGCCAATGGCTCCGAGACCTAAAAGCGCGATCGCGCTGGCTGGTTCTGGGACTGATGCCGTGTCCTGAGTATCTACCAGCCCTCTGACAGCAATGACGACGTCGTTATAGTCTTTATCGCCACCGCCGTAGATGTCTTCGTAGGCCAACACGAGATAATCGCCATATTGATAGGTGGTGACGTGCTGCAAACCATCACCGTTCGATGTGTCAGCGGCAGATAGGCTGTCAAAAACTTTGGTATGAGGGTTTCTCAGATAGAAGTTGACTGCTTCACCTGCAGACACATCGCCAATTTTGTAACCTTCACCCAGTGCCAAAGGCCCATTGCCATTCGCAAGAATGCTGTTTTTGGACGACACATCGCCCCAAACGGTTTCAAAGTTTTCGTCGTTGTTCCAAAAATCAACCAGAGCTTGGTTGCCAGCCCCAGTCGGCGCATTGGTAGAATAGCCAAACTTGTTGCGGTATCCAGCGCCTTCATTAATAAAGAACACTTCGACATCTTCTGCTCCGGCTTCCCAGGTCAGCAAATCGATGTCAAGCTCAACGAGGTCGTCGAGTTTAGCGCCATTGGTGCCGTAGGCAGCGCGCTCATTATTCACAAAAGAATTGATGGCAAACCAGTCTTCAAAGTCCAGGGAGTAACCGGCCGCTTGGGTGTCGAAGGACGATTTGGTCGAGTCAAAGAGAGTGCCATAGTTGCTAGCGGTCGTATCTGTATTCAGTAAATTCTTAGCCTGTCTAGAAACCGTGGCGGCGTTGGCAGTTGCTGGCAAAAAAGCGACAAGTGATGTGGCTGCCGCTAATCCAATCGCGAGTGTTGTATTTTTCATTGCTATCATTCCTCAAGAAACAGGTGAATCAAAACCGACTTTTATGTCACCCACAGTTATCAGAATGGCAACTAACCGCTGACTTCTGTCAGAAAAAACGAGATTTTTATGGGAATCTCGGAAATAAGATTTCCGGCCTTTAAATTCCTTCTTAAAACATCTCCTGATCTGATTTTTGGTTGAAAATTTAAGTGGAAATGCGGCTTAAAAGCCAGCCTGATTTCCCCGAGGTCAGTGAATTCCTCCAGAGAGTTAAGCCTGACACCGGAAATTCAATGATGCTGATCTAGCTCCGTTATCGTCTCTTTCTCAAAAGCAAGTGCTCTTTCCGTGATTTACGCAACATGGGGATGCTGATAGCGGTTCAATTTAACCCATTTGTTGTGAAAGCAAACAGAGGCTCAGGATTCAAGGTGGGTGAACATCTAAGGGGGAGGAGACGTCTACCAAACCGTACGAGTTCGGTCGGTAAATCGATTGCAACTCTAAGTTTTAGATCTCGTCCTTAGACTATTTTCACCTGTAGAGATTAGAGTGCTGCAAGGCATAGCTGGCAATGGCTAATGAGCGGCTCCTCTCCCACGCAACCGTCCACCCAGACAGGATAGTTTCACCTCACAAAAGAGGGGGAGTTGCTTAAGCCAAACACGATTGGCTCTTTTTACACCAGGTTCTAGTATTCGAAAGTCTCCACAAATTAGGCTTATAGCAGCCTTGCGGACAGACCCGATAACAGAGTTTAGGTTCCTGCCATACTCAACTGGCGCGCATGGCGGGAGTCATGAAATCTACCAGAGTCGAGATGGTATTTTGAATATCTTTGGGCCGGTTGCTTTGTAGCAGGGCATTTGGCTTACCAGCTTGCATCTGCACCTGGATTAGCACTGCGATAACCAAATCCAGCTTCCAATCGAGTTGCGATCTCGACTGATCCGGCAGGGCTCGCTGCAGGACATCCAAAAACGAATCCATGCTGGCGCTGAATTCCTGCCTAGCGACACTTTGAATGGGCTCCGGTTCGGTGCGACAACGCCCCATAAACTGCGCCTGCACGATCCCAGGACTGGCGCCACCGCTGATGAATTCCAAGGGCGGCGTCAGAAATGCCGTCAGCAGATCTTCAACCGAAGGAACCACAGTCTTTTGTTTCAGCTGATTGAGCATATCAAGTTGGCGTGCGACGACCGGCTTGGCAATGCGTTGAACCACCGCTCGAAACAGATCTTCCTTAGAACCAAAATGGTAATGAACAGCGGCCAAGTTGACGCCTGCGGCGCTGGCAATATTGCGTAGCGTCGTGCCAGCAAAGGCTTTCTCAGCGATCAGGTGCTCGGTAGCATCCAAAATTTGAGTTTTAGTGTCGGTCGTAGTGGCGTTGCTCATTTTATTCAAACGTTTGAATGGTATTTATGCTGTGTGAGAATCCATGCGGGCCGAAGGCTTGGCGGTTTTGCCGTCACTCCTTGCTCTACCAATAATTGAATTCCCCTTGTCATTTTATCAAACGTACGTTTTAATTTTATCAAACGCACGTTTGAATTTTGCCTCAAGTGAACACATCCTACCTCAAGTCTTGAGTGGATGAACCTCCGTCCAAGGAGACAGGCAGATCGGAGCGAGTCTGGCATTGATCTGTCTCGAATATGGGACGTACGTTTGATTTATTTTGTTTCTATCGTGGAGTTACTTATGACTGTTCATTCACCGCCATCCAGTTCACAAGCGACGCACTTTGCCAGAAAGGCGCTCAAGCGAATTGGTCGTCATCCCAAAACGGCTGCTAGAGCAGGGGCGATCGCCCTGCTGCTGGTGGTCGGGATTCCCGTTGTCAGGATGCAGTTGACCCACTCTGATGCCTCGGTTGCGGAAGCGGGTGAGCCGACGGTGACTTCTGTGGAAACGCTAACGGTAGAAACAGTTGACGGCTATGACACGACCCGAGCCTATACCGGCGCCATCGCCGCCCTGAGAGCGAGTGATTTAGGGTTTGAACGAGGTGGGGAACTGGTCGCCGTCTTAGTGGAAGAAGGCGATCGCGTCGCTGCCGGGGCACCGCTGGCGCAACTCGACATCAGTAATCTACAAACTCAGCGGCAGCAGCTCGAAGCCGATCAAGCCCAAGCTCTGGCTGTACTCTTGGAACTAGAAGCGGGGCCCCGAGTGGAGGACATCGCCGCAGCTGCAGCCACCGTTCGTCAACTGGAACAAGAGTTGGCGCTGCAGCGCACCCAGCGATCGCGGCGAGAATTTCTTTATGAGCGCGGGGCGGTTTCTCGCGAAGAACTCGATGAGTTTGCCTATGGTCAAGGGGCCTTGCAAGCGCAGCTCGATCAGGCCCGCAGTCGTCTGCAAGAGTTGCAAAACGGCACTCGCCAAGAGCAAATTTTGGCCCAGCGAGCCGTGGTGCAGAAGTTAGAGGCGGCGATCGCTGATGTTGACGTGAACATTCAAAAAAGTACGGTGCGATCGCCTTTCGCCGGGATTATCGCTGACCGGCAGGTGGATGAAGGGACCGTGATTGGGGCGGGACAATCAGTCGTCCGTTTAGTCGAAGATGCTGCCCCGGAAGCGCGCATCGGCATACCGGTGGCAACGGCTAGTCAGCTGCGGTTGGGCGATACCCAGCCGGTGAAGCTAGATGCCGAGACCTTTACGGCGACGGTCACAGCGGTATTGCCTGAAGTTGATCCTGAAACCCGCACCCAAATGGCCGTGTTTCAGCTTGATCAAGCCGCTGTTCCCAGCATTAATCCTGGTCAAATAGTGCGGGTCGAAATTGCTGAAACCATTCCGACTGCAGGGACATGGTTGCCGACTGCGGCCCTGACTCAAGATATTCGGGGCTTGTGGAGCGCTTACGTGCTCACCTCTGCCGACGCAGACAGCACGTACGAAGTGCAGCCTCAATCCGTCGAAATTCTACATCAGGAAAGTGATCGAGCCTTGGTGCGAGGGACGCTACAGCCGGGCGATCGCGTCGTGGCTGATGGGGTTCACCGCTTGGTTCCGGGTCAGCAGGTAAATCCGATTGAATGAATTCGGAATACCCGGCAGGAAGAGCAGAGCCCTACAGAATTCGGAATTCGTTAATGCCCTTAGTTTTTTGCCACCTGGATGACCTGCTTCAAAGTGTAGCTGGATCAACATCTTGGACTTCCGCAGTGCGGGTGAACCTCACCGCCTGCGGCACCTCTCCTTCCTAAGGAGAGGCTCAGACAATTTCTGCATAAAGCATCCACCCGGATTTAGCGTGGGGATTCCGGTTCCTCTCCTTCTCAAGGAGAGGTTAGGTGAGGTTCTACAAGCCGTAGCATTTCAGGCTCAGCTTGGGTTGGCGAATAAATCGTGACACTAACGGAGTTCGGAATTCGGAAATGGGGCCTGCATAAAGCTTTCACCCCTCGCTTCCTCACTCCCTCACCCGGTCCTGTTCCCTTTCTCCCCCTCTCCCTCTCCCCTTCTCATCCACTCAATCCTCAACCCCCTATTACCCACTATGGTTCGCCCATTCTTTACTAATATTCGCTTGTTGATCCTGGCGATCGTGTTGATTCTCGGTTGGGGCCTTTCTGCTTATCAAGGCTTACCCCGTCAGGAAGATCCAGAATTGGTGGCCCGCACGGCTGTGGTGACCACGGTTTTTCCCGGTGCCAACGCCGAGCGGGTGGAAGCACTGGTCACCACCGTGCTCGAAGAAGAACTGGCTGAAATTGAAGAGATCGAGACGCTGTCTTCGACGTCGCGGGTCGGATTTTCCAGCGTGGTGGTCGAGCTGCTCGACTCGGTCACCAATGCCCAGCCGATCTGGTCAAAGGTCCGTGATGAAATGGCTGATGCGGCCTCCCGATTTCCGCCCGGCGCGGCTGAGCCGGAGCTGGAAGAGAGCAATATGAAGGCCTACACCCTGATCACGTCGCTGACGTGGAATCTTCCCGGTGAGCCGAACTACGCCGTCTTACGTCGCTATGCCGAAGAACTGGCGATCATCATGCGCGGTATCGACGGCACGGAAGAGGTCGAATTTTTTGGCAGCCCCGACGAAGAGATTTTGGTCGAAATCGATGCGTCGGAACTGGTTGGCGTGGGCCTGTCGCCGCAGCAGTTGGCGAATCAGGTCAGCCTGAGTGATGCCAAGGTGAGCGCTGGACAGCTGCGCAGCGCCAATCAGAACGTCGCGATGGAAGTTGAAAGCGAATTGGAAACGCTCGAGCAGATTCGCCAAATTCCCGTCCAGACCGGTGCTGGACAGTTCACCCGCCTGAGCGATATCGCCAGCGTGAGTCGCGGGGTGCGCTATCCGCTCATTGAGCAGGCCATCATTAGCGGCCAGCCCGCCGTCGTGTTAGGCACCATGATGAAGTCCGGGCTGCGCGTTGACCAGTGGGCGGCCGAAGCCAAGGCTGAACTGGCCGCTTTTGGCGATCGCATGCCCCAAGGGGTAAGCTTAGACACCATTTTTGACCAGAGTGCATACGTCGCTGAGCGCATCAATACGCTCATTCTCAACCTCGTGATTAGTGCGGCGCTGGTGGTGGTAGTCACGTTAGTCACAATGGGCTGGCGGTCGGCGATTGTGGTGGGGGCGGCCTTGCCGCTGACAATTTTTGCGGTGTTTGGCTGGTTCACCGTGTTCAATGTGCCGATTCATCAGATGTCGGTGACCGGACTGATCATTGCGTTGGGGCTGCTGATCGACAATGCGATCGTCGTGGTGGATGAAATTCAGGTCGAGATGCAGCATGGCGATGCGCCGCTGAAGGCGGTGACCAAAACCGTGAAATACCTGCAGGTGCCGCTCATGGCCTCGACCCTGACTACGGTACTGACGTTTTTGCCGATTTATCTGCTGCCGGGCGCGCCGGGTGAGTTTGTCGGGGCGATCGCTCTCAGCGTCATCCTGTCGCTGGTTTCGTCCCTAGCGATCTCCCTCACGGTGATTGCGGCGCTGGCAGGGCGCATGCTGGGCGACAGTCGGCGCCAATATGAACAGGCTAGCCAAACCGCTCGGCCGGGGTTCCGGGACCAATTGGTCATGACCATGATGAAGCCCGGTGTCTGGTGGAATGATGGCCTCACGCTACCCGCGCTGGCCCGGCCCTACCGCTGGTCGATTGGGCGGGCGGTCGCGCGACCCTTATTCGCTGTCGCTCTGACCATGACGGTTCCCTTAATCGGTTTTATTGCGGCTTCCACCCTCGAAAATCAGTTTTTCCCGCTGCTTGATCGCGATCAGTTTCACATCGAGATCGAATTCTCCGCCCAAACGGCGATCGCCCGTACTGAGGAGCAGGTACTGCAGGCCCGTGAGGTCATCTTGCAGCATGAGAACGTCGAAGACGTCCATTGGTTTGTGGGAGAGAGCGTCGCTAAGTTCTACTACAACCTCACCGGCCAACGCGAGAACCAGTCGTACTATGCTCAGGCGATGGTGCAGCTGCAGTCGGAAGAGGGCGTCGAAGCCCTGGTGCGAGAGCTGCAAACAGAGCTGAGTGAGATGATGCCCGCAGCGCGCGTCCTGGTGCGCAAGTTTCAGCAGGGGCCGCCGTTTGATGCGCCCGTCGAGATGCGAATCTATGGCCCCAATATCGAGGAACTGCGGCGCTTAGGGATGGCAGTGCGGGAAATGATTACCACCATTCCCGACGTGATCTCAGTCCGCGATGATCTGACGGAGGGCCGCCCGAAACTGGGCCTCATGGTCGACAACGAACAGGTGCAGCGGGCTGGACTGAACAATACCGCGATCGCGCAACAGCTGGCCGCCTACTCTGAGGGGGTAACCGGGGGAGCCATTCTCGAATCCACCGAGAACCTGCCGGTGCGGGTGCGGCTGACGAACCAAGATCGCGCCAGCCTGCAAGCTTTGGCTTCGCTGGATTTGCGCCCTGACCAGTCCCGCGATCGTGCCTTTCGCCCCAGCTCGGCCTTGGGTGAGTTTGACCTCTTGCCCGAGCTGGCCAGCATTGCTCGGCGAGAAGAGCAACGGGTGAACACGGTTCAGGTGTTTATTACCTCTGGGGTGCTGCCAGAGACCGTGCTGACGGCAGTGCGAGAACGGCTCGCAGCGGCGAATTTTGAGCTGCCGCCGGGTTACCGTTACGAGTTCGGGGGTGAATACGAAGAGCGCAGCTCAGCCGTGGGTGACCTGCTGCTGTACATCCCCTTAATCGGGCTGATCATGACGACAGCGCTCGTGCTGTCGCTGGGGTCGTTTCGGCAAGCCGGTATTGTCGGAGCGGTAGCCGTGGGCTCAGTCGGCATGGCCCTCTTTTCGCTCAAAGCGTTTGGCTCGCTTCTCGGTTTTATGGCGATTGTCGGCACCATGGGCCTGGTCGGGATTGCCATCAACGGCTCCATCATCGTGCTCTCGGCCTTGAATGAAAATGCCGAGGCTCGGCAAGGCCAGCCCAAAGCGGTGGAGGCAGTGGTGATGAAAGCGAGTCGCCACGTCATCGCCACGACCATTACGACGATGGTGGGCTTCGTCCCCTTATTGGCGGATGGTGATCCTTTTTGGCAACCCTTGGCAATCGCGATCGCCGGCGGCATTGGCGGCTCGCCGATTTTGGCGCTGTATTTCACCCCGGCGGCCTATCTGTTGGTGAGTGGCCAGCGTCAGCAGTCAGGCAATACGCCGCCCCAGCCCCCCGACGAAAAAGTCCAGCAACTTTCCCTGGAAAACTTTCCGGTGTGAAACAGCCACAGGAGTCTACAGACCCGTTTGAACATACCTGTTTAGTCAAACCCAACTTAGGAGTCTCTACCGTATGTTTTCACCCACGATTAATCCCCAAACTATTGAGGCTGAGCGGTTTTGGCATCATCGACCGGCTAGCGATGTCCTGTCACAGCTCAAAACGGACACGGCTCAAGGCCTCAGCATGTTCACAGTCGTTCAGCGACAATGGCAATTTGGCGACAACACCCTGACCAAAATCAAGCGCAAAAGCCTGCTCAAAATTTGGCTAGAGCAGTTCCAAAGTCCATTGATTTACATCTTGATCATCGCCGCCATCATCACTTTGCTATTGCAGGAATGGGTTGATGCCAGTGTCATTTCTGTCGTGGTGATTTTGAATGCGCTGATTGGCTTTGGGCAAGAGGCCAAGGCCACACGAGCGATGGAGGCGTTGAGCCGGTCGATGCCGAGTCAAGCGACAGTAATTCGCCAGGGCGAAAAGCAGCAGATTCCAGCCGTCGAGCTGGTGCCGGGTGACATGGTGCTGTTGCAGTCAGGAGATAAAGTGCCCGCCGATTTGCGCCTGCTGACGAGTCAATCGCTACAGGTCAACGAGTCGGCCCTGACCGGCGAGTCGGTGCCGGTTGAGAAGCAAATTGTGGATCATCTGGCGGCAGAAACCGTCCTGGGCGATCGCGTCAACCTGGCCTATTCCTCCACGTTCGTCACCTTTGGCACCGGCAGAGGGGTCGTGGTGGCGACGGGCGATCAGACTGAGATCGGTCAGATCGGCCAGCTCATGGCCTCTGTGGAAGCACAGGAAACCAATCTGACCCGCCAAATTGGTCAGCTCAGCCAATTTTTGCTGCGGGTGATCTTGTTGCTGGCGGTCATCAACTTCGGCGTGGGCTTATTACGCGGCTCTGACTTCAATCACCTGTTTGAGGCCACTATTTCCCTGATGGTCGGCATGATTCCCGAAGGACTACCGGCGATTGTGACCATCGCCCTAGCGATCGGGGTCTCGCGCATGGCCCGTCAGCACGCCATCATTCGCAAGCTCCCGGCAGTAGAAACGTTGGGCAGTGTCACCGTCATCTGCTCTGACAAAACCGGCACCCTCACCCAAAACGAAATGACCGTGCAGGCCATTTTGGCGGGGGGCGATCGCTTTCAAGTGTCTGGTGGCGGCTATGCCCCCGAGGGGAAATTCTATGAGGCCGACCAGCCGATTCACCCCGACGCCTATCCCGCGCTGATGGAGTGTTTGCGGGCAGGAACCCTCTGCAATGATTCGCGGCTAGTGGCGGGCGAGGCCAGTTGGCGCGCGGAAGGCGACCCGACGGAAGTGGCCCTGCTCACCAGCGCCGCCAAAGCCGGTTTGACGGCTAGTCGCGTCGCGGCTGAGTATCCTCGCCTGAGCGAGATTCCCTTTGAGTCGGACTATCAGTACATGGCGACCCTGCATCGGCGCGATGGCGCATTAGCCACTGTGGCGTATCTCAAAGGGTCGGTGGAGCAACTGCTGCCGCGCTGCCAATACCGGACTGCCAGCAATGGCCAGGCCCAACCGATCACGAGCGCCGCCATCGAGCCCATGGCCGACGCCCTGGCGGCCCAAGGGCTGCGGGTGCTAGCCCTGGCTCGGTTAGACTTGCCTGCCGACACCGTCACGATCGACCATGACACGGTGGCCACGGGGCTCACCTTTTTGGGCCTGCAGGCCATGATTGACCCGCCCCGCGTCGAAGCGATTGAGGCTGTGCAAGTTTGTCAGGCCGCCGGTATTGACGTCAAGATGATTACCGGCGATCACATGGGCACCGCGATCGCGATTGGTCAGCAAATTGGTCTGGTCAATGCGACCACTGACCTCGACCAGATCCTGGCCCTTAACAGTCACGACCTAGAAAACCTGTCTCAAGCAGAGTTGGTTGAAGCCGTGGACCAGATGTCGGTGTTTGCTCGCGTCACCCCCAAGCAAAAGCTGCGGCTCGTCGAGGCGCTGCAGCGTCGCGGCCACATCGCGGCGATGACGGGGGATGGCAGCAACGATGCCCCGGCCTTGCAACAGGCCGACGTGGGCGTGGCCATGGGCATCACGGGCACTGAGGTCGCCAAGGAAGCCGCCGACATGGTGCTCACCGACGACAACTTTGCCACCCTCAAAGCGGCTGTCGAGGAAGGGCGCAGCGTGTTTGACAACATCGCTAAGGCGGTCATCTGGACGCTGCCCACCAACTTTGGGGAAGGACTGATCATTCTGGTCGCGACCTTATTTGGATTGGCGCTGCCGATTACGCCCCTGCAAATTTTGTGGATCAACACCGTCACCGCTGTGCTGCTGGGGTCAACCCTGGTGATGGAGCCCCAAGAGCCGGGACTGATGCAGCGATCGCCCCGTCCGCCTCGCTCCCCGCTGCTGAGGAAAGCGACCATCCGACGCATTTTTGTCGCTGCGGTGCTATTAGCGATCTTCACCTTCACGACGTTCAACATTGCGCTCGGTCAAGGACAGACGCTGCCCACCGCCCAAACGGTCGCCGTTAATACGCTCGTTGGGGGTGAGATTGCCATGCTGCTAGGCTTTCGTTCCCTGAGGTACTCGCTGTTGGAAATTGGGCCGTTCAGCAATCCATGGGTTTGGGGCGGCATTGGCTCGGCGATCGCCCTTCAGCTCTTGCTGACCTATGCGCCCTTGATGAATTTCATCTTCCAAACCGCCCCGATCGCGCCTGTGGATTGGAGCCTGGTGCTCGCCAGTATGGCGGCATTCTACGGCCTCATTGAAGTGGATAAGCGGCTGCAGCGCCAGCGAAGCTAGACGTTAGCCCACCCAAAACTCAGGAGGTGAATTTCTATCACCCAAAATTAAAACGTACGTATGATTCAAATGCAAAAAGCCTCAGAAAACTCTCAATGATCGATGCAATAACCAGGACACACCCATGCAATTTCCCCTTTGGCAATATCTCGATCAGCCCATCTGGGATCGCGATCGCCCCTTTGTTTTGAACCCGATTGACTATTGGCGACAGTATCGTCGTCAATATCTCAAACGCTGTCTCAGCAATGCTTTTCTCGAGCAGTGCTGGCAGGCAAACTATCCGAATTTTGTGATTGATTACCAAGATTTTTGCTCCCGCAATGCCTTAGAAGAAGATCCCCGCTGGCTACTTGAACGCTGCTGGCATTGGCAACGCCGCAATCTCTATGCCGGCCGACTTGATCACCGCTTTACGCAACATCCCGAAAACTACGACATGGAGACAGAATCCGATGATTTTTTCTACAATTGACTTCATTTATCCTGTCCTGGCAGAAACTGCCCTGGCAGACGAAACGGTAATCTTCAGCGCTCTGCTGATTTCTGCTCTGATCATTTTCCTGACGAGTCAGCTCTTAGGCGAACTCTGCACTTGGCTAAAACTGCCCCCCGTTTTAGGTCAGTTAGTGGGGGGTATTGTGCTCGGGGTCTCAGTGCTCAAAATCCTGGTGTTGGCCGAGGGTGAGGTCGCCATCAACCCCAGCATCATTGAGCTCATTCGCTGGACCTCTGGCGCGAGTGCCGCTGAAGCCGCCACAGCCTATCAACATCAGCTCACCGGGATTTTCGAGGGGGCGGCCAATCTGGGCGTGATTGCCCTGCTGTTTTTGATCGGGTTGGAATCCGATTTCGAGAGTCTGCTGAAAGTCGGGCCGAAGGCCGCAATTGTGGCCGGAGCTGGAGTCGTGCTGCCCTTTGTCGGCGGTACCGCCGGACTAATCGCGCTGTTTGGCACGCCGCTCTTGCCTGCCATCTTTGGCGGTGCCGCCCTGACCGCTACCAGCATTGGCATTACGGCCAAGGTGCTGAAAGAACTCGGACAACTGCAGTCAGAAGAGGGCCAGATCATTATTGGCGCCGCCGTTTTAGACGATTTGTTAGGAATTCTGGTGCTGGCTTTGGTCGTCAGCTTAGTCAAAGAGGGTTCGATTAATGTGGCCGGTTTAGGGGGACTGCTGCTGAGTACAACTGCCTTTGTCGCCGGGGTCGCTCTACTGCGGCTGCCGATTATCAGAGCGTTTACGGCTATCACCGACAAGTTGCAGTCAGAAGACACCCTGCTGGTATCGGCGATTGTTTTTGCGTTATTCATGGCGGCGATCGCCAACGCCATCCATCTCGAAGCGATTCTCGGGGCCTTTGCGGCTGGCGTCATTCTCAGTGGGATGCCACATCGACATCACCTGCTGGAAAAATTTGAGCCCATCGCGGGACTACTCGCACCGCTGTTCTTCATTGTGGTGGGCGCAAAGACTGACCTGAGCGTCTTGAATCCGGCTAATCCTAGCAGTGCTGAAGGTCTCTGGATTGCTAGTTTCCTGATCATCGTCGCGGTGGTTGGTAAAGTAGCGGCTGGCTATTTTATTCCCAACGCTGGCACCCTGAATCGCCTCGCGATTGGGATGGGAATGGTGCCTCGCGGCGAAGTCGGACTCGTCTTTGTCGGCATCGGTTCCTCTATCGGCATTCTATCCTCCGAGTTAGCGGCGGCGGTCGTACTGATGGTGGTGGTGACAACTCTCGTGGCCCCGTTGCTGCTACGTTTCGCGCTACCGGAAGAAGCCCCATCATCCCCGGCCATAACAGAGGCGGTTTCAGATAGCTGAACCACAGGGGGCAAGCAGCCCCTTAATCGCCCGCTTGCCCCCTAGCATTGCTTTTCCCTTTGTGCTTCCAGCCGTTCTCATTTTGAATTTGCGGCAACGACAGAGGGCGAGAAAGCCCCTGAGAGTGGAAGCTTCACAGCCAAAAAAGATGACTCTCACCCGTGGCACAGGTTCACGTCTGAGCATCCTGCTCCTGCTGAGAACGGCTGCTGGCTTCCCGACTCCGTTGCTTCCCAGAGTCCCCGTGTGCTGATGCCGCTGTCTACCAGCCTCTCGAAGCGGCTGCTCAGCGATCAATCGACCGACTAAACATCCTTAATCCCTTACCAACGGAGTTTTAACCGTGAATTTTGTCCCCGATGCCGCGATGTGTGAGCCGATCTTAAACGCCTGGCTTCGTAAGCAGATCGAACTGCTCAGTGATCAAGCCCTGCATGCCGGAACTGAGATCAGACCCATGACTCAATTGCCCCATCCCACTTACTCAATCGCATTCAATGGCGAAGTGGTGTGTTGTTCGCCAGAGAAAGCCTACGCCACGCTGCACTTTTTGCAAGCTCTACAGGAGCGCAGCCAGCGAGATTTCGCCAACAGTCAAACTTGCCGCCAAGTTTTCTTTGATTCAATCCAGATAAAACAGACGTTTGATTTGACGGAGAAAAAGTACTTATGACTCTTTTGACTATCCGCCACCAGCGGGAAGCTCACAACCGGTTTGTCTTGACCATGACCGTTCTCACCACCGCGACTCTAGGAGAAAAGCAATGCCACTGACCCTGCAAACCTGCTTTCATCGCCTCAGAAAATTTTCGATGCTCCCCCTCTGGTTGGGGCTCGGGGCCGGGGCCATCGCGACCCTACCAGTTTGGGGAGCCGAGCGGATTCAATTTTTCTACGGTCCTTTTGAGGCCACGATTACGCTAGAAGAGTTGGAGGCGATCGCGACTGACGGAGCTACAGCCGACACCGACGGTCTGCTCACAGCCCAATTGAGTGAAGATCAACTGACTTCCCTGCAGGGATTCCTCAATACCGACTTTGACATTGATGTGGTGATGATGTCGCGGCTCAGCTATAGCGATGTTGGCACCGAGCTGCTGCAGCGCTTGGGTCAGATTATTCAGACTGAGAGTGGCGCTAATGGCGCCCAGGCGATGCGAGCGGCCTTGGTATTAGCAGCTGCAGACGAGACCGGGCTCACGGTTCTAAACGTTATGCGGCAGTTTCCTTTAGAGACGATTCAGCTCAATCTACCATTGGTGCAAAAGGTGATTGCGGAAAACCAGACCACATTTCAGCGTCAAATCGAGGTGGTCAATCGCCTGCAGCAGCAGGCCCAGAGCCAAGCTGAGAAGGGTGCTGAGCTGATCTCAACCAGTGCCAGTGACCCGCGCCAAACCGGAGACTATCCCTGGCGGATGGAAACGGTGACCTTTATTAACCCTGAGCGGCCAGCCCCATCAGTGGCCGATCTCTATCTGCCCGATCGCCAGTCAGCAACACCCGTGATCGTCATTTCCCATGGGGTGGCCTCTAATCGTCAAACCTTTGCTTACCTGGCCAAACATTTGGTCTCTCATGGTTATGCGGTCGCTGTTTTAGATCACGCCGATACCAATACTGAAAAAATTGAGCGGTTTCTTACTGGACTCGAAGGCCCGCCCGACCCCCAGTTGCTGCTAAATCGCCCTAGGGATATTTCCGCTTTGCTTGATGCCTTAGAGCAGCAGGCTGCAGCGCGATCGGAACTGCAGCGGCTCACTTTCGAGTCGGTCGGCGTGCTGGGTCATTCTCTGGGGGGGTATACAGTACTTGCTGCCGCTGGGGCTCAGCTGCAACGCCAGCAACTGGCTGAAGTTTGTGGTGACACAGTCGCTGAGCAGCCCCTTTTGAACTTATCAATGCTGCTGCAATGTCGGTTTTTAGAATTGCCGGCAGCCGCTGCTTGGGATGTCAAAGACGATCGCATTCAAGCGGTGATGGCCATCAATCCTTTGACCAGCCATATATTTGGGGCTGATGGCATGGGCAAATTAACCGTCCCCACATTACTAGTAGCTGCCACCGATGATTACTTTGTGCCTGCCCTACCCGAACAGATCGAGCCTTTTGAGTTGATAGCTGCTAAAGACAAATATCTGGTCATTATCGAGAATGGTACTCACTTTACCCCGCTCGATTTGGGTGAACAGGTGTTGGCCATTCCTGACTTTTTGATTGGCCCTGAACCAGCCTTAGCGCAATCGGCACTACAGGCGATCACGCTGGTCTTTTTTGAGCGGCATCTGAGTGAGCTGACTGATTACAGCGCCTTTCTCAATCAGGCCTATCTCAACCAGCTGACCTCAGCTCCCTTTCAGTTCAGCATTGTGCAGCAATCTCCAGATTCCACCCATGAGCCGTATTGACCTCTCTAAAATCAAGCTATCGCAGCTACGGGCGTTTGCGGCGGTGGCCAAACATCACAACTTCTCAGCAGCAGCGGCCCATCTCGATATGACGCAGTCTTCTGTCAGCCACGCGGTGGCAACGCTGGAATCAGAGCTAGGGGTTGTGTTATTTGCTCGCAGTCGTCAGGGGGCGACGCTGACTTATGTGGGTGCGCAAATCCTGGCACCCACACAGCAGATGTTATCGCTGTTAGATACGGTGGCCGAGCGGGCGATCGCCTCTCGCAGTGCCGAAACGGGTCAAGTCAGAATCGCCTCGATTGGCAGCTTAGCGACCCGTTGGTTGCCATCCATCATGGGGCTGTTCAACCGACAGTACGCTCAAATTGAAGTCACGGTGACCAAATACTATGACCATTTTGCCGTTCAGGCAGCGCTTGACGATCGCTCCGCTGATATCGGTCTCATGGATGTTTATGAACTAGAGGGCTATGCCGTCGTCGATATTTGCACCGATCCCTATGTCTTGCTGCTGCCAGCAGACACCTTATCCCCTGATGAGCCAGTGACGTGGGAGTTGGTGCGTCAACAAGTCATGATTATGCCTGCGCTCAGCGATCGCGGCTACGACGAGCTACGGGACTATGTGGCTCGCCTCACCCCAGCCCTGGATGTTGCTTACGAAATCAACGAAGACGCCGTCATTGTCAGTATGGTGGCTCAGAAGTTAGGGGTGGCGATATTGCCCTACTTGGCTGCCCTGCCGATTCCCAAGTCAGTGCAAGTCCGGCCCTTACCCGATGGGCTGACTCGTCAACTGGCGGCCGTGACCCGAGAGGATGTCTTACATCCTGCCTCAGTCTTTCTCTTTCTAGATCTGGTGAAACGCTGTGGCCACGATATCTTCAGCGCCGAAAGCTTGACCCCACCGTCAGCTTAATCAAGGCTACCGTGCGGCCCCCAACCATCTAGCGGTTTCCTAAAGCGCACTGGTGTTGAGCCGCCAGTTCTTCCATGTTTAATCGCCATTGGCGCGAGCTGACCACGAACGAAATTCGGCATTGCTGAACCGAAGGATGAGTCCGGTGTTCGAGACCGCGGGCAAGATGCCCGCTCTCCGCGGTCAATGGTGCATCCACTCGTGTCATTTTTCTGGTTGGCGATTCAATTCATACCCAAAATCAGCAACGCCCGAAATTCCATCTTCCTTGCCTTGTCCAGCTTTTTGTCTCGTCCTGAGACAAAAAAGATTTTTGCCCACATTAACCACAACGACAGTGACTATGACTGCATCAAAAGCTCCAACCATCATTATCGGTGCCGGTTTTGCCGGACTGTTTACCGCCTTGCATCTGACCAACCAAAGCTATCCACACCCGATTATTCTGATTGACCGTAATGAGCGCTTTTCTTTTAAGCCGCTGTTGTACGACTATATGAGCGGTGAGATGCAGTCCTATCAAATCAATCCTGTGTATGTCGGATTGCTGCAGGGCCGCAACATCACCTTCATCAAAGACACCGTCACGTCGATCGATTTAGAGTCGCGTCAGGTTTATCTCGCCAATGGCAGTGCTCAAGCCTATGGCAATTTGGTGGTGGCACCCGGCAGTGTCCCGGCATTTTTTGCGGAGGGTGCAGCTGAACATGCCTTGACGTTTCAGAGCAAAGCCGATGCCGATGCTTTAAAGCAGCAGCTCATGGCACGATGTCGAGAAGCAGCGCAGCAGCAGTCGCCAGAGATGCGGCGATCGCTGCTGACGGTTGCGATTGTGGGGGGCGGCCCGGTTGGGGTGGAGCTGGCCTTAACGCTTGGCGACCTACTACCGCAATGGTATGAGGATGTAGCCAGTGAAATCGCCCCCGAGATCACCACCCAGCCAGAAGACATTCGCATCGTGTTGCTCAATCGCAGTGACATTCTCAACGGCGACGTGAATAGTCGGCTCCGAGATACAGTCATGTCGGCTATGGAAGATCGGGTGATTCAACCGGAGCTGATATTAGGCGCTTCGGTGACCGCAGTGCATCGGGATGCAGTCGAATTTGGGCGTGATGGCAATTCTGAGCGCTTAGTCGCAAATACGATTGTTTGGACCGCTGGCACCAAAGTTCATCCGCTCGTTCAAGCGCTGCCTGTACCAGAGGGCCAACGGACAAAGCGTGGCCAGCTTCTGGTTAAGCCCACGCTGCAGCTGCTAGCGCATCCCGAGGTTTTCGCCGCCGGCGACTGCGCTGTTATCGAATCGGATGAAGGCCATACTGACCCGCTTCCGGCCACTGCTCAGGTAGCTTATCAGCAAGGGGGGGCGATCGCTCAATCCTTGATGGCCAGAGCAAAACAGCAGGCCTCTCTGCCCGCTTCTAATGTGGGCCTGCGAGGAACGGTGATGAAGCTGGGGATGGGCACCGCAGTGGCAAATGTATTTGATCGCTACGAGATTGTCGGGACTTTAGGGCAGACCATTCGTCAGGCGATGTACTTGAGCCTGATGCCCACACCAGCCCACAACCTCAGAGCAACGCGGGACTGGATCAAAGTTGATGTGTTTCAGACTTATGTGCATGACTACGACGCGATTGACTACACCGCCGGTTACGAGGTCGAAGAACTGCTCACCCTCGCCACCGCCGTCACCCTAAGCGCCACCGCCGTGTCTAAGGCCGAAACCGGGTTGATCGCGGATCAGTTGGAAGCGGTTGCCCTGAGGCAAGCGCTGGCGAGAGCAACGAGCCAATATCCTAACAGTCCTCTAATTCATGCCTTGTTTGGGCACCATGCTAAGCGCCAGCTAGTTCTGAAGCAGACCGACAGTCGTGACCAAACATGGGAGCAAATGCTCGCGTACGCCCTCGCTAAGATCGATCAGGCGATCGCGATTTTGACCGACAAAGCCTCGCCGGAGGAACTGCGTGACTATCAAGAACTGGTTTATACCTGTTGCGATCGCGTCGCTCGCGCGGCGCGGCGGAGCCCCTTAGACCAGCAGCAGATTTCCCCAGCAGAAGCCGTCGTTCTCGCAAAGATAAAAGCTGCTCTCGGGTTGGCACAGCCGCATCACACGCAATAGGGATGCTGGCGTGATGATGGATACTTGACGTTGCAGTTCCCAACGTCAAGTATCCGTGAGCTACCGAATCCGTTTGTGGACGTTGCTTTACCCAGCCCAGCGCAAAGCACGGTGTCTTGCCGGCAGGGCTGCTGACGGTAACCGTCAGCGTTTTCACCACCGAAACCGGCCTGTTGCCCCGAAGCGGTGGGGCACGTTTCCATCCGGGGAAGGCGACCCGTTACAATCATGGCGTCTGATTGTGCTGCCATTCTTCCCCGCTTTTATGACCCACACCATCTGGCCCGGCAACCCACATCCCTTGGGGGCAACCTGGGACGGCAAGGGCACTAACTTCGCGATTTTTGCCGAAAATGCGACGGCCGTTTACCTTTGCCTGTTTGATGACGAGGATGCGGAAACGCAAATTCAGCTGTCTGAACTGAGCAACTACGTATGGCACGGATATCTGCCCCAGATTGGTCCTGGTCAGCGATATGCCTATCGGGTTGCCGGCCCCTATGAACCCGAGGAAGGGCAGCGCTTCAACGTTCACAAGCTGTTGTTAGATCCCTACGCTCAAGCGATCGCGGGCGATGTGCAGCATGGCGCGGCGATGTTTGGCTATCCCGTCGACAACGCGACCAAGACTGATCGCGACCTCGATTTTTCTGACTTGGACGACCGCGATCTGATTCCCCGATGTGTGGTGGTGGACCCCACCTTTGAGTGGGAGGGCGATCGCCCGCCGGAGACGCCGTGGCACCGCACCATTATTTACGAAGCCCATGTCAAAGGGCTCACCCAGCAGCACCCCGACATTCCCCCCGCGCTGCGGGGCACCTACGCGGGGTTAGGGCATCCCGCCGCGATCGCCCACCTCAAGACATTGGGGGTCACAGCCATTGAGCTGCTGCCGGTGCATCATTTTATGGCCTATCCGGGCCATTTAGTCAGTGTGGGCCTGCGCAATTATTGGGGCTATGACTCCCTCGGGTACTTTGCGCCCTACTCGGGCTATAGCCCCCAGGGCAGCCACGGCGAGCAAGTGCGCGAATTTAAGGAGATGGTCAAGGCACTGCACCAAGAAGGCATTGAAGTCATTCTCGACGTGGTTTATAACCACACCGGCGAGGGCAACGAATTTGGCCCCACGGTCGCCTTTCGTGGCATCGATAACCAGGCCTATTATCGGCTGGTCGAAAATAAGCCCCAGTACTATATGGATTTCACGGGGTGCGGCAATTCCCTCAATGTCTGCCATCCCCAAGTGCTGAAGCTGATTATGGATAGCCTGCGCTACTGGGTCGAAGAAATGCACGTCGATGGGTTTCGGTTTGACCTGGCTTCGGCGCTGGCCCGTGAACTCTACGAAGTAAATAGCCTGGCCGCATTCTTCGATATCATTCATCAAGATCCGGTGCTGTCGACCACCAAGCTGATTGCCGAACCTTGGGATCTCGGCGAAGGTGGCTATCAGGTGGGCAATTTCCCGCTGTTGTGGTCAGAGTGGAATGGCAAATATCGCGACACCATGCGTGATTTTTGGTGCAAAGAATCCCACTGTCGGTTAGGAGAATTTGCCTTTCGCCTGACGGGGAGTTCGGATCTCTATGAATCGAACGGCAAGCGGCCTCACTCCAGTATCAACTTCATTACCTGCCACGATGGCTTTACCCTACGTGATCTGGTCAGCTACAACGAAAAGCACAACGAGGCCAACGGTGAAGGCAATCGCGATGGTGAGAGCTATAACCGCTCTTGGAATTGCGGCGTCGAAGGCGAGACGAATGACCTCGTCGTCCTGGAAATTCGCGCCCGCCAGCAGCGCAACCTGATCGCCACGCTGCTGCTATCGCAGGGCGTGCCCATGCTGTTGGGAGGCGATGAACTGGGCCGATCGCAGCAGGGCAACAACAACACCTACTGCCAAGACAGTGAACTGGCCTGGCTGAACTGGGACTTAGCGCCGGAGCAAAAGGACTGCTTCTCGTTTGTGCAGGAAATGATAGCCTTTCGCCAGGCTCACCCCGTCTTTGGGCGACGTGATTGGTTTCAAGGCCGCGAGATTCATGGTTCGGGTGTCGATGACATTGGCTGGTTTAATCCCGATGGCAGTGAAGTCAGCGATGCCGATTGGCAAAAAGCCGAGGCTAAAACCATTGGCGTTTTTCTCAATGGCGAAGAGATCCCTGAGCCGGACCCACAAGGTCAACGCATTGTGGATGACAGTTTTATGGTGCTATTCAACGCTCAGGCCGAATCGCAAACTTTCGTCATCGCTGCCTCGCTAAGCGATCGCCCCTGGCAACTTATCATCGATACCAAAACCGCCGCCGGCTTCGTGACGCCTGCCGTTGAGGTCGTCGGCGAGTCGCTGGTCGTCGGCGGGCGATCGCTCATGGTGCTGACGCATTCCCCCCGTTAACCTTGCCCCGATGTCGCTATTGGGGGCGGCACGGTAGTGGCGGTCGCTGGGTGCAGCTATTGAGTGGGGGAACACACAATCTACCCGCGTTTAGCTATCCTTGAAGCCAGTCAAGGGCAGGGCTGACCCCTGGCATTCCCCATTATTGGCCGGGTTGGGCAGTCCTGGGGAGCTGGTTTAAGCGCCGCTCCCGGAGCGTGAGAGTTCTGACTCAAATAAAAACTCCGCCCCAAAACTGAGACGGAGTGTGATGGCCAGCCCGCGACTCGCCGGTGCGAGTGAGGACAGCTGATTTACTTATACAATTCGGTTGCTAGGCGGAGAGCCAGGAAACCGGGAACCAGGGCAACGGCCAAGGCGACGAAAACTTGAGTATCTGACATTGCTATCAGTCCTTTTAAAAAACGCTAAGAGGTCTCACCGTAAGAGACTGAGTTAATTCTTGACCAAGAAGCTTATTTATCTACTTTTCGATGAGCAACTGTTACACAGCGTTACCTAAACCAGATATTTGGTTTCTTAACCTTGACCGGTCATGCTGGTAGTTTATAAGGTCTAGACCTATGCCTTCAGCACGGGGTGGTCTGGCTGATCAAGAGCCCCTTCGCCGCCGCTCGGCAATGGCGGCTGACTCCCCTCGATAGGTTAAGAAGCTGCCGTTGATTCTGAGTTGGTGACCTGAAACACTTCCTTTTAGGAAGTCGCACAACATAATGACGCCAATATTTAATCGCTGCTGTGACTAATTCCCTACCCCTCTCTTCGTCAGACAATCCCGCCCCACCGCCTTTTGGTCAACAACTTAGGCGGATACAGCGAGATGTCTTGCGGATGGGCGCTTTGGTGGAATATTCCTGCCTGCTAGCTCGGCATGCGTTATGCGATCGCAATTTAGCCGCAGCCCAGCAGCTCCAAGCCCACGATAAGCAAGTGGATCAGTTTTATCGCCAAATTGAGGTGGACTGTGTGGAGTTGTTGAACCACCCGCCTCAGGGCATGCAAGACCTGAGGCACGTGAGCGCCTTTATGCAGCTAATCCGAGATTTAGAACGCATTGGTGACTACGCCAAAGACATTGGCGAGGTGGCGATGCGGCTGTTTCCTTACCCGGCGCATCCCAAATCAGACGAGATTCGGGTGATGATCGATCGCTGCCGCTCTATGGTGGCGCTGAGTTTGGTGGCGGTGTCTGACCTCAATGCCGATGTCGGGCTCGATATTAAAATCAAAGATGATGCGGTAGATGACGATTACGAGCGGCTGTACGACACGCTGGTGCATGCCGACGGCATGCTCACCAATATTGAGGTGACAGTATCGCTGGTGCTGGTGATTCGATACTTAGAGCGCATGGCCGATCATGCCACCAATGTCGGGCGCCGCATTGCCTATGTGGTGACCGGTGAACGTCGCTAAAGCCCTGAGGAGACGGGGCGATCGCGCGACTCATCCCAGATGTCCGTATTTTTTCAGATTACGGTATAGTTGTAACGGCTTAGGGGTAATTGGCTCTGCGATTTGAGTCATCCACGGCTTAACCGGTTTCCTGCCATCGGGTTCCGCAAGTTCTTGCTAAGGCTGAGCAGGTTCTGAAAAGGCATCGGCGCTGGGGGTTGCATTAACTCCACGCAGGTATAGATGTGGCTTTTCAAGCAACCCAGTTTTAGGATGTGCTGTCACGGCGAACTGAGTACCAGGGCGTAGTTACCAAATGCATTTCGGCACGGTTAACGGTGGTCCCTTGGCTAGTCAGCTCTCACCCTCTCTGCTTTGGCAAGATTGATGAGCTTTGGCTTGTTGTGTTGCTCATCTGCATCGGATAAGGATTACCCGCTTCATGAATTTCTCGATCGCCTCACTGCTCGCCAACTTGACCGACGACAAGACGCTGACGCTCAAAACGATTCAAAAGAAGCTCCACTGCGATACTGATGACAGCGTCCGAGAGCTGCAAATTGCCCTGGACGCCCTAGAACGCATCGGCGTGCTCGCTAAAGATAAGGGTAAATATCAGCGGGCCACCGAAGAAGGTGTGGTCGAAGGCAAGCTCCGCTGTTCCAGCAAAGGCTTTTGCTTTGCCATTCAAGACGATGAAGCTGCCGACGATATCTACATTCGCGAGAGCCAGCTAAACACCGCCTGGAATGGCGATCGCGTACTGGTGCGCGTCACGAAAGATGGCAGTCGCCGCCGCAGCCCCGAAGGGGAAGTCAAGGTGATTTTGGAGCGGGCCAACGCTTCGGTGCTCGCCCGCGTCAAACAGGAGAACGAAAAATATCAGGCCGTGCCGCTCGACGATCGCCTGCTGTTTGAGCTGAGCCTGCAGGGCGAAGCCGAGACCCTCTCCCAGGCGGTAGATCAGCTGGCCCACATTGAGGTAGTGCGCTATCCGCTAGCGCAAGAGCCGCCCCGAGGTCGCGTTGCGCAAATTTTGGGCAGCGATGCCGAAGCCTCTTCGGACATCGACATCGTCTACTGCAAATACGACTTACCGCGCAGTTTTTCTGACGAGGCGTTAGCAGCGAGCCAGTCTTTGCCTAATCGTGTGCGCAAAGCTGAACTCAAAGATCGAGTGGATCTGCGCGAGCAGCTAACGGTGACCATTCATGGAACCAAATCCCAGGCCATTGATGATGCCTTCAGCGTCAGCAAAACCGACGATGGCAACTGGCAGTTAGGCGTCCACATTGCCGATGTCGCCCACTACGTGCCCTTGTATTCGCATATCGATCGCGAAGCCCTCAAACGTGGTACGGCGGTTTATCTCGGCCAAGACATGATTCCGATGTTACCGCCGCCGTTATCCACGTCGCTGTGTTCCTTTAGTCAGGGCAAAGACCGGCTAGCGATTTCAGTCATCGTCACGCTCGATACTGAGGGTAAAGTGCTGGAATTTGAAATTCAGCCCAGCGTGATTTCCGTCGATCATGCCCTCGACTATAAGCAGGCTCAAGGCATTTTGGCCCGTGACGACAAAGCGGCACTGGGTGAACTCGGGCTCAAACTCAAGGATCTGAAAAAGCTGGAACCGGCCTTTGCCACCGTCGCCGATCTCTTTACCCTGAGCCAGGGCATTCGTCAGCAGCGGATGGCGCGGGGCTCGTTTGAACTCAATCTGCCCGAGCATGAGTTTCCCGATGATGCCAAAGAACCCCTCGCCTCTTACGCTTCGCCACGGTTTCAATACGACGATGAAGGGCTACTGGGCGTCATTGTCGTGTCGTCATCCCTGAAAGCTCGCATGATGGTGACCGAGTTCAGTCTGCTGGCGAATCAGCTAGTGGCCTCTCACCTGAAGGCATTGAGCATCCCCGCCATCTATCGCTTACACCGCACACCGACGATCTCTGATGTGCAAGAGTTGACGAAACTGGCGGAAAACATGGACATCAATCTGGCCCTGACGGCAGATGACACCATTGAACCGATGGATTATCAGCGCTTTACCAAGCAGTTTGCTGAATCCCCGTCAGAAAAGATTCTCACCTATCTGCTGCTATCGACGTTTAAGCCCGCGTTTTATGGCACTCATGCCGATTTGCATTTTGGCCTTGCCCTAACAGAGGGCTACACCCACTTTGCGTCGCCCACCCGCCGCTACCCCGATCTAATGATTCAACGGGTGCTGCATGCGCTGTTTGATGATGGCCGCGATCGCCGCTCGACGCGCTCTAAAGATCGGGTTAACCTCCGCCACAGTAGCTGTCATGGCAACGTCAATTGGAACGTGTTGCCGCCCGACATCAACAGTGAGTTAGAAGACTACATCAAGCGCATTGTGGGGCCGTTGAGTGAGCGTGAGCAGTTGGCCCAAGATGCTGAGACTGACCTAGAAGGGCTAAAAAAAGCCGAGTTCATGCGAGACCACACCGGCTCAGACTTTCACGGCTTAATCACCGGCGTGCAGTCCTACGGCTTTTTTGTCGAAATCGAAGAGTTGCTAGTCGAAGGGCTGGTGCATGTCAGTTCGCTCAAAGATGATTGGTACGAATATCGATCGCGGCAGCAAAAGCTGGTCGGGCGGAAGAACCGCCGTCAGTTTCGCCTGGGCGATCAGGTCGAGGTGCAGGTCAAGAGCGTTGATTACTATCGTCAGCAGATTGATTTGGTGGTCGTCGGCGGTGGCAGCGAGGCCAGCGAAGATGACATGAACGACGATGATGACGTGAACGGCAACGGCAACGGCGAAGAGCAACCCAACGACGAGTCTGAATAAACCGCTGGGGCGAGTTCAGTTGAAAGCAGCGGCTGGCGATCGTTGGTCAGGGCAAAGTTGCCCATTCTGCTCGCCGATGGTTTTTCGTCAGCCCACAATTGCCTCAAGCCTAGTTTAGGAATGGTACCGCCCCCCTTTTTGCACCTCAGCTTCCCGTTTCCTATCTGCCGTGGGCGTGAAGTTTATGGGTGCGTCAAACTAAAGTATGAGTGGCCCCCTCCCTTTTTCCCTCAGCTCTCCTATCTGCTATATAGGTGAAATTTACAGGTGCGTCAAATTAAAAGCCTTTGCTCTTCAGCGCCTCTGCCGCCCTTAGCGATTGTGAACCGGCTGCCGCAGTCTGCTATTCCCCTCTGTTCAATTCCAACCTTGTCTGCTGTGGTAATCGTGAGAGCCAGAGCGCGATGAGTACAGCAAACGTATCGCTGCCAATTACGCTGGGCATCACGGGCGCTTCAGGCTTGATCTACGCCGTCAGAGCGGTGAAATATCTGTTGGAAGCTGAGATTCCCATCGAGCTAGTGGCCACCAAAGCCACCTACCAGGTGTGGAAAGCAGAACAGGATATACAAATGCCGGGGGAAGTCGAAGCTCAAGCTAAGTTTTGGCGAGAGCAAGCCGGGGTGCCCCAGCAAGGAACGCTACGCTGTCACCCCTGGAGCGATGTGGGGGCCAATATCGCCAGCGGTTCATTTAAGACTCAGGGCATGGTGATTATGCCTTGCAGCATGAGTACTGTCGGCAAACTGGCGGCTGGCTTGAGTTCTGACCTGTTAGAGCGAGCCGCCGACGTGCAGCTCAAGGAAGGTAAACCCCTCGTCTTAGTACCTCGGGAAACGCCGCTGAGCGTCATCCACCTGCGTAATTTGGTGATACTGGCGGAGGCCGGAGCCCGCATCGTGCCAGCGATTCCGGCTTGGTATCATCAGCCCCAAACCATTTTGGATCTGGTTGATTTTGTAGTGGCGCGGGCGTTAGATCAGCTGGGTTTGGACTGTGTGCCCCTCAACCGCTGGGAGGGGCCGCAAAATGGCTAACCTCACCTCGCCTTTCGCAACCCTCCCTAGAGGGGATTGTCGCCTCAACCAGCGGGTCAACGTGCCTGATGTCCTTATCTCGAACTCAGGTTCAGTAGGTGCGTCATCGCTGGACGTGACACACCAAAACTCATCGGGGGGTACGTTGGACTAACGTTGCAGCACCCCTACACCGGCCATACCAGCAATGACCTTGTAATCACACTCAATCTGACGACAGATAGGTGTAGTGGTTAAGGCTGTGCTCGTAATGTTGCAAGAGCAGCTGCGCCTCTTCGATGGTGATGGTGCCGTCTTGCAGAGCGTGCTCAGAGCGGCGACGAATGTTTTCGATCAGATCGTCGGAGTCGTATTGCACATAGCTCAAAACCTCCGTCATCGTGTCGCCTTTGACCACATGCTCAATGTGATAGCCCTTCGGCGTCATGTGAATGTGGACGGTGTTGGTGTCGCCAAAGAGGTTGTGCAGGTTGCCCATAATTTCTTGATAGGCTCCGCCCAAAAATAGGCCCAAATAATAGGGCTCATGCTCAGTAACCGGATGCAGCTCCAGCACGGGCTTGACGTCTCGCAGATCGATGAACTGGTCAATTTTGCCGTCGCTGTCACAGGTGAGATCGGCCAAAGTACCGCGATTAACGGGCTCTTCATCTAGTCGATGGATTGGCATGATCGGAAACAGCTGATCGATCGCCCAAGCATCGGGCATTGATTGAAACACCGACAGATTGATGTAGTAGATGGAGGCCAAATTTCTGTCAAGGTCTTCTAAATCATCGGGCACATAATCTTCGTGACGCACCAGATCTAAAATGCGGCGGCAGCAGGCCCAGTAGAGCCGCTCGATCTTTGCCCGTTCGGTCAAGCTCACATAGCCAAAGTTAAACAGGCTGATGGCTTCGTCTTTGAATTGAACGGCGTCGTGATATGCCTCCTGATAGTTCTTCAGATGTACAGAGTCGTAAGTGTCGTAGAGTTCGCGCAGGAGGGCGTGGTCATCTTCATGCGGCGGTTCAATCGCGGCCAATCCGGGCTTATCGCTAGTGCCCAAGACATCAAATACCAAAATGGATTGGTGTGAGGCGATCGCCCGACCGCTTTCGCTAATGAGGGTCGGCACCGGTAGATTGCGAGCGGAACAAGCCTCCTGCACTTCGGCCACCACATCGTTGGCATAGTTTTGAATGCTGTAGTTTTTGGAAGCGTAGAAGTTGGTTTTAGAGCCGTCATAGTCAATGCCCAAGCCGCCGCCGACATCGAGAAAGCCCATTTTGGCCCCCAAGGCGGACAGTTCGACATAAATTTGGCAGGCTTCCCGTAGGGCGTCTTTGATGACGCTAATCGCCGATATCTGCGACCCAATGTGAAAGTGCAGTAGCTGCAGGCAATCGAGCATGTCAGCCTGTTTTAACTGCTCGACCGCACTCAACAATTCGGGAATCGCCAGACCAAATTTGGCGCGATCGCCCGCTGAGCCCCCCCAACGGCCCACGCCTTTGCTGCTCAATTTGGCGCGCACCCCCAAAATAGGGCGAATGTGGAGGCGCTGACTTGCCTTAATGACCAACTCCACTTCGTCGGGCTGCTCCAGCACAATAATGGGGGTTTGGCCCAGTCGCTGACTGAGCATGGCCGTTTCGATATATTCGCGATCTTTATAGCCGTTGCAGATCAGTAAAGACTCGGGACTGTCCAAGGTCGCAAGGGCGATCAACAACTCCGGTTTAGAGCCGGCCTCAAGGCCAAACTGATGGGGTCGACCAAACCGCACCAAATCTTCGACTAAATGCCGCTGCTGATTGCACTTGACGGGAAAAACGCCGCGATAAACGCCGTTGTAGCTGTAGCGGGCGATCGCCTTGGCAAAACAGGCATTCAGCTGCTCAATCCGGTCTTCCAAAATGTCAGAAAAGCGAATTAAGATCGGCAGATCCAAATTACGCTTTTTGAGCGACTCTACCAGGTGATAAAGGTCGAGAGAACCACCGCGATCGCCCTTGGGCGACACCGTGATGTGGCCCGCCGCATTGATTGAAAAATAGGGCTCACCCCACCCTTTGATGCGATAAAGCTCTTCACTCTTTTCGATAGTCCAGTGGGGCGAGGGGGTAGCAGCAACTGCCTGGTCTGACGTCACCTGCGATCGCAGCGCCTGCAGCACCTGTTCTCTCGACTGCCGGGTCGTTTCCATACTGCTCGTCCTTCCCTTCGATACTGGATTGTTGGCGATAGACAGGCAAAGTATGCCCCTATCCACCATCCCGTTTAGGGTAGCAGGGGTTTTCCCGATTTCACGCGAGAAATTGCCCCCACGGACTCGGTAGTGGTTTCGCCAACGCCGATCAATCGGACGAACGGCGGTTGCTGCCCACACCGAAGCCGCCAAGAGTGCCTGTTGCCAAGCTTGGCGGCCACTACTTTTTCTTCTTCTTTTTCTTCGCGGCCGAAGAGTTGCCAAACCCTTGAGAGACGTTTTTTTGAGCGCTTTTAGAGGACTTGGCAATATCGCTAAACTGCGGTGGCTTAGTCGATGGATAGGCGCTGGGATCAACTGGTAAACCCTGGGACAGCGCATCGGGTTTTTGCTGTCGCTCTAATCTGTCAAGCAACTCTCTCATCTGTTGCATCTCGGGCGGCATCGCGGCCGTGAGTTCGGCTTCCGTAAAATCGGCTGCGGTTTTGAGCCCTAGTTCGACCTGGGTATAGGCCCAAGTGCCCACATGAAACTCATCGATCGCCCCTGCTTCATAAGCCGCTTTGATCACGTCTGCCGCTTCAACACCCTTAAGATCCTGCAAACCAGAGATCAAAAAGCTGTTGTTGTCCTCAGTGTTCTGCGAAAATTTTTGCAAGCTACTTTGCAAAATTGCCACACAGCGATCGCGGGTTTCAGGAAACTTTTTAGGGATTTTAACGAGCCCTTCAATCAGGGGCAGAATGTAATCCTCAGTAGCTAGATGGGCTTGAACGAGATCTCCCAATGGCTCTAAAGCCGCTGGCCCCAATAACGGACAAATTTCCATCAGGTCTTCTATCGCCCAATCAACAGAAGCGGAATTGAGGATCGTCAGCGCTCCGTCTAAAAGCGCCACCGCCTGCAGTTGCCCCAACGTTCGCCAAGCGTAAACCGGTCCCCAGAGAGCCAGTTCTGGATCGAGGGTCGCTGGCCAGTTGGCGTCTTGCTGCACCTCCTCCGGTTCTAAGTCGAGTAGCGCTTTATCCTGCATCAGTCGCAGCAACTCTGGAATATGGGCCGACGTCACCCCAAATTCCTGCCCGTAGTCGGGCCAATTCTCAGCCTTTTCGAACTTAGCAGGAGCGTAATTGAGCAGGTTAGAAACCGGTGAATCGTAAGTTTGCCACATACCTGATCGTCTCTCAATAGAATCCAAGCGGGCATCTTTTCACCGCTTAGGCAGATGCCTCACACCAGTCTAAAACACGATTCCAAGCCCACCACGGGTCGGGGTCGCCCGCGATCGCCTGACCTTCGGCGCTGCTGATATAGCCAACATGACCGCCATGGGGCGTCAGCACTAAATCAATTGCCGGATTACCGGCGCAAGCGGTGCGCAGGTCAGCGACCAAAGTCGGCTCAAACAGCGGATCATCAGCCGCATAAAGAATCTGTGTCGGCTTGCTTAGATGGGGCAATAGCGGCAGGGGGCTGCTCGCTGAGTAGTAGTCTTCAACGGACTCAAAGCCCAATCGGCCAATCACCAACTCTTGGTCAAAGCCCCAAATGCTATTGGCGCGCTCAATGGCGGCGGGATCAAACTGACCGGGGTGATCTTGGTGCAGTTTCCAGGCCAGCTTATTGAGCTGCTGAGCGATCGCCTTTTCAATGTATTGGCCAAGGGGGTGCGCAGTCAGGTAGCGCAGCGATCGCTCTGAGTCCAAACTCGGACAAATGACCGCACCGCCGCGAATGTCTTCACTAGCAATGTCAGCGTCGGTGATCGTTTGGGCGGCTTTAACGCCCCACAGCGCCAGTTGTCCCCCCAGCGAATAGCCCGTAAACCAAAACGGCGCCGGACAGCCCAACACCTTCGACTGAGCGGCAATCTGCACAAAGTCTTCGCCTTCATACAGCCCATCCGAGGTGAGGGTCGGTGACAGCACCGCCGTCTTGCCATGGGCGCGCCAGTCAAACAGCACGACACCGTAGCCCTGAGCAAACGCTTTGCGGCCCAAAATCTGCAGAAACCACTGATTGTCTAAATCGCCTGTGATGCCATAGGTACCAATAATCGTCCCTTTAGCCCGAGGCGGGATCGCGACCAAACCGTAAATGGGGACATCTCCCGCACCAGCAAATACATGACTGCGATACTCCGGTTCAGGGTCAGGGGTCTGATTTTGCCACAGCTGACTGGCCACTTTGGCCGTATATACCGTCATTGCCAAACCGGATGCCAGGTACCAAGGGGGTAGAAAGGGGGGCATGTTTAGCTCAAATGAGGATAGGTTCGTTGTTAGTCTCGCATAGCCTTGCCATTTACCCAGGGCAATCATTCCGCTGGCGGCTGCAAAGTACCCATCCCAGGACGATCGCGCAAACCAGTGCGTGAGCAAGTCTGCCAGCGATCGCGTTAACGGTTGCTATCAAGGTCTAGAGATTGGTAACTATCGGCCAGCTGGTACCAGAGTTTTTTGAGCTTTTGATAGGCGTCATCGGGCGTAATTTTGCCACCGGTTTCTAAACCGCAGACCGTATTGACGCGGCAGGAAAATTCTTGCAGGTTGGCGTTAAACGCTAGATTCTGCGGCGAAAAATGGCCATAGTAACGGCTGCGAGGCGCTAGAAATTCGTTGTTGTGAGGATCTTGAGCGGGCATAACACACCTACTGATATCAATACTTTGAGTTAAAAATGAATTACAAAAATGTTCCGGGCGTTTTCGGACCATTTGGAATGATCTAGACTAATTATTCTAAACCCGACGCCTTAATGTTGTGTTAACCCAGGAAATAACTTCATTACTTCCCTGTCTAGTTAGCCCCGTTGGTAAAGGAGATACCGGTTAATGACGCGATCGCTTACGCTCACCGCCATCGCTCTCTTGCAAGGATTTATCAGCGTCATGTCGTTGGTATCTGGCATCTGCTTGGTGTTGCTGATGACAGGGGCCGCACAGCTCTTTTCTCGAGATCTAACCGGACTGTCTTTGCCGCTTAAAGGCCTCATCGTACTGGGGCTGGCCATTAGTCTCTTGGGGCTAGTCGTGACTGTGGGGCTATGGCGTCAGCAACGGTGGGGCTGGGTAGGGTCGCTGATCTTTCAAAGCTTGTGCATTGCTAACAACGGCTTAGCATTGCTGGCAGGTCAGTCAATCACGCTGGGGGTCGGGGTGGCGATCGCGGTCTGCCTCACCCTGATTGCCGCTCTATGCCTACCGACTGTTCGCTCTGTCTTTACACCCGAGCCAACTGAGATCGATGCCATTACTGGTTGAACTGACATCGCCATGTCGGCCAACCGCTGAACGGCATCGCGAGACCTATCGCAAGCGGCCCCTTGCTTCAATGACTGGGGATGGCTGAACGGTTTATCCCAATTCTCTGAAACTGGACTACAGATCTTCCTTTCGACGCCGCTCAAGGAACGTCGGCTGAGCGGCGTCGTAGGTCCTACGGACCGGATAGGCCAATACGCAGTGTCTCCTACTGGGAGAAAGCCGACTGGTATGTAAAGCTGTAATTTGTAGAACTGGGATTACCTGACCAGCCCGTTAATTTCGACTTCCGAACGCTGCATGCCGACTGCTAACCGCTTGCAAATGTTTCAAAGGATGAAAGATGTGTGGTTCAACGAACAAAATATCTGCAGACATCGCTAGACATCGCGCTTTTGCTCTGTCGGAGGTTAGGGACTGGCCGATTCTATTGAATCGGCCACGACAGCAGCTTCTAGCTTTTTCGTTTTGTTCAAGGGATCCATCCAGCGCTCTAGCAAAATGAATACTTGAGACGACAAGGTATTGAGCACCAGATATACCAGTGCTACCGTAATGTAAATTTCGAACGCTCGATAGTTTTGCGCCACGATGAGCTGTCCGCGGCGAAAGAGCTCTTCATAGCCAATGACTGCAACCAGACTCGTATCTTTGAGCAGGGTAATAAACTCATTGCCCAAAGGCGGAATCATGCGCCGAAAGGCTTGCGGAAAGACAATGTAGCGCATGGTTTGAATCGGACTCAGCCCCAAAGATTCCGACGCTTCGCGCTGGCCCATCTCGATCGACTGGATCCCCCCCCGGACAATTTCAGCCAAATAAGCGGATGAGTTAAGGCTGAGGGCCAGAATCGCCGCAAAAAATCGATTAAACGTAAAGCTGGTGCCGATGCTGTTGGCAAAGGCCGGAACGCCAAAGTAGATCATAAAGATCTGTACAAGCAGCGGCGTCCCGCGAAAAAAGTCGATGTAGACCCGACTCGCAATCTTTAACGGTGTGAAATGCGATAGGCGAGCGATGCCCAGCAGCGTGCCCCCGACCAGACCAAAAATTACAGAAACCGCTGTAAGCTGTAGCGTTGTAATGGCTCCAACCAGCAGCGTGGGCAAAGCATCTAGGGAATATTCTAAAAATTCAGCCACCGCGATCGTACTCCTCACACAAACACGCAAATTATTGTTCGCCATGGTATCAGCGTTGAGGGGCTCAAGCCGTTCGGCCTGCACTTCTTAAGCCAGAGGTGGGCAGTCTAAAGAACAGATTGAAGATTAGTCAGGCGACTCTAGATCGAATCCCTGGGCTTGAGAAACCGGTCTGGGCAGTGGGGGCTCTCTGTCCTTGGCTGAACTGACCCGTTCGACATCCACTGCTACGGTGATCCGAAATTGACGTTTGGGTCATTGCTTAAGAAGATTTAACTACCGACGCGTCTTAATTGGTTTGGAGCCATCATGACTAACCTAGAACCCACCATGACCCCAGAAATCAAGCGACCTAAAGCAGGCTTCAACTCCTATGCTGAGCGACTCAACGGTCGTGCTGCAATGGTCGGGTTTGTCGCTGTCGTCGCGATCGAATACCTGACTGGCAAAGGCTTTTTGACCTGGCTGGGTTTGACCTAGGCGCGATACGACCGGTGGTGGACATCATGGGAACTGGAACGTCAGTCTTTCTGCAATCAAACATCAGCTTCTACGCTAAAGTTGTCGGGGTTTGAGAGGCCCAGGTTTAGGAGCAGAGCTTTCTACCCTTTGTCGTTTATTAGTGATTTAAGAACGCGATCGCCTGTGTTTATCAAATATCTATTTAGACGAGAGCCGGTTGCCAGCACCGTAGTTACTGCGGGCACCGTCAATATCTTTCTCGGCATGCTCGAAGGCCAAGCACTGCTGGCATTTTTGGGCGTATTAGTCGTCAGTGGCATGTTGGCCGCGCGGGGCTGGCAAAAATTTCAGCGTCCAGTAGACTGGCCAGATCAGGCTCCTATCCGCTACTTACCTGACCAAACGGATCAGTCGGCGATGCCCACCATGAAACTTTCTAAGCACCGCGACTCGACGCTCCAGTAAGCCGGAATCAAATTGGTCTGAGATACCAGTCATGCGGCTTTTGGCAGTAGTCAGAGGTCGAAATTGTCATATAGCAATCCGTAGAAGGGTCAGGTCGATTAAAGTGGGTGTGAGTTTGGAGAAC
>CALCCA010000082.1 GCA_937899725.1 uncultured Halomicronema sp.
CCTAATTAGCTGGCATTTTCCTGCCACGGCTGCATAGTTGACCCGGTAGAGCCAAAATTCGTCAGGTGTTTCTATCATCAAATCGCTGCTGATAAGAGACCGATGACGATACGCCCTACGCGATGACCAATGGGAACGGATAGAACAGATGCTAACCGTTAAGCCTGGGGATGTGGGGGTGACGGCCAGGGACAACCGCTCTTTAAATAGCGATACTAAGGCCGTGAGATGATGCTGAATGAAGTCACGCTCAGATTACGCGGCTATTGCTGTCAAGCGCGAGTGACTCTTTACTTGCAGGAGTGGAGTGACCTGTAGATGCCCGTTGATTACACTCACCTGATCGCTTATTTGACTGTTAATGTCGTCTAGACTCCCTAGCAGAGTAGGAGTTTACCCGCTGCAGAAGGGTACCCTGAGGGCGCTTTTAATATGGCAAAATAGCGGATGCTTCAAACTTTAGAATCCACTCCATTAGCCTGGATGATGGTGGGTGAGAACTTCATCATCTCTGGCTGCTACTTTGCCATCTCCGGGGGAATTCTATCGGGAATTTGGCGAAATCGGCTCTCAGGGGTTGACTCACTCATCGTTGCTGTAGCCCTCATTTTCTTTAGTTGTGCGCTGGGTCATGGTCTACATGGCATTGGTATGCTTGGGCTGCCTCGTGCCTTACTGTGGCAGACGATCGCTGACCTCAGCACCGTGATTATTGCGCTGCGTTTTTTGAGCTTTTACCAAAGTTTTGATCTGCTGGCTCGGTTTAGTCAAATCTTTGCCTCCAGAGCAGAACTTGAGGAGAAAAATCAACTTCTAGAAACCGCCATGGTCGAGCTAAAGCAGGCTCAGATTCAGCTCATCCAACAAGAAAAAATGTCGGGCTTAGGGCAGTTGGTTGCAGGCATCGCCCATGAAGTTAACAATCCGATGAATTTCATTTCTGGCAACCTGCGTCATCTCAAGGAGTCCACTCAGGATCTACTAGAGTTCGTGAATGTTTACCGGCAGCAACCTCAAACCTCTCCTGAAGTTGAGCAGCTTGCGGATGAAATCGATCTAGAGTTCTTGCAGCAAGATTTGCCGAGTATGCTGACATCAATGCAGGTGGGGGCCGAGCGGATTCGACAAATCGTTCTGTCTCTCCGAAACTTCTCGCGCATGGATGAGGCGGCGCTTAAACTCGTGGATATTCACGAAGGCATCGACAATACCTTGCTGATTTTGCAGCACCGACTAAAAGCCAAACTCGATCGCTCTGCAGTGGATGTCGTCAAAGATTACGCCCCCCTACCCCTCGTCGAATGCTATGCCGGGCAACTGAATCAAGCCTTGATGAATGTCTTATTGAATTCTATTGATGCTTTAGAAGAACGTGAGACCCACGAGCAAAAGCAAGCAGAACAGGCATCAGCAACGATCGATGGCAGTCCCAAACAGATTACGATCCGCACTCACAAACTCCCAAATAATTGGATAGAAATAGAAATCGCCGACAACGGTGGCGGTATCTCAGCAATCATTCAACAACGAATGTTCGAACCGTTTTTCACAACTAAACCCGTGGGCAAAGGCACTGGCATGGGACTCTCTATCAGCTATCAGATTATTGTCGAAAAGCATCACGGGAAGTTGACCTGCCGCTCGGAGCAGGGGCATGGGACAGAATTTGTCATTCACATCCCCCCTAATCAGCAACCCGTAGCCTCAGATTAGGCCGTGGCTCAAACAAGGCGTATCCATTAGATAAGGACAGCTTTCCAAACTGTTACCGAAAATGACGTTTCGCCGGAGTCAGGGAACCTCGATCGCCCGCGTCCAGGTAGAGCGATCGCGAGCCATCGGGCACTCTAAGATCAGCCGTTTCCCCTCGACCTAGCCCATGACCTTTGCCAGCAGCGTCCGGTTATTTCAAACGTTGGTGATGTCGTTTCACTCAGCCATCGTCATCGAAACAGGGGAAGAAGAACGGGTACGCACCCTGATTAACAAAGGCATCAACGAGCTGCAAATGGCTGTGTTTGAATGGAGTGTGGCCCAAGGGCTGACGCGATCGGCTGGCAACGTGCAGAACCGCTGGGCCTCTGAATACGCCCCGCCGGGCAGCCAAAAGCCACAGGCTCTAGAGGAAACCACAGATCCTGTCGACGCCTTGAAGCATATTGAAACGCTGCAGTTTCAGGCGATTTATTGGCTGAAGGATCTCGGCCCTCATCTGCAGGATGAGACCGTGCGGCGGCAACTGCGAGAAGTGATCCAGCAGTTTGCGCACAATCGCTCAGCGCTGGTGATTACCGGGCATAGCCTGACCCTGCCACCCGAGATTGCTCAAGACGTGGTCTATTTCGACCTCAAACTGCCAGAACCCGATGAGCTATACAAGGCCGTGACCGAAGTGGTGCGATCGCTGAAAGGGCGGATCTCCATTGAAGTGAAGCCAGAAGAAATCAACGGCTTAGTGCAAGCCATGCGCGGCATGACCCTGCAGCAGGCCCGCAAGGTGATTGCTTTTGCCGCTTTAGAAGATGGCAAACTGACCCGAGAAGACGTCAAGCGAGTCTTGCAACGCAAGGTCCAAGTTCTGCACGAAGAGGGCCTGCTAGACTACATTCCCCCCGAGATGAATCCCTCGCAACTTGGTGGTTTTGATGGCCTCAAGCAATGGCTGAAACGAGCCCGCGTGGGCTTTAGCGCTCAGGCCAAAGCATTTAATCTACCGGCCCCGCGCGGCATTTTGATTGTGGGTATTCAAGGCTGCGGCAAGTCTCTGGCGGCTAAAACCATCGCCCGCGAATGGCAAATGCCACTACTCAAATTAGATGCCGGCAAACTCTACGACAAGTTTATCGGTGAATCAGAAAAGAACTTCCGCCGCGCCGTCACTCTGGCCGAAACCATGTCCCCTGCCATTTTGTGGATCGATGAGATTGAGAAAAGCATGGGCCAGTCAACGAGTGATGCCGATGGCGGTCTGAGTCGCCGCCTGTTTGGCTATTTTTTGACCTGGCTTCAAGAAAAATCAGAGGACGTGTTTGTCGTCGCCACGGCCAACGATCTTTCTCGCATTCCCCCCGAGCTATTGCGCAAGGGCCGCTTTGACGAGATCTTTTTCGTCGATCTGCCGGACGAAACCGAACGGGCGGCGATCCTCCAGATTCATCTCATGCGGCGTAAACAAGATCCCAAACGATTTGAGTTGGCCGCGTTGGTACAGGCCACCGATGGATTTAGCGGCGCCGAGATTGAACAGGTCATTATCGTGGCCCTCTACTGTGCCATTCACGAAAATCGCCCGGTAGACACCGAGCTGATTATTGCGGCAGTGCGAGCCACGGTACCCCTGTCGATTAGCCGCCGCGAAGATTTGCACACGCTACGCCTCATGGCTCAAGAACGCTTTGTCGGCGTGAAATAATCGCGAGCCGTTCCGCCAGGATGCGGTGAATTGCGACTTGCCCACCCCTGCAGGTGGCCTGCTAGAGCGCATCCCAAATTTGTCAACCCATCAATGCTTTGCTCTGACCATGTTTGACTACATCAGTAGTTTGACAGTGAGTGAACAGAGGGGTTCCGAGATCATGGGAAAACCGGTAGTAGCAGCTCCCATCCACGCTGACTGATGCCACCGGTCTAGAACACTACCACCGGTATAGTCTCGCCACCCAGCACATGGTCTAGCGATCGCCCCAGCCGCTACGGCTGAAACTGTTGGGCATACAGATAAGCATAGCGATCGCCCCGGCCCAACAGCTCCTCGTGGGTACCAGATTCGACCACTTGCCCCTGCTCAATCACCAAAATGCGGTCGGCATTGCGAACGGTGGCTAGCCGGTGGGCAATGATAAACGCTGTGCGATCGCCCATCAGTCGCTCCAGGGCTTCCTGCACCAAATTTTCTGACTCTGAGTCGAGGGCCGAGGTGGCTTCGTCGAGAATCAGCACGCGCGGATTAAGCAACACCGCGCGGGCAATCGCGATGCGCTGGCGCTGCCCTCCCGACAGGTTGACGCCCCGTTCGCCCACCCAGGCGTAATAGCCCTGGGAAAATTGGCTAATGAATTCGTGAGCATTAGCGGCTTTCGCGGCGGCTTCGACGGCGGCTAGGTCAAAGTCGGTTTGGCCAAAAGCAATATTTTCGGCAATTGTGCCGGAGAAAAGGATCGTTTCTTGAGGCACGATACCGATCTGTCGCCGCAGACTTTTGAGGGTGACGGTGGCGATGTCAGTACCGTCAATCAAAATCTGCCCCGCTTGCGGATCATAAAAACGCGGCAGCAGGTTTACCAACGTGGTTTTACCGGCGCCAGAAGAGCCGACCAGAGCAATTTTTTCACCCGGCTGGGCCAGCAAATTGATGCCCTGCAAGACCGATTCATCGGCCTGGTAGCTAAAGGTGACCTGGCGATATTCCACCTTGCCGGTGACTGCCGGTAAAACCTGAGCCTGGGGACTTTCTTCGACCCCCGGCGCGATCGCCGACAGCTCAAAGACGCGATCGACCGAGGCTTCCGCTTCCTTAAAGAGGTTGTAGTTTTCGGTGGTGTGAGTGATCGGGTCGATCAGCAGCAGTCCGGCGGTGACATAGCTGGCAAAGGCGGCCCCGGTCAGATTGTCCTGCGAAATTTGCCAGCTACCGACCAAAAACAGCACGAGAATGATGCCGGCATACAGCAGCCCAATGACGGGATACTGCACCGCCAACAGCCAGGCCGCCCGATATTTGGCATCGTAGTGGCGCTGCGATTCGGCGCGAAAGCGCTCCACGGCATAGTCCTCAGCGGCAAAGGCCCGAATCAGGCGAATGCCGCCAAACACTTCCGTGAGTTGGGACGACAGATCGGAGACCAGGTTTTGGCTGGTGCGCGAATATTCCAACATGCGATCGCCAAACCAGCCCACCAGCAGCGCAAAGGCGGGCACGATGACCAGCATGGTCAGGGTGAGCTGCCAGTTCAAATACACCATATAGGTGAGCACCACCACCAGCTGCAACACGCTGGGAATAAAGTCTTGAAACAACTTTTTGACGACTTCACCAATGCGATCAATGTCTTCAGTAAGACGATAGGTGAGGTCGCCGGTTTGGGCTTTGGCAAAATAGGCGAGGCTGAGCCGCTGCAGGTGGGCGTAGGTATTGACCCGCAGCTTCAGCGCCACTTCTAACGCCGCCTTGGACATGAGGGAATCTTGCCCGTATTGCCCCAGCTTGTGAATCACAAAGCCCGCGATCGTAATGGCGGCTAGTCGCGCCAGAGCCAGCACTTCACCTTGCACCAAGAGCGCCAGCATCAGCCCTGACAGCCAGGCCAAAATGGGCCAAAAAGCGGTGAATACCAGGGTACAGAGCAGCGCGTAAACAATGGTGCGCTGCTGCTCCCGCACATAGGGGGCCAGTTGCCAATATTTAGAGCGCTGCGCCAAGCGATCGCCTCATCCGTTCTGCACTCCTCAAGCTATCAGGTTCTGAGAACGCGGACTGAAGTTTGGCGAAAATTGTGACCGCGATCGACTGCTCTAGGCAGCAAATTTTCCACTATGGTGAAAAAATCTTATGCTCGGTCAATATTCCGACCTATTCAGGCCCTTCATCATGATTTCTAGGATGTGGCACGGCACCGTACCGACGGCTAAAGCTGAGGCCTATCGCACCTTTCTCAACAATCGGGCGATCCCCGATTACCAGTCAGTTCCTGGCAATATCAGTGTTCACATTCTCGAACGTGTCGAAGACGACATCACCTATTTCATCACGCTTACCTTTTGGGAGAGTTGGGACGCTATCCATCGCTTTGCCGGGGCCGATGCGGAGACGTCCAAATACTATCTCGAAGATCAAGACTTCTTGCTGACCTTTGAACCGCAAGTCGTTCACTATGAAGTCGTCGGCCAGTCACCCGCGTCATGATTACCCTCTCGGAACGGCGCGACCTGGAAATTGCCCAAATCCTTTCCCTGTACAAAGCCAATCACTGGTCAGCGGCCCAAAAGCCGCAGGCGCTGCACCAAGCTCTGCTCAACTCCCACGGGTTAGTCTCCGCCTGGGAGGGGGAGCAGCTAGTGGGTATCGGTAACGCCCTATCGGACGGATTTTTGGTGGTTTACTATCCCCATTTGTTGGTGCTGCCCGCCTATCAGGGTCAGGGCATTGGTCAACGGATTCTGGAACGATTGAAACAACGCTACGCTGGGCTGCACATGCACATGCTGGTGGCCGATGCGGCGGCGATCGCCTTTTACGAAAAGTGTGGCTTCACCCCAGCGGGCAGCACGGCCCCCATGTGGATTTATGATGGGGACGACCACTAGCCCAAGGCCGCCAACCAGCTTTCTGTCGGGGTTTGGCAGTGTCAAACCCCGGCCATCAATCCGCGATGGCAGTGCCCTAAATTTAGGAAGGAAATGACTGATGCCGACCGTCATCGTGGCCACGGGTAACCCCGGCAAACTGAAGGAAATGCAGGGCTATCTGACTGACCTTGACTGGCAACTCGCCCTCAAGCCGCCGGAGATCGAGATCGAAGAGACCGGCACCACGTTTCTAGCCAACGCGCAACTCAAAGCCGCCGAGGTCGCAAAAGAGTTGGGGCAATGGGCGATCGCTGATGACTCAGGACTGATGGTTGATGCCCTAGACGGTGCACCGGGCCTGTATTCGGCTCGCTATGCTGCGACCGATGCCGCCCGCATTGAGCGACTGCTGCGCGAATTAGGAACGACCTCGAACCGAGCCGCTCAATTTGTCTGCGCGATCGCCCTGGCTCGTCCGGATGGCACTATCGCCCTGCAGACAGAAGGGGTCTGCCCTGGTGAAATTGCGCGGCAGCCCAGTGGCGGTGGCGGCTTTGGCTACGACCCAGTATTTTATGTGCCCACTGCGGGCAAAACTTTTGCTGAGATGGCCCGCGCCGAGAAAGATCGGCTGAGTCACCGGGGCGTCGCCTTTGCCCAACTCATGCCCGCGCTGCGATCACTGGATCTGGAGGCCGCCGCTAGTTCTGGCACGCCGTCATAGTGCGACCTCACAAAAACCGGCGGCAAACCGCCGTTTGCTCCGGTCACTTCAAATGACTGAAATTACCACCTGGGGAGCTTTTCGACTCCAATTTCCGTAGGGTTCTGCCCTTCCTGAAGGTTAGTTTGCAGACCAACTTCTGCGACATCAGGTCGGTCTGATACACCATGACGCCTAAAAGCTAGAGCCGGTAGACCACAGGTTGATGCTTGGGGCTGCCGGCTCTAGGGTTAGCGACTGTCGGCAATTCAGCGATCGCCCAGCAAACAATTAAGCTTCTCGGTTATCGATGAAAGTCTGAAGCTGACCCAAAGCAGCTCTACCAATATTGAAGACAGCCCAACTACCGGCGAGAGCGATCGGTGCCAACACCACTACAATTCTCCAATCCATCACTAAACCTCCTTGTTAAAAGATGACTTAATAGCCTGTCACAATTTTCTCATAATCTTCCCACATCCTATTTCACATTTCTTTAATAAGACAAGAAATTATTTGAATCCGAGGTTTTTGCCGGTACCCGCGTGCACCAGTGCCAGCTGATGATACTTCTCCGCATGGTCGATCAGCTCTGCCACTTCCGCATCAGCCAGCGGCCGCATGACCTTGCCCGGCAACCCAACCACGAGCGATCGCGGCGGTACGTCTTTGGTCACCACCGCCCCTGCCCCCACGATGCTGCCAGCGCCTACCTGCACCCCATTCAGCACAATCGCACCAATGCCAATCAGGCAGCCCGCCCCAATGTCAGCACTGTGAATGACGGCCCGATGGCCCACCGTTACGTAATCGGCCAGCACCGTTGGTTGCCCCGGATCACCGTGCAGCACGGCCCCATCTTGCACATTGCTGTAGGCCCCCACCTGAATCTTCTCGACATCGCCCCGCAGCACTGCGCCATACCAGATGCTGCAGCCCTCTGACAGTTCGACGTCACCGATGACGGTGGCCCCAGGGGCGACAAAAGCGGCTGCAGAGCGATCGGGTGCAGGCCAGAAATTTTCGCTGTCAGAGAAAGTTGCATCCAGTGGCTCAGGCATCACTACAAGCTTTATCCAGAATGGACATTAGAAGGGGAGTTCCCCCGTTATAATACGGCTACCGGATCCCGTCGGACTGTATCCATCGGCCTATCGCTCAATGGTCAACCCAGCCCTGCAACATCCCATTTTTGGCCCTGACATCAAGTGTCCCCATTGCCGTCAGACGATTCCAGCGTTGACCCTGACTGATACCTATCTGTGTTCGCGCCACGGGGCGTTTGAGGCTAACCCCGACAGCAAAGAACTGGTGCATTTGCAGTCGGGGCGGCACTGGCGACAGTGGGAAGGCGAATGGTACCGGCAGCATACTCACCCCGATGGCATTCGGTTCGAAATTCATGAAGCCCTTGATCGGCTTTATACTCAGGGCTATCGGGCGACGCGGGTCATTATCGCCCAACGCTATCAAGACTTGGTCAAAACCTATCTCGAACGCGGTGCGCCCTGGCGGGGTCAAACCGATGGCGGCACGCCCCGACTGTACGGGTTGCCGGTGGAGTTTAGCCCGCCACCGGAGGAAGTCCCCTGTTGGGATGTGATCAACTTCAATTTAGAAAAAGAGCCAGGCGTTCCCCTGCGGTATCCCTACTTTCGACTGTTCGAGTAAGGCGATCGCATGCATCACGTTTCTATCCGCACTGCCGACATCCATCGGGCGATCGCCTTTTACACCCTGCTGGGATTTGAGATGGAAGAGCAGTTTACCGCTGGCACCACCCTAGCCTGCTGGATGACCGGTCTCCGGGGCCGTATTGAGCTACTCCAGATTCCCGAGCCGCAAGCGCCGCCTGACTGTTTTCACGACGAGCACTACACTGGCTATTATCATCTCTCGTTTGATTTGACGGAAATCGTCGAGAGTTTGCCAGATTGGCTACAATCGCTGCAACAACGCTTTGCCGATGCGCCCGACTCGATGGCCCACGGCATGAGCACCCTGCAGGTCTTGCTCACCCCGAGGCAGCAGATGATCGGCCCCCACGTCTATGAGGTCGCCTTCATCGCCGACGCCGACGGTTTGCCCTTAGAATTTTTGCGGATGATGGAAAAATGAGCAGTAGCGGCGTCAAACCTTTTGAAAACAACTGGGCCTACTTAAAAACCGAGCTGCGCTGGCTAGACCGAGTGTTGATGATGTCAGTCTCACGCAAGCGGCAAGATGACAAAACCGTGAATCGGGCAGCTAACACCGCTGCCGACAAGGTGACCAGCCACTGGTGGAAGGGCATCATCGCCGTTGATCGGGGCATCCATGATCGTGAAGGGCCACCTCCCAAAGGCCACTCTAAGATCATCACCGTCAGCTACAGCCAGCAGCTAGAGGCGCGCATTCAGGCCGGTTATCAGGCGGGTGTTGTCTTGGCCCTGCCGCTGCTGCGCGATCGTCTGCAGCTGTCAGAGGTGGAAAAAAACATCGTTCTCATGGCGATCGCCCCAGAAATTAACCGCCGCTATGGCCGCCTTTACGACTATTTGCAGGAAGAGGAAGGAGCACTGGCCGACCTGCCCACCGTGGACCTGTGTTTACGGTTGCTGTGCCGCAACGATCATGATTGGCAACAGGCCCGCGCCAAACTGACGGCGGCCCATTCCCTCGTCAATCAGGGCCTGCTGGAATGGATCGGGGACGAAGACGGCACGCTGCTCAGTCAGCAGGTGCGCGTCAGCGATGAGTTGGGCAATTTTTTGCTAGCCGACAATCCCACGGCGGCGGCCCTAGAAACTGTGTTATCCGCTGCCACCATAAACGACATTACCGGTCTGACACCAGAGAACCTAGCCCCGGTGCCTCCAGAAACCGCGCCGGCTAGTGTTCCAGAAGCGGGCTGTACGGAAGCGGGCGATCGCGAGGCCGCTGCCTTACCCCCCCCGACTCTGGAGAATCTGTCCGCGATCACAGGTGCCTGGGAGACGCTCGTGCTGCCGAAAAAACTGATCCGTCAGCTGCAATATATCAGCCGTCAGGCTCAACAACGCCGTCAACAGGCTGACCTCACGGGGCTCATGGTGCTGCTGGTGGGAGCGACCGGCACGGGCAAAACGCTAGCGGCGGCCACCCTCGCCACCCAAGGCCAGATGTCGCTCACCTGTGTAGATCTGCAAACGCTTTCACCAGAGGGCTATCCGCGCATTTTGACCGACTCGCCCACTGAGAATGCCAGTTTGCTGCTGGTGAAGCAGGGCGAGCAGTGGTTTGGTCGGCAGTCGCAGGTTGAGCAGAGCTGGCTGCATCAGTGGTGGCAGTGGCGACAGCAGTTTGGCCTGACCTTGGTCACAGTGACTGATTTGGCCCGCGTGCGCCCCAGTTGGCGACAGCAGTTTGACACCGTGCTGACCTTGCCTCTGCCCCAAGCGAAAGCGCGCCATCGCTTGTGGCAGCAGGCTTTTGCCCCTGAAGTAAATATCGATAAGCCAGACTGGGCGGCGATCGCCCAGCAGTTGCCGCTGACCGGGGGCGAAATTCAAGCGATCGCCCAGACGATTCAACTCGACCTGCAGGCGCGGGGTCGCCACACCGTCACGTTGTCAGCCCTGCGAGACGCCTTGCAGTTGCATCATCCCCACCTCAGCGTTTAGGCATGACGCCGGGAACGATGCGTCTGGTCTGTTTCGAGTAAGGTGCTTTTCTAAGCTTCTGGTGACCTCAAAGCACTGTGATTGTCCTCAAAAGCTTATCTCTGGAGCGATTCGAGCCTATTGTGCCAATGCAATAAAAAGAGCTTGAAGCTCTGCTGAGATATAGCCAGGCAATTTAGCCGCCATCATCAAGAGCGATTCTTCAAGGTTCTTTGATATTAAGTATTTGTCACCGTCACGAAAACACTCGCGAAAAATCTGTGAAAGGTCATGACCACGCTCATCACGCAGCCATATTGGCGCTTCCACCTCTTTTTCATTGCAATATCGAATAGTAAAAGTTTCATTGGAAGAAAGCTGTGGACGACATGATTTGATCTTGAGACACATTGCGCTAATGATAGACTGCAGTTTCTCATTTGGCAGGGCAGCAATAGCATGCACATTGCAGTCGTTTAGTTCCTCCAAATCCAATATTTCCTTATGAAGATTTTTTTCCACAAGACATGCATAAATAACTATAGGATCAAGCAAATAATTTTCGATACTGTAACGGCCAAGCACACAAATTACGTCTGTTGGTTCATTCTGGATGTCCCGATCTAGCAACCCACGAACAAAGGTCAAACCTGATGAAGAGAGCTTTTCAGCCCAGGTAGAAACTTGCCCACACCCACCACCTTTTCGATTTTCTTGATCTGATGCACGGATAAATACAATGTGTGGAAGATTAGGCCAATGTTCACTTTTCTGAACAGAATTGAACAATCTTTGATAAACATCTTGATCAAATTTGGCCTCGACGATTACAAACCGGGTCGTAGGCATTACCGTTGCAAATCCATCTGTCAGAACTGCAATTGCTACGTCCTTTGAACATGGTTGGAGCTTTCTTGGCGAACGATCTAGTCGATATACAGAACCCTCTGGTGCAAAGGCAACCGTGGATGGCGAATGCGATGTCATAATCACTTTCACGCCGAGATCGCGAACTAATACCTGTTCCACTACATTCATGAAATTTCGAGCCATCGTTGGGTGTAGTGGTGCATCTGGCTCATCAAGCAATAGGAGTTGAGGTAGTTTCAGAAAAGAGTTTTCGGATCTTGCATAGTACAGGCAATGTGCTAACGAGATGATGATTTTCTCGCCAGATGAGAGATCAGCGTAGTTGATGTCACATCCGAGTTCAGTGTGGTGAAGTTTAAGAGTAAACGGCTGATCAAAGACGCCTGTTGGTTGATTGACGCGTAAAGGTAAGTAGGCAGTCTTGAGTATTTCATTAACTGTTTCCCATGGAGGTCTTCCGTAGCTTTGTTCAAACTCCTCATCACTCAACCACCAAAGTTTTTCGCCTTCTTGTTTTGCGTAGTATCGATGCATTTTGTTCTGTTCACGATATCTGTAATAGGAGGCAAATAAAGGAGCAAAATTTTGCTGAAACACATCAGTTGAGTTCAAATCTAATGGGACGTGACGTAAGAAGATGTCCTCTGACAAAGCAAAGAGATTGTTGTACTCACCATGAATAGATTCGGCAATACCAGCTCGAGTTGGATTCTTACTCCAAGATTGCCAAACAGCTTTATCCGCTTGGGAGAGCCATGCTGTCAGATTTTGATGGATTTGTGTTGCTTTGACAGCGTCACCTATGACTTTCGCCATATGTTCTTGAGTCCAGGTGGCAACATTTTCGATATCAATAACATGCTCGCTTGAAAGCCCCTGCTTGATAAGATTTGCTCTAATGACAGTCTTTTGATTTTCAATCTGCCCCTGAATTTCAGTCCAGAGTCCAATCCGTTGAGTCCAGATATTCGTAGGGTTGGCTGCAGCTGTACCGTTTGGCTGCATAGCTGTATGGTGAAACCTACGAATATGAGGAGCTCCGGGCTGGACACCTTGGACTGACACAGCCCCGTTTTCGATTGCCTCTAATAAGTGAGATTTTCCAGCACCATTAATGCCTGTAATGACAGCAAAGTCACTAGCAATTTCCGTCGATGGAAAGGAAAGGATTGACTTGTGCGGACGGGAAAAAGTTAGCTGCATGCAATACTCGATACCGATAGATGTCCTTGCAGGGATATATTAAGGATTATTTGGGCTAGCCTTTTAGGCCTTTACCCAAACATGAGACAGATATACTTTAGCGAACAACTGTAGAGCATTTGAACTAGAGCTGTAAAAAGTTGAGAGTTTTTTTATACTCTAAACACTTAGGGTAGTACTGCCAATTTTCAACCTGGTGGTCGCGCAAGGGAATTATTGCTCGTGGAGTGCCACTGTTGGCATCTCTCTCACAAAGTCAAAAATATGGTGGGCCAGATGCCGCTTTGAACCAGCAGGAATCACCTGCCGCTGCCCCGACTTACCCAGCAGCACCGCCTGGTTGCTGTCGCTGCCAAAACCACTACCGGTTTGGTCAATGGGGTTCGCGACGATCGCGTCCAGTCCTTTTGACGTCAGTTTTTTAAGGGCAGGCGGCTCAATGTCGCCGGTTTGAGCCGCAAACCCGATCAGCCTCTGATGGTCATGCTTGAGCTGTGCCAGTGCTGCCGCAATGTCAGGCACAGCAGCTAGGGGCAGCGCCTGAGGCAAAGCTGCTTTGGGCAACTTTTGCGGCGCGTAGTCACGGGGTTTCACATCCGCTACCGCTGCCGCCATGACAATCCAATCCGCTTGAGGCAGGTTAGCGACTAAGGCCGATTGCATCTCGGCGGCAGTGGTGACCGCAAGGCAGTGCACTCCCGTCAGGTCGGTGCGATGCTCTGCCGCCATCGGGCCGTGGACTAAGGTGACGACGGCCCCGCGATCGCGAGCCGCTTGAGCCAAGGCCACGCCCATTTTGCCAGTGGAGGGATTGCCGATAAATCGCACTGGATCGAGGTATTCCTGCGTGCCCCCGGCACTGATCAGCAGGTGCTTGCCGGTCAAATCGCGATGCCCGCGAGTCAACAATAAGGAATCGGCCACGGCCAAAATTTCTGACGGCTCGGCCATGCGTCCGGGGCCAACGCGATCGCAGGCCAGCAGCCCAGCGCCGGGGGCGATCGCGTGATAGCGCGGATCCGTTTGCACCTGCTGCCAGTTGCGCTGCACGCTTTGCTGTTGCCACATATCGGTATTCATCGCGGGCACCAACAACACAGGGCAGGTGGAAGCCAACACCACATTGGTCAGCAGGTTATCCGCCAGGCCGTGGGCCAGTTTCCCCAGGGTATTGGCGGTCAACGGCGCCAGAATCATCAGGTCAGCCGTTTCTCCTAGCTCAATGTGGAGGGGCCGCGACTGCCCCGCCTGCCAAAACTCCGCATCAGTCGCTACGGGATGGCGACATAGGGTCGCTAGCGTTAGGGGCGTGAGGAACTGTTGCGCCTGCGCCGTCATGATGGGCATCACCTCAACCCCAAGTTTTGCCAGAGTTGAGGCAACTGTGCAGACCTTATAGGCGGCGATGCCACCGCCGACGCCCAAAAGCACGCGTTGCCTGGGCTTTGAGGATGCGATCGCTGTCATCGCCGACTGAGGCTACTCACTCTTCATCAAAGGGTTCGTTGTCGAGCAGATAGGTGTATTTTTCCACCAGCTCAGGCCGTTGAAAGGCCAATGCCCTGAGCAAATGCCAGTCTTTCAACCCTTCAAAGGCACTGTCGTAGGCATCTTGCTCTAGACGTTTGGCCAGCTCTTCGACGGACTCTTGGGTCATCGATGTGACCGACTCCGGTGATACGTGCAACGTGCTCATAGTTCTCCCCCAGCATTCGTTTCGTCACGGTTGGCGATCGCCCAGCCAAGGTGATGATCGCTCACCCCTGCACATAGTTGAGATCGATAGTGACCCGCTTTCCGTCTGCTGAATCGCCCGGATAGCCACTTAATGGGACTGAACGATCTCGACCATTGCGCTATAGCCAACCGCATCGCCAAGGCCATTGACGATGTCTTTAATTAAACTGCTTGCATTTTAAAGGTCGGTGCCATGACTACGGTAACCGCCGGGTTAAAACTTATCGAAGTTTCTTAAGTCCGCTAGCCCGAGGTTGGCCATCTGGCGGTCAGTTGGTCGCACTGGCCGGGTCGCCCCAAACCGACTCTGGAATCTCCGTTGTCTCGTCAGCAGCATCTGGCAACTCAGGGGGGCAGGGCTTGATCACATCACGAGGCTTATCTCAATCACTTGCCATTCATCGCGCTTAAGCTACGATGGGCACAAAATAATTGCCCTTGAGCGTGTCACCGAAATTAACGGCCCCAACCATTAAGACTAGAACTGACTGCGCCTACTTCAACTCGATTCGTTAGAGTCTGAAACCGAGGCATTGCCCACTATCAAACATCTAAGTGATGACCGCTCCTAGCCCAGTGCTCGCCCTCTAGCTTGGTGTCAAGTTCCGTGGATTCTTTGCCCCCCTACGATCGCCCCGTCACCCCCGCCCCCCGCGTCGCCAATCGCGATCGCGGCCCCATTTTATGGACAACTTTTTTGTTGTTAGGAGTGGCCTGGCTGATATCTACCGAAAATCCTCTAAAGTTCGGGCGATCGCTGCGCTGGTGGCCCGCCGAGTCGGACGTCATCGCGGTGCCACTGGCCATGGAAGCGGGCGATCCCCATGTGCGCGCGCTGATGCGCACCATCTCCGCTGCTGAATCTTACACTGCCGCGCCGTACCACACCCTGTATGGCGGCGACTTGGTCAATGACCTGACGCACCACCCTGACAAGTGCGTCACCATTGTGGTTGGCCCCAATACGGGAGACTGCACCACTGCCGCTGGCCGCTATCAGTTTTTGACCACTACCTGGCTCGAAAAAGCCGATGCCTACCATCCCGAGCCGCCCCGGTGGTATTCGTGGTGGGGCAACTATAGCTTTGAGCCGATCTATCAGGATGAAGTGGTTTATCGCTGGTTAAGTGATCCCGCCGCGTGGAATGCGGACATTCCTGAACTGTTACGGCAGGGGCAGCTAGAAGATGTGCTGTATCTGCTCTCAGGCACTTGGACTAGCCTCGGCTATGGCATTGAAAACAACAGCATGACGCCGCACCTGCAAGCGATCTATCAAGACGCACTGGCCGAAGAGCTGCAGTAAAGAGCGATCGCCCCACCACTGGCAGGTTAGAAAATCAGCCTTTGCTTCGGTTTTGTCGTTGAGACTGGCATTCGAGCCAGAACCTAGGGAATCGCTTTTCTAGCGGTCGCTAGTCCAGTGAGGAGCAGACTGCGGTGCCACTGGGCTGATGCGCTGAGCATCAGAGCGCTCCTCGGTGTCATAAGCCAAGTGGCCAGCACTATACATGCGGTCAAACCGAAGTGTCATAGTCAAGCAGTCGCGCTGATCTGAATGCTCTCGCGTACACTCCTCACGCTTCTGACAGGGACTCGGGCTGGGGAGCGGCTCGCTGACCAGTCTTGTCACTTTCCACCAGATATTGGGGCTCCTCCTCGGAGGCGTCAGCCGTATGGCCTTTAATACTCGTGCGTGACGTTAGCTTCTCGATCACTGTGCCCACGGTCTCGTCTTGAGCCGTATTCCACGTGACTTGATCGCCAGGTTGACAGCGATCGCCAGCATCCCCCTGAGGGTTAGAGGACTGGTGGTTTGCGGCATGGTCGTCACTGACCTTGTTCTGATTGGGCGCTGAGAGCGTTTCGGGTTTGTGGCCAGTCACTTTGCCTGTGCTGTCATTCTTGACCAGATAACGCGGGTCATCTTCAGAGGCGTCAACGATTTGGCCATCGACAGTGGTGGCTGCCGTCAGATAGTCTTCGACCTTACCGGTTGCTTCACCTGAGCCCGATGGCCAAACCACGTTTTGACCGATGCTAAATTTTTGCGTCATGGCAAGTACTGTCTATAAATGGGTGTGAAGTAGCCGTAGTGTTCAGGGAAAAACCAAGATCTTGAGCGACTCAATCAGATCTTGAAGAATTCAATTGGACGCAAACAGTATTAGGTTAAATACTGTTTATGGCCAATCCCATCACTCTAGAGGAATAAAACTTTAGGACAAAGCAGTTAACATAAATTGCTTACGGAAAAGACTTGGGTTGAAGTATTGCGATCGCTCTCTGGTTTTGCGTGTCCGTCTAAAGAATGAGCGATCAATTACCTCTTTGGGCAGATACTTCGAATTGGCAATAGACCTAATATTGAATTGACGTAAATTACATGAGGTACTAGATATGGCTATCGAAGACCGAATTGACGCCACCATCAAAAATGTAGAAGGCAAGATCCAAGAAGCAGTGGGCGAGTTCACCGGTGACCCGCAGGATCAGGCCGAGGGTAAAGCCAAGCAGGTTGAGGCCCGCGTTCAGCACACGAAAGAAAATTTGAAAGAAAAAGTTGACGAAAAGCTGAGCTAAGACAGGCACTGGCTAAGCGAGACGCTTGATTCAAATCAGCGTGTCGGTAGATTTTTTAGGGACTGAATGCTGGTGGTATCAACGCCAGCATTCAGTCCCATTTTGCTAGGTATAATGTTTTCCGCTGGCGCAAAAAAAAGTGGTGATGAGGCGACTTTTGATCCTTCGACACGACATCTTCAATCAACCCAGAAATGGTTTTTGCTTCTATGCGATCGCCTGGAGTTTAGGTTTCATTATTGCTGTTGTGCCACCCGCGACTGCCCAAGAGGGTGAGGGGGCCGACGTACTGCCTGTGCCTGCGCCCGCCGCGCAAACAACGCCCTCGACGCCTCAGAGCGATGTTTACTTTGCCGATATTGAGGTGCGGGGGCGGCCGCTGTTTCAGGTGGGGGGGCTGACGGATTTGTCAGCGCCGGCCCGCAGTGCCGTCATCAATCGCCGCATTGTGAGTTTGTTGGCCAATGCCAATCAACCAGAGCCGGTGCAGGTTGAGCTAGCCACCGCTCAAGCCTGGGCCACACTGCGGGTTAACAATCGCGTAGTGATGACGGTTACCCAGCAGGACGCCGATGACTTTGGCTTACCGGTGGCGGCGCTGGCTGAAAAATGGGCGGCTGAACTCAATGAGGCATTCGACAAACCGCCCTTGTTTCTAGATGTGGCGCAGCGTTTAGAAGGTACCGTAAGGCAGCTTTCTGGCACCGCCGTCGAGAAGTTTCCTGCCATTGTCGGGGCTTTGATTGTGGTTCTGCTCACCTGGGTGATCGCCGCCATCGTGCGTTATGTGGCTTTTACCTGGGCTCAGCAAACCGAGGGCGATCGCAGCACTGAGGTGTTGATTGGTCGCTTGGGCTATGGGGGCGTGTGGGTGTTTGGCACCATCATTGCTCTGGGCGTGCTGGGGCTAGAGTTTGGGGCCTTGCTCAGCGCCTTTGGTTTGACCAGCGTGGCGATCGGCTTCAGCCTCAAAGACGTTTTGAGCAACTACATCTCGGGCGTGGTGTTGCTAGCAGCCCGGCCCTTTCGACTCGGGGATCAGGTCGTCATTGATAACTTTGAAGGCACCATCACCCAGATTCAGCTGCGGGCCACGACGATGAAAACCTATGATGGCCGCACTGTCTACATTCCCAATCAAGAAGTTTTTCAGGCCAGCATTACCAACAACACCGCCTCGCCCCATCGTCGCAGTTCAGTCGGGGTCGGGGTCGATTATGACGCTAACTTGGTCGAGGCGAAACTCGTTATCCGTCAGGCGATTAAAGGCATCACGGGCATTTCTACAGAAAGTCCGGTAGACGTTTTGGTGCGGGAATTAGCCGCCAGCACCGTCAACCTCGAAGTGCGGTTTTGGGTTGATTCGCGGCGCCGCAACTTTTTAGAAACAACGTCAGATGCGGCCCAGGCCATTAAGGAAGCGTTGCAGGACGCGCGGGTCGATATGCCGACAGAAATCTATACGCTGCAGTTCCGCAATGGGCAAGCTTTAGACCGGCATTCTTCGGCGGACTACTTAACGGTGGCCAACGACCAGCCGCCGTCAAAGTCTGAGGATTAAGTTGTCACGCGATCGCGCTAGCAAGACCGCGTTTTTATCTTGAGTGAACGGCTATGTTTGATTTGGGTTGCACGATTCTCGGTCTTTTTGTTATTGGCCTGACTGCAGTAGATGTGTTCTCTACCGTCTTCTATCCCCGCACGGGTAAAAGCGTTCTTAGTCTAAGAATTTGTCAAAGCGTCTGGGCCCTATTTCGCTTTGTTTCTCGCCTTGCTGGCATCAAAAATAAAACGATTTTGTCCTATTGCGGTCCATGTTTGCTGATCGTCATTGTGAGCGTTTGGGTATGGGCCTTTGCGGTCGGCTTCGCCCTCTTGTTTTGGCCGGCTTTGGGCAGTGGCATCCAAGCCAGCCAAGGAGCAACTCCCACCGACTTTGCCACCGCCCTGTACTACAGCGGATTTACACTGACCACCCTCGGCGTCGGCGATTTAGTTCCCAAATCTGGTGTGTGGCGACTGATCTCGATCACTGAGGCCGCCGTGGGGTTTTCGGTGATTACCGCTTCGTTGACATATCTCATGTCGGTGTACAACGCTCTGACGCGACGCAACACCTTTGCGCTCAGCTTGCATCACTGCACCAACGACCCTAAGAACACGGCGAGTATGCTGCTGGGTTTGAAGGGACATGGCCAGTTTGAGCCCGCGCTGTCGCAGCTCAAAGACATGAGCTGTGATTTACTATTTTTGCTCGAAGCCCATCACGACTACCCAATTCTGCACTTCTTTCGATTTGAAGAAGTCTATTACTCCCTTGGTCGGATATCGTTTGTCTGTCTCGATTTGGTCACCCTGATCAAAACGGCGCTCGATCCACAAGTCTATGGGCCGCTGTTGACGGCGTCAGCCACTATCGAACTCGAAAATAGTGCTCATGCCTTACTGACTCAGCTATCAGAATCGTTTTTACCCAGTCACTATCTCAAACAGCCTTCGCATCCCAAAGAATGGCGCGATTACTACTTCGAATTAATCGCAACGTTGCAGCAGCATGAGGTAGAGACGGTGAGTGATTTATCGCAGGGTGCTGATCACTACGTGCAGGCCAGAGACCGCTGGAATCATTACTCAATGGCCGTGACGGTCTATATGGAATACGACTGGAGTGATGTTGTGCAGTAGGGGCAAGACGATACTGCCTCTCTGGAGGCCAGGGCATTGCGTGACGTCATGCGCTTTCCGCTGCCTCACCGTCAACGTCTTCATCTGCGGGCACATTGCGAGGTAGATGACGGGTGACGGCGGTCTGCTTACCGTTGCGCTCAGCCGTAGCGGCATCAGGCGAGCGATCACGATCGCCCTGTAGCCCTTGCAGTAGCTGATCTGACGGATGCAGCCAGACTTCCCGCTGGGGGAACGGAATTGCGGTATCGCTAGACTGAATTGCCAACTTAAAGCGGCGGCGAAACTCTCTGGAAACATCCCACTGCTTCATCGGCTGAGTTTTGATCCAGACGCGGATGATGATGGCGCTGTCGTCAAAATCATCGACCCCCAAGATTTGCGGCTCCTCTAAAATTAGGTCGACCCAATCAGGATCAGTTTTAAGTTCTTCGCTAACCTCGCGAATCACCTGCAACATTTCATCGATATCAGCGTTGTAATGCACCGGAATTTTGAGGTCGGCCTGCGACCAGTGCTGAGAATAGTTGGCCACTCGGTTGATATCGCTGGTCGGAATGGTGATCAAGCGTCCGCTGGTGTCGCGCAGCTGAGTAATCCGCAAATTAAGATTTTCCACCACGCCCGCATCGGCCCCAATTTTGACGACGTCGCCGATCGCGAACTGATCCTCTAGCACAATAAAAAAGCCTCGAATGGCCCCCTGCACCAGGTTTTGCGTCGCCAGCGAGAAGGCTAAGCCGATAATGCCGACGCTGGCCAGCAGGAGCCCCAAATTAATGCCGGTGATGGATAGGGCCACGATGAAGCCCAGGGCGATCCACACAAAGTTGGCGATGTTTTTGATGACGCTCGACAAGGTTGAGATGCGGAGCCGCGTCCGACGAGAGTAGTAGCCGCTAAAGCCTTCTTCATCGGTCAGCTGCATCAGCAACCGATCGACTACGGCATAGGTCAGCCGAATGCCCACATAGGCCACCACCACCACGATCGCCATAATGATGGGCACCTTGAGCGTGGAGAGCAGCTGATTTTGCACTGGGCGCGTCTCAGGAAAGCGCCCTAACGTCCACAACGCGGCGATCGCGATCGCCAAAAACTGAAACACGGGCAACAATAGCTGTCGAATATCGTCGAGATGATCGTGCTGATCAGCGGTCATTTGTGGCTGCTCTAGCGTGGCACCTAGCGCTGACATGCCCCACCGCAGCAGCCGATCAGAAAAAATTTGGATGAGTATCGCGATCAAGATAGCGAAGCCCATCGCGGCCCCCGCATACACAAACTGCTGTTGTCGATAGGCGGGCTGCCGTTCGCGATCGCTTTGCTGCAGAATCGCTGGCACCGCCTGCTCGACTCGCTCGACCACTCCCGTAACCGTCGTGCCCTGAAGATTGGCATCTTCCTGAGTCACAATCATCAGGTAGTCGCCGTTAACCAAAATTGTGGGTTGACCGTTCTCTGTCTCTTGAGTCGAGATGCGAGCGACCGGTGTGGCCATTTGCCGGTAGACATCGCGAATCTCCTGTAGGTTTTGGCGAATGTAGTTGCGCCGCTGTCCTAACGTTGACTTAGGCGCAGCAACTTGAAAAACCTCATAGCCATCTAACTCGACCCAGCCCGGTGTGTAAGCGTCGCCGCTACCACCACCCACACCAGGAAACTGCATCAAGAGCGACGAGGATGCCCAGCTGGGTAACGCCATCAGACCGACGAAAAGCCATGAGCAGACACTCAACCGCAGATATTTGCCCAGTTTTGAAAGTCTCACAAGCTTTTAGAGAAAGACATCAAGGTTGTTGGCAGCTCTACGGTGCGATCGATCCCAGTGAGGGACGATCAATTTGAACAACGGCCTCAGCGGCACCGGGGCTGGTTTGAGCCCGCTACCCGCTAATTGATCGCGGCCATGCGTAGAGTAGGTGAAAGATTAAGCCGGTCTATGAGTTACGAGGGGGACTCTTTGACCGCATAGTCGTTGGGGGTGATTTGTGACCCAAACCGACGGGCATAGACCTGGGTCAGCTCAGCCCCAAAGAACAGAATTTGCGCTGAATAGAACACCCAAGCCAGCAGAATAATGACGGAGCCAGCAGCACCATAGGTCGAGCCAAAGCTGCTGTTGCCTAGATACAAGCCGATCAATACCTTGCCTAGGGAAAACAGCAGGGCCGTCACAATACCGCCAAACCAAACATCTCCCCAACTGATTTCAACATCGGGCACAAACTTGAAGATCAGGGCAAAAACCAGTGTCGTCACACCAAAAGATACGACAAAGCTCAGCAGTTGACTAAACGAATCGAGTCCAGGGGCAATGTTGTGAAGATAGTTGGAAAAGCCGGCTACGACGGCACTCAGCATCAGAGAAACCAGCAGAATAAAGCCAATTCCCAAAACCATGCCAAAGGACAAGACGCGCTTGTGAATCAGGCCCCAAAAGCCCATTTCCGGATTGACTTTGACATTCCAGACGGTGTTGAGGGCGGTTTGCAATTGCGTTAACACTCCCGTCGCGCCAACAATCAGCAACCCAATGCTAATTGCGGAGGCGAGCCACCCCGACTGTTCGCCCGGACGGTTGGCGTTGTCGAGCACCGTTTGTAAAAACTCGGCCCCATCGCCCCCGACGAGCGCCTGAATTTGCCCCATGAGCTGGTCGCGCACGGCGGCGGAATCAAAGAAGAGACCGGCGATCGCAATCACCAAAATGAGCAGAGGTGCGATCGAAAAAATTGTGTAGTAGGCCAACGCCGCCGCGAGCCGCGAAGCATTGTCTTTACTCCACTCGCCAAACGCATCTTTGAAAACGCGCCATACCTGTTTTGGGCTCATGATATCTCTCCTGCGAACACTGACTAATCAAGCTTTAAGGCTTTGTTAGGGCTTTACTTTTAACTTCATGGGAAAACTCTTTGACATGCTTTTTCGCCAATTCAAAGGACATCAAAACAGAGAAAAAGCTGCGGCCTTAAGGTCTTGGCGACCCTAGCTCATCGAATTCGGTGAACCAGCCTGATTCTGCTAAAGGCGGCAAGTTTCCTAGTTTGGCGGGCGCTGTTTCTCAATAGCGCTCAGTTCTAGAAGCGTCTTTCGGGTTTCCGGCGAGTCGTACACTTCTAGGGCCTCGGCAGCAATAGCCCGATACGTTAGCACTGCTCTAAACTCACGCACCAGCTTTTCAATATTCCGCAGGCGAACCTGGCTGGCTTCTGAGGTTAAACTTTCGAGTTCTTTACCAGTTTTGAAAAATATTTTGAGGGCTTTATCCATGATCCAGCATTAAAGGACGTCACGCGTTTTGTACTGATGTTCCCTGAGCTTTAACGCAACCAGATCTAAATATTCATCCGCATTTAGCCGACGCTAAAGCCAAATTATTTAGATGACAGATGCTGAACTTTTGCAATTGGCAATATTATGTAGCACCCGAAAAATCCTCACATCTGTCACATGTGGTATCTCTACAGCAGTAATATCAATTCTCTGAGCCTGAACCTTTCAATTCCGCTCATGGAGCGGAGTTGAAAGGTTTCGTCAGCCCGACGGGCAAGCCAGGCCAATCCGCGGGGGTCTCCGACTACGAGAAGGCCGACTTGTCTGTATAGCGGTAATTGGTAGAACTGGGATAACCCTGTCTTGAGTAATCGTTGTCGATGTTGTCGTTGGTGTGTCAGCTCAACCGGTCGATTGGGCGCAGAATTTCAGCCCACAGCAATCCCAAAAATTGAGCAATCTGCCGCATCTGTCGTGTTTTGCGGGCTAACGATTGCCCGCTGCCCCTTTCAAGACTTAGCCACGGTTGCTAACAGGTGCTTTTCAGAGCACCTGTTAGCAACCGTCTGGCCACGCGTGGCACATTACTCAAACGACAGCAAAAGCTTACGCAGCAACAGGGCCAGTGCTTCGCGATCGCTTCTTCCAGAGGTGCAAGGATACGATGCATGTTTTCTACAGGGGCCGTATCCTTGCGCCTCGATCAGGTCAAAGCCTTTGGGGGTTAGATGAATTAGCGTACCGCGGCGATCGCTGGGGTCCGGAATGCACTCTACCAGAGCTGCCTGCTCAAGACGGTCGACTCGGTGCGTCATGGTGCTAGACGAAACCATCATCGTATTGAATAACTCGGTGGGTGAAAGTTGATAGGGCTGACCCGAACGACGGAGTGTTGCCAGCACGTCAAACTCGCCTTGCCGCAGACCAAAGTCAGAAAATATCGCTTGAATTGGCCGATCTAAGTGTTTCGACAGCCTGGCCATACGGCCCACGATGGCCATTGGTGAGGCATCTAGATCGGGGCGCTCACGTTGCCATTGCGCCAAGATACGATCGACCGGGTCGGAAGCCATCAAACGCTATATGCACTAAATCTTATTGTCGACAATCTTAGCATCAAGACAAATCCAGGATTCTCGAAGGCAATTATCTTGACGTCAAGATAAAACTGGTTTATTGTTTCGACGTAGAGTATCTTGACTTAAAGATAGATTATGAAGGCCGTTCCATCTCGCTGGTCAGATATTCTGCTGACTGCTCTGCCGCCCATCTCCTGGGGAACGACCTATGCAGTAGCGACCGAATTTTTGCCGCCTGATCATCCGCTGCTGGTCGCCGCGCTACGCTCGCTCCCGATTGATTTATTACTCGCAATTGGTCTGGGAAGGCTGCCACAAGGTATCTGGTGGTGGCGCATGCTCGTTTTAGGAGGCTTGAATATCGGGCTTTTCCAGGCGCTATTGTTTGTGGCCGCCTACCGTCTACCGGGCGGTGTTGCGGCTACAGCAGGAGCCATTCAGCCCTTGTTGGTCGTGCTATTCTCGTGGCCCCTGCTGGCCGTAAGACCATCCCATCAGTCAACCATCGCCGCGATCGCCGGTTTTGTCGGCGTGGGCTTGTTGGTGCTAGGCCCCAGTGCTCGTTTAGACAGTATTAGGATGGTGGCGGCAATTGCGGGAGCCGCGGCGATGGGACTCGGCACGGTTTTGGTGAAGCGATGGCAGCCGCCGGTTTCGTTAATGGTCTTCACCGCCTGGCCGCTCACGATCGGTGGCTGCCTGCTGTTGCCCATCGCCTTAGTGACCGAGGGGCCATTTGAAGCGCTGACGCGAACCAACCTTTGGGGGTTTGTTTACCTCGGACTCATCGGTACTGGACTCGCTTATGCCCTTTGGTTTCGGGGTATCAGGCGACTCAAGGCATCGGCTGCCGCCTATCTGGGGCTACTGAGTCCCGTTGTCGCTAGCCTCATCAGCTATGTATTTTTGCAAGAGACCTTTAGGGAGCACGTCATCCGTTCATGGTAGAAAAAATATCCTAGAAGATATCGTTTC
>CALCCA010000083.1 GCA_937899725.1 uncultured Halomicronema sp.
GGAAACAAATAGCAAGAAACTCTACTTCTCCATCATTACATCTTGGGCACTACCCGGCTTGAATAGAACGCGATGGAAAAGTTCAGCCGCCTTAGCGCCCCATTGTCTTAATCCCTAATTCTGATTGTTACAGGATTGAGCTTTTCACTGCCCGCAAAACTAGCGATTGATTTTCTCCAAAAACAGTCAAGAAAACTGAGAGTTTTTCAGCTCCCAGAATCCGATTCCCCGCTCAGAGTCACAGTATTCTGAGAAATGTGTTACCAAAATTCATGCTAATCTTCGACCAGCTGCTTCCCAGCGATCGCTCAAAGTGTGACCACCCTTGCAAAAGAGGCAATTGCTGATAAGCTCTTGAAAAAAGCGCGGCAATTCAAAGACTGAGCTTTAGAAGCCGCACTCAATAAAAGAATCTTATCTTAAGAGATTATATGTCAGGAAAAACTGATGATATGATCGCCCCAATAATTGTCTCCTAGTTTGCAGGAATCCTAAAAGCCAATGACTCAAGCGCCTATCCCACCTATGGTGCTCATCATCTTAGATGGTTGGGGGTATCGAGCAGAGACTGATGGTAATGCCGTAACCGTTGCAGATACGCCTGTGATGGATAGTCTCTGGCATGCTTATCCACACACGCTGATGCACACCTCTGGCAAAGATGTCGGTTTGCCAGAGGGGCAAATGGGCAACTCTGAGGTGGGCCATCTCAACATTGGGGCGGGTCGCGTTGTGCCTCAAGAGCTAGTTCGCGTGTCTGATGCGATCGAGGATGGCAGCATTCAAGCAAATGCCGCCCTGTTGGAAGTCTGTCAAAAGGTGCGCTATCGCAACCGCAAGCTGCACTTTGTGGGGCTGTGTTCAGACGGCGGTGTTCATTCTCACATCAAGCATTTGTTGGGCCTGTTAGAAATGGCCAAAGCTCAGGATGTGTCTGAGGTCTGCATTCACGTCATTACCGATGGACGCGATACAAAGCCGACTGACGGCTATCGTTCGGTGCAAGCGCTGCAAGACTTTACCGAAGCGCAGGAGATTGGTCGCATTGTTACCCTCAGCGGTCGGTACTACGCGATGGATCGCGATCATCGGTGGGATCGGGTCGAAAAAGCCTATCGCGTGATGGCTAACGATGGTGCAGGGGATGGTCGTTCCGCTGTGGAAATTATGCAGGCGGCTTACACCAACGGCATCACCGACGAGTTTATCGAACCGATCCGCATTGCTCCCGGTGCTGTTGACCCGGGCGATGGCGTGATTTTCTTCAACTTTCGCCCCGATCGAGCCCGACAGTTGACCCAAGCGTTTGTGGATGCTGAGTTTACTGGGTTTGAGCGATCGCTCGTTGAGCCCCTCAACTTCGTCACCATGACTCAATACGATTCGCACTTGCCTGTGCAGGTGGCGTTTCTGCCACAAAACCTGAGCAAAATTTTAGGCGAAGTCATTGCTGCACAAGGGTTGAAGCAGTTTCGCACCGCTGAGACAGAAAAGTACGCCCATGTGACGTATTTCTTTAACGGTGGTTTAGAAGACCCGTTTGAGGGAGAGGATCGAGAGCTGATCCCCAGCCCTCAGGTGACGACCTATGACAAAGCTCCCCCCATGTCGGCAAACCGGGTCACTGATGCGGCGATCACGGCGATTCAAAAAGGCACGTATTCGTTGATTGTGATCAACTATGCGAACCCCGACATGGTCGGCCACACCGGCAACCTTGACGCGACAGTGCAAGCGATTCAGTCTGTGGATGCCGAAGTCGGACGACTCGTGGATGGCATTGGCAGAGCTGGTGGCACGGCGATTATCACTGCCGACCACGGCAACGCTGAATACATGTGGGATGAAAACCATAAGCCCTGGACGGCCCACACCACCAACCCGGTCCCCTTTATTTTGGTCGAGGGCGAAAAGCTCACAGTCCCCGGCCATGGAGCCGAGGTGTCGCTACGCGAAGATGGGCGACTGTCAGACATTGCGCCGACTATTCTCGATATTTTGAACCTCCCTAAGCCGGAGGAAATGACCGGACGTTCCATGGTGCTCAATGCCACCATTGATGTGCGGCCTAATCGCACCCCGGTGAGAGTCAGCCTCTAGCTGATAAGATGCCTGATTTGACCAAAGCTGGAGTCAGCCCACCTGTCACGCCATTGCCGTGTCCATAGCGCAGGGATTGGGGCTTATGACACAAATTTCAGGTTAGGATAAGACGACACGGATTGTTTGGCTCAGGCACTCAATCTGACTTTTATTGGCTAGATGTTAGAACCTATGGCTGTCGTTTCGATTGTAAAAATTGTCTGGTCAGTTGCCGCTATCGGCCTGACCGTTCTGGTGCTGCTTCACAGCCCTAAGGGTGACGGTCTGGGCGCTTTAGGCGGTCAAGCCCAATTGTTTACCAGCACCAAGAGCGCTGAAATCACCCTCAATCGCGTTACTTGGACGTTGACAGCGCTGTTTATGGGGTTGACGGTGGTGCTTAGTGCTGGCTGGTTGACAACACCGACACCGGCTCTATAAAAGACGCCGACATTTGCGCTGTAAGGAGATATCGTCAACCTGATAACGGCGACTCCCTTCATCAGTTTTGGAGCAAGCTCAGGCATCAAGTGATGTCTGAGCTTGCTTTTTTGGAGAGTTGAGCAAGCACTGACTAGAGCTGCCTCTCCTGCAACGGTATCTACTCAATTTGATGACTCTAGAGCTGCCAAATTCCCTGTCAACACAGTGAAAAAAGCCCCGACGTGAAGGCAGTCGCTAATTGCCGCAAATCATACCAGTTCTACAAATTACAGCTACCTAGACAAGTCGGCTTTCTCCCAGTAGGAGATACTGCGTGTTGGCCTGGCCTGACCGTCGGGCGGATGACGCTGCTCAGCCGACGTTCCTTGAGCAGAGTCGTTGGCGTAGCCTTCCCGTAGGGAATAAGGCAGATCTGTAGTCCAGTTTCAGAGAATTGGGATTATCCGTTGCTACGACCTATCCCTGTATTGGCTGCACACCCGATAGGGCAGTTTTCTGTTTGGCAGGCATTTTATGATTGACCGCAGTAAACAATGAGGTCGATCTCTACATCACCGAATCCGGCTAATGCCGTTACCCCTACTGTCGTTCGGCTCGGCAGTTTTCCTGCTGTACAGTAGCTGGTATACACCTGGTTGACGGCTTCGTAGTAGCGAAAGTCAGTGACAAAAATGCGCGCCATGACAACCCGGTCAAATCCACTACCCGCATGGGTTAGAACTCGCTGCAGGTTTTCCATGACCTGGGTGGTTTGGGCCTCTATCGCATCTTTTTTGACGTCTCCTGAGAGCGGATCTTCAGCAAGCTGCCCCGTGACGAATAAGAAATCTCCGGCGCGCACCGCATGGGAGTAGGGCGCCACTGGCGGCAAAATGTTATCGGGGAGTGTGATATATTCCAGCAAAATCGTGTCCTTTCCAGCAATTTCTATGCTTTAGGAACATATCGGTTAGAGCACGACCCAAACAACTGTTTGGGCAACAAATCTCAATTTGTCCCCTTAAAAGACAATATCCAAGTTGAGCTCACGAATATCGAGGCGATGCAGTTGCGGCTTCCCAGACTGTTCGCTTGTTAACCAGATATGATACGGGGCCTGAAAGGCGATCGCTCGAGGAATTGGCAGATTTGTGACTTGCCCAATAACTTGGCCTTGAAAATTCACGAGCCGCATTTGTCCCGTCGTACTAATCGCGACAAAGCCCGTCACTAATTCACCCAGCCACTCAAACATAATGTCGAGGCGACAGCGGATCACGCGATATGGTCGCAGGTGAACGATCAGCAAATCAGTTTTTTCCGTACCCGCTTGAGCGAGGAAGCAATTGGGGATTTGGCTAGTCGCAAGCTGATGAATCGGCGCTTGCAGATGGAGGTGACCGAGAGATTGGCCCCAACGAGTAATAAACTGCAAATCAGTTTCATGGCCATTGACGGCCGCGATGAGAAAGTAACGCTCGTTCAAAGCTAAGGCGTAGGTGGGCTCACTGGGGGCCAGTAGCGTAAACCAGTAAGGCTCAACTGGGACTTTAGACAACACATCAACCAGCCAATAATCTGCCCCTGAGACGGCACTCCGGACAATAAGCCAGCGATCGCTCCCGGGCAAAACCGCAATGGGCTCGTCAAACGCCATAAGCAACTGAACTGACGCGGTCTCTTGTAGCTGGTAAACGGCGTAAGCCGTGACGGCCACCGCCCCGGCTACGGTGTGCAGAATCTGAGCGACCTTGTGCTCTAAGTGCCAGTGTTGCTGGGGGGTGAGGCGCTCAAGCTCGGCGGTGGGCGACAACGGCCAGCGATAAACGTCTTGGTGAAAAGCCCCAGTCAGATATGCCGTGGGTGCGCCCTGGGGCGACAGACTTAAGGCCGTACAAGCTCTCGACAAAGAGATGGGCCGCCGTGGGACATACGCGCTGCTGGAGGTTGGTAGCGGTGATGTAGGAAAGCGATCGCGCAGCTCCGCCGCCGTGAATGATCGGCGCGCCGCGAGGATGCTTGCTTTCATCTCTGTGGCATTCTGAAAGCGACGAGGAATCAGTTTTTCGGTAGCTTTCTTGAGAATCTCTTGAATGGCCAAGGGGACAGCCGCCGGCAGCTTCACTTCATGGTTGAGATGAGACACCATGAGCTGGTTGTAGCTACCGGCAAAAGGCCGCGCCCCCACCAAAAGCTCGTATAAAACCACGCCAATCGCGTAGAGATCAGAAGCCGCCGAAACTTGATAATAAAATCGCTCTGGTGCCATATAGGCCGGCGAGCCGGTGGCACCCGTATGACCGGAGCGTAGTTCTTCACTCAAGCGAGCGATGCCAAAATCAGAAACTTTGGGTCGCCAGCCATCGGGTTCTAAGGTCAGTAAAATGTTTTCAGGCTTGATGTCGCAGTGAACAATGTGCTTGCGATGGGCATGTTCCAGCGCCTCCAGCACGGCGATGATGAGGGTCAGAATCTCCGCCAAGGTCAACTGAGTTTCTTGTTCTAAGAGGTCGCGGAGGGTGCCCCCTTCACAATATTCCAATACGAGTTGGCGGCCGTTACTCGCTTGATTAAGCGATAAACAGTTGGCAATGTGGGGGTGATCTAAACTCAACAAAAACCGCAGCTCACGCAAAAACTGGTGCGTAGCAAAGCGCTTGCGGTTTAAATGCTTAAGCGCCACCAATCGCCCGGTTTTGCGATGAATGGCGCAGTAAACCTGCCCAAATTGTCCTTGCCCTACTAACCCTAGTGACCGATATTTGGAGCTTCGAAACTTTCGTGGGAGTGTTGTCGATGACACAAAGGAATCAGTTATAAAGGGTTACTGAACCAGCATTTTCATAATGGCGTCGTGGGGCTGCCCTTCTTGGACTAAGGCTTCCGCCGACTGCAGACGATCAGCCAGCCCTAACACAAAGCGGTTGCGATCGGCCCCAAGGGATTCACAACTCGTTTGCAGGCAGCTGAGGTCGCGGCCCGTTAGTTGGCTAAAAAAGGCTTGTAAGACGCCACCTTCTAACGCCCCAGAAGGCTGCTCAGACTGAATCTGGTGGGCTGTAAAGGGAGAGTTTTTCACCTCAATGACCAAAAATCCCTGCAGCTGATATTCCGTATTCAAACTGATTCGGCCCCAGCCATGAGTTCGCCAGCATTCTTGCAGCGCTTGGACAAACTCAACCATTGGTAGGTCAGCAACGCCTTTTTTGTAATACTCACTAAGTTCTTCACAAAACCGAGCGTAGAAGTTCTTACCCCACCAAAGACCACAGTTTTTCAGCACATACTTGGTGGCCTGTCCGGTCTCTTTATTGAGGCCTGACACGATCGCTTTCATTAACGCATCGGGTAGAGCTAACAGGCGATCGCCGCGCCGGTTTTCTAGCAGGCCTAATTCGAGAGTGCCTTGGACGTAGACATCACTGGCAAAGTAATTACTTGGCAGGCGATCGTCGACAAGTAGATCAGCAACAGAAATCATCGGTCATCCTTCCGGTAATTACTAATTAAAATAAGCTCACCAGTGTTTCACTGGTAATTTCAGCGTCATCGTCGTCGTTGGCAGCGCTCGGTGGCGTGATAAATTGCTGAGCGGCATCCAGTCCAGGAGCCAGTAGGGTCATTTGAGCCGGGGTAAACCGGCTCACAAACTGCTCTCGAATCAGCTGGTACAGAGCTTGATCAATGGCACGGGTGTCATAGGCCTCGATCATTTCTGGCAACCAGGGTTCCAGCCGTTTGACGACGATCTCGACATCGTCAGTGAGCATAGCCATCGCGGCATATCGCACCATCAACATGCCATTCTGCAGGCTGCGCTTAAGTTTGTCTTCCGATTCTTGGGCAAATTTCTGCTGCAGCGCATCGGCCACCGCCTGCATGAGGGTGAGTTCTTCGTTGCGTAGGCGACGATAGAGGTTGATGCGATCAGGCAGTGAACTCACGAGTTGGCTCAAAGCATTGAGTTCGTGAGGCTGCAGATAGGCTTTTTCGGGCTCATCAAACAATGATGCAAGTTTAGGGTTCATAAAGCTACGCTCCAAATCAATGGGTCAATGGCGTCAAGCAACAATTCACTAATTCACTTAGGAGGGCACCACGCCATAGCATTCGGTTCACCTAAGAATTTCAAAATAAATCGGCAAACCCATCGAGCGTCAGGTCGTCTTCGGCAGGCAAGTCAGGCTGCACGGTGATGGGCGCAACCGGAGTGCCAATATCGGGCTGACCGGTCCAGGGGAAGCGGCTGAAGAAATCACTGACTTTGAGCTGCATGCTCAGCGTGGGCAGGTCCGCAGTGGCTGCGGTCTGAAGGGCTGGCAGAGGCGTTTCGCCAGTCCAGGGCAGTTGTTCAAAAAAGTCGCGGACGGAGACCGTTGACCAAGTTGAGGGTAGGGTGACATGACCATTTTGAGTAGTCGCGTAACTCATCCCACTGCCTCCCCAGACCGCAGTCGCTTCTCAATATCGCGGGCAGTAGCGCCCTCATTCATCCAAAAGGCGGCGGCATCGATCCGATCTTTGCCCCCCAGCAAAAACTTGCAGTAGGTTTCACCCATGGAATAACACTGGATTTCGATGCAGCTCAGCTGCTTACGCACCATTTCGGTAAAGAACCCAGCGAAGAGCCCGGCATAGATGTGGCAAACTGGCTTACCCACATCGCCCAGGGTGCGCGCCACCGCTGAGTCAAACACATTGATAAACATGAAGCCCTGCTTGCGATCGCTCATATCAACTTCCCAACGGCCCCAGCCCTGAGAAGTAAATGGCCACCACCAGGTTTCTAGCAAAAACATCAGATTGGCAGTCCGGGCATTCATGCCAAATTCTTTCTCAAACCAGCTTTCGAAGAACAGTGAATCATGCTTCCCCCATTCCAAACCGATGGAGTACATGATGGCGGCAGAGGCTTCGCCAACTTCCTCTTCTAAACCCTCTAGCAGACCAATAATAAAATCTTCACTCGAGAAAAAATTGCGCCCCCCGTTCCAATCAACGACGCTACCCACTTCAGGATTGAATTGAAAAAAGTCCTTAAAGCTGTAGTGATTGTGTTTCTTGGGATGGCGATCGTGCTGCTGATGTGTGTTTGTCAATAAAGTGGTAGCCATAATCCCTGCCTGCAAAGCTCATTTTTATTGATCTGACTAGGTGTAATGTGCCCAATCAGTTACCGATCTCAACTATCCGTTGTGGAAGTTGAAAATTCTTAAAAGTCACCTTCTTTAGTATGTCAATTCTGGCAGATTTTGGACATATAAATCCTCAAATTCCATTAACTCAAACCGAAAAAAGCACCATATCCTCCCACTCTCCAGACTTCAGGCACGACGGCTGGAAAAGACTGAGAAAATCCACTCGTGGCAATTACTGAAACAGATGTCTGCGATTTGATCCCACGGAGCCAACAAGTGGACGGACAAGTCCTCTGAGAAAATACCTATGAACCCCACCAAAATCAGTAGCAGAAAGCTCTAAACTCTGATCGAACTACTGAGCTGTTGTGCCCAAGCTAGCGCGGCTCATCTCTAATAGCGGACAAAAAAGTGCGGCTTCGTCAGGCGTTAGGGCGGCTTTGACCACAGATTGCATGATCTGATAAGTCGCTTCGCAACTCCGCTCAGCCTTAAATGATTTCATGATGGTTTGAAACCAGATCAGCATGCAATCCTTAAAGATCTGAGGATCGTCTGATAATAACGCCGTAGCGGCATAGCGCAAGAGCCGAATAGTATCTCGCTGCCATTTCGCGGTCAGTTCGGTGTCGCCTATTTTTAGCAGGGTGGGATCTTTATCTCGCAGCTGCTGCAAAACTTGCTGAACAATCTGAGGTTCTAGCTTTTGAAGCTTTTGATAAAGCGTAAATCGTAGTCTTGCGGTTTTGAGATAATCCTGAAAGAACATCAGTTCGGCATCAGTGGCGTATCTACCGTCAGTATCTTTGCAGAGTTGTTCGATTTGCTGAAGCATAAGGGGAAATGGTGACTCAGAGTGGGGGTAGAGCGTAAATTTAAGGTGCCCAGGCCTTAATTCTGGCAAACATTGCTCTAGGAAGGATGATATTGTACCGATCGCCATTAACAACAATTAGGTTAAGAGGAAGTCTATCTGGGTTGCCAGCTTTTCAACTTGTGTAGCGTTAAGTTTAGCGAGTTCATGGCTTCATGCCACCTCGGTAAATCTGCCAAGGGCGGCATTTACAACCAGTGACCTCTTGGCAGGTCGTCTGGCATGGACTCTCTTCGAATATTACTGATGCAATTGCACTGCTGACAAGAGCACGATTGGCGGCATGGATATCTAAGCTAGAGTTCGGCCAGGTGTCCGGCAATCAACGAGAGGTGACCTGAGAGGTCTATGAGGAGCCGATGGCAAAATATCAGTAGGCGACATCGCGATAGAGATGACAGCGGTTGAAGAGAGGCGATTGCGCTCAGCCAGGAGTGCTGATTATCTCTAGACCGAGCTATGCCTCGTTAGCTCATACAGTCATTCGACATAAGTTGGAGAATTAGGAAGACGGCATATCAAGGCTTGCAGAGGTCTTATGCTCTCATTCTTAACTGGAATCACTATAGATCCCCATCGCTGATTTAGACGCCTTGATGACTACGGGTGAGGCTCCCGAGGAGTTCGATACGTATGTTGGCGATCTTTTACCTTAAGCTTGCAATCAATGGCAAGAGGCACTGACTCGCACTATTCTACGCTTCGCCTAATTCACGGGTACCCGCCGCCAACTGCAAAATCATGGGATAGCCTCCCTCTTGGTGATACTTGTCAGCCCAGGCTTTGAGCAGACTATCGAGCTCGGTTAAGGCTTCATGACGCTGGTCTTGGGGAACGTCAAAGACTTCTAAGCCGCGCAAAATATCTGGTCGCTCTACCACCCACCCCTGCATCAATTTACTGAACCGAGCCAGGTCATCCATCATGGTAAAGACCCGCTCACGCTCGCCCTTGGGGGAGTAGTGGGTGCGGGTGAGGGCAAAAATGGGAATCGATAAAAAGGGAATATCGACTTGGGTCACGGTGCCCGAGTGGAGCAGGCGAAACTTGATGTGCTCAGTTAAGGCATCACTTAGAGGCATGCGCCGGTTGGGCGGATATTCGCTCTGCGATTTAGTGTGTAGCAGCTTAATCAAATCTAAGAATTCGAACAAATCCAAAAAGCGCGCCGAGGGGGTGCCGGTCGGCAGTTGAGCGTGCAGCTCGTCATTTTCTTTGGTCGTCAGATGATGACCGTTGAGGCGCGACTGGCCAGGCTCCCAGGGATGCTTTTCTTGCCAAAGATAGGGCAGCCCAATCAAATAGTAGGGCTCTTGATCGCTCAGGGTGGTCAGCGATCGCCCTTCGGTCAACAACGTTTCCACTTCTTTGATGATGGCTCTCACCCGTTTGGGTTCCACATGATGCAAGAAGCTGGTTTTACGAACGTTGTTGCCCTGCTCTAGGTAGGACGAATAGATAGCGAGCTTAGCCGCCGTATTAGCCGCATCCAAGAAAGCACCGTAGCGATGCCCTCCGAGCTTCATCACGCTAATTGCCAGGTAAATGAGGATGCGATCGGCCGAACTGACTTCGAGATCAGCAATTACCTGGTCACAATCTCCCGCTGAGGAGAAAGGATCCTGAGAAAACGTTGCGGGTTTCGTCACACTCCTGCACTCATTTCGAATGGGTTAGTCAAGCTAAACGACGGTGTTGAGGGCGATCCCCCTGCTGACTGCGACATTTCACCGGGGGCGGCAGTGGATCGGTTTAGCCAGAGTATGTTTGGCATTGTAGTCCGCAATGCTCGCATCTTTCTATCTTTCCCGTATTTTTACGCTTCTCATCAGGGCTCTGTCACGCTTTCCAAGTCGGTCTGAACCGGCGGCGAGGGCGCTGGCAAGTGTTGTTGTAGCCAGCGATTCATTTCCCAGAGCACATGTCCGATCGCCTCACGAGATTGGTAGCCGTGGCCCTCAAGCGGCAGCTCAACCCATCGCACAGTGCCCCCTAGCCCTTTCATCGCTCCATAGAGGCGCTCACTCTGCAGGGGATACGTCCCGGTGTTTTCGTCATTGCCGCCGTGAATCAACAATAGCGGCTCGTTGATGTTGGCGGCATGGGTAAAGGGGGACATCTGCAGATACGTGTCTGTTGTCTCCCAAAACGTCCGCTGCTCACCTTGAAAGCCAAAGGGCGTCAGGCTGCGGTTGTAGGCCCCACTGTTGGCGATACCGGCGGCAAACAGGTCGGTGTGGGCCAGCAGATTGGCAGCGGTAAACGCGCCATAGGAGTGCCCCCCGATCGCCAGGCCACCGGGCTGGCTAATACCTCGCTCGATCAAATAATTCACGATCGCCTCGGCGCTTTGGGTGAGCTGCGCAATGTAAGTGTCGTTAGGTTCTTGCTCCCCTTCCCCGATAATGGGCATGGTGGGGCCCATGACGACGGCATAGCCTTGGGTTAGTAAAAAGCGGGCGTCGTAGGCATAGGGGCGTCGAAAGGCATTTTCAGCGGTGGTGACTTGGGAGGCCGCATCCCGACTTTTAAACTCTTGAGGATAGGCCCATAGCACCGTTGGTAGGGGGCCATCTGTCTCAGGATTATATCCGGGCGGCAGATACAGGGTCGCAGAGAGGATGACACCATCGGCTCGCTCATAGCGGATGACCTCAGGCTGCAGGTCACGATACCAAGGCCGGGGATCAGTGAATTCTGTGAGCTGGGCAGTCTGCCCTGTCGTCAAATTTTGCTGCCAATAGTTGGGCGGTTCTTGAGGCGACTCGCGGCGGGTGATGATTTGGGTGCCCTCGTGGTTGAGTAGACTGGCGATCGCCTCGTAATGGGGATCAGCAGCCTGCCACAGACGCGTTTTTTCTTGCGTCGTCAGGTGCCAGCGATCTAAAAAAGGATAAACGCCTTGTGGCGAAACACCGCGTCCACTCAGATAGAGGCTTTCACCGTCAGGGGCAAACATCAAGACCTGACGATTGTAAGGGCCGGGCTGGGTGAGGGGCTGACCCGGATCGTTATAACGATCTTGATAGTCGCGGTCGGTTAACAGCAGGGGAGCCTGATTGGGATCGCTCGGATCAAGCTGCCACCCTCGAACGCGGCGCGTATCGTACCAAGCTTCAGTGCCTAAGGCAAAGCCGTCATGTCCCCAAAAAATACTGTTGTAGCGCAGCTGAGTTTTCCACAACAGCTGCGGCGCAGCGTCAAATGGCGCTGTCACCGTAAAGACGGCATCACGATGCGGCACGTCTTGACTAGCATCGCCTTCATCTAGCGCTTCGACCCAATACAGCGTCGCGGGGCGATCGCTGCGCCAGCCAGTAATGCGGCGTCCCTGACGCACAGAGTCAAAGGTGACTGGAATATCGTCAGCCAGCGCTAATTCATCAACCGGATAGACCTCTTGACCGGCGGCATCGAGCACGGCAATGCGTCTTGGAAACAGCCGGGCAGGCACCTGATAGGAGAACGGCCGCTGTATCGTTCTCAGCAAAATCCAGCTGCCATCGGGGGACGCGGTGGCCGACGCAATCAGCTGGGGCGGGGTCAAGTCGGTGCGATCGCCCGTCAAATCAACCCGCGCCAGCACCGACGTCAGATAGTACTCAAACAGGGCTTCATCGGCGGGGGTTTCGAGCAGATTGGTATAAGTGCGGACGGGGGCCGTGCGGCCCAGGTTTTGCTCAACTCGGGGACCGTTAGGCACCGACGGCGGCACTGGCGGCACTCCCTGATCGGTGGGCACGACCTTGCAGAGGAGTCCCGCCGTATCAGAAATCCAGCTGCAGGGCGTCCCAAAGGTGTCATTCAGTATTGGCGGTAGCAGCCGTTGTGCCGTCCCCTGAGCCATATCGGCCACCCACAACTCAATGCCATCCGCTTGGTCCAGGGTAAAAGCTAACCGGTTGCCCGTGGGAGACCAGCGCAGATTACGAATGCCCTCGTGGGCTGGCAGCAGCACCCGCCGCCGTTCACCACTGGCAATGTTTTGAATTTCTAAGCCGGTAAAGCCATAGGCTCGGGCGGGGCCACGCAACAAGGGATTGAGCTGCAAACCCGCTAATCGTAATCGCGGTCGTGCTAACTCTGACAGCGGGGTCAGCGGCGGACGTTCTAAGCTGACTAACCATTGCTGGTTCGGCGCAATGCTGACCCCCGGATACCACGGCTGGTCGAGCATCGATGAGATCGGTTCAGGCGGTTTTTGCCAGGTTGCTTGGGCCATAACAGGGGTCGAGGAAAAACTGACAATGCCGACAGCAATGCCAAAAAGAGGGTTAAACAGCGCTTTCAATGACATCAAGACTCTGGAGCCGTCACTAAAATGACCATCCTGCCACGTTTGTGAAGAAAATGTCGCGTCGGGAGAAAAGTGCCAGCGATGCTCAGGTTGGATTGACGGCCCTGGTTTCGGGCAAAGAAGACGCTGAGATAGGGGCTTTATGGTGGAGCAATGAAAATGCTAGCCAGCGGCGTCAGTGTCAGCGCGAGCAGCATTCTGCCTCTTGAGCACTGCTATCAAAATGGGGTCGCGCGAGTGCCATAGGGCACCAGCCATGACGGGCAGAGAACAGCGGGGCCGAAGACGGGAGCGCTTTGTAGGCAAAACTCATCCGTTAAAGCGTTGATCGCGGCCAGAGATACAGCGCGCCGGAGACCCAGGTGAGCAGCACCGACAGCCAGAACAGCGCCAGGCCCACAGGCTGCCATGCCGTCGGCAAGGGGGCGAGCAGAAAGGCCACGGCGGTGATTTGCAGCACGGTTTTGGCTTTGCCCCAGAGGTTGGCACCGGGCACTGACTGCGCCTGAAAGCTGGGATTGACCCGCCAGCCCGCGATCGCCAGTTCGCGTCCCAAAATGAGAAAGACTCCCCAGGCGGGCACCTGATTTAACTCCACCAGTGCCAGCAGCGGCGCCAGCACTAGCAGCTTATCGACTAGCGGATCTAAAAACTTACCGAGCTCGGTCACTTGATCGAGGCGGCGAGCTAGGTAGCCATCAACCCAGTCGGTACTGGCGGCGATGAGAAAAATGCCGACGGCCCACCAGGCGCGTCGCGGCGTTGGGTCGAGTAGCAAAAGCAGGACTAGGGGCGCCCCCAAGAGGCGTGAAACAGTAATCCAAGTAGGCAAATTCATGGTTAGTAGCTGATTTGGGGGGACTGATAAGCCAGCGGTTCCAAATGAATCGTGACGCGGGCAGGGCCGTATTTGGTATCGAGCATGGCTTCGATCTGCTCGGTGATGGCGTGGGCCTCTGCAAGCGTGCGCGGTTCGACGATGAGATGCATGTCGATAAAGACTTGTCGTCCCAACAGCCCCCGAGAAGCGATGTTGTGGCAGTTGACCACGCCGGGCACCTGGATGACGGTCGCGTGAATGGCCTCAGGCGCGATCGCCATTTCATCTAACAGCCAGGGCAAATTTTCGCACAGCACCTCCCAACCGCTTTTGAAGACAAGAAGCGCCACCGGAAAAGCCATCACGAGATCCAGCCACTGCCAGCCGAACCAAACACCGATGAGTCCCCCCAGCACTGAAATCGTGACCCACACATCACTCATGGTGTGGTGAGCATCAGCAAGGAGGATTTTGTTTTGCAGGCGAAGGCCGACTCGCCGTTCGTAAAACGCGACGCCAATGTTAATGCCTAAAACAATCAGCATGAGCCACAAGGCGATCGCCGACATCAAAACCGGCGGGCTGCCGTTAAGCAGCCGCTCCATGGCATGCTGCAAAATCTCAAAACAGGCGATACCCAAAAAGGCGGCAATACCTAAGGCTCCCACCGCTTCGTACTTTTGGCGACCATAGGGATGATCGCGATCAGGACGAGGGGAGGCCAACTGATTAGTGACCAACCCTAAGACGTTGTTGGCGCTATCGGTCACGCTGTGTAGCGCATCGGCTAACAGGCTCAAAGACCCAGTCCACACACCCACGATTGACTTCAGCACTACCACCAGCAGATTGAGCACCAGGGTAATGACCAAAACCCGGCGGACGGCGGGGCGATGATCAGCCAACGGCTGAGAGGGCTGGGGTGATCGGGGTAAAAAATCTGAAGCCACGCTCGGGTGCGTCATCAATGAACGGCTAAAAACCTTTGAGGCCAGGCCTAGCGGTCCCCGCCTCTGCGCCCATTGCTAAATCCTGTATCCCTTGTCTCAAAGGGGCAAACTCTAGCAATTTCAAAACCTCACGGAGCCTAAGTTCAGTATCCTGACTGAATGCCGAACATCAGTCCATTGGTGCTTTTAATCTATCGCGAAGCGCGATCTCACATAAATGATTTCAACTTGCCCGCCGCGATCAACCAACAAAACTGACTGATTTAGCCTGGGCTGAATGCCGACGTGCGCACCTCTATCGTCAGGCTCATCTGATTTACGCCAGGCGCTTAATGGCCAATAAGCAGAGAAGTTCACAACGCCATGGCTGAAGCGAACGCAGCTCTGTTCGTGTGAACTACCGTGACTGGAGCGGGCCGTGACGGTGCGATCGTCAGCCGAGCAAGTGAACTGATGCTAAAACTCCTCTTCATTCGTCATGGCGAATCGACCGGCAACCGAGCCCAACGCATGAGCGGCCAAGCGGCTGATCGACTCACAGCCCAGGGGCAACGTCAATGTCAGCAATTAGCCCGTCACTTGTACCAGCAGGAATGGCGACCGAGCCACATCTACAGTAGCCCGCTGCAGCGAGCCCTCGATTCAGTCGCTGAACTGGCGAAGGTTTGGCAATGGCAGCTCTCAGATTCCCCAATGCCGCAAGTTGTGCCTGTCGCCAGCGGCGATCCTGCCCAGCGGCGAACGGCGGAGAGAGCCGGCGATTTACCGCAATTGAGCATCAGGCCTCAGCTGCAGGAGTTTGATGCCGGCATTTTGACCGGTTTGACGTGGCGAGAGGCCCAGCAGCAATACCCAGACCTCTGTCAAGCGTTAGAAACAGGTCGGGATTGGGTGCCAATCCCCCAGGCGGAAACGCCGTTGGACGGGCGATCTCGCGCCGCTGATTTCATCAATTATTTACTGGCTACACATCGCAATGGCGATGCCGTTTGGCTGGTCTCGCACCAGTGGATTATGGAGCATCTCATGGCCTGCCTCATGGGCTGCGATCGCACCTGGCAGATGCCAATGGCAAACACAGCCACCTTTGAGTTTTGGCTTGATCGCGATCGCTGGTCGGCTGGGGGCATCAGCTTGGGGATCAGTGATTTGTGGCAAATCAAGCGGTTTAACGACTGTCAGCATTTGAGCGAGAAATCTGGCCCTTGAGGCCGTTAAACGCCGCTACCCAAACCCTCACAATGGCTAACGGTTTTTCATCTGCAGTAACGGCAGTTTATGTCGTATTTGACTGCAATTCTCGACTGATAAACAACGAGGCAAAAATATAATCTGGCGGCACGCTCGTCGAGCAAAAGCGATTAAGCATAAGCCCGCCAGGCACAAGCTGATGTACAGCATAGGACGAAGAATCTTGGCGGTCGGCTGTTTAAATGGCGGCAAGCGCCTCAATCAAAACATCCAGTCACTTCACCCCATTACGGGCAATGCCCTCACGATGTTCGTTACCGAGAGTCTGGCCTATGGCCGTCGAGAAAGTACTGCTTTTAACGCATTCAAGTAAGTAAGAACGGTCTTTCCGGTACATTAACAATAGGTGAAATAAAGATTCTTTTCGGGAAGATTACAACCTTTCTAGAGATTAAAGTTAAACTGGTTTTTACTTTATCGAGTGTGCCTGCCAGCTATGCAAACGGCTCAACCTACCCCCTCAGTCAACGATATTCTTGGGCAAGCACGCCAAGGCAGCGTGGCAGCCATTATCCAGATTTTGAACGAACGCCTGGCAGAATCTCAGATTCGCACTCGCGCGATTCTCGCTGATGGGGTTTTGCAGCTGCTGTGTGAAGCGCCCACCCCGGAGCAGCTTGAACAATCAACCGTTGTGCCCCGCGTGCAGGGCATTTTAGAAGAGCTGGCGCCTAAAAGCATTCGAAAGGTCAATATCAACAGTCGCATCGTACGTGAGCAGCAGCTGCTCTGGTTTGAGGAAATCACTCGTGATCCCGAAAATCAGCTGCTCTGGTCAGAGTTGATCAAGCTCAAGCAGCCCAATCCAGTTTCTCGGCTTTGGCAAGACCTGCAACAGCCCAAAGCCCGCAACGAAATTGTGGTGACAGATCAGAAAAAAAATCAGCTCAGTCAAAAATACTTTTTGCGCGGGGTTGTCGGGGGGGCGAGCCTGTGTTTACTTGTGCTCTTGGTGGGTTGGGTGTTTAAACATCGCCTCGGTGTTACTTGGGCACAGTTGTTTTCACCCGATGCCGTCACGGTGGCAGAGCCCACCACCGAGGCACCTGCCGCTCCTGACACTTTTGCCCAAGCTGTGCGACTGGCCCAGCAATCGGTCACGGCTGGTCAGCAAGCCACGACTCCAGCAGAATGGCTCGATTTGGCCGCCCGCTGGCAACGAGCCGCCGACCTAATGGCACAGGTGCCATTAGAGGATGAACGCTATGCGATCGCTCAAGATCGCATTCTGACCTATCAGCAAAACAGCGACCAAGCTCTCAACCAAGCCGATCAGCTACAGCAAGAAGTCGCTAATCCGACGACAGAAGCAAGCGAATAGGACTGTGAAGTGGGTTTAACCGCGTTCTCGCGCACTGAGAGCACGGGATTAGACACACTTAAAGCCAACCGGGTGACAATTTCTTCAAGAGGCGATCGCGGCCGGGGTGCCCTTGCCGCCATAACAACGGCAGCTTCAAGGTCAAATACTGCTTTTCGTTCAGATGAGCGCGGCGAGTTGCTGGGCAGATGGCAGGCAACATAACTTTTGTGGGGAGTCTCGGCAGAGCTTCCTTTTTTTGCCTTGCTATGCCCTCAAAGACCGGCCCTACTTGGCCTAGAGTTGCTTTGACACCCACTAAGCAAGCATCCATGCTGCAATGGGTGTCAAAAATATGAGACGTTGGCGATGGCAGCATAGCGATCCATAATCTAGTCAATCGATAGAAAAAGGCCATAATCTATGGCCTGTGAGCATTGCCTACGGGATGTCCACAGCTTTGTGCGTGTGTTGCGATAGGTTTAAGGAAACGACTCATGGCCTCACAGTGGGAGCGATTACTCAAGAATACGGGGACTTGGGTGGGGTCGTTCACTCAGCTTGATCCCACCGGTGAAATCGTCAAAAACACGCCCTCAATGGTGACGCTAAAACCGCTCGATGCGGGCAATCTGATGCGTCAAGAAATCACCCGACAGCCGGCCAACAAGCCCCCTCAGGAAACGGTTTTAGAATATCGTTCCCTCGCCAAAAGCGTTTTATTTTTCGAGCATGGGGCCTTTTCTCAAGGGTCGATTCAGTGGGGGCCGTTTTCGGAGTTTGGGGCAGAACTCGGGTTAATTGCCAGCGACCAGCGCCTGCGTTTAGTACAGCTGTTTGATAACACTCGCCAATTGAGTCAACTCACCCTCATTCGAGAGCATCGAGACGGGACACCGCCCTCCGTCCGACCAGCCCTTACCTTGGCAGCCTTGACCGGCACCTGGACAGGCAAAGCCGTGACTCTCTATCCCGATCTGCGGCCCAGCGACACCTATCCAACTCGCCTAGAAATCACCGGCCAGGGCGATACCGTCCAGCAGACCCTACAGTTTGGCGAGGGGGTAACTCCCATTGAGACCCAAGGCATCGTGACGGGCAATCGTATTTTGTTCGAAACCGGGTCGCAGTCCGTCCAGGTCTTATTGCTGCCCGACGGCGCTTCCTCGACTTGTCCGACCCACATCGAACCGCGTCAGCCTCTGTTCCTAGAAGTGGGGTGGATGATTGCTCCCAATCAACGGCAGCGGATGATTCGTCAATACACCGCTCAAGGCGGCTGGGCCAGTCTGACACTGGTCACGGAGTCGCGGGCTACTTAAAAGGGCTCCAATCCACAAAATTTCCTGCGCGAGAACCCCGGTTTCTGCCCCAGATAGGATGCGACTTTTCCAAGAAACCGGGGTTCTGTATACGCTAATTTTTGGCCAACTGTAAACGGACTCAGTGGGTTGCTATGGTGATCGCCTCCTCAAGCCCAATCCCCTAAGCCAACACAGCATCCGGGACAAACAACAACACCAAGGTATCCTGAGTCAGCGTTTCGACCTGGCAAGTGTGTTTTCTGGGCGGCGGCGGTAAGGGGGCATTGAATTTGGGGTCTGGGGTGGGGCCACCCGGTTTGAGTAAGAGCGATCGCCCCACCACAATCCACTCCCACGTCCCGACCCAGTGGTGAATTCGCGGATCATTACCGCAGCGAGCACTGTAGATATTCCCATAGGAACCATCGGCAGCAAACTCATACTGCTGCCCCCAACTCATGGGCAATTCGGATTGCCGCTGCAGAATCAGGCGATCACTCGGCTCGTGACCACCGTCATCCACCGGATACCAGCGACCGTATAACCACTCTGGGTTAACCACTGTAGTCATTTCATCAGGCGTTGTGGGGACAACTGCGACATCAGAGGGGAGTGTCCAGTCGTGACCGACTCGGCAAAATGCACCGCTGAAGCCGGAACTAAAGCAAAAGGACTGGTGAATCCCGAGAACACGTACGCTCCAACTACACCCGGCACCGCCCCGGCCAGCGGCAAGCCATCCTGGCTAAAGGCCACCCGACAAGCCCGCCATTGACCCGGCACCTCTGCCAAGGCGGGAATCAGAGGCGCAATGCCCGCGCGAATTTTTTGCTCGCTGGCTTGAGCGTCTAACGCGGGCTCTAAGGTCGTATCAATGCGACTGATTTGACCGATGCGCACCGTACCATCCAGAAACTGAATGAAGCCAGCATCCAAGAAGGGCGGCCTGATTTCATGACCGGCTTCATCCCAAATATCGTCTGAGTCATCGCCTGTCGCTGCCGACTCGATCGCGGAGCGGGTCAGGTCAGCGGGCATGATCAGCGCGCGAAATTGCGATTCGAGCGGCGGCGTTTCTACAATTTCGGCGTGGGTGAAATAGACCGGCACCTTGACGCCAGAGGTTTTGAGCAATTCTCGGGTGAGCCCTCCCGCCGCGATCGCTACATTACCTGCGGCATAGGCTTGAGTCGGCGTCGTCACGCCGGTAATGCGATCGCCAATCCGGACCAAGCCCGTCACGGTGGCAATCACGATCTGACCGCCCAGTTTTTGCAGTCCCTGATTGTAGGCTTTGACGAGCAGCATGGGATTCACATGGCCATGCCGCACCGTTAGCGCCCCGGCGATCGCATCAGGATTCAATTGCGGTTCCAGCGCCACCGCCTCTTGAGCCGAAATCGGGGTCGGCGGCATCGCCACCGCCGCATAGCGCTCCGCTAGTTTTTGCGGGTCTTGGTCGAGATCCACCGTGAGCAATAGATCGAGTTCTCGAAACTCCGGCGAGACGCCCGTCTCCTCAGGAATCGCCTGGTAGCGATCTCGACCTTCGCGACAGAGCTGACGCAGTAAATCGCTGCTACCGGACCAAAACGGCACGCCACCGTAGCTGAAGCGGGTGGCACTAGTAGGCGAAATCGACTTTTCGAGCAGTAGGACAGTGTGGCCTTGGCGGGCGAGTTCGTAGCTCAACGCCGCGCCGGTCAAGCCATTGCCAACGACAATCCAATCGAAGGTCTGCATGGGTTAGGGATGAATTTGAGCAAGAATAATGCGGAGGCGATCGTAGTCATCTTTCAGCAGCACGTTCAAAATGCGCCCGGCCTGCACCAGCCAATCGCGATCTAATTGACGCAGCTGATACACCTGGCGAATCACAGCGGCAATCAAGCCATCGACCGGGGCACTGCGCATATCCATCAGAGTACGCAAAAAGTCGAGCTGCTCGGTAAAGGCCACCACCTCAGCCGGATCACAGTGGTAAACCGCCTGGTGCACTTGGGGGGGGCGCGGCGGTAGGTGTTGATAAACGGCCTCATTTCCTGCCGGTTGGAAACCGACGATCGCCACGCGAAATTCCGTTTTGAGCATGGCAAAAATTTGCGGTTGCTGCTCCCGCAGTTCGGCCAGCGATAGGCCCAAGGCGGTGGCCCGATGCACCGAATCGAGCGGACTCGTGGTGGCATGATAAACCACCCCAAAAATCTGATTGCCGGAATCTTCGTCTGCCGCCTTCACCCAACTGCCAAAGGGCGGCATCTGGGCAAAGCTCAAGGAGTCGGGCTCCAAGCACTGCGCCAGAAATTCCGTTGTGGAAGTTTCAATCACCTCGGCAATGTGATTGGGCGGGTGAGACTGGGACGCTAGCTGAGGCAGGGGCAATCGCATATCGCAATCCTGACGAGGGCACTCAAGTTAGGAGGCTGTAGATGAGTTTTAGGCTATCGGTGAGAAGAAGGGTAGGGGGTAACGGGTGGGCATTGGGCAAAGAAGTGAGCTGTTGTTGATTGGCGAATCACTGAAGGATTTAAACCCCAAAAACAGACTGGGTACAGAAGCTATCTCTGTAGGGGTTGGGCAGTGCCAAACTCCTACGATCGAATGCGACTTGCCAGCAACTGCCCTATTTCTTACCGCGACGCTTGTCGAGGGGCTCTAGCTCAGTGGCGTTAAAGGTGACGAGCTTATCCCAATTGCCACCTTCAAACAGAACGGCGACCTTACCATCGGCAATCCGCTGCACCTGACCTTGAAATCCGTAGTAGGTGTCATCCAGGTTGACGACGCGAACAGCAGCACCGGGGAGAAGCATAACGAATGATTTCCTGAAAAGCAGCTACCTCATTCTTCTAACACAAAATCGGGGGTTCCTTGCGTTTCGAACCGGTGAAACGCTGGATGTACCAGGTTTCTATGCAGCAGCACCGTCCCGGCGAGGGCGATCGCCCTAATAGGCCCGCCGGCGATCGCCAAACTTTTGCTGATAGGCCACGTAAATGGCTTCCAAAAACTGTTCGGCGGGGAGTTCTTCTTCCGGCAGCTGGTCAAGTTCCACAATGTCTTTGAGCTGCTGCGCCATCTGGACACTCAGGTTTTGGCGGGCCGCCTTAGTGAGAATCTGGCGGCGCTGCAGATACTGGCGCAGCATGGCAAAGTCATCGGGCAGCAGATTGCCCACGTTGGCCTGCGCCATCAGCTCTGTCGCTAAGGTTTGGGAACGGGTTGAGATCCGCACGGTGGCTTCGCCGACACCTGTTTCTGACTGCACCACCAGCGTGCCCGCCAGCCAGTCACCAATGCGTTTTTCCTGCTGGCCAAACAGGATACAGAAAAAGCCGATAAACAAGATGTCATCCACGGGGCGCAGCAGCGATCGCAGCGTCGCTTGAAAAACGCCAGCCGGCTTGCCGTTGTCGTTGATTACGCGGATTTTGGTCAGGCGTTTGCCGGGGGTTTGCCCCTGCCACAGCGTCTCAAACCCGACGAAATAGCCCCAGTAGATCGCCATCGTCACGAGAAAGGCGATCGCCACCAGCCACAGATCCAGGGCATCTGTGCCGCCACCAATTTGCGCCCACAGGGCCACCAGCTGCTCACTCAAAAAGGAAGCAATGATCGAGACCAGCGAGATCAACAAAGCCACCAGCAGGTAGTCAATCAGGAGAGCCAGGGCACGATTGCCAATGCCCGCCAGCGTAAACTCTAGCTCGACACTTTCAGGCGTGCGAATGGTGATGGTCTTAAATAGATTCATGGCCGGTCTGAGTCACTGGGGCGATCGCGAAATTGCAGATCAAGACCCTCGCGGCGATTGCGCAGGTCATAATACAGCACCGCTTTGAGGGATTGAAAAAACGGGGCTGACAACACCACCGCAAAGAAAAACAGGAAGAAAAAGGCTAACGTCGCCAACAACAGCGCGATCCCCAAAGCTTCATTGGCCGTGGCATCGGTCGAAATGCCCGCAAAGAAGGGAATCGTGAATAAAAACGGCACAAAGGAGAGCAAATACAGCGGTGCCATCACGAGATAAGACACCAGCAGCACCAACAGCACCCGAGTCGCCGACCCTTTGGTCAGCTCCCAACTGCGCGATATCGCCGCCGTGGGTTCGCTTTCAGTTTCCATCGCGAGAATCATGTCATACACCCAAAATCGCGCTTGAATCCAGGTTTGCCCCGCAAAGATAATCAGCTGCATGGCCACAATGAGAACCCCAGACAAAATGCCCGCCGCCGCGCCCGCTGCCCCGATCGCCGCCAGGGGCACCAGCAAAATGCCCGCCACGAGCGAGATCGCATAGTTAAGCGCGAGTTGAATCAGGCTTACCAGCATTGCCACCCCTAAGAAGCTCCACATGCGGGGCCGCACATTGCGGAGAGATAACGCCACTGTTTCGGGTTGACGAATGACTTCGTGAAAGCCCAAGCGCCCAATCTGCGCGAAAATCATCAGCCCCTTGGCCCAGCCATACACCGGCACCAGATACCACAGGGCGGCCTTAAGACTAAGCCCTAAATAGGTTTTGAAATGTGCCCTGACTAAGCTGATACCGGCACTAACCACATCACCGACGTTGAGCGGGCGCAGCTGGCGAGAAGAGGGAGAAGCCATAGGTCTTTAAATTTTGCGTAAATATTGGGGGCAGATCTGTCAACAGCGTGCCCATATCCTAGGCTAGGCATCAGCCAATAATATTTACTTTCATGAACATTCAACGGTGGATAGCCAGGCGCGAAGCCAGTTGGCGACGGCTTGACAGCTTGCTCAAGCGCGCCGAAAAGCAAGGCTTAGACGCGCTCAAAACCGAAGACGTCAAAACGCTGGCCAGCCTGTATCGCTCGGTCTCGGCGGACTTGGCGCGCGCCCGGACCCACCACGTCGGCGACGCCCTCGTGCGCGATTTGCAGGGGCTGACGGCCCGCAGCTATAGCCAGATTTATCAGGGCTCCCGCCGCCAAGACTGGCATACCGTGGTGGATTTTTATCGGGTGGGCTTTCCGGCGGCGGTGCGGCGATCATGGGGCTACATTGCGATCGCCACCGCGCTGTTCGTCATCAGTGGGTTCGTCGCCTGGTGGTATGCCTGGCAAGACCCGTCGTTTATGTCGTTGGTGCTGGGGCCAGGGTTTGTCGCCCAGGTGCAAGACAGCGAAGAACTGTGGACGGTCTCAATTTTGGGCCAAGAGCCGATCGCCTCTAGCGCCATCATGATCAACAACATTGGCGTCTGTTTTAAGGCCATCTTTGGCGGGGTGTCGTTCTTTTTGCCCCAGGTGCCGATCATCACGCCGCCGGGCGCTTTCACCGTATTTATTTTGGTGTTTAACGGGCTGATGATTGGCTCGGTGGCAACGCTGGTGGCCCAAACGGATCTGGCCTATGACCTCTGGGCCTTTGTCTTCCCTCACGGCTCGCTGGAACTCCCGGCAATCTTCTTTGCGGGGGGGGCGGGGCTGCTGCTGGCGCGGGCGATTTTGCTGCCGGGTAAGTATCGCCGCCTCGACGCGCTGCAGGTCTATGGCAAGCAAGCAGCGGAACTGGTTTACGGCATTGTGCCGATGCTGATCATCGCCGGGGTGATCGAGGGATTTTATTCCCCCAGTCCGCTGGTGCCGCATCTGGTGAAGTATGCGACCGGTACGGTGCTGTTTTGCCTGCTGGTCACCTACTGCCTGCATCGTCCATCAGGAGAAGCAGAGTCTTGAGACGCGATTTCTAAAGAGAGGAGAGCAGGGAAGCTTTACAAATTGGGCGAACAAGTACGCTCATGGAGTGGAGTTTAGCCCTTGCTTTCCGACACCTTATTTTCAACCGCTATCAGTGCTTGAAACTGAGGATCGTCGCGAATGAGGTCAAAGTCGGTATCGGTCTGAGCAAGTTCGCGATATTTTTCAGGGCTTAGTTGAATAGCCTGTTGCAGATACTCTAGAGCAGGCTCGACTTTGCCTTGCAAACCATAGCAGCATGCCTTGTTGTAATAGGGGTTGGGAGCTTCAGCATTGATTTTAATGGCAGCATCGTAGGCCGCGATCGCCGCCCAAGATAGCCAGCGCAAGCCCTTTGTTGTTGAGCGCTTCGTGTAAGTCGGGTTTGAGCGCTAAGGCCGCATCGTAGGCCG
>CALCCA010000084.1 GCA_937899725.1 uncultured Halomicronema sp.
GGGCTGATTTTCGGGCTGATTTTCGGGCTGATTTTCGGGCTGATTGGCGGGCTGAAGAGTGACATCACTATTCGCATGAAACCCAATCAGGGTATTTTAGCTTCTGCCAAGAACTCGCTAATCCTGACTGGATTCGGATTTGCCCTCGCTGGCATCCTCGCGATTGGGCTGAATGCGGTCTTGCCAAGGGTACTCAGCGATGCCGATCTAATTCGTCGGATTGTTGGTGCTTCTATGGCCGCAGCGATTTGGATGTCGCTTAGTGAGAGCGGTGGTCAAGCCTGTATGCAGCACCTGGCTCTCCGGCTGGTGCTGTGGCGCAGTGAGGCCATGCCGTGGAACTATGCCCAGTTTCTCAAATACACCTCTGAGTTGCGCCTCACCCGGCAAACCGGGGGCGAGTTTCGCTTTTTCCATGATCTGCTGCGCGAGCATTTAGCCCAATCGTCGCCCTAACCAACACTGAAGGGCGATTAGACCGCAGCACTTATGGCCCACTGCTAAGAAGCAAGGGGCATGTGGACTGAAAACCCAGAATTGGCTGACTGGAGTAGCTGTTAACCGACCTCTTGGGAGGTTTTGACCTGAGGTTGAGCTTGGGGCTGGAATTGGAAGAGCGTGTAGACGACGTTACGGCGAATGCCGATCATCATGTCCAAAAAGACTTCGTAGCCTTCGCTCTTGTATTCAATCAGCGGATCTTTTTGACCGTAGCCCCGTAGGCCGACGGTCTCTCGCAGCGAGTCCATTTGCTGCAGGTGCTCGCGCCAGAGGTTGTCGATCTGCTGCAGAATGAAGAATCGCTCGGCCTCGCGCATCAGGCCCGGCTTCATCTGGTCAACCTGCGCCTCTTTCATGTCGTAGGCCGTGCGCACCTGCTCATGGAGAAAAGTTCGGATTTCGCCGACGGACAGATCTTCGAGCTGCGACGGCTCCATGTCAGCGAGTAGATAGACAAACTCTTTGACCTTCTCCACCATTTCCGGCAGCTTCCACTCTTCGGAGGGCAGCTCGGGATTAATGTAAGCGGTGACAATGTCGTCCATCGTGCGCTCAGCGTAAGAAATCACCAGCTCTTTAAGGTCTTGGCCTTCTAGCACGCGCCGCCGCTCGGCGTAGATGGCTCGCCGCTGATTATTCATCACTTCGTCGTACTCAAACACCTGCTTACGGATGTCGTAGTAGTAGGTCTCGACCTTCTTCTGGGCGCCTTCTAGCGATCGCGTCAACATGCCCGATTCGATCGGCATGTCCTCTTCGACGCGGAACATATTCATCAAACCCGCAACACGATCGCCGCCAAAGATCCGCAACAGATTGTCTTCTAAGCTGAGGAAGAAGCGAGTGGAGCCGGGGTCACCCTGGCGGCCGGCACGACCCCGCAGCTGGTTATCAACCCGGCGCGATTCGTGGCGTTCGGTGCCAATGACGTGGAGGCCCCCGGCCTCGATCACCTTGTCATGCTCCTCGTCGGTAAACTGCTCATATTCATGCAGTACGAGATTGTAGGATTCCCGCAGCTGTTGAATCACGGGATCCTCAACCGGGGCTTTTTCCGCCGCGATCGCCACCTTGTCTTCGGCTTCTAATTCAGGCAGGCTGCGATCGCCGTAGGTGTCAACGGCTAAGGTCACGGTATCTTTGAGCATCTGCTCTGCTTCTGCCGATAGCTCCGTGGGGAAGATGTCGGGCGAGGCTTTCCAGGTTTTAACTTTCTTTTGCTCACCGGCGAACCCTTGAGCCTTACTGCGGCCTTGGGCACCCGGCACCGCGATCTTCATTTCGTCATCCTCGGGCTTGACGATGCGCGGCATTAGGTACTCTCGTACCTTAAGGCGGGCCATGTATTCGGCGTTACCCCCCAGAATGATGTCGGTGCCGCGTCCGGCCATGTTGGTGGCGATCGTCACCGCGCCGCCGCGTCCCGCCTGGGCGACGATTTCAGCCTCTCGCTCCACGTTCTCTGGCTTGGCGTTCAGCAAGTTGTGGGGAATGTTGCGCTCGGCTAGCAGCGCCGACAGCAATTCGGACTTTTCGACGCTGGTGGTACCCACCAACACGGGGCGGCCCGTTTCGTGCATTTCGGCACATTCGCTGGCCACGGCCTGCCACTTGGCCATCTCGGTTTTGTAAACCACATCGGCCAGGTCTTGGCGACGGGAGGGCTTGTTGGTCGCGATGACCGTCACTTCCAACTCGTAAATCTTTTCAAATTCCGCTTCTTCAGTTTTGGCTGTGCCGGTCATGCCCGACAGCTTGGGATACAGCAGGAAGAAATTCTGATAAGTAATGCTGGCGAGGGTTTGGGTTTCTGGCTGAATCTCGGCATGTTCTTTGGCCTCAATCGCCTGGTGCAGGCCATCGCTCCAGCGGCGGCCAGGCATCACCCGGCCCGTAAACTCATCGACAATGACGACTTCGCCGTTGCGCACGATGTACTTGACGTCTTTGTCAAACAGTTCCTTGGCTTTGACGGCGTTGAAAATGTAGTGCGCCCACGGGTCTTTAGGATCAAAGAGATCCTGCACGCCCAGCATCTCTTCCGCGAGGATGAAACCTTCATCGTTGAGCAACACGTTGTGCGCCTTCTCATCCACTTCATAGTGATCTTCACCGTTGAGGGCCGTCGCGACCTCGGCAGCCTTCGTATATTTTTCGCTGGGGCGCTGCACCTGGCCCGAGATGATTAGGGGGGTGCGGGCTTCATCCACCAAAATGGAATCCACTTCGTCGATCACGCAGAAGTTGAAGGGCCGCTGCACCACATCTTCAATGGAGGTGGCCATGTTGTCGCGCAGGTAGTCAAACCCGAACTCGCTATTGGTGCCGTAGGTGATGTCGCAGGCGTAGTTCTTCTGGCGCTCGCTGGGGCTCATGCCCTGCTGAATCAGGCCCACCTCAAGCCCCAAAAAGCGATGCACCTGCCCCATCCACTCGGCGTCGCGGCGGGCCAGATAGTCGTTCACCGTGACGACGTGAGCGCCTTTGCCCGTCAAAGCGTTGAGGTAACTCGGCAGGGTGGCCACCAGGGTTTTGCCCTCGCCGGTTTTCATCTCGGCGATTTGCCCTTCGTGCAGCACCATGCCGCCAATTAGCTGCACATCAAAGTGGCGCATCCCCAAGACTCGGCGAGAGGCTTCTCGCACCACCGCAAAGGCTTCGGTGAGGATGTCATCCAGCGACTCTCCTTTCGCCAAGCGCTGTTGGAACTCGCCCGTTTTGGCCGCCAGCGCTTCGTCTGACAGCGGCTGGATTTCTTCTTCCAGCAAGTTGATTTCGACTACATCGGGTTTGTAGCGTTTGAGTTTTCGAGCGTTTGGATCACCAAGCAGAGCTTTGAGCATATGTCCGGAGACGATGAATGGATAGATTCTTTAGTAAAACGAAAATTCTTGCGCTTAACAATGGGCGATCGCCGCACCTTCAACGCTTGAGACAATCGAATCACCGTTTACTGATCCTACCACTTGCCCTTGGGGGATCAGTAAACGCTGATGTTTTGGATTATCTTTAAGATTAGAAAATAAGTTTCGTGTCTAAGATAAGTTCACTATGAACGTTTAATACGGTTCCGAGCTGTTTTTTTATGCCAGATTTCTCCCTCAGGGTGTTTGTCGCTCCGGATCTCAGCCAGTGTGGGCTGGGCAACCGCCGTTATGAGGGTGTGATTGGCCGCCGCGATGAGCACGCGATCGCGACGCGACCCGGCGATGTCTTGAGTCTGCGACGACGAGTCTCGGGCGTTTGGTCTTAGACGTTGGGTCACCGCTATCGACCCAAGCCGACCAACGCCAGCCCATTGATAGAGTCAGCGCTCTCTGAGTTTTTCGCTGACTCGGTTTGCCTAGCCGTCGTCCCTTTTACCTTCTTTGTTACTCGTTATGGACTGCAGCAACATTCAATTTCAATACGTTGAGACGTTAAGCCCCGCCGAGATGCAGCAGCTAATTACCCTGTTTCAACGGGCTGCGTTTTGGGCCAGCGATCGCACTGATGCAGATATGGCCGTCGCGATCGCCCATAGTCACCCAGTCGTCATTGCTTGGGATGGAGAGCAGCTGATTGGCTTTGCCCGCGCCACGTCTGACGGCGTCTATCGGGCCACTATTTGGGATGTGGTGATCGACCCTCACTATCAAGGAGCCGGACTCGGCCGCAAACTGGTGCAAACGGTGCTGAGTCATCCCCTCATGAGCCGGATTGAGCGCGTCTACTTGATGACGACCCATCAGCAAGCGTTTTATCAGCGCATTGGCTTTCAAGAAAATCAGACCACCACAATGGTGCTGTTCCATCAAGAAATTGAGCCCGTGCCGAATTTGGTGACTGTCGAGCAAGAGCCTCTATCTGGTCAGATTTAGACCGGTTCGTCCACTCAGGGAATTGCTTGAAAATAGTGTGTTGATCGCAGGGGTTTGGCAGGTATGTGTTTAGCAACCAGCTACTGCCGATCCCCCTCAATCCCCCTTTTTAAGGCTATCCATTACGCATAAGTAGCTAAAAGCTATGTCAGCAGAGAATTCTAGACTACGCTTGAGCGTTCAAACCTCACCGCCTACGGCACCTCTCCTTGCCAAGGAGAGGTTTATTCATCGGCTAGTGAACAGATTTGACCCAAGTTTGACAGGACATCTAGTTCCTCTCCTTGCCAAGGCGAGGCTAGGTGAGGTCATACAGCCCGTAAAACAACCACAACCGATCTTCAGAAACCCCGTCGCAAAGGGTATACAACGACTTGTGTGTAACGGATAGCTTTTTAAGGGGGACTTCTAAGCCCGTGAGTTGCGAGTCCCCTTTTTGGTGGCGAAGCCTGCCCGGAGGGCGCAGGGGCGGCGATCGCGGGGAATCCTACGAGCCCGCTCAACCGATACTTTGGCACTGCTAACCCCTTACCGAAAACGTGTCGATTTTCGAAGGTTATGCAGGCGCGGCCCCTAAATTGGGCGGTTGGGGGAGCGTCAGCTGCAGCCGCGTTGGGGTCGTGTCGGTTGCCTGGGTCAGTTGAATTAGACTGCCGCCGAGAGCCTGCAGCATCGCTTCTACCAGGCCCATCCGTAGGCTAGCGGAGAGCGTGTCATTGAGCTCAAACTCGGTCGGTTGAGGAAAGGCGATGGGCTCTTGCCAGGAGCCAGTGGGCCGGTCATCGTCGAGCCAGAGCTGCCACGTATCAGCGGGGGGGGTCGGGGCGAGACTCAGATGCAGCGTGCCGCGATCGCGATTTGCTAGCGCCATATCGATCAGTGTGGTGAGCACGTTGCACAGCCAGGCCGGGTCCGTCTGCACTGATTGGGATGGCTCAGGAAAGTTGACCACGAGCCGCAGGTTGCGATCGGTGACCTGCAGCTGGTTCATCTCTTTAACCTGACTGAAAATCTGCGTCCACGGCACCGTTTGCACCTGCGGGATGACGCGTCCCATCTCAACTTTCGATACGCGAATCAAAAAATCGAGATATTCCAGCAGCTTCATCGAAGCGGCATAGGCCTCGCCGACAAAGGCCCGCTCTTCTGCCACATCATCACAGAGCCCCTCGATAATCATTTGCTGCAGGCTGATGACTTTGCTGAGGGGCGATCGCAACTCATGGGCCGTGCGCGCTAAAAAGCCGCCCTTAAAGTCCGCTAGCTCTAAGGCGCGATAATAGGCCAGTTCTAGGCTGGCAGCGGACGGTTGCGGGGAACTTGCTTCGTTTGCCTCGGCCATCATCAGAAATCCTGTCAACTTCGCTATTCAAGCCTATAGTCTGCCTTTTGCATACGCGACCGTTGAAATTTGTATTTCAATCAAAAATTTAGGGCGAGAGCAGGGTGAACTCTGTGCTTACCCCATAGACAGCAGGGGCGTTAGCCCCCCAGACCAAGACGATACCGTTTGGGTGAAGAAAATTCTGTCAGGGAGATTGCACAGACCGGGTCGGGACGAAGGGCCTTGCGTCTCGACCCAAACTCACTCAGGTGATTGTTGAGAAAGACGATACCGGCACTGTCAGGGCGGGTTTTGTGGATGCTTTGTATCGATGAATTCAAGGTTCTATAGCAAGCCGCAGTTTGATGCGATCATTCCAGATGACTGCAATCACGATCTGGTGGGCTTTTTAACTCCGACTTCCGAATTCTGCATTCCGAATTCTGCTATAGCTAAACCCGGCCCTCACGGAATCTGAGTTTGGGACAAGGGCATCAGGCACGCTTACCCGCTGTTGCGGCGATAATACCCTCGCCGAAGGCGGGGTGGGTTGAACCCGAATTGGCGTCACGGATATTATCTTTGCTGGCGACTAGCACTTGACACCTGGGGCAGGGGAGCCGCTGCCTGCGGCCAAGGGCCGGGTGGAGTCGAGGGCAGTTCTACCGTCGTTTCTTGGGTGTCGTAAAGGGTGAAGCCTCGCGCCTCGTAATTTTTGTAGGCGTAGCGACTGTCTAAATTGCAGGTGTGGAGCCAAACGCGACGATCCGCGATGGCCCAGGCGCGCTCAATGCCGACGGTGAGCAAATGACCGCCAATGCCCTGACCGATGAACTGGGGCAGCAAGCCGAAATACTCAATTTTGACGGTGCTTTCTGGCTGGATTTCAAGTTCGATGTAGCCAGCAGGAGTGCCTGAGAGATAGGCAACCCAGGTTTCCAACTCGGGTCGGTTGAGATAGTCAAGCCATTGGTCGTAGGTCCACTTCAGGCGATCGCACCAATACCAATGGCCACCCACGCTGGTATACAAAAACCGGCTGAATTCAGGACAGGCGATGGTGACCTGCTGCACGCTGAGTTGGGGATTGTCGAGCCGCTGGGGCCGCAAATCCGCCGGGGTGAGCATCTCTAAATACCAGGTGATGAGGGGATGAATCATTGAGAGCGATCGCGTTTCTTGCCGTCGGTAAGCGTTGGCCCCGACTGAGCCGATGTCCTCTTCGTTGGGATGGTCTCAATCAGGGCCAAGGTGCTACTGATAATATCGTTCATCTAACCAAACCCGAACTGCTCGCTCAGAATCAAAATGGTGACGAGTCCGAGTCACGGGATCATACGCCTCATAGTAGAGATGACCCTCGCGATCGCGCTTCGTCCAAATGGTCGGGTCCTGAGCCTGAGCCCCGACCAAATAATTGACGATGGCGCGACCGAGCTGACTCCAGCGCGACTGATGCGCCCCGCGTGCGGTCTCTGAGTCAATTAGCGGGGCTTGTTCCTGCTCCGGAGAGATGAGTTCTAACCGGGCATAGAGGTCTTGTTGTGTCATGAGCCTGTCCTTCAAAAATCAGGTCAGCTCGAATCGATTCGGCATAGTTGAATTGTCCTCAATTCTTTCCCGATCGAACAGAGACAGTTGTCGTGAATTGTTTTGGTAACAGTTTCAATTTCTAAAACTGTTCTGGTGGAAAATAGTCACATGAGACCATTGGTTTATGTCAATACTCAGTGCGCGGACTCCTCCCAATAGCAGAATCCCGAATTCTACAGAAAGACCTCGCTCTAGAAAATCCTAGGCGTCGGCTGCTGGCCACAGGGAGGTGGTCTGCCGCAGGCTGCTGAAATCGCCATTACCAAGAATCAGATGATCCAAAATAGGAATGCCCAACAGCTGCGACGCCTCTAACAACTGCTGGGTGAGGCTGATATCTTCTGGGCTGGGGTCAAGATTACCGGTGGGGTGATTGTGGGCAATGATGACTCGGGTGGCCCCTTGCCGAATCACTTCTTTGAAAATATCGCGGGGATGGGCCAGCGTTTCCGTTGCAGTGCCGATGGTGATCACCTTCATCCCCAAAATGCGATGTTTGACATCGAGAAAGAGTACCGCAAACCGTTCTTGTGCCTGCCACATCAGTTCATGACTCATGGCGGCAGCGGCCACGCTGGGGTCATCGACCACCGTTTTTTCGGGCGGGCGCGACTGCAAAACCCGTTTACCTAGTTCGATCGCGGCCAAAATGCTGGTAGCCTTGGCCGGGCCGACCCCTGATATTGTCATCAGCTCTTGGGCGGAGACCTCACGCATCACATTCATGGCATCGCGCTGATCGGCGCTGAGGCATTGCAAAATGTATTGTCCTAAGCCCACTGCCGACAGCTTGCCAGGGCCTTGACCCGTGCCTAACAAAATGGCGAGCAGTTCGGCGGTGGCCAGGGTTTTGGCACCCTGGGCCAGCAATCGCTCACGGGGGCGATCGCCCGCAGGCATGTCAGTTACCCGCACTTGATAAGTCGTCATAGCAGCACCCGAGCCGATAAAGTGAGAAGATTTCTTTGTTAGGACTGACCCATCGCCCCCTGATGGAGCTCAATTTTGGGGAGGTTGCATCCGGTTTTCTTAAAACTGGGGGGAAGGGGGCCGAAACCCAATGCAACTGCGTCAGTCCTGTCTGTACTCAGTAAGCCCAGGCCACTTGTGCCCATAACGTCACCATGACCGCCACCGATTCCAGTTCGATTGATGCCAGCGCCATCGATTACCGAGCCCTTAAAAAGCAGTTGGCGCAGTTCAGCCGGTTAGAAACGCCGCCAGTGCTCTCCGATGCCGAAAGCGTGGACGTGCGCACTGCTCTCAAGCATTTCAATGCGGCGGCTGACTACGAGACTTTGGGCGTCTGCGCCGATACGTTGGCGGTGGGGCAGGCGGCGATCGAAGCCTATGTCGCGGCCTTGAGTCGTCCGATTCAACTTGACCTCGACCCGCGCAGCGGCCCCGTCTATCTGAAGTTCAACACGCTCAAAGGGGCCTGGTATTTAGACGATTATGTGGGCACTGCCAGGGGCGTTTTGATTTCATTTCACGCTTCTGAGCCTGAGGTCGACGTCATCAACGGCACCTATGGGCCGTTTCCGTTTGATTTATTTGGCTAGGTTTGAGCAGTCAAGGTGATTTCCCGCCAAACTTGTCCCGACCGTACCGGCATATTTTTTCTCGACAATCGCCTCAGTGAGCAAACGCCCCCATCTGCACTTGACGTGACAGTTGATGAGCTGGCTGAGTGAGGCCAGCGAGAGAGCGGCTTGACATCCGTGAATCTTCAGATTGTTGTGCCACCTGCTATGACAGCTTGGGTAGTGTCTTGGGGGCGCGATCGCCTGGAAACCGGCACGATAGAACGGTATTCGTAGTCAGGTTTGTTGAAGTGTCTGAAAATCGCGTTATGAACCAGCAAAAGCACTGCCCCGAATGTGGGGAAACGAAACTTAAGCGCATCCAGGTGCGGGGCATTAAGAAATGCAGCAGCTGTGGCACGTTTGTCGATCTTCGCCAGGGCACTTGGTGGCGCAAACTATTGTCTGCCTGAGGATCGCGATCGCCGGTGATTGCCAACTTGATTAGAGATACACATTACAAGGTTTGTAGAGATGAATGGCTATCTGTTTCGGCAGATAGCTTTTTTAATGCTCTCGTTTTAAGGTCAAAAGATTGAACGATTGACTCAGGCTGGAAAACTAAAAATAACCCGCAGAAATGGCGGTTGTGGGTGTTCTCTCGCCAGGATGTGGACGAAAATCAAGGAGGCTGCTCTGATTTTTGTGAGTGGCCGCTGGAAATCTACGAAGGAATACCGGGTATGCTCACGATCACCGATATTATGACCACCACCGTGCAAGTGATTGATCGCCTGGCCACCGTCGCGGATGCGATTGTGCAAATGCAGACCCATGGCGTGCGATCACTGATTGTGGATCGGCCTTCGCCAGAGATGCCCTACGGCGTTTTGACTGAACGCGACGTGGTTTACAAAGTCTTTGCCCGCAACTTGGAACCGGCGCGGGTGATTGTGCAAGACATCATGCGCCAGCCCTGTATCGCGGTTGAGCCGCATATGACCTTAAGAGAAGCGGCCTTGCTGATGTCTGATGCGGGCATTCAGCGGGCACCGGTCATCAAAGATGGCGAACTGCTGGGTATTGTGTCGGTGACGGATCTAGTGATGAAAGGCTATGTGGCTAGCACGGTATTGCCGAGCTGAGCGATCGCCGGCGGCCACCACACTCATACGCCAGCCTGACGGTTTATCACAACTCTGGCCCTTTCGGTCTCTAGCCTCCTTATGCTGAAGGCATGAACGTTGGCGGTTGTGAAGAGGGCAGTATCGCAGTGCAGCGGGTAATTAGACCACTACAAAAAATCTGGCAGCGATTTACCGTCAGTGAAGCGCAAATTGCGGGTCACCTGGAGGCCATTCGGGCACAACTGCCGACGACGGAAGTGATTTTGATCGGCAAGCCCCAGGCCGGTAAAAGTTCGATCGTGCGCGCCATGACCGGCCAGCCCGCAGACATTGTCGGGCAAGGGTTCAAGCCCCATACCCGCAGCACTCAGCAATACCCGTATCCCGCTGCGGATCTGCCGCTGCTCATCTTTACCGACACGGTGGGATTGGGCGATGTCGAGCGCCAGACCCAAGAGATTGTGGAAGATCTGACCCAAACGCTCCAGGCCGACGCCGGGCGATCGCGCCTCTTTGTGCTGACGGTGAAGATTACGGACTTTGCCAACGACAGTCTGCGTCAGGTGATCTCAGAGCTCAAGCAAGCGTTTCCCCAGATTCCCTGCATTCTGGCGCTGACCTGCTTGCACGAACTCTACGCTACCCCCACGGATGACCATCCTGACTATCCGCCCCAGCTAGCGGCCATTACCCGCGCTGCTGAAACCACTGAAGCGAATTTTGGGGCGCTGTGCGATCGCAGTCTGCTGCTCGATTTCACGCTCGAAGAAGACGGCTACGAGCCGACATTCTACGGCTTAGAGGCCCTACGGGAGGCGCTGGACGACCTGTTGCCCCAAGCCCAAGCTCAGGCCATTCACCAGCTGTTGGAGACTGATGAACGTGGCAAAGCGATCGGCGATTTGTATCGCCGGGTGGCCCGCCATTACATCAGTGCCTTTGCCGTTATGGCGGGTATTGCTGCCGCTGTACCGCTGCCCTTTGCCACCATGCCGGTCTTGACCAGTCTGCAGGTGTCAATGGTGGTGGCGTTGGGGCGAGTTTATAACCAAAAGCTGACCTTTGGCCAAGCCCTCGGGGTGATGGGCACGCTAGCGGGGGGCTTTTTCGCCCAGGCGATTGGCCGCGAATTGGTGAAGTTTATTCCCGGTATTGGCAGTGTGGTGGCGACCTCTTGGGCTGTCGCCTACACCTGGGCTTTGGGCGAAGGCGCTTGCGTCTATTTTGGCGATTTGATGACGGGCAAGGTGCCCGATCCCGAGGCCATTCAAGATCTGATGGGCGCCGCCTTTAAACAAGCCCAGCAAGATTGGCGCGAGGCCCAGACCGATGACTAATATCCGCTCTCCTCACAAGTGCTATGAAGATTTGAGATGGCGAGCTCAAGAGAAGCGGCTGGCGAGGGGCGTATCCCAGATTGGTTCATCCATCCACGCGTTTAGGACGGCATCTTGCCCGCGAGCAGGACGCAAGAATAAAAGTAGGATGCACTTGAGGGAGCGTAATGACTATCGTCGTAATCGGCAGAAGTGGTATAGCGTGTGCCGCGAATTAATCGCTGAATGAAGAGGACTGCCGCCTGATGTTGAAGCTTAAACGTTGGCAATGGACGGTGTTGGCCCTGCCGCCCCTAACGCTGCTCATCGGCCTCTTGATTCTCTCGGGTCTGCAGCTGCAGCAGTGGGGCCTGAGTTGGGTCTGGGCGCTGGTGGCGATCGCCGCCGTCGGCTGGCGTTGGGGCTTTAGCCAGTGGACCAAATCGAACCCTGTGGCCCTGGAGCAAAAGCTGTCAGACGTGCGATCGCAGCTGCAAGACACGCTGGCTGAAACGGCACAAGTAGTGCCCCCCGAGCAGGTAGAAACGGTGCTGCGGCAAACCCTTGAAGCCGCTCAGGCCGATCCGCCCATTTGGGAAGACTGGGCCAGCTTTGCCCAGCGCTGCCAGACGTTGATTCGCGAGATTGCTCACCTCTATCACCCCGAGGTGAAATATCCCCTGCTCAATATTTATGTGCCCCAGGCTTACGGCTTGATTCGGGGCACGGTAGATGACCTGGATCGCTACATGCGCGTGGCGGCTCCGGCGTTGAACCAGGTCAGCGTCGCTCAGGTTTACCAAACCTACGAAACCTATCAGGCGCTAGAGAGGCCTCTGCGGCGGTTAGGGACGGTGCTGGATCTGAGTCGCTGGCTCTGGAATCCGATTGGGGCGGTGATCCGAGAAGTGGGACGGCCCCTCGGGAACCAGGCTAATCAGCAACTGGTGGCCAATTTTGATCAGACTTTGCGAGAAACGGCGCTCACGATTTTGTGTAAGCAGGCGATCGCCCTCTATGGCGGCATCACCGCGCTCGATTTTGCCCAGGCCGCCCCTGACTCCGCCCAAAGTCAAAGTCTGCGCGCGCTGATGGAAGCGGCTGACTCACCCCAGGCGATCGCTGCAGAGCCGATTAATCTGCTGCTGGTGGGGCGCACGGGTGCGGGTAAAAGTAGCCTGATCAATACTCTGTTTCAGCAAGATCGGGCCGAGGTCGATGTACTGCCCAGCACCGATCAGATTGCCAGCTATCGGTGGGAAACTGCTACGGAAGAGGCCCTGGTGCTGTGGGACAGTCCGGGTTATGAGCAGGTCGACCGCACAGACTGGCGGCAACAGGTGTTGGCCCAGGCGGCCCAAGCGGATGTGCTGCTGCTAGTGAACCCGGCGCTCGATCCAGCCCTCGAAGCCGACATTGCTTTCCTCAAAGATCTGGCGCGTGAAGGTCAGGAGATTCCCACGTTGCTGGTCGTGACTCAGGTCGATCGCCTGCGCCCCGTGCGCGAATGGGCGCCCCCTTACAACTGGCAGCAGGGCGATCGTCCCAAAGAGCGCAACATTCGCGCTGCTGTGGATTATCGCCAAGAGCAGATGGGGGACTGGATTCAGCAAATTTTGCCACTGGTGACCCAGTCAGATGCCGATGACCGCAATGCCTGGGGCAGCGATGCTCTGGCCACCCAACTGGTTGAGGCGATCGCGCCCGCCAAATCCCAGCGGTTGGCCCAGTTTCTCCGCAGTCGCGAAGCCCGCATCACCGCAGCTTTACGCCTGATCGAGCGGTATGCCCTACAAATGAGCAGCAGTCAGGGCATTGTGGCGCTGGTCAAAACGCCGCTATTTACCTTTTTATCGGCGCGTTTCACTGGCACGCCAGAACTGGGCACCTTGCTGGCGCAATCGCTGCCCGCCGAACAAGTGCCGGTGATTGCCAGCAAAATGATGCTGACCTATGAGCTGGCGGCGTTGCTTAACGAGCAGGGTACCCTCTTTCGACCCGGCGAAATTCTTAAGCTGTGGCCCATTCTGGTGCAAAACAGCGATCGCGCCCCGGCTCAAAACGCTTGGGCCTGGGGGCAAGCGCTGGTGGAATACTGGACGAAAGATCTCTCGGTCAATGCACTCAAATCTCGCTTTGCTGACTATCTGGAGGAGTCGCAGGCGATGCCTGCCGCCCTTCAAGCGGCGACTGAAGATGCCTCTATTTCCAGTAAAGGCTTAGATGAAGCCTTACCTTAAATCGCAGCAGCTTTCACTTCTGAAGTGAAAGTGATCGGCCCACCCCCTACGACAGATACAAAACGCCACGATTCAACACGGTAATTGTTGCTAGCGCGATCAAACGTTAAAGCTTTTCAAGAAGGGTTTACTCGTTCTCGTGGCGCAGGTTCATTTTTTTATACTGAACGGGTATTGCAAAACCGTGCCAATGCCTGGAGGGCAGAGCCATGAGCCATACTTACGAAGCTTTCGTAGACATCAAAGAATACGCCAGCAGCCAAGGTCTTTCCCCGTTAATTTATACAGAGCGTTACGAAGTCAATGCCTTGTCTCCTCAAGAGGCGGACGAAGTAGCCCTGTCTAAAGCTACGGGCATTCACCCCAAAGCGACAGAATTTGATATCCGAGTCACCCGCCTGCTCAAATAGTTGATGCCTAGCTTCACGGGCTTCCCGCTGAAAACCAGAGCCCTTAATCGAGTAGAGAGCCGTCATTAAACGATGGTGTAGGGTACATTGCGGTATTAGGCCAACGCACCAGTAGATGGGCTCTGGTGCGTCATCGCTTGGCGTGACGCACCCTACGATTATGAAGGCTACCTACTTAGAACTTATTTTCGGCGAGTACATCAGCCGCTAGGGATGTGAACACTACTGTCCCAATGGCTGAGCCGGGTGCATGACCATTTGCCCGGCTCAGCCATTGGGACGTGGGGGTTAGGCTTGCTCAGCATTCCTCTTTTCAGCATCTCTGAGGAAGAGTTTGCGGCCCCGCAGGGTGGATTCGGCATGGATCTGCTCCGCTGTGTGAAACGTGAAGCGGCGATCGCCCCGATGCTTCACCCATTCTTGCTGGATGGCCGGGTCGGGAAATTTGCCCTGTTCGAGTTGGCTCATCATCTTGGGCCAACGCGTCTTCAAATGCCTGACCTCGCCAACATAGAGCTGTATGTTGCCAAAATTGGCGACGGCGTAGATTCCAGAGGCCATAACCTCGACTCATCGCTAAATTTTTCATAAGCATGCCCTAGGACGGCTAATAATGCCACTCTTGAAACCAGCGCAAAAATTTTACCTGGTCGAGAACACGACAAGGAGTGGCTATGAGCCGATGTTTTTGGCATTTGTAAAAGAATATTGATGCGGGGCGGGCAGCTGACGCGATAAAACGGCGGCGATCGCGGTGCCCCCAAAAACGGCACTGGCGGGCAGCAGGGGGAGCCAACCCTCAGCCATAAACATGGCGGCTGGGAGTCCCACTAAGACCAAGCTGCCGCCGACTAGCCCCAGGCTAAACACCCACCGCCGCTTGACTGTTCCTCCCAAAACAGTGCCGCCTATGGCCCAGAGACCGATCCAAACCAGTTCGCCGACTTCCGGTAAGGCCCAGCGAAGCGGACGTTCATCTAGGGCGGCGGTGATAATCTGGCTGGTCGCTTGGGCGTGTAACATTACCCCCGGCATCAAAAAATCGGCTTCCGCCCCCGCGCTGTAGGGCGTGAGAAAGAGATCTTTAGCAGAGGCGGCGGTCGTGCCAATCAGCACAATGCGATCGCGCACCATCGCTGCATTAACGTCACCCGCCAGGACGGCACTTAAGCTCAGCTGTGGCACAGCGGCATCAGCGGCCCGATACTGCAGCATGAGCTGATAGCCCGCCGTATCGGCGCGGTGGTAACCGCCAAATTGGGGAGCGAGCGGTGTGAACGTCGTGCCGTTAAGGGTGAGGTGATCGCCTCGCGCTTCGCTGGCCAAGGGCAGAATGCCTTCGGGCTCAAGATAGGCCAGCGCTAACCGCAGGGCTAACGACTGTAGCACTTCCGTCTCGGGGCGTTCATCTGCTGAGGCCATTAGCAGGCTGCGTCGCACGACGCCATCGTCATCCACCGGAAAGTCGTTGAAGCCGACCCGTTCTGGCGGCAGGCCCGGGGGAGCGGGAATCGCCTCGGCCGAGCGATCGTCAAGCTGCCGGATGGTGATGATGTTGTCTGCCGCTAGCGTTTTCAGCAGCGCTGCTTGTCCTTCCCCTTGAGGAATATCGCGATAGAGGTCGATCCCAATCACGCGGGGATTGTGGGCCTGCAGCGTTTGAATCGCTTGACTCAAGATGGCGTCGCTGGGGGTACTTTGTTGCAGGGCCTTGAGGTCGGCTTCGGTGATTTCGACCACGAGCAGGCGATCGTCCTGGGGCAGAGCGGGCTGCCACTGGGTCCACCGGTCATAAATCATCAGCTCTAACGGCGCCCAGCCTCCCAACTGACGAATCACGAGCACTGCCGCTGTTACCAGTAGGGGGCCAAATGCCCGGCTAAACCGGCGGCGAACGGCTGGTTTAGCCGGCGGTAGCAGCGTTTTGAGCTGAGTTTCCGGCAGGTCGGGTGGGAGCGGGGCGGCCAGGGTGTCGAGTTGGGCCAAATCGGCGAGGGCCGCTGCCGCCGAGGGATAGCGCTGGTAGACCGAGGCTTCGGTGAGTCGCTGCAAAAACTGCCTTAACCCTGGACTCACTGTCGGGGCGGCAGACTCCCAGAGCAGTTCGCCGGTATCACGATTTTCGGGCAGTTCGGTCGGCGATCGCCCGGTGAGGCCGCGAATTACCGTCATGCCTAAGGAGTACAGGTCGCTGCTGTAGCGGGGCCGACCAGCCATTTGCTCTGGTGCCGCATAGCCTTGGGTGCCAATGCTGACCGTCAGCTGCTCGCTACCAGCGGTATAAAACTCAGTGGTGATGGCCTTAACCGCCCCAAAGTCGATCAGCATAAAGCGGCCATCGGCATGGCGGCGCATCAGGTTGCTGGGCTTGATGTCACGATGCACGACTTCTTGCTCATGGATGAACGCCAGAATCGGCAGGATATCTTCGAGCAACGCAATGATTTCTGCCTCGGTATACCGGGGATGCTGTTTGAATAGAGTGCTCAGCGAATTGCCGTCGATGAATTCTTGAACGAGATAAAACTCTCCCTCTGACTCAAAGGCATCTAACAGGCTGGGAATGCGATCATGGGTGCCCAAGCGCTGCAGCGCCGCAGCTTCTGATTCAAACAGACGACGAGCAGTGGTCAAAAATTCGGGTTCTGCTTTAACCGGTGTCAAATGCTTGATCACACAGTGCACGGAGTCCTGTTGGCAATCTACCGCCAAGTAGGTTTTGGCAAAGCCGCCTTGCCCCAAAGGTTTCAGCAGCTTGTACCGCGATCGCAACAGTTTTTCTATCATGAACCCACGCTTACCAACGATGCGGGGCAAACTTGCCCCCTTCGAGCCCGTTTACGAACCGGGCAGCCGTGGCCACGGTCATAGTGGATGCCAAAGCCTTTTCTAACGTAGACGGCCACGGTTGATTTATCCTAACTGGCGATTTCCTCTATTCTCTATCCCAGGGGCACGCCGCCGGATCAGTAGATGTTTTATCCTAATAAAGACTGATGAAGCGTGCTCTGTTTATCTATTGCCCAATGGCGAGACCGATCGCGTCTTCGATCTTCAATTTTGCTCCGGTAGAAAAACTGGTCTGGTTTCTGCCTACACCGATATTGACAACGCATGCTGGATCGCCTCCTCGACCTCTCTACCAACTTCGGCATCGACACCCTGTTGCTGTTGCCGGTGCTCATCGCGCTGGAAGCCGTTCTGTCTGCCGATAATGCGATCGCGCTGGCGGCGATCGCCCAGGGGCTCGGCTCAGAAAAGCAGCAGCAGCAAGCGCTTAACATCGGTTTGGTGGCAGCTTTTGTTTTGCGGATGTCGTTGATTTTGACCGCCTCATGGGTGCTGCAGTTTTGGCAGTTTGAGGTAGCCGGAGCGGGCTATCTATTGTGGCTGGTCTATCAGCATTTCACAGCGGCTGAAGACGCCGCCCATCATCACCACGGCCCGCGATTTGCTTCCGTGTGGCAGGCGATCCCCACGATCGCCCTGACAGATTTGGCCTTTTCGCTAGATAGCGTCACCACCGCGATCGCCCTCTCGCGGGATGTTTTAGTCGTGCTGCTGGGCGGCACCATTGGCATCATCACGTTGCGCTTCATGGCTCAGCTCTTTATTCGCTGGCTCGATGAGTATGAGTATTTAGAAGATGCCGGCTTTATTACCGTGGCCTTTGTCGGCATTCGCCTGTTGCTGCGGGTGGTCAACGACAGTTGGGTACCGCCCCAATGGCTGATGGTCGGGCTGATCGCAGCGATTTTTGCCTGGGGCTTTTCCAAAAAGACGACTCCTCCTACAGCGGCAGATACGGGGTCGACAACTGAAAGCACCGATGCTGAGTCAGCGAGCTTAGACTCGACGCCTCAGCTGGAGCCGGGCCAGTCAGCAATCTTAACCGAACCGCGCCAGCCTGCTGGCATCGCTACTGCAGAGGGCGAATCTCAAAGCGTCGATTAGGAGAGATGCTATTTTGAGCGATGTCTTATGACGGGGATGCGCCACGCCAAATGATGAAAATTGTCGGGTGTCATCTGCGCCGCGATGCACCGAATCCAAGTTGTTTTTTAGAGCAATAGCTCATAACGCGGGTGCGCTACGCCAAACGATGAAAATTCGGGGGACAGCGGCGGGTAGGAGGTGGTGGGGCAAGATTCATTCTGATCAGGAGTTAGGCGCGATCTATGGGGAATCGACCGACCCTACGGCAGGTGACTTTTGGGGAGCCGCTTTCTAGAAGATCAGGGTGGGGACGTAGTCGTGTCCCCATGCCGGTAATCGATCAGCACGGGCTGAGTGATGATAGCGGCGCGACCTCAGCCAGTTCCAAAATCTTGGGGATCAAATCTTCTCGCCGAATGGCCATCACATGCACGCCTTGGCACAGCTCGCGGGCGGCTTTGACTTGCTCAGCAGCAATGCACACGCCTTCGTGCAGGGGGTCAGCAGCCTGAGCTAAACGCTGAATAATGTGCTCAGGAATCTCCACGCCGGGGACATTGCGGTTGATGAACTGAGCGTTTTTCGCTGATTTTAGGAGAAAAATGCCCGCCAGCACCGGGCGATCGCATCCCACGGCAACGTGAACCATGAATTTCTCTAACCGTTCAAAATCATCAATCAGCTGACTTTGAAAGAACTGCGCTCCGGCCTCTAACTTCTTTTCAAAGCGGCGCTGCAGACCTGACCAGCTCCGACTTTGCGGATCGATTGCCGCCCCGGCAAATAACGTGGTGGCCTGATCGGGCAGGGGGCGATCGCAGGCATCCAAGCCGTCATTGAGCTGTCGAATCAGTCGCAGGAGTCGCACCGATTCCAGGTCAAACACCGACCGGGCGGCGGCCTGATCGCCCGCCTTAACCGGATCCCCCGTCAGCGCTAGAATATTGCGGATGCCGAGCGCTTGCGCCCCGAGCAGGTCGGCCTGCAGGGCAATGCGATTGCGATCACGACAGGCCATCTGACAAATCGGCTCGATTCCCTGCTGGTGCAAAATTGCCGCCGCTGCTAGAGAAGACATCCGCATTACCGCTCGGCTGCCGTCAGTGATATTCACAGCGTGCACCCGACCGCGCAGCTGCGCCGCCATGCCGACCATATGACGAACATCGCTCCCCTTGGGGGGCATGACCTCCGCTGTGATGAGAAATTCTCCGGCCCGAGCCGCCCGTTGCAACTGTGATTCAGGGGAGGGCTGCGGTAGAGGAAGAGATGTCGCGACCATTAAGTGATCCGTAAGTTCAGACGATAGAGAGTCTTGCTAGTATATCCCGCGACTATAGACATCCCGAGAATAGCCCCCCGCAGACAGTCACAGTGGTTGCGAATAGCCCAACGCCGCTTTGGCTTTACCCAGAGTCGTCAGGGCGATCGCTTCGGCTTTTTCACGACCCTGCTTCAAGATGGATTCGAGATAGGTGCGATCGTCCATCAAGCTGTGAAACTGATCTTGAATGGGCTTCAGGGCTTCTACCATCGTTTCGGCTAACAGGGGCTTAAACTGGCCCCAGCCCATCTCGGCGCATTCCTGGGCTACTGCTTCTTTAGTTTGCCCCGACAGCAGCATGTAGAGGGTCAGCAGGTTGTCGCACTCTGGTCGATCCGGGTTATCAAACTCTAATCCGCGCGTCGGGTCACTCTTGCAGCGTTTGACCTTGCGGAGAATAACCTCCGGCGGATCGACCAAATCGATGCGACTCATCTCAGAGGGGTCAGACTTGGACATCTTTTTCGTGCCGTCGGTCAGGCTCATCACCCGTGCCCCCGCCTTTTGAATCATTGGTTCGGGCAACTTAATCACGGGCTGCTCTGCGCTGCCGTATTGAAAGTTAAAGCGATTGGCGATGTCTCGTGTCAATTCCACATGCTGTTTTTGATCTTCACCCACCGGCACCAAATCCGGCTCGTATAACAAAATATCGGCAGCTTGCAAAACGGGGTAGTCAAACAGTCCCACCGTGACGTTTTCGCCCTGTTTAACCGCTTTTTCTTTGAACTGAATCATGCGCTCTAGCCAGTTGAGTGGCGTGATGCAGTTAAATAGCCACGCCAACTCGCTGTGGGCCGAAATGTGAGATTGCACAAACACCGTCGCTTTGTTGGGATCGATGCCGCAGGCCAGGTAAGTAGCCGCCACTTTGTAGGTGTTTTCTGCCAGCTGTTGGGGATCATGGGGCACGGTGATCGCGTGCAAATCAGCCATAAACAAGAAGCTGTCGTACTCTTCCTGCAGGGCTACCCAGTTGCGAATAGCACCCAAGTAGTTACCCAAATGGAGGTCACCAGTCGGCTGGATGCCAGAAAGAATCCGATGCTTGCCCATAGATAAGAAAGATGTCAGTCTGTATACTCTGTTAAAGCATTGTATAGGACGTCCCGATCCGTTTAATATTCGAACCTTACTTTTCTGTTGTTGAAGAATAATTGCCCCAATGACTAAAACTTTGACTCAATCGCCGCTCACTGCCCTCGAAGCCGCTATCAAACTGGCTCAAGACAGTCCCAATAATGACGCAGCGCACGCGGCCTTTGACGAACTCTACAACTCTGTGCAGGCTACTGATCCGCAAATGGCGGCTCTGCTGCAAAGGCTGTGGCGCGAGTATCTGACAACCCAACGATCAGCCGCTTTTTGGCAAGAGCTTTGTCAGGTTGAAAAGCATCTATCGGAGCGCATTACCGAAAGTCACCTGCAGCTCCGTCAAAGCTACCGGCGATTAATGGAAGAGCAATCCCCCGTCACCCTCACGCACCCCGCCCAACGATGAAAAGGTGAGTGTTCTTTGGGGGTGGGGACTGGAGGTCAGAAGGCTCGCTGGCAGGCGGCTTGATTGGTGCTGTTAGAAACCACCTCACCCGACGCGGTGCTGATTTTGAGAGCGATTTACCAGTTCTACAAATTGCCGCTACATAGGCCAGTCGGTTTTCTTCCAGTCGGAGAGTCGGATACCCTGTACGTTAGCCCGGCCTGTCCGTCGGGCTGACGGCGCCGCTCAGCCGACGTTCCTTGAGCGGTGTCGTTGGCGTAGCCTTCCCGTAGGGAATAAGGCAGATCTGTCGTCCAGTTTTAGAGAATTGGTATGACTCGTGCCGCGATCGCGCCACACCGGGTTGTGAAAGTCCTCGGATGTTATCTGTGCCGTGATGTCCTAAATCCGGGTAATTTTCTGACAATGAGTCGTCCGTTCAGCCTTACCAGGCCAAAAACCAGGCCCGCTGTTCCCAAAGCATCATGACGCCGCTGACGGCGACAAAGGCGTAAACCATCTGCCGAAACTGATCGTTGCTGATGCGCTCTAGCACCCATTTGCCTAACCAGTTGGCCGGTACGGCTCCCAAGCCAATCAGCAAGCCATAACCGATGTGGCTAGGTTGTAAAACTCCTAGGGCGGCGTAGCTCAGCAATTTAAAGATGTGCAAAAAAGCTTTATTAGAAGCTTTAGTCGCAATCATGGCCTCTTTTTCTAACCCGTAAGCAAAGTACATCGGGTTCATGATGGGACCGGTGCTGCCAATCAGTGCTGACCCGACCGAGTTGAGAAACGAAACCGGCAAAAAGTACCAAGGTTTAACGGTGAAGTGTTGCTCGGATAGCTTGAGAGTTTTATTGAGCCAGTAGTTCACGACCATGCCCAGCAGCGCCACCCCAATCAACACCTGCAGCCAGTCGGCGCGCACCCAAGTGAAAATATAGGCCCCAAGCATCGCGCCCGCCAAGCATCCTGGTAGGTACCAAGCCGTCACGCGCCAATCAATCTTGCGCCAAAAGAAAAGGCTGCGTTGCGTATTGCCAATCAGCAGGCCAGTGGTGATGACGGGAGCCACTGCAGCGGCCCCGAGCAATACTGACAGCAAAGGAATTAGGACGAGCGGACTGCCACCGCCGGCCAACATGCTAAAAAACCAGGCCACAAAACTGGTGCCCGAAATTAGCAAGACAATAATTGGGGTCGAAAGCTCCGTCAGGTTCACGCCGCCGTAATCCGTTACAAACATGTAAATCAAGCTTAACCAAATTAAGCATTCTTTACACTAATTTAAGGAGTTTATTCGGCACTTGAGCTAGCAGATGTGACTATTGGCCGCGATCACCCCATCCCAGCGATTCGCGATATTCGGCTAGGAGCTTGGGCAAATGGTCGTAGCCATCCACCCCGATCTGTCTTAAAAAGGCAGTGCGATAGGTTTCGAGCGTGGCTTGATAAGCGGCGGCTCCCATCTGTCCAGACAAGATGCTGAGGGTGCCCGCCGGCTGATGCCACTGTTCAGAGTTGATTTGCCACAGCAGATACATGCCCATTGCGCCACAGAAGACAGACATTTCGGTGTTTTCCAGATTTTGATAGGCGATCGCCAAATAGCTATAGTTCATCCCCTGCAAAAATACGTCGCCAATCGCTTGGGCAGTCTGTAGCCCTTTTTCCAACACGGTAATGGCCGCGTCATAGCGTCGCAGCATTACCTGCGCCACGCCGAGACTGTTGGCGCATAGGGCCTCACTGGGGCGATCTTGCACCTGCTCGGTCAGCGTTAGCCCTTGTTCTAAATAGGTCAGTACCGATTCAATTTGTGCTGGCTCCAAGGGATTGGCCTGAGCCCGGTTGACTTCGCTGTAGCCAAAATTAGCCAGCGCATTGGCTTCGCCCACCCGATCGCCTACCTGACGCGCCAAAATTAAGGCCCGCTGACTGTGGGCGATCGCGGCGTCAAAGTCGGGTGCCATCACGGCGGTGCGGCTGAGATGGTTCAAATTGGCAATTTCACAGCGGCGATCGTTAATCGCGCGGGCACTCTCCAACGCGCGCTCGTGAAACTGTTGGGCTTGGTCATAGTGCCCCAACGCCCGCTGCGAGTAGCCCAACAGGGTCAAAATGCGGGCCTTGGTATCGGTATTGGGCACCTGTCTTAGGGGCTGATCGAGGTAGTCCAGTAGGGTGCGTAGAGATTCGCCCGATAGCGCGGTAAACAGCCCCCCATAGAGTGGAAAGTAGTCTTGCTGAGCAAACTGTCGTAGCCCCTGCAGCACCATTTGAAAACACCCTTCCGCCAGCAGTGGTTGCCGCAGATCACTTAACCGGCGTGACAGCTGGCTCCACACCACCGCAAACGTCAAAAAGGTCGAGATCGAGAGTCGTTTGCCCGCTTTGGCATCATAGGGCTGCTGGTCAAACCAGGTCACCAAGGCCATCTGTAACCGCTGTACCGCGATCGCCAGCTCAACCCAGGTGCTGACTTCTAAGGGGATTGGCACACCCGCCGAAGTGATCGCTTGCTGCTCGGCTAAGTCACTAAAAATTCGCTGAATGCTAGCCGTCGTGACTTGTTTGGCCCAATAGGGCCAAGGACCTTGGGGCGTAGCGCTGCCAAAGCCAATCGAGCGTTGGCCCTGATCATAGACCCAACTAATCACATGCCCTTCGAGCTGTTGCCAGGTTGCCAGTCCCTGAGTGAGGCCTGCTGCCAGCTCGTGCAAACTAGGCTGGGCCGTGACTTCCGTCTCTAGCTGCCGCAACTGCTGGGCCAGGGTTTGAATTTGGTCACGAGTCAGATGTTCGCTTTGGTTGGGGTCGAGGGCCTGCAGCAAGGCCGTGAGGCGTTCCTGATCGGCAGAACGAATCAGGCTGGCGATCGCCCCCGATAACGCTGCAAAGCCTTGGTTCTCCTTCTGCCAGTGCTCAAACTCACTCTGAATTGTGACCAACGCCCGCTGCTGGCGAGTGGCCTTAGCCTGCTTCATTTCATCAGCGGTCTCAGCCAAAGTGGTGCTGACTGCTGTCAGCCGCGCCTGCAGGCATTGCTCAAATAGGTCACCATCACCCGGTTCAATGTCTGACTGCAGCTGCTTAAACACCTGCGATTTAGAGCGAATCTGCCCCTTGAGCGTCATCGTCACGAGGCGATCGATGAGTTCAAAATAATTGTCAGTCGCTGGGTCGGAAGTTGAGTCAGCCATCACCAATGCCGATTAATTTCTGTGAGCCTACCCCAAACTGGGCCAGCCGATCAGACGAACTGCTGTTCATCCTAACGAGACTGGTCAGGGGTGGAAGGTTGAGCTGGCAGGCGACTGCTGAGGACGCGGTACTAGCTCATACGCCCAGGGTAATAACGTCTCTGCCAGGATTTAGCCTGGCAAGCTGCGGCGATCGCTGCAGTTATTTGGAGGGCCTCCTCAATCCGCAAGTTTTCGAGATGTCGTCTTCGAGTAGTTTATTCACTCACTTTGACTTCCCTCATGTCAGATTTGAGAGCCTCAGAATCAAGGGGGATTAGGCAGGTGATCCGACTGGCTTAGGAAGTTCTAAAAAAGGATATGAGGGGCAACTTTAAATGAGTAATTGAGTGAAATCACTGAATTCAGCACAATCAAGCAAGGTGCTTGATGCCGCAACTATTGGTTTTTCCAATCCACCAATCGATATGCCATCGTACTTGATCGTTCCATTAATCGTGACAACTGTGACACGGTGGTACAAGCCTGAGTTCGCCAGTATGAATCCTTAAAAAGCTTATGAATCAAAGTCTAAGGAAGATCGTTGCACTTTGACCGGTCACCTTCGAAGTTGCGATGAGTGATGACAAAGTCCTCGATCTGAGCAGGTAAACTAGTATTTTTGCTGAGACAAAGCCTTTTTAGGGCAGGCTGAAAAATAGAAAATAAGTAATTCCTCAAGGATGATTTTGAGATGGCAAATAGTTCTCCGTAAATCACCCTAGACTAGATTTTTGTGAGGGAGATTTTCTTTATTTAATTCTGTTCAAATCTTGCAAATACGCTCACCTAAATATTGCTTAAAAAGGGGTAACTTGTAATCAAGGGCTAGAAACTGTTGTAAAAAAGAGAATTTCACTATGTTTAACAAGGCTCAACTCAGCAATAAGCTCACTGTTCTCGCCGGTGTGACGGCGATCGCTGTAGGCACCGCAACATCTGCTCAAGCGGCTTCCTTTATTGACTTCGAAGATCCCAGTGCGCTGGGTCTGGGCGATAACCAGTCGGTGACTGACCAATATTTAGACCTAGGGTTTACTTTTGGTCTTGATAATGATCTTGATGGTCTCGCTGATGAAGGGATTGCCCCTGCCCTTGAGGCCAAGGGTAAAGGCGGTACGGATGGATTTGTGAACGGTGGCGAAAAAACTAACGACGTCGCTGCTGCTGGTTATTTTGATGAAGCCAATGGTGTGACCTATGCCGATCGCCTAGGGGATTATTTCTTGCGGACCGGGGGCTTGGGCGGCAACGGTGGCAATCTACTCATCACCTATACCGAAGGCACCTCAGCCGCTTCGGGTGAACTGTGGGATATCGACGGCAACAAGAACTGGTGGAGCAAAGGGCGTGATCGCACTGAACAGTGGGCAGTCCAGGCTCTCGGTGCGGACAACAACATTTTGGAAACAATGCTCAGCCCGCTCGGAGATCGCTCCACTGGCGGCCTCGATGGTAAGCCCTGGATGTGGTCATTTGATCGCGACAGCAACGACATCCAAGCGATTCGGTTTGTGTTCACTGGCGATAGCAAGGCTAAGAATGTTGGCCTCGCCTTCGACAACTTTTCCTCACACTCTGTAGAAGGCCAAGATGTGCCCGAACCGGCTTCGGCGCTGGGTCTGCTGGTGTTAGGCATGCTGGGTGGTGGCTCAGTGCTGGCTAAGCGTAAAGCTCAGTAAGATCAGCCGTTGCCCATCACTGGACTGGTCAGCCACAACTGAATCAGAAAGCAGCGTGACGCACGAGTCTCATGCTTGGGGCGATTGGGTGTAACAAACCCAATCGCCCCTTTGTCTATGGTTGTCAAACATTAGCCGAACTCCCGTCCCTTGCAGCCAGGGCGGCGGTGGCAAAGGATCGTCCTTATCCAGAATTAACAGCCTATCGGATGGTGATTTCAGCCATTTACGGTAATGGCTCATACCAATTCTCTGAAACTGGACTACAGATCTTCCTTATTCCCTACGGGAAGGCTACGCCAACGACTCCGCTCCAGGAACGTCGGCTGAGCGGAGTCGTTCGCATCGCGTCTCCCCGAGGGAGAAAGCCGACTTGTCCGTGTAGCGGTAATTTGTAGAACTGGTATTACACCTTTGGGGCCAGATATTATCCTACTCGCTTCATCAACTCAGCTTGGGAGCTGGGCTAGCAATTGACAGCCCTACCGTTTTCGCTTTTGATGCTGGCGGATGGTTTTTGACATCTGTTTCCAGCGGCGTTTGGTGTTGAGTCGCGCCTGGGTATCTTGGCGCTGCTCGATCCACTGTTGTTCACGCTGCAGCTTTTGGTAGCTTTGCAACCGTGAGGCGGTGAGTTCCCCAACGGCGATCGCGGCCTGCACGGCACATCCGGGTTCGCCCTGATGCTGACAGTCGCGAAATTTACAGTCAGCGGCCAACGCCTGAATATCGCCAAACGTCTCTGCCAATCCAGTGTTAGCTGACCAGAGCTGTAGCTCTCGCAGGCCCGGCGTGTCAATCAGCAGTGCGCCCCCCGGCAATGGCCATAATTGCCGATGGGTGGTGGTATGCCGTCCTCGACTGTCATCCAGGCGGACGGCTTGGGTGGCTGCTTGCTGCTCGCCTAGCAGGTAGTTGGTCAAGGTCGATTTGCCTACTCCCGAAGACCCAATCAGCACCACCGTTTTACCTGGTGACAGGTAGGGCGTGAGCTGATCGAGTCCGTCGCCCTGGGTAGCGCTGATGACATGAATCGGCACCGCGATCGCCACCGTCTCAACCTGGGCGATCGCGGCAGGTAAATCGGCACACTGGTCGGCTTTATTTAAGATCAGCACCGGGCTGGCTCCGCTGTCCCAGGCGGTGACCAGGTATCGCTCAATTCGCCTGAGGTTAAAGTCGCCATCCAAACCCGACATCAAAAACACGGTGTCTACGTTGGCGGCAATGACTTGGCCCGCTGTCAGGGTGCCCGCTGCCTGTCGGACAAATTGACTCTGGCGCGGCAGCACCTGATGAATGGCGATCGCCCCGGCGGCACCCTGACGCTCTACCACCACCCAATCACCCACGACGGGAAATCCGAGGGCATCTTCCACCTCATGTCGAAAATGTCCGGTCACCTCAGCATCTTGCTCGCCCCATTGGGTGTAGACCCGATAAGCCCCCCGCTGCTCTGAGACGACGCGTCCCACCACAAACCCGGCCTGCGCCATGGGCGCAAACGCTAAATCTAGGCTGCTGCCAATGCACCAGCCAAAATCAGATAAATTCAATGTCTTGTCCTCAAAGAAACCTACGCAGGGCAAGGTTCTAAAAGGCTTAAGCACAATGCTTTGAACAGCAGTCTTAGACCTTGCCGATTAAACGGATGTAGTGAATTCCATTACCGACACCGCCATAAGACCTCTCCTCTGGTTTTGATAGGACTTTTCCCAGTATATCGCTCTGAAAATTCCTCTGGCCGCCAACAATTAGGGCCGCTTTCCTCCGCCACTGTCTGCAACTGTCTGACTCAGTTTTGATCGATTACCTTTGCGCCTGATCCGGGATAGAGCCTGGATGCTTAAGGGTATCTGGCTTTTTGGATACTCCTCAGCTCACTTCGGTAGAATAAATCGAGAATCTCATCTCGATAAATCCCCCATCTATCGAGGTCACTGCAAACCGCATGAATCGTGACTTAAGCAAGGTCAGTTTATTGATATGCCTCCAGCCGTTTTAGTCGAAGGCTTACAAAAGCGCTACGGCGATGTTGATGCCGTCAAAGATGTCTCTTTCACCATCGAGGCAGGTGAAATTTTTGGCTTGCTCGGGCCTAACGGAGCGGGAAAGACCACCACAATCCGCTGTCTCTGTACATTGAGCACGCCCGACGCTGGCCGCGTAGAAATTAACGGTCGTTCGGTGCTCAACAATCCGGCTCTGGCGCGCCAGCAACTCGGCTACATTGCTCAGGAGGTGGCCCTCGACAAAGTGCTCACAGGGCGCGAACTGCTGCAGCTACAGGCAGCGCTGTATCACATGCCTGCTAAGGTGGCGCGCGATCGCATTCAGCAGATGATTGAGCTGTTAGAGCTGACCGCCTGGGCTGACAAAAAATCAGGCATCTACTCCGGCGGTCTCAAAAAGCGTCTCGACCTGGCGTTGGGACTGCTGCATCAGCCCGATGTGTTAGTGCTAGATGAACCTACTGTGGGCCTAGACATTGAGACTCGTTCTGCCGTATGGCAATTTTTGCGACAGTTGAAAGCGGCGGGCACCACGGTGCTGCTCACCAGCCATTATTTAGAAGAGGTCGATGCGCTGTCAGACCGCGTTGCCATCATTGACCAGGGCAAGGTGATCGCCGCAGGTACGCCCAGTGACCTCAAAAGTCGGGTGGGGGGCGATCGTATCACCCTGCGGATTCGCGAATTCACCCCCGATGACGAAGCCGACCAAGCAAAAGATTTACTCCAAACCCTGCCCTGTGTCGAAGAGGCAATCGTTAACGACGCTCAAGGCAACTCGATTAACTTGGTCGTGACAGCCCAGTCTGACGCGCTAATGACCGTGCAGCAGGCGCTCAAAGAGACCGGTTTGCCCATGTTTGGCATCTCACAATCGCGCCCTAGCCTCGATGATGTTTATCTGGCCGCGACGGGCCGCACGCTGATGGATGCCGAAATTGCCGCGGCTGGCAGTCGTGATCTCAAGGCCGAACGCAAACAAGCGATGAAAGGCGCTTAGTGGAGAGCGGCGGTCGGCTACCACGTCGCTGCTCCGGCCGTCTTCCTCTGCCGCATGGCCCCCACTCCATCCCGCTACCCCTCGATTTTCCTTACCCTGATAGCTATGAGCACCACCCTAACTCCCAAACCCAAACTCTCTTTAGATAACCCTGAATTGCGTCAGTGGAAGGCTGAGCTCAGTAACAGCAGCGCGACGGCAACGCCAGGCTTGTTTTCGGCAGCCTTTTTGCAAGAAACGATCGCCATGACGCGACGGCTGTTCATTCAGCTGCAGCGCCGCCCCTCGACGCTGGTGGCAGGCGTGATTCAGCCCGTGATGTGGTTGATTTTGTTTGGTGCCTTGTTTCAAAACGTGCCCCAGGGGCTGTTTGGTGAAAGCCAAAATTATGGTCAGTTTTTAGGGGCGGGCATCATCGTGTTCACGGCCTTTGGCGGTGCCCTCAATGCCGGATTGCCGGTGATGTTCGATCGCGAGTTTGGCTTTCTCAACCGCTTTCTCGTCGCACCGTTAGCCTCGCGCTATTCCATCGTGGCCGCGTCAGCGGTGTTTATTGCCGCGATGAGCATGGTGCAAACTGCTGCCATTATTGGGCTCAGTGCAGTCTTAGGGGCGGGGCTGCCTGATCCGATGGGGCTCGGGCTGGTCGTGTTGATTGTGCTGACGTTAGTGTTAGGGGTTACGGCTTTAAGCTTAGGGCTTTCCTTTGCGCTGCCTGGGCACATTGAGCTAATTGCCGTCATTTTTGTCACCAATCTGCCGCTGCTGTTTTCGAGCACTGCGCTGGTGCCCCTGTCCTTTATGCCGCAGTGGCTGCGAGTCGTGGCGAGCTTAAATCCACTCACCTATGCGATCGAGCCGATTCGGTACATCTATTTGCACCCTGACAGTTGGGGGTTAACCAGTGTGGTGATGGCAGCGCCCTGGGGCGATGTCAAGATGGGGGATGCGCTAGCGATACTGCTAGGATTTTGTCTGATTTCTCTGGCACTTATTCAACCGCTGCTGCGTCGTCGTATTGCATAGCGCGCGCGCCGCATTCAGAATTCTCTGTTAAAGTAGGGCGTATATTGCGCCAGTTATCGTAGTGGTGTAATTAGGAGTTAACCCGTCATGCACATGATGAAAAAATCTCTCTCTTGGCTATTGGTTGGGGCGTTTGCCAGCATCGGTGCGGTGGTTATGTCTCCCGCTGCGATCGCCCAGTCGGCGGACGCCGATCTCTTTGGAACAGATGATGATGGTGCTGATCAGTTCGGCGATTCGGCGAGTCCCTATGAGCTGATTCACCGGGCTATCTTGGCGCCGACGATGAGTTCTGAAGAGTTTCAAGAGCAGCAAAATCGAGCCATCACCACCGAAGCGCAAGATTTCAGACAGCGTCAGCAAGAAGCCCTCCGCCAGCAACCGGCTTTAACTGTTGAAGAGCCTGGGGATACGATCTCGGTCGATGGCGAAGAGCTGTAGGCTAGCGCCTACCAGTTCATCAGTCTTATTCGAAAAGCGCTCCTACGGTTAAAGTAGGGGCGCTTTTTAGCGTGGATTAATTTATTCAGAGGATGGGGCTCCTCTACCAGCCCGTTGAAGCAACTATCTTCTCTGGCAAGGGGTGTTGGGTGGCCGATCCTCCCGCTGAGAGTTCAACCCACCCCATTAGCCCCTCCCCAGAGGGGAAAGAAACGGGGTTTGGCTTAACCCGAACTGGCGCTAGGAACCAAAGCGGGGTGATCGCAGACGGCATTCACCCCAACATGTATCTCGACTGGTTAGCATCCCTCGACACTTAGGAAACCGAGGGTTGCTCTTCTGACGATTGAGCTGAGGCAAGTTCGACTTCCTCAGTCGGTGGGGCCGCGTCAGAATCTTTGAACACAATGCGTAAGAGCGGTGGCGCGACGAACGTGGTCAAAATCACCATGACGATAATCGCTGCCTCCAGCGATTCTGAGAGCGCCCCACTGGCGGAACCCACACCGGCAAAAACCAAACCAACCTCACCCCGAGGAATCATGCCCACCCCAATGGCGAGCTTGTTGATGCCCTCTTGCCCAAAGACCGCAAAGCCGGTGACCACCTTACCGATGATCGCCACGACGACGAGGAATGAGGCAATGATTAAGCCCTCGCGGTTAGCCGGATCAAGCGGATTTAGAACGCTAACATCGGTGCGCGCGCCCACTGTCACAAAGAAAATCGGCACCAGCATGTCAGAAATCGGAATAATTTGCTCTTCCAGTTCTTTATGCTTGGGCGTTTCGGCCAAAATCAACCCAGCGGCAAAAGCCCCCAAAATCGCCTCTAGCTGAATGGTGGCGGCGATGTAAGACAGCACAAAGGCAAAAACCAGCGAGCTAATGATCAGTTCGCCCCGCGTCTTCATTTGATTGACTAAGCCCACAAAGACTGGGCTGAGCAATCGCCCAATAAAGATCGCGCCGATCAAAAACGCGGCGGCGCTGACGATGAGAATGACGACGTTTTGAATCTCGATTTCCCCCGTTTTAGCGAGGCTGGCCACCACGGCTAGGACGATGATGCCGAGGACATCGTCTAATACTGCCGCCCCGATGATGATTTGCCCTTCGCGCGAGCTGAGCCTTTGAAGCTCGGCCAACACTTTGGCGGTGATGCCAATACTGGTGGCGGTCAGAGCGGCGCCGGCAAAGACAGCGGGAATCGTCGCAATGTTGAACAGCACGATCAGGCCGGTCGTGCCCAAGGCAAAGGGCACCACTACCCCAATGATGGCGACTACGGCGGCCTGGGGGCCGACCCGAATCAGCTCCTTAAGATCAGATTCCAGGCCGATTTCAAAGAGCAGAATGATGACGCCCAGCTCAGCCAGAATTGAGACGACTTCACTTTCTCCGCGAAAAACGGATAGCAGCCCCGCACCATCCATGTCGGTGGTGGTGGAGACTAACTGCATGAGGACTGAGCCTGTTTCGCCCGCCCCTTCGGGAAAAACGATCAGATGCAGGGCGGAGACCCCGACGACAACGCCGCCGAGCAGCTCACCTAAAACCGGGGGTAAGTTGACCCGTGCACAGAGTTCGCCGCCAATTTTGGCAGCTAAGTAAACCGTGATCAGACTCAACAAGACGCCAGCTAAGACCAGCGGTTCGATCTCGGCCTCTGAAGCTTCGGCCAAGATGGTCAGCCAACTGACATCTCCATAGAGAGGCATTGCCGTCAGGCTACCGATGGAACTAAGGCAGAAAAGTGCATTCACCATTCAGGCTGAAAAAACGCATCTTGTCTACCTTACATGAGTTCAGGTTTTCGCCAATGTTCAAACCGATCAACTTATCGGTTTATTTGGCGATCGCCAGATAAATCTTGAGACCGCCGGACGGTTTGATGCACCGGATGTCCCTGTTGAGGTCGCCCCATGCTGGCACTCAGTCCTCAGTGGGAGCGGTTGATGCTAAATAAAGACGCGATGTTGCAGGGCGGGCATCTGTTGCCGCACCTGCGATAGGCGAGCGGGGTTGATTTCGGCGATCGCCACCCCTACATCCGTCCCCACATCGTCTAACACCATGCCCCAGGGGTCGATGATCATGGCGTGTCCATGAGACTGGCGACGACTGTTGTGAAACCCGGTCTGAGCGGGGGCAATGACGTAACAGGTGTTTTCGATCGCCCGTGCCTGCAGCAGCACCTGCCAATGATCTTTGCCGGTAAACGCGGTGAAGGCCGCCGGAATCATCAACACTTCGGCTCCCATCTGGGAAAGATGGCGATAAAGCTCAGGAAAGCGCACGTCATAACAAACAGAGAGGGCTAAGTTGCCTAGCTGTTTGGACGGATGCACCGCTGGTAAATCTTGACCCGAAATCACCGTATTGGATTCGCGGTAGGTGTTGCCATCGGGGACATTCACGTCAAACAGATGAACTTTTTCGTAACGGGCGAGTTCACTGCCATCGGAGCCCACCAGCAGCGCCGTGTTAAAAAATTTGCCGTCAGTACCGGGCACCGGATAGCCGCCGCCCAGCAGCGTAATCTGGTGGCGCTGGGCCATTTTTTTGAGAAACTGTTCGCTGGCGTCGCAAATTTCTTGAGCCTGCGCCTGTTTGGTGCCTTCTTCGCCTAAAAACGAAAAGTTCTCGGGGAGGGTCACGAGTTCTGCCCCGCGTCGCACTGCCAGGTCAATTAAGTCTTCAGCTTGGGCCAGATTTTTCTCCAAATCTGGCACGCTGGTCATTTGTAAAGCTGCGGCCAGGTAAGACTTCATGCGCGATCGCCAATGATAGAGTTCGGACTTCAATTTTACGCGGATTTGGGCTGCTGCCCACAGGTTCCGCCCAGGTGTAGCCGTTTTTAGGGGTTTTCGCGGAGAGGGCGGCGATCAGCTTAGTCATCGACAGCATCGATAGTAGCGGTCGTCAAAATCAGTGTGGGTGTCACCAGCTGGCCTGATAGCGTAACCACAGATTGACCACGTTTTTGAGGGATGGATGGAGCAATGGATATTGCGATCGCCCTGGCGGTTTCATTCGCAGGCCTCTTGCTCTCGGTGCAGCAAGGCTGGCCGCTTTTACTGCCCTTGGTGGGTGCTCTGAGCCTAATCTCGTGGGTGTATCGGCGGCGAGGCATCCCCTATCGGCAGTTGGCGAAGCATATGCAACAGGGGGTGCGGCAATCGTGGGGCGTGCTCAGTATTTTGTTGCTGATTGGCGTGGTGGTGGCCGGTTGGCTGATTGCGGGCACCGTGCCAGCGTTGGTGTACTACGGGCTCAAGATCATTCACCCGCAGTGGTTTTTGGTGTCGGCCTTTGTGCTGACGGGGACGCTCTCGGCGCTGCTGGGCACCTCGTTTGGCAGTGCGGGCACCATGGGGCTAGCGCTAATGATTATGGCGCGCGGGGCCGATTTTCCTGAGGGGTGGGCAGCGGGCGCGGTGATCGCGGGAGCTTATGTGGGCGATCGCTGTTCCCCCATGTCGTCGAGCGCTCACCTGGTCGCGGCGATCACCGCCACCAATATCTATCGCAATTTACAGCGCATGATCGCCACTAACTGGGGGCCATTGGGCTTATCTCTATTGATCTATGGCATCGCGTCGCTGCAACATCCGCTGACGGGCACCGACAATCCGCTGTTGGCAAGCATTCCCACTCAATTTTCAGTGCATCCCCTCACTCTATTGCCCGCCGGTCTGCTGGTGCTGCTCACCCTTTGCCGCTGGCCGGTGCGGCGCACTCTGGCCGTCAGCTTGGCCAGTGCGATCGCCCTGGCGCTCACTTTGCAATCGCAATCGCTGGGGACGGTGACGCAAACCTTGCTGTGGGGCCTGCAGTTGCCGCCGGATGAAGCCCTCAGCACCATCTTTAGAGGCGGTGGCCTGTGGACGATGAGTAAAGTTTGCAGCATCGTGTTGGTTTCTAGCGCCCTGGCGGGATTGCTCTCCGCCCTGGGCACTTTTAATCGGATCGGGCGCTGGCTGGCTCGGTGGTCAGGGCAGCGCGGTCGCTTTGGCGGTATAATCGCGGCCAGTCTGCTCACGAGTGCCTTTGGCTGTACGCAAACCATTGCGATTTTGCTGACGCAGAAGATTGCGCAACCACAGTACACGGCGCAGCAGGCCAGTCAGGAACAGCTGGCGGTGGATATCGAAAATTCGGCAGTGGTGATTGCACCCCTGATTCCCTGGAATATCGCGGGGCTGGTACCGGCCACCATTATTCTCAGTGACAGCAGCTTTGTGCCCTATGCGGTGTATCTCTATCTGTTGCCGCTGTGGAACTGGCTGTTTTATCGCGTTGACTGCAAGCCGTTGTGGCGACGTCGGTTTCCGGCGAACTGACGAGGAGTGGAGAGTGGTGGGTAGAGGGTGGAGAGTTCGGAGTAGGAAATCAGGACTTTTTCCGCGTTCACCATTGAGCTGCGCGACGAAAGGGAGAAGAGAGAAGGTGAGGGAAAAGTGTACCTAAAGCTGAGAGCAGCATGGCAATCGAGACTGTACAGAATTTTGTGTAAGCGGTCTAAAATCCCGATAACTTAGGAGACCGCATCATGCCTAGGAAAAAACCAGCACCGAATCGTGCCGATGAGCTACTGGACGAGCTGTTGGCAGACTGTCAAAGCCCAGAAGCGATTCTCGGTGAGTCCGGCTTACTCAAGCAGCTCACCAAACGATTAGTCGAACGGGCGTTAGCCGGGGAACTCAACCATCATCTCAACGAGACTGATGAGAGCGATCGCCGCAATAGCCGTAACGGTCACTCGTCCAAGACGGTGCAGTCAGAGCAGGGGGAATTGGAATTGGCCATTCCGCGAGATCGCCAAGGCACCTTTGAGCCTGTATTGGTGCCGAAGCACCAAAGGCGATTGAGCGGTCTAGACGAGAAGATTTTGGCGCTCTATGCGCGCGGGATGAGTACCCGTGATATCTCATTGCAACTGGCGGAACTCTACGGCGCGCAAGTGTCCCCTGCCATCATTAGCGAGGTAACCGAGACGGTTCGTGAGGCCGTCAAAGCGTGGCAGTCTCGCCCCCTCGACGAGGTGTATCCCATTCTCCTCCGGAGACGCTGCGCGAACGTTTATCTCGATGCCCTCTACGTCAATATCAAAGTGGCCGGACGGGTGAGCAAGCGGGCCGTCTATGTCGTGCTGGGCATCAACCGCGAGGGCCACAAAGAGCTGCTCGGTCTCTGGATTGGCGAGGCGGAAGCGGAAGGGGCCAAATTTTGGCTCAAAGTCCTCACTGACCTTAAAAATCGAGGCCTGAAAGATATTCTGATTGCTTGCTGTGATGGACTTAAAGGCTTTCCCCAGGCCATTGAGGCCGTCTATCCCCAGACTCAAGTACAGCTTTGCATCGTCCATCTGATGCGCAACTCGCTCCGCTATGTGCCTTGGAAAGACGGCAAGGCGGTGGCTGCTGACCTCAAACCCATCTATCGAGCAGCTACCTTGGCGGAAGCGGAAACGGCGTTAGAGGACTTTGCCGCTAAGTGGGATGAGCACTATCCTGCGGTGAGCCAAATCTGGTTGCGTCACGGGGAAAACATCATCCCCAGCTTCGACTATCCGATGGAGATTCGTCGCGTCATCTACACCACCAACGCGATTGAATCAGTCAACCGCTCCTTGCGGAAGGTCGTTAAGACCAAGGCCGTGTTCCCTGATGAAGAGTCCGTTTTCAAGCTGATGTATCTGGCGATGAACAACATCTCAAAGCGGTGGAATCGTCCCATCAAAAACTGGAGAGCGGCCCTGTCACACTTTGCTATTCTGTTCCCACAACGCTTCAAACTTTGAACAACAATCTGCTTACACAAAAATCAGAACACTCTCTGGCAATCTGGCTTTTTTCTTTGATTCTTCCACCCTTCTTCTTCGTCCTCTCGCAGCGTTTTAAACTATGTCCGAACATAACCCTTCGGTTGGGCTGCAACAGATACGGAACAACTCGACGGAGACGTTGACCAATTTTCAACTATTCCGAATTTAACCCTTCGGTTGGGGACGGGAAAACCGTTGAAATGCGAATTTCCGAGAGGTTTTCAACTATTCCGAATTTAACCCTTCGGTTGGGCTGAGCCGACTCAATTGTTTGCGGTCAGGGGCAAAATGTTTTCAACTATTCCGAATTTAACCCTTCGGTTGGGGTCAGAAGGTCATTGCCGTCTCCACCATCTAGGGTGGTTTTCAACTATTCCGAATTTAACCCTTCGGTTGGGCAAAGCCAAGACCGCCAACCTGGTGCTCACCAGCTAGTTTTCAACTATTCCGAATTTAACCCTTCGGTTGGGTAGAGGCGCTCAGCTTAGGTGATGGAATTCAATCTCTGGTTTTCAACTATTCCGAATTTAACCCTTCGGTTGGGAGCACCACTCTAGAAGCCAAACCCCGTAAGGGTTTTGACCCCATCGATTCAAGCACCTCCATTTTATCATCAGCAAATTGTGGATTTTGGTCAAAATAGCCTATCCTTAACCCCTTGAACTTCCCGCTCGGCAAGGCATTCAAGCACCTCAACGAGATTTCAACCATTACCGCCGATCAGCATCCTGCTTGCATCGCCCCGCAGCCTAATACCAGTTCTCAGTGATCAGACTCCCGATGGGGAGTAGGTCACCTTCTACAGAGAAAAATAATGATGGGGTGAGAGCATCCCATT
>CALCCA010000085.1 GCA_937899725.1 uncultured Halomicronema sp.
GTCGATGCGTCTGATATGAATCATCCTATCGGTTCAATTTCCGATAAGGTCTAATCATGAGGACTGCAGTGGTGGGATGAGCATCGGTGTAGTCGCGAATAGTGCCTGAAACGACCGCAATATCGGGTTCAGGTTCTGAGCGGTCGCCGATGACAAAGGGCTTTTGCTGACGAATGTAATGGCCAGTCGCAAAAACCGGTTTCAACGCCGCATCAACCCAATCAATCGCGATCGCATGGGCACTTTTCATCGCTGCCATGTCAATCACCTGCCCTTCGATCAGCTCTACGCGTCGTCCCTGAAAAAAGTTGAGATCAGCGAGACGATAATATTCGTCACGGTTCCACAAGTGGATGTGAGGCTCGGTTACTGGTGTCATCAGGGGCTGCCGGCTGCCGTCACCCAAATTGTAGCCACACAACCGCGTGAAAAAAAACACCGCTTGTGCCTCGCGGCGATCAACACAAGTTCCTGAAGCCTTCTTTCACCACGATTAATTTCCCTCTCAGGCAAGCTTTAATCTGCACTTAACCGCTACTTGGGAACGCCTCAGCGCCCAACTCCACTATAGGAATCAAGAAAGCAAAACCCTAGTTATTTCAAGGGTTTGACCATTATGCAATTGAGGCTTTAACCATGAAACGCTTTTTACTCTCGACCTTTGCAGTTGTGATGTCTCTGGGGACATTTGCCACGATCGCCAATGCTCAACAGGTCAGTCTGGGCGACCCGGTTGCCGACCTCAATGGCGATGGCGAAGTGACTCTCCATGAGGTGAGAAACTATAACCGTGATCAACGGCAAAAGAACTAATTCTCAATGACAGAGGCCATGACAAACGCCCGGCCCCGACACAATTGCCGGGGCCGGGCGCATCTCATCTAGTCAAAACGAACTCGTTCTTCTTAACCCAACAGGATTACGAATTCAGTCGTGATCCAAGCAGGCATCCATGAATCGCAGTGGAGTTGGCTGCTTTAGTTAGCCTCGATTTCAAGATTCAGCATCTCAACCCAGACCTGGGGACTCCCGGCGCTCATCAGATCAATGACGGAAACCGGCTGTTGCGGGTTAGCGGAAACGCTGAACCCCTTGGGGTCTTCAATAAAGGCTTTGGTTTCTTCGATGACCGCCATCACCGTCGGATCATCTGCCGACACAAAGAGTTGCGCATTTTGGGAAATCCCCGAAACTAGTTGCGTCTTAAATTGCTCAACGTCTTGGTTGCTTTCAGCCGCCATCGACGCCATCACCGTCTCAGCAAAAGAGTCATCGCGATAGACAATCTCGGCTGAGTGCAAAGTGACGCCTGCAGTTGAGGGAGTGTCGGGCGAATAGTTACCCAGCTTAAGTGTGGCTTCCAGGTAGCCCAGATCTTTCGCACCAAAGCGAAACTGCTCTAGGGTCACCTCACCTGAGGCCTCGTCATATTCATATTTGGTATCGAGGTTGAGGGCCACTGTGCCGTCATAGCCAGCCTGCTTCATAAAGCTGTCAAATGCGGGATCATTCATCTCGCCAATATCAAACTGGATGCCCTTCAAGGAGGCATCGACCACCGTCGGGAAGTCAGACTTGTCGTCAAATTCGCGCACAATCACCTGGTCAATCTTGACGGCTTGGGCAGGTGCTTCAATCGGGGCCACACTCACGTCTTTAACCGTAATGTCAGCACTTAAAGGATTGACGCTGACCTGGCTGTACTCAATGACCACATCATCATCAACTTCGGCAATCAACTCGTTGATCTTGGCCTCGGCCACCTTGGCGGTGTAAAAACTGACGCCGGTGTACACACCGATCGCTAATGCCCCGATGCCTAATCCCGTAGCCAATAACTTTTTCATGCCGAGAAAACCTCTTGGGTGAGTCTATAGGCATATCTTCAGCCTGCTGTAGCCGGATTCCTGAAGGTGAGAGTATTGTTCTTGCTGAGTCAAACGAGAGAACGAGAGGTTCAAGCAAGAACGTTGAAACCTTGCTTAAAAATTGTCTTGAGAGCATCCTCAATGAGGTGAATGACGATTGCTTCAACTTACAACAGAGTCTTGAACCGAAGCAAAGCCGCTATATGTTACAAGGCCACAAGCATACTTATGTGAAACTGTCCATGCTCTAAGAATTCTTCAAAAAGGATCAGCAGCCCAGGAGATTTCCATGAGGAAAGTTATTCCTAGTCATACAAAGGTAATTGAAAAATCAAGTAATCTATACATTCACGGGCTAAATTCTTGATTTCTTGGCTAAAGCGTGAGGGTGCATTTTCGTCAATTTCTTCCTGAACAAGGCTGAATGCTTCCTCATATATTGTGTAATCCAGGACTAGGGGAATTTCTGGATTGTCAAGAATATTACGGCTACCCCACCTTAGACAATGCGAAACTTGTTGTAGAAACTGGTAAATGGAAAAGCAAAAATCGCTAATTTTTTCAGGATCAATGTATTTTTCAATATCTGGAAACTTTCTTAATGCTTTACGCCCATAGCGTTTAGCCATACTTTTGCTTTCGCCATCAATCCAGTCAGCAATTTTTCCAGCATCATCTAGTTCATTTATAAAGTCTTCTAATACTTCAAGTTCTTTGGTCTTACATTCTAGCTCTCTCTCCAATGCCTCGGGAGATTGCCCATCAAGCAGGCTTCCTGGCTCTCGCTCAAGAGCACGAATCTTCTCCTTCAGGCTTAACCGAGTTTCCTGAAGTAAACTCTTGGCAACATAATGCAATTCCTCAAGTTTCTGGTCAAATTCATTCAAAGAGTGGATTTCTTTCTTCAATCCTAGGAAAGCTGTACGCTGAGTGCTGGTCAAGTTTCCTTGATCGTCAAGTCTGTCAACAATTTTAAGGTTTGAATTGAGGCTGTCGATTGCATCTGAATCGACCTTGACAATTTCTAGGGGGACACTCTGAAGATTTTGATAAACTTTACCACCAGTTGACTCGTTAGCCTCTTTAATAGCTTTTATAAGAGCCCGAAGCGAACTCTCATCTAAGGACTGATTGATAGTATCTCCGATATGAATTTCAGAGCCTTGAGCTATAGAAATATTGAACATTCCAAGCTGAGAAGAAACTGTTTCAGGTTTTTCGATCAACCTTTCCTTGATTTCCTGAAGTTCTTTTCTAGTCAGAGTCTGACTTAGATCGACAATATCCTCTGATAGTATACCATCAGAAAATAATCTCTGAAGTGTTTCTAAACTGAACTCATTGGAAAGTAGCTCTGCGACTCTTTGATATGAAAAACTCAAGCCTCCCGGATCTGTAGTTCGCTGTTCAAATACGGTCAAGTTTTCTCCAAAACTGAAATGAGCAATATATGGAAGCTTGGTTTGTTCCAAGAAATCAAGTGGCGTATATTCTTTGGGAAGCCAGTCATAAAATTCTTCTAATTCCGCAGCTGCATAATCTAGCCAGCGTTGTGATCGCTCAAATTCAGCACGATCGTCGTATCTAGATAGCAAAGGAAAAGCCAAAAGTTGTTCGCGATCATAAGCAATATCTTGATGGGCTTTCTGAATCCGCTTAGCTACATCTTTTGTGCCATCAATACTTTGGCTATTTGCTGTAAAAATCAAAATCAAAATATCTGGCATATGAATTGTACAAATGCCACCTATATCAGTAATCCCTGTCCTGCTATCAACAAGTATGAAATCGAATTCTTCACGCCATTCATCTCTGAGTCTTTCAATGTATTCACCACCATCAAAATCTGAGAAAAATTCTCTCCAATTAAATCCAAGAACCCAACTGACGTAATCTCCACCATCTTTTCTTCCACTGGAAATAAGAGATATTGGATGTCCTTGAATACTTTTTGTTTCTTTAACAAGCTTCCTCCAGTTCATGTCTGGAGCATCAGGATAACAGTTTCTTACATCTAGGAACAGATCTAAGAGTCCAGGCTTCTCTTGATCCTTTGAAAACAAATACTCTGTAAAGTATCGTTCAAGTCCAGGTGCTTCTAAATCCCAGTCAACAACTAATACTCTCTTTCCCATTTGGGACAGGAGAACTGCTATGTTGGCAAGAGCCATAGTCCTACCAACACCACCTTTGTATGAGTAAAAAGTAACGATCGATCCCATAACTAATCAAAGCCGATAAGTTTATCCTGTTTTGTTTTTTGTGAACCTAGATCAACGAGAAACTTTGCTACGGCTGGATTATCTTCCAACAAATTTTCCCATTTAGAATTATGCTCAGGAGCAGCATTAATTGCCTCTGCTATATCTGGAACCCAATCATCTACAGCTTTATATAGTTCTTCTCGTCTCGAACTCTTATCGGCTATTCGGCAATTGGCGAATTCATTTAGTTCTTTAGGCTTCAAAACGCGCACACATTCAGGGATCTTTTGTCTATCACGAATGCGAATATTTGCAGGAACTATCAAGCACTGTGAATTTGGATTCTTAGCGAATCCACATAGCTCCTGTCGAGCTAGCATGTGAGCTAATTCAAATTTGCACCATTTGCTGGAAAAATATTCACCAGACCAGAGAGGGAGTAAGATACGCGAATCAAAAAGGCTCTTTACTATACTCAAATCCCAGCGTGTACCTGTTTTTACATTCTTGCGGTCTACGAACACTTTGACTTTTCTGCACAGTTCTTCTTCCAACAGGTCAATGAAGTCCTCTAAAAAGATCTCGTCAATCCAAGTAGACCATATTTGCTTTCTTTTGTAACTAATAAATATATCGTACTCGTATGACATTCTCGAAGTTTTTAGCAACTACAACTGACAAAAAATCATCGATCTTATATGAAAGTCTCTTTTAAACAGCTTATGAGTCACTTGAAAATATTTTGCACCATGGATCACGTCAATATCAATCCTAATTCAAGACAACCATATTATATGTCGTCGACCTTAGAAGATCGCTAACCATGAAATTATTCTGATAGGCTGTCCAACTCATCCGCGATCGCCCCTTGCAAATCCTCATCGCAGTGGGTATGCAAGTGAATTACCGAGGCCAATACCTCAGCCAAAATGCCCTTTTTTGGTCGTCTTGTAAATTTGTCACCTGAAGCTGGTGCATCAGCTCTAGCACTCGACTGCACTCTTCCCCCAGTTCTTGCCTCAGGGGTTGCAATGTGGCGTTGTTAATCGGTAGCGATCGCTCTCGTCACTGCATGATTGTCTCCCTTAACGCGGGTGGGCTTGTTGTCTTCTTTTTTCGAAGGCAGCTATGTCCTTTTGCCAATGTCTCATCAAACCTGGGGCAGGAATGTCTTCATCAAGTTCTTGCTGAATGTTGATTTGATGCTCTCGAATTCTAGCTTGCAGGCTACTGATGGCTTGCCGATAGTGCTTTTTGCTCATGCTCTGGTAGCGATGTCGTTCTACACAACTGCCATGATGGTACTTCTCAGTGGGTTGGGCGATCGCCCAACTCTCTCCATACGTCTAAGGTGGTGGTCGCCAAAAGTCAGGATAATGGAGCCACACCGGGTAAAAGGACGCGGTGCTGTGGCGAAGTCAGACAAAGAGCAGTTGTTAGGGCTGCCGCGCCTGCAGGCCAGTAAGCGCAGTCAAAAACGCGGCAATATCACGCAGACGCTTCGGCAGCGGAAGCGGTCGCGGGTAAGCGGCCGCTTCAGTTTCTTTCGGAGTCAGGCGCTCTACCGCATTTACTCAGTGGTGCCCATGCGCGATCGCTGGCTGCTACCGATGCTGCGCGATTCGCTGCCAGGCATCGCAGAGGCTGAGAAGGCCGAGACGGATGCGGCAGCGATCGCAGATGGAAAATGGGGGTCACGTTTACCCAGTGTTTTTTTACATCCTATCGAAGCTGAGACAGTCAGCCGCTGTGGTCAGGCAGTGCCCCAGAGACATCGCTAGCTCCAGATCTCCAGTCCACTGAATGTGATGCCCCAGCCGTTACGATAATCACACTTCGTTCTCAGGGTTGGGAGCACAGAAAATCGGCCCCCACCCTCAAAATTCATTCGCCAAAGAGCGCGATACAACCGCAATACAAGACATGAGCAGAAGTCAACATAAAAGGTATGCTGTCAGCGTCAAGCTGATTGATCTGCACTGTCAATGCTTGAACCATCAGATTTTTAGGGATGCCTTTGCAACGATAGACTTGAGCAATTTTTGAGGGAGCAAGGGCATTATTGGGAGTGATTCATCATCTTTTTATGAGTTTTGCCTTTATTCCCCACGGTCATTGCTATCTATGGCAGCCTGAACTCGTCTGGCTACACGTCCTCTCTGATGGATTGATCGCCTTAGCCTATTTTTCAATTCCGATTGCCCTAGTCTATTTTGTGCAGAAGCGACGAGATTTACCTTATCCGGGGCTGTTTCTGCTGTTTGGAGCCTTTATCGTGGCCTGTGGTTGTACCCACCTGCTATCCATTTGGACGCTATGGCACCCCAATTATTGGAGCGCCGGCGCGATTAAAGCCCTCACCGCGATGGTGTCCATAATGACTGCTGCAGAATTGGTTCCTGTCATTCCTCAAGCTATAACCTTGCCGGGGCGCAAGGAGCTCGAAATCGCCAAAGCTGAGTTAGAACAGCGGGTTCGGGAGCGAACCCAAGCATTGCAGTTGAGTGAAGAACGGCTCCAGATGGCGCTGGCTGGTTCTGGGGATGGCCTGTGGGATTGGAATATTGTCACGGATGAAGTTTACTTGAGCCCTCGGTGGCAAGAGATGCTGGGGTATGAGGCTAATGAACTCCCCGGACACGTCAGCACTTGGGAAAGTCTCATCCACCCAGATGATCAGCCGGGTGTGAGGGAAAGTCTTGGCCGTCATCTCGAAGATAGTCGAGTCCCCTACTCCTTTGATTACCGAGTCAAAATGAAGTCGGGTGCATGGAAATGGATCGGTAACTATGGCCAAGTGGTGACCCGCAATGAGCAGGGTGAAGCCGTCAGAATGTCGGGCACTCACAAAGACATTGGCGATCGCAAACAGCGTGAACAGCAACTCGCAGACTCCCTGGCAGAGAAAAGCGTGATGCTGCAAGAGATCCACCATCGAGTCAAAAACAATTTGCAGGTCATTTGTAGCCTGCTCAATTTGCAGACTCAAACGACTGACCCTCACATTGCTGAAGTTATGCAAGAGAGCCAAAATCGGGTCAGATCAATGGCATTAGTGCATGAAAACCTCTATCAGTCTGAGAACCTATCGAAAATCAATCTTGAACGCTATGTCAAAGATTTATCAGAAAATCTATTGAGGTCCTATCGTTCTAGAGGGAGCCTCACGCGCATTCATGTTGACGTTTCTAATCTCTATCTCGATATTGATACGGCAGTGCCCTGTGGACTGATTATCAATGAGCTAGTCTCCAATGCCCTCAAATATGCCTTCCTTCCGCATCATGGTGGCGAGGTCAATATCCAGATTTCACCGCTAGCCCATCAAGAACTCATGCTAACCGTGGCTGATAACGGGGTGGGTTTATCGACCGAGGTGAATATTGAACAGACCAAGACAATGGGACTACGGATGGTTAAATCCCTAGTCCAGCAGATTTCCGGCACCTTCATCGTGAAGCGAGAAGCTGGCACCTCCTTTCAAATTGTTTTTCCCTTCAACAACTACAGTCGCTAGGTTTGACCGATGTCGATAAACAAGGCCAACATAGCACCGAATGCCTCGATTGCCCCTCCCAGCATCTTGGTGGTTGAAGACGAAGGGTTGATTTCCCTTGATATCGAAACTCATTTACTGAACTTAGGCTATCAAATCTCTGGAATTGCAGAAACTGGCCAGGCATCGATAGAAAAGGCCCTAGAAGCGAGACCTGATTTAATCTTGATGGATATTCGTCTTAAAGGGGAGATGGATGGGATTGAGGCCGCCTCTGCCATCACGGCTCAATTGGATGTTCCCATTATCTTTCTGACGGCATTCGCTGACCCCGAAACCCTCAAAAGAGCCAAACAGATATCACCCTTCGGCTATATCCTAAAGCCCTTCGACACGATTGATCTCCGCACAAGTATTGAAATTGCCCTGCAAAAGCATCGTTCAGATAAAGTCATCAAGCGACAGAAGAACTGGCTCAATACTGTTTTAGAAAGTATTGGTGATGCCGTTATCACCACTGATATTGTGGGAAACATTACTTTCATTAATCGAGTCGCTGAGTCACTCACTCAGTGGAGCAAAGCTGAAGCGTTAGGCAAAAACATCAATGATGTGATGCCCCTAATGTCTAGCGAGAAAAGTCCCATTGAGAACCCGATTCTGCAGGCATTACAAAGGGGACAAGGGGATGCATTCACAGAAGGAACGTTATTGGTTACGAAGAATCAGCAAGAAGTTCCGGTTGAAGATAGTGCCGTCCTCATTTTAGATGCCAATCAGGAAGTTCATGGGGCCGTCATTGTATTTCGCGATGTGACGGAGCGTCTCAAGGCAAAGCAGCAATTGTTTCACCATGCCTATTATGATGCACTCACAAACTTACCAAACCGTTCATTTTTTATGGAGCGCGTCCAGCATGTCATTGACCTCAACCAGCGATATAACAACTGCAAGTATGCAGTTTTATTTGTTGATTTAGATCGCTTTAAGATTGTCAACGATAGTTTAGGCCATCCCCTTGGTGATCAGCTCCTGATCACCACTGCTCAACGGCTGCAGGATTGTTTACGTTCTACAGATATCGTGGCCCGCTTCGGTGGGGATGAATTTGTCATCCTGGTAGAACAGATTTCTGATCTGGATATAGTTTGCCGATTAGCCCAACGGATTAATCGTGAACTCAGCACCCCCTGCCGGCTGGGAAATGGCGAATTCTTTAGTTCGGCCAGTATTGGTATTGTCCAAGGAAAATCGCAGTATGCAAAGGCTGAAGATCTGATTCGAGATGCCGATATCGCGATGTATCAAGCGAAGGCCAATGGCAAAGGATGCTATGCCATTTTTGATGAAGCAATTCATGGACCAGTCAAAGGACGGCTAACGCTAGAGAATGATTTACGACGAGCGATTACCGACCATACATTAACAGTTTATTATCAGCCGATTGTGTCGTTAGTCACTCAACAAATTACTGGGGTTGAAGCGCTAGTGCGCTGGCGGCATCCTGAGCGAGGGTTCATTCCTCCAGATGTCTTTATTCCGATTGCGGAAGAGACCGGACTCATTGTTCAGCTGGACCGATGGGTTCTATGTCAAGCCTGTCATCAGGTCAAAGCATGGCAGGAGCAGTCTCCTCAATCGGCACAGTTGAGCGTGAGCGTTAATCTATCTAGCCACCACTTTTCGCAGTCAGGCGTCGTGCACCAGGTCAAGCAAACGCTGGCCGAAACGAAGTTACCGGTAGAAAGCTTGAGGCTAGAAATTACGGAAACAGCGCTCATTGAGAACCCCAGGTCGGCAGCTCAGATCTTGTCGGAGTTAAAGCAGTTGGGCACCCAGATCTCTATTGACGACTTTGGGACGGGCTATTCATCCTTGAGTTATTTGCATAAGTATCCGATTGACACGCTTAAGGTAGACCGCTCTTTTATTCAAAATATTGACCGTAATAGTAATCAGTTTGAGATCGCCCGCACCATTATCATTTTGGCGAAGGCCCTCAATATGGCCGCGATTGCAGAAGGGATAGAAACGGCAGAACAGCTCGCAGCGATGAAAAGTCTGGACTGCGACTATGCCCAAGGCTACTACTTTTACCGGCCATTAAGCGGCGAACAAGTGACAGCATTGCTGATGAATGCACAGGACTCACCATCGTGATGTCGATGAAGATGGGATTCTCATCAATCATCACTGTTAGAGTTGCCCTGTTTATTGAGTATCCAGTTCAGTCAAGGGAATGCGACCTCTGCGTGGACGACGCCCTAGTCGACTGCGGTGTGGTTTCATCAACCATTGCCGATGGCTAGGGAGCCGTGGGGGCAAGGGGGCCAGAGAACTGGGATAGTCGTCTCATACCAGTTCTACAAATTACAGCTACACAGACAAGTCGGCTTTCTCCCTCGGGGAGACGCGATGCGAACGACTCCGCTCAGCCGACGTTCCTTGAGCCGAGTCGAAAGGAAGATCCATAGCCCAGTTTCAGAGAATTGGTATTACGGCTGCCGTGGAGTACTAGGTCGGGCTGTTGTAAATGCAATGCCCCCATTGCCAATCTGATGCCACCCCATTCTGGCAATCATTTCCAGCCTTTTGTCTGGTACTTATGTCAAGGCTGGTAAGAACGGTGTGAGGTTGCGATCAGGCTGGCGCTGATCGATGCGATCGCCCAACTCTCGCCATACGTCTAAGGTGGGGGCCGCCCAAAGTCAGGATAATGAAGCCACACCGGGTAAAAGGACGCTGTGTTGTGGCGAAGTCAGACAAAAAGCGGTTGTTAGGACTGCCGCGCCTGCAGGCCGGTAAGCGCAGTCAAAAACGCGGCAATATCGCGCAAACCCTCCGTCAGCGGGAGCTGTCGCGGGTGAGCGGACGCTTCAGTTTCTTCCGCAGTCAGGCGCTCTATCGCATTTACTCGGTGGTGCCCGCGCGCTATCGCTGGCTGCTGCCGATGCTGCGCGACTCGTTGCCAGGCGTCGCTGAGGCTGAGGAGGCCGAGACTGAGGCGGCGGCGATCGCGGCTGAGGCGGCGGCACTGGCCGAACCGCTGGTGGATACCTTACTGCTGCCACCACTTGCCCCAGGCACCAAACTGTTGGGCCAGCTCGGCAGTTACCGGGTCGAAGCCCAGATCAGCGTGCGGGGGCGCGGTCGCGTCTATCGAGGGTGGCGCATTGGCAGTGAGCAACCGGTCAGCCTGCGAGAATATTTGCTGCCGCCCCAGCAGTTTAGTCAGGCCGAAATTCGCCAGCGGCAAGCTGGGTTTCGCGATCGCGGTGGGTTGGCGCTAGCCGACGGGCGGCCCGAACGGTTTCGGTTGATTCAGCCGCAGGATGCGATTCCCGACCAGCAGGAACCTCGCTGCTATCTCATCGGCTTTAGCGGCTTAGACCTGTTGCCCTCCCTGCGGAGTCATTTAGAGCAGCAACCTCACCCCTGGGCAGCGCCCCCAGTCTGGCGCTTTTTTAACCAGATTTTGCAAACGTTGGAGTCGCTGCATGGGCAAAAATATGTGGTGCCCGCCGGCCAGGTGCGACCCGGTCTCGTGCATGGCAATCTCAGCCTTGATAGCGTCTTAATCGATTGGCCTGATGATCCAGCACTGGCGGGTGATCCGCAGTTTTTGATCTATCTGACCGACTTGCAGCTCTGGGAAAACCTGTTTACGCCGCCCCAAGACAGTTTGCCGACGACGACTGTAGCCGACGATTTAACGGCGGTCGGGCAGATCGGCTATCAATTGCTGACCGGGGCGGCGATCGCTGAGACTGAGGGCCGCGATCCGCGTCAGCCCCAAGACTGGCCCGCTGCGGTGCAGCCGCAGCTGCGAGACTTTACCTATCGCCTGTTGGGACTGCGGACGCCCTTTGCCAGTGCCGAAGCGGCGCGGCGGGCGATTCCGCGCGATTGGCAATTGCTGGCTGCGACGCCGATCACCGATGACTCAACGGATCTAGAGGAAACATCCCGCCCGCGCTGGTGGCGCTGGCTGGTCGCCGCCCTCATCTTGGCACTGTTGGGGGGCGCGTTAGGTTGGTGGTTGACCCGTCGCCGGCTGGCGATCGCTAGCCCCAGCGGGCCGCCCCAGCTCTGTTGCTTTGCCGAAGCGGTGGGGGTACCACGGGGACGCTTTACCTATGCCGGTGAGAAGGACAGCCTGGGCGCTTACGTGCTGCGGCAGAAGAACTTGGTCTTTCCTGACATGACGGTGGAAGGGGCAATTGAGGCGGCCTATCCCGAGGTGGCTCTGACCTATCAACCGCTGGCAACAGATGAGGCGGCGATTGGCACCGTGCTGGATGAAGAGGCGGATTTTGCCCTATCGGCGCTGTTTGGCAACAGTACCCGGGCCGTGTTGCCGCTGCCACCCACCGTGCAGTCAGTGCCCGTGGCCCACGATGCGATCGCGGTGTTTGTCGCCTTTAGCTATGCCGAGCGATCGCGGGGCCTGCCACAGGGGTTGCAGGGGCAGCTGACCTTTGAACAACTGCGACAGCTCTACACCGGCCAAATCGTGAACTGGCAGACGCTAGGTGGGCCAGACTTGCCTGTGCAGCTCTATGTTCCGTCAGAACCCGACCTCGTGGCCATTTTTGAACGGCAGGTGCTACAAGACCCCACGGCGATCGCCACCTTTCGCTCACTCTTAGAGTCACCCGCCACCTTTACCGATGAGGCAGTCACGGATCGCCCCCCAGTGAAGGTGTTGCGCACCTTTGAGATTTTACGCGGGGTGATTCAAGATTTTGAAGCCGAGGCGATCGGCAGCATTGGCTTTGGGCCGCTGAGTCAAGTGTTTGGTCAGTGTTCGGTCTATCCGCTGGCGCTGCAGGCCGAGGAGGGTGAATTTGTGCAGGCGATCGCCGATGGCCAAACGGGACGGGCCATTGACCCCACCATCGACCTCTGTCAAGACAAGGGTAGTTATCGCCGCGACTATACCGCCATTTTGACCGGCCACTATCCCCTCGCCTATCCCCTAGAGGTGATTTTTCCCTACGACAATAGTCGGCCCCCCATGGGGCGCAAGGTGGCCGAAATCTTGCAGTCTCAAGAAAGTCAGCTGCTGTTAGAACGAGCGGGCCTCGTGCCCATCGCAGAGCCGGAGCCCGCGTCGCCCCGTCGCCAAAACTAGACTTTGGTCGAATAGGTTTCCGGTCGGGGGTTGGCCACAATGGACGCAATCATCAGGGGGACTGAGGGGCATGAATCGCTTTCCATTTCCGTGGGCGGGCGATCGCCACATTGCCCAGGGTGACTGTCGGTCGTCGCCGTTGCCGCCTGTCCGGGTCACCCGTGCCGCTGGGTATGCCGCCCCGGCTGGGGTGCAAATCTCAGCGCGATCGCGCCATCGTCTGGGTCGCACCGCCCGCCAGGTCAGGCGCAATCCCCATTTGAGGCGGCAGTTGAGCGAGCGCCTCTATGCCCTCTGGCAAGCCGAGCAGCGACTGCAGCGCGATCGCGATCGACCCAACTTAGACCGATAGTCAGGGTGGCAAGGTAGGTCAGCAGTGTCTTTTTCCGTCGATCAACTCCAAAACTACGTCACCTCACAGCGGTTTTACGTCTATATCGAAGGGGATAGTGAGCCCTCGGCCTGCTTTAGCGAATGCTCTGGCTTGTCGTATAAGGCCAAGGTCAAACGCTTTTTTGAAGGGGGCGCCAACAACCGCGAGCGCATCTTGGTGGGCCAACCCAAATTTAAGGAAATTAAGCTGAAGCGGGGCGTCAGCGACAACATGGTGTTTTGGGACTGGATTAACCAGGTTTGGAATCCCGACCCCACTCAGCCCGGCATTCGTCGCAATATCAGCGTGGTGGTCTTTAACCCAGCGGGGCAAGGCATCCAGTGCTGGACGGTGATTGGCGCATTCCCCACCAGTTGGAAGGCCCCTGCCCTGAAAGCGAAAGCAAAAAACTTAGCCCTAGAGGAACTGCGGCTCGCCTTTGAAGGGTTAGAAGTCTCGACAACGGTCGTCTCAGGCGCAACGCAGCTGAGTGGTCGCGATGAGACGGGAGAATTTGGATGACGATTACCCCGATGGCGGCGGGGTCAGTGGCCTCACCTGATCGCCCCCTGGGCGCTAGCCCAGCGCTGGGTACAACGGTTATTTCACCCAAGCTGATCGCCCCCTTGGGAGCGCAATCGCTCACGGTGTTGCAGCCGTTTCCCAATGCGCATTGGGTGGCCGAGGGTGAAACCGCTCAGACGGTACCCCTACAGGCGCGATCGCAGCCGCCATCAGAGACCAATACCGGGTCGCCCGCCCGCACCGAGGGCGCACCCGCGATCCAACCCGCCGCCGCCGAGCCAGCACCGACCTCATCAGATTCACCGGCCTCAGGGCGATCTCCGATCATTCAAACCGCGATGGGGGCAGCCCCAGCATCCCCCCCCGCCCCGCGATCGCCAGAAACGCCTGCGGGAAACGCCGCCACGCCAGTTCCCTCTCTACAAGCACAATCAACCCAAACGCCATCCACTGATTCTGCGACATCGCCCTCCCCAACCTCTCAGGAAGCCGTCGCCTCAGCTCCCCCACCATCGCCCCCCACCGCACCCTCAACTGCGGCTCCAGCAGTGCAGGCGCAAGCAGCCCCAACCCCTACGCCCCCTGCCGAAACACCCCCATCGACTACTGCACCGACAACACAAGCGCAAGCGGTGACCCCTCCCCCCCCTTCTGTTGAAACTGCACCATCCACTGCTGCACCCTCAATACAGACGCAAGTCGCACCCCCTTCCACACCTGCTCCTGAAGCAACAGCATCAGCTGCCGCGCCATCATTACAGGCGCAAGCGGCGAATCCCTCCACATCCCCGACCCAATCTCCTGAGGTACAACGCTCGCCGTCGGGTTCTCCGCCATCAGCCGATGCCCCAGCAGCAGCGCTGCCGTCTGCACCGTTAGCATCAGGGAACTCACCCAGTTCACCTCAAATTCAAGCCAGTTCGGATCCGCAACCACCCATATCAGCGCCGCCGCCCCGCCCAACGACAACATCCCCTGTGGTTCAAGCGCAATCAGAACAAAGTGCCTCGCCACCAGCAGCCCCCGCTCCCCTGGTTTCATCATCAGCATCGTTAACACCCGAAAATTCACCCCAGTCACCCACCGTTCAAGCTCGGCCAACCCCGCAGCCACTGGCATCAGCGCCAGAGCCAGCCCAGACGACGACGGCATCCCCTGTGGTGCAAGCACAGTCAGGAAATGACACACCATTACAATCGTCGTCTGCTCCCCCCACTCCAGCAACGGCATCAGCGACCGGGTCGCCGCCGTTGGCGCCCGATCGCGCGTCCAGTCCAGCATCAATTCAAGCGCAAGCGATGCCGGAGCGATCTCCCCAGGTTGCGGCTGAATCGCCCTCACTGCAGGCGCAGCCAGACCCGGCTTCACTGTTAATGCCCACCACCGCTGCCCCCAGTCCACCTCAAATCCAAGCCAGCTCAGCCGGAAGCCCCCAGCCAGATTCGATTACCCCGCCTGCGGTGCAAGCAGCAACGGATGCAAGCTCAGCCGCAACACCCCCGCCGCGATCGCCCGACTCGTCACCGACCATGGCCACCACAGTAGCCCAGGCGATGCCCACCGTACAGCGTCAGAGTGTTGATGCGGAGCCGAGCGTGCAGCGATCGCCCTCAACGGGCCTAGACAGTTCACCCGCCGCGCCGGCTGTCCAGCCCGCGCAGCCAACGACAGCGGAACCCTCTACATCGAGCGTGGATGGGACGATTCAGCAACAGAGCGGCCCGGCCCCAACTGCCCTAAGCAGATCAACTCCCAACGGCGAGCGACCAACGCCCCCAACTGCCGAATCGACTCAGCCGGACGTTCTGCAGCGCTCACCCGATCTCATGACACCCCCGGCAGCGGATGTCACCATTGCGCCATCGCCGTCACCAGTCAACGTCCCGCCGACTACGGACAGCACGACACCCGCGTCCGATACGGCGACACCCCCTGTTCAGCGGCAAGCTGCGCCTGCCAGTAGCCCGGCAATAATCTCCCCGCAACCTGCCGCTTCATCTGCTGCCAGCCCCACTAGCTCCGCCAGTTCAGACTCACTGGCCGTGCAACGCCAAGACGATGCCACCGGAGAGATGAGTGGACAAAAGTTGCCGAGCACCGCCGCAACGACACCAGTTCAGCCAGCGACGGTGACACCACCCGCAACGGTGCAGCGATCGCCTGCGAATACTCCTGACACCTCTGCCGTCAGTAGCTCACCCGACGCCTCCCTGCCGACATCGGGAACCCCGTCCGCCGTGCCGCTACAGCGCCAATCGGCATCAGCCTCTGAGAGATCAATGCTCCCGACGATAGACGGCCCCACTAACGCACCCAAGATTCAGCGATCGCCCACCGCTACCGCATCGGCAACTGACGGTTCAGTACAGCGGCAGACAGACTCTACAGTTCAGGCATCACAGACGGTTCAAGCGTCACCGACAGCGGTGGCGGGAACCTCCCCAACACCAAGCAGTGAGGCTGCTCGCCCGACCGTGCAGCGATCGCCCGCTGCACCGGTATCAGCACCAGTTTCTACAGGGCAGGGTGAGGTAGAGTGCGCCCCTACAACTGCTGACAGCCCAGCCATACAGCGACAACCGGTTCCGTCACCTACTATCGCAGAGCCAGCCACCGCAGGCATCACGCCCAGCGAATCGTCGCCTCTACAGCGATCGCCCGACCCCGATAGCGCTGTTACGTCACCCGCAGCCGCCGGCGAGGTTGCCGTACAACGGCAAGCGGACTCATCGCCATCAACTCCGATCGCCCCCGCACAGCCAGAGGCAACGTTGGCGACAAATTCGGTGCAGCGGCAAGTGTCTTCAGGATCGCCAGAGGTGTCGTCACCACCGACGAACGGGGAGGGCGATCGCCCGACCGTGCAGCGATCGCCGGATAGCGCAGCAGTCAGCCCCCCAGATGCGACAATAGGAACGACTTCGTCACCCACAATCCAGGCGGCTCCAGTAATACAGCAACAACCAGCCGCGCCGCTAGTCAGCACTGATTCACCGTCCGCTCAAACTGTGAGCAGTGAATCGGCTTCGCTACAGCGATCGCCCGAGCCCAGCGATTCGGCCTCAACGCCTGCGGCCGACGAGGTTGCCATCCAAAGGCAGTCGACACCACAACCGGCACTCACAACACCACCGATTCAGCTCGACACAACAGCCGCTGCGGAACCATCCAGCCCAATGTCAGCGACCACTGAGACGGCGGCTTTGCAGCGATCGCCTACCCCTGAACAGCTACCTTCTCCCTCGGTGACAACAACCGAAACCTTAGACACATCTCCTAGTGCTGCAGCGGCTTCGTTGGTGCAAGCGCAGGCGATCGCGCCAATGGCCAATGCTGACAGTTCTGCCCCAACGGCAGCACCGGAGACGACTGCTCCCAATGTTCAGGCCACCGCTAACCCCAGTGAATCAGTGCCGCCGGTAGAGACGGCGATCGCCAACCCGGTCATACAGCGTCAGGTAGCACCCAACGCGACAGCAACGCCACCCGCGACGACGCCTGGAACTCCGTCACCGGTTTCTCCTGCCATTCAGCGATCGCCGGTTGATGATCCCAGCACTCCGTCGGCAGCGCCGTACCCGACAGCGGCAACGCCTGCGGCTCCTACGCGGCAACAGCAACCGGCACCCCATTCGCGAGACTCGACCCCTGCCCCAACAGAGTCGCGATCGCCCCAGCTTATTGACGCCAGCTCAGCCCCTCCCACCGTGCAGCGGCAAACGCCTACAGCCCCAGTCTCCGCCCCATCGACCCCAACCACAGGGCCGAAAGATGCCGTCGTGCAGGCTTCCCCAGACGGTCAGCCCACTGCCCCCGCTCAATCCGTCCCCGATGCACCGGACGCCATCGTGCAACCACAAGTAGCTCCCTCGCCGGTGACGGGTGAGCAGTCGGCGGCTTTACAGCGATCGCCCACGCCATCCCTGAGTGAGACGGCAGTGCCGCCGCCGCCGGCAGAGACGACGCCAGAGCAGCGCCCCCAGATTCAGCGATTGCCCGATCTCAACTCAACATCGGCTCCCCCCAGCCCAGATCGCTCGACCAGTTCCCTCGGCCTTACAACGGCTGACACACCTGCCGCACCGACCGTGCAATCACAAGCGGCATCGCCGTCAGAGGGTAGCAGTCGTCCGGCGGCAACAGTGCCCCTGCAGCGATCACCAGACTCCAGTTCCCCAACCACCCCTGCTGAGATTGCCGACTCGACACCCGTGCAGACCCCAGGCGCGATCGGGCCATTTATCCAGCAGCGGGAATCAAGCCATCCAGCGGCGACAACAGCTCCATCAAATTTCCCGACATCCCCAGAAAGTTCAGCAACGCTGCCGACAATTCAGGCTCGTGAACCCGCTGATGGGAACTCCTCATCGCCAGCTCCTATGCCAGTGGCAAATCCACTTATTCAGCGAACGGCTCAAGACGCGCAGCCGCTGAGCCCGCCCACGGCTGATTCAATGACGAGTCCAGTTATTCAGCGCGAGGCCCAGCCCACGTCAGCAACGCAACCGGCAGCGGCAGTACCTCAACAGTGGTCTACGGTGGCGCAACTCATGGGTGAAGATGCTGCCGCGTCGTCTCCTGTCCCCGACTCGGTCACGGTGCAGCGAGAAACCGCCATGGCCGAAGCAGAAACGGATGATGAGGTGGCAGCTAGCGCCGAAGACACCCCACTGTCAGCGGAGGAATGGCAAGAACAGCTACGCCAAAGTTTGCAGGGAGCCTTGCCGGGAGATGACGAAGAAAGTCAACTGTTGGTTGAAAGCTTTTTGGCTAAAGCGGCGGGATTTGAAGCGGAATACAACGAGTTTTTTGCCAGCACCGTGGTTGAGCGGGTTGAGAATGACGAAGATTTCAACGAAGCGACCCAAGAGCTGCAGGCCGAAACGCCAGAATTTACGGAAGAGCAGTTTTTTGAATCCTTAGAAGCGGCACTCACGGAAGAAGACGAAGCCTTTCAAACGGAGCTGGCAGAGAGCATCAAGGAAGCTGATCAGGTGATCTTAGAAGCGCTGGCTCTGCGGTTAGAAGAGGCCGATGATGAGTTTTTAGAAGCCCTGGCCGAGACCATCTTAGACGCCGATGTGGAGTTTCCGGAGGGGGAGTATCTCACGCCCGAAGAAGCGGCGCAAGAGTTGGAGCTACTGGCACGAGAAATGTATAGTCTCATGGGTCACAAAATGGCCCACGATCGCGAACGACAAGGGGGGCGATATGCCGGGAGGTTGCCGTGGTGAACCGATGGGGGGAGGGCGCTAAATGACGGTGTTAGAAAAGGCGCGGCTGTTTTGTCCAGACAGTTCGTCGCTTGACTTTCAATTTATGTTTAACCCGGACAAGGTGCAGTTTAAGGAAGCCGTCAAAGTGGGCGAGTCGGAGTCGGCGCGTACGGAAAGTGGTCGCCCCAAGGTGAGCTTTGAATACCCCAAGGCGCGATCGCTGCGGCTGAAAAAAGTGATGTTTGACACCTACGAATCGGGTGAAGACATTATGGCGGTGTATATTGACCCGCTGCGGCAGTCGGTGCAGTTTCAAGGCTATTCAACCGGGGACACTTACCTGCCGCGTCCGCCCATCTATAAATTTATTTGGGGCGATAAAGACTACATCACCTGCTTTGTCGAAAAGCTCGATTACAAACTCACGATGTTCCTGGCTAATGGCACGCCGGTGCGAGCCGAAGTGAACCTTTCGCTGAAAGAAGTCGATGATTCTTTTTTATCTTCCGAAGCGAGAAGTTATGACGCCGAGCTGTTTGGCGATCGCGATACGCGCACTCAGCCGCCCGCCGCAATCTCCGTCTCAGAGGCCAACGAATATTATTTAGCTGACCTTAAGGAGCAATGTGAATCGGGGACTGATGAAGCCGAGGCCAAACGCGAAGAAGCCAAAGAGAATTATGATCCTGAGGGCAAAGTTCAGCTGTTTAAACATTCCAATAAACAAGGCGACAGTGTCGAGTTTGGGGAGGGCGAATTTGACCGCGGTGACCTCGGCGATTTGGGCAATGACAACATGACGTCTTTCTTCGTGCCTGCCGGTTATCAAGTCACCTTTTATGAAGACTCTAACTTTAGTGGCACCAGTGTTTCAGCGGTGGGCGAGCTCTATATTGCCAATGTCAGAGACGACTCTCGGTACGATCGCTTCAACGATGATCTATCGAGTTTGGTGGTGACGGTGGATGAAGACGCAAAGGATCGGTATGACGAGCTGATGGCGGAGGCCGATGCCTTAGAATCAGGCGCTCAAGCGGCCTGTGATGAATATCAGGAGCGTCAGGATTGGTATGGCTAACCACTAAACCTCGCCGCCTGCGGCACCTCTCCTTCTCTTTGGCGTAGCCTGCCCAGAGGGCTTAGGAGAGGCTCATCTAAAGTCTGTTCAAGGATTTACCTCAAATGTGACAAGAAATCCGGTTCCTCTCCTTACTAAGGACAGGCTAGGTGAGGTTCTACAGCCCTTTGAACATGGTGTAGTGACTTTTGTGAGAGATAGCAAAACCGCCAGGAGAACGCTTCTGCCCAAACCTAATTTAGCTGACCTGACGCCTTAATTTATTCATCCAGATTTCCGTTCCAGACCTCACTCACTTTTAATTGTGGCAACTGTAACCTACGTCCCCATTCCCTATTTAGAACTCGGTGGCCAAGCCGCGCCCGACGAGCTGATCAACGACATTCAGCAGCTATCAGTCGAAGAGAGTTTGCACCTGCCAGCAGTCTTCACCATCGTGGTCGAAAACCCCTACTATCCCGGCAACGACAACGAATCACCCTGGCGCTACGACGAATACTTCACCCTGGGGCAGACGGTACGCATTGGGTTCCAATCGAGCACGACGGCGGATACCGCGTTCAGCGAGCCAAAGATGAGCTACCTGATCGAAGGGGAAATTACGGGCATCGAAAGTCAATTCAGCGCCGAATCGCAGGCCCCCGTCATTGTGCGGGGCTATGACACCTCTCACCGCCTGCATCGGGGTCGCCACAATCGCTCGTATCAAGACTACAAAGACAGCGACATCGTGGCCGAGATTGCCGCCCAAGTTGGCATCGAAATCGGTCAGCTAGATGACAGCGGCGATCCGCGCGCCTACGTGTTTCAAGAAAACCAGACCAACATGGAATTTCTGCGGTATCGCGCCGCGCGGCTGGGGTTTGAGCTGTTTGTGCGCGACGGCAAGCTCTATTTTCGGCAACCGACGGTAGATGACCAATTGGCGCTGCAGTGGTTGCAAGATTTTGGTGGCTTTCAGGTGCGGGTAACAACGGCAGAGCAGGTGAGCGGGGTCGAAGTGCGGAGCTGGGATTATGCCAATAAGCGGGCGATCGTTTCCACCGCCCAAGCCACTGCACCGCTGACTGAAACGGAATATGGCCAGGGCGCAGATTTGTCGGTGGGATTTGGCCTCTCGAACGAGCCGCCCAAGGCCTATGTGGTCGATAAACCGGTAGAAAGTGCCAAAGAAGCCGACGCGATCGCCCAAGCCCTGTTTGATGAGCTGGGTGGCGACTTTACCGTGGCCGATGCCCAAGCAGAGGGCAATCCGGAGATTCGTACGGGGCGGCAGGTCGAGCTAACCGACATGGGCAAATACAGCGGCAACTATTACATCACCGAGACTCGCCACCTTTACTACAACCGGCGCTACACCACCGAGTTTGGCGTGCGGGGACTGCGGGGTGGCAACTTGCTAGGCGACTTAATGAGTCAACCCCAGCTGCGACCGGGGCAGACGTTTTTGGTAGGCATCGTCACGAACAATCAAGATCCCGACGACCTGGGCCGGGTGCGGGTGCGGTTTCCGACGCTGACGCCGCAGGAAGATGGCAGCGCCCACGAAAGTAACTGGGCGCGAATCGTTGCCGTGGGGGCGGGGGACGATCGCGGTTTCTATTGCCTGCCCGAAATTGAGGATGAGGTGCTGGTGGGGTTTGAACATGGCGACATTCACCGCCCCTACGTTTTGGGCAACGTGTGGAATGGTACTGACACCCCACCTCACGCAGTCTCAGACACGGTGAATCGAGGTAAGGTGCGCCTGCGGACGTTGCGCACGCGCACCGGCCATCAGATGCAGTTTGTTGAAGAAGACCAAAACGCCAGCCAGGCCGGGATTTTCTTTGAAACAGCCGGGGGGGCGCAGGTGTCGCTCAACGACAGCACCGGCACCATTACGATCGCCACCCCCAACGGACATCAGCTCAGCTTTAGCGATAGTCAAGGGGACATCACGATGCGATCGCGGGGCGGCCATGAGATCTCGTTGGATGATGCGATGCAGGTGCTCACGGTGCGATCGACGGGCAGCCTCAACCTACAAGCCACGACGTCGATCAATATTCAAGCGATCGGGCCGATTAATCTGCAGGGGGCGCTGGTCAATTCCGTCCCGCCGCCCAACCAGCCGTTTTGATAGTTAGCAGCAATCCCTCAGAACTGCAACCGGATGGCGATCGCGAAGCTGTGGAATACAGCTCTTTGATGTGCTCCTGACAAATCCAGAGGACATCGCCCTCTGGAGTGGTGGTGCGAGTCAGGCCGCCCCAAACCTGGTTAGGGTCTTGGCGCCTGAGAAATTCGTGCAGGGTGCGCAGGGCGGCCCCGCTGATTTTTCGGGTGTGGCCAGGAGGGTCATTATGCTTAAGGAAGCTGTGATCGCCATCGTCGAATTCAGTCTCTGGCAGCTTGCTGATGAGGGTTAGCTGAGGACAGGTCGTTTTGGCCTGGAACATTTGCAATAGTGCAGAGACTGTTGAAGGAACTGTCAGATTCAAGCAGGGTTACGACATAATTTAAGGAGAACTTTTTGTCGTGCCTAAAGTATTGGGAAGTGTTTGGTCAATCATGGGCGCGATGCGCTTCATCAAAGGAGCGTGGGCTTGACTACTACCCATCATTATTAAAGTGACTCTACTTCTCTAACTCCCGCTTGTAATGATTACCTTGCAACTTCAACAGCTCGATGTACCGGTGGGGCAACGCTTACTCATTCGCAATGTGGATTGGCGAAAATTTGAGTGCATCTTAGAAGAATTGGGTGAAAGCCGCTCTGCACGTATCGCCTACAGTCTTGGCACATTAGAAATCAGAATGCCTTCTCCAGAACATGAAGTTGACAAAGAGCTCATCGGTGACATCGTCAAAATTTTGCTAGATGAACTCGAAATCGACTGTGAGTGTTTTGGGTCAACCACTTTCAAGCAAGAAGCAATGGCGAGCGGTATTGAGCCTGACCAGTGTTTTTACATTCAAAATCAGGCGCAGATGCGGGGGAAGCGACGCGTGAACCTGGCCGCTGACCCACCACCAGATCTCGCCATTGAGGTCGATGTCACTTCCCGAACTCAGCTCGCCGCCTATGCGGCACTTGGGGTACCTGAGTTGTGGCGCTATGAGAAGAATCAGCTCAGCATCTATACGCTGCAAGCGGGGCAATATCAATCGTCTGTAAGCAGTCCGACCTTTCCCTCATTGCCAACGCTGGATTGGGTCACCGAAGTTTTAGCGCAAAGTATTGAAATGGGTCGGAGTCCGGCCTTAAGAACGTTACGCACAAAGATTCGGCAGATGGGCTGAACGTTTGGGAAGCGAATGTTTTCAGTCCTCAAAGAATAAGTGATATAAACGTTTTCGCAAGACTCGCCAAAGGTCGAATGTCGGGGCCAGCGCAACAAGATACACCTGGAACAGGCACCCAGGAACTCTAAACCGCTGTGGCTTCTCACCCCTCTAACTTGTCCGCTTCCCCCCATCTCGGCACCGGGTTTGCCTATCCGCTCGGGGTCAGCCCTCAGGGCAACCTGCAGGTGAGCCGGGGGGAACAAAGCGTGCGCGAATCGATGTGGCTGATTTTGCGAACTCGACCGGGTGAGCGACTGCGCCGTCCAGAGTTTGGCTGTCGTCTGCAAGAGCTGACCTTTGCCCCGCTCAACCAAAAAACGCTGGTGGAAATGCGGCTGCATGTCGAAGCAGCGCTGAAAACCTGGGAGCGGCGCATCTTCGTTGATGAGGTGCGGGTTGATCCGCAGGCCGAGCTGGGGCGGGTGGATATCACGATCGCCTATCGCCTGCGAGATACCTATAGCGCTGGCAGCTTAGTCTATCCGTTTTATTTGCAGCCGCTGGAAGTGAGCACCGCCCCGTAACCGCCGCGCCGCCTGACTCAAGCCCCCCTCGATTTACCATTAGGAGCCAATGCCGGGTATGGAGTTTGATTTTCTGCCCAATCTGCCCAAATCGAACCTGGACGATCGCACCTTTGAGGATCTGGTCGAAGAGTGTCTGCAGCGCATTCCTCGCTATTGCCCCGAGTGGACGAACCACAACCCCAGCGATCCGGGCATTACCCTGGTGGAACTCTTTTCGTGGCTGACGGATCAAATGCTGGGGCGCTTTAACCAGGTGCCGCGCCGTCAATATGTCGCCTTTTTAGAACTGCTGGGTATTCGCTTGCAGCCGCCCACCCCCGCCCAGGTGGAGGTGACCTTTTACCTCAGCAGTGCCCTACCGCAGCTTTACACGATTCCCGCGGGCATTGAGCTAGCCACCGAACGCATCACTTCCGAAGAGGCGATCGTCTTCACCACCGAAGCCCCCCTCGCCATTGGCTGTCCCCACATTCGCCACGTCTTAACCGCGCCCCAGGCCGAAACCATGCCCCAGAGCCTGCGCGATCGCCTGGCCAATCGCTGGTCAGAGATGGGGGCGGGCGACTGGGGTGGGCCGGAACTTGCCCTGTTTAATGAGCAACCGCAGCCCGGCAACTGTTTTTATCTGGTGTTTGATGAGGCCGATCTGCTGGACGGCAACGCGATCGCCCTCACCGTCAAGGGCCAGCAGGCGACGCCCACCGGCATCAACCCCACCCTGCCGCCCCGCCGCTGGGAAGCGTGGGATGGTGAACAGTGGCAGCCGATTCTCGATCGCGAAGTGGATGACGAAACCCAGGGCTTTAGCTTTAGCGAACTGGCCCGTCAGGGGGGCAATCCGCTGCAGGGGGCTGACGTGCTGCTGCATCTGCCGGTGGAATGGCCCGCTGTGCAGTTCACCACCTATCGCGGTCGCTGGCTGCGCTGCGTCTGTTTACCGGCGGCTGACCAACGCACCCCCTACGAAGCCACCCCGCGCATCACTGGCCTTGCCTGTCGGTCAGTGGGCGGCACCGTGCGCGCCAGTCAGTGCACCCAGATCGAACGCGAGCTGCTGGGCATCAGCACCGGAGAGCCGGGTCAAACCTTTACTCTCGCTTCGACTCCGGTGTTGCCCCGCCAGGCCGACGAACATATCGTCACGGTTGATGCCTTGGGCACCCCCCGCCGCTGGGTCGAGGTCAATGACTTCGCTGATTCGGGGCCGCAAGACCTGCACTACACCCTCGATGCGGGGCAGGGCACGATTCAGTTTGGCCCCCAGGTGCGCGAGGCCAGTTCGCTACAAGCGCAGGTCAGAGCCCAAATGGGAGCCCGATCGCGATCGCTGGCTCTCGCCGCCAGCCAGCCAGAGGCCGCCGCCCTCGAACATCAGTATGGCGCCGTCGCACCGCGCGGCAGTCGCATTTTTATGGCGGCCTATCGTACTGGCGGCGGCATCAAAGGCAATGTGCAGACGGGCACCGTGCGAGTGCTCAAAACCGCCGTGCCCTACGTCACCCAGGTAATTAACCGGCGACCGGCTCGCCACGGTTCTGACGGTGAGACCTTGGATCAGGCGGTGATTCGGGTACCGAAACTGCTGCGCAGCCGCGATCGCGCCGTCACCCCCGAAGATTTTGAAACTCTGACCCTGCAGGCCGGGCAGGGGGCTGTGGCCCGCGCTCGCTGTCTGCCGGTCACCACCGACGGGGCAGGCACAGTGCGGGTGCTAGTGATTCCCCAAGCGGATACGACCACGATTGAGCAGGGGTTAGGGCTGGCCCCGACGGCGCTGAGTTTAGAGCCGCTGCTAGAGCAGCAGATTCTCAGCTACTTGGATGAGCGGCGGCTGTTGGGAGTACAGGTCACCTGCGCCGAACCCGACTATACCGGCGTCTCAGTGCAGGCGGAGCTGTTTTTAGAGCCTGCCTTTAACCATGCCGAAGGGCGCGAAGACGTGCTGCAGCGACTGCGCTTGGCCCTATATCGGCAGTTCAACCCGTTGATTGGCGGCCCCGATGGCGAGGGCTGGCCCTTTGGTCGCCCGGTCTACGTCGCCGATGTGATCGCCCTCTTCCAAGCCTTTCCGCAAATTCGGCAAATTGGCGCAGTGCAGCTGTTTGAGGTGCGCCATCAGGGCGATCGCTGGCAGCGCCTGCCGCCCGCCTCGGTGATTGATCCGGGCAGCGAAGGCACGATTTGTTCTTGGTTTGACCGCCATCTCAACTCGGGGCATTTTCTGAGTTGTTATTAAGATGCCGACGCCCCTTGCTCCGTCTGGGAGATTTTTGATGACCCTAGCCCTCGATCATCCCGCCCTCAGCCTGCGCTTTACCCCCATGGATGTGCCGGTGACACGCCCGTGGGAAGAGCGATCGCCCACGCTGGCGGCCAATCTCCCAGCAGTGGTCAATCCCCTGGTGCTGTATCCGGGGGAACCGACGGAAGCAGCGATTTTGGTGGCGAATGAGAGCGATCGCCCGCTCGATCTATCGGTGGTAGTGGGCGGCGACTTTCCGACCGAGTGGTGTCAGGTGCTGCGATCGCAACCGACCCTGGCGCCGGGCGAAGGGAGCACAGCGATTTTGCTTTTTCAGGTGCCCGCCGACTATTTTGAACGGGCCGTTGCCCCGGCGGAACCAGACGGCCTGCCGCTGGAATACCACGGTCACCTGCGCTGCCTGAGCGCTAATCCAGGCGGCACTGCCCAACTGGTGCGGGCGATCGAATTCACTCTCTACCTGCGCCCCCGCAGCCTCTATCTCGACTTTTTGCCTGACCTGTACCGCGAGGTCGATTTTGTCGGTCGCCTGCTCAAGGTATTTGAAATGGCCTTTGAGCCGGACGTCCGCACCCTCGACGGGCTCTGGGCCTATTTGAATCCGCGCTTGGCCCCGGCGGGAATGCTGCCCTTTTTGGCTCACTGGGTCGGTTGGCCACTCTCGTCGGATCTGAGCCTGGATCAGCAGCGCGATCTGATCGCCCGCGCCCTGGAAATCTATCGCTGGCGAGGTACGCAGCGGGGGCTGCGGCTGTCGCTGCATTTAGCGACGGGTCTGCCGCTCCATACGCCAGATGGGGAGGAACCGGCGATCGCCATTCAAGAAACCTTTGGCTCGGGATTGGTACTGGGCGAAACCCACCTGGGGCCAGAAGCCATTATCGGCGGCACCAAACCCTTTCATTTTCACGTGACGCTGCGGCAGCCCCCTGGGTTCGCTATTGATGAAGCGCTGATTCGCAAAACCATCGAACGGGAAAAACCCGCATTTTGTACCTATGAGCTAGCAATTCTGTCCGCCGCTGTTAGGGTTCCCCCTACCGGGCCAATCGCGACCGTCGCCTAGTGGCCCCTCTAGCTCTCCCGCCCCCGAACTCCCCTGCCCCCTAGCCCCCGGTTCTCCTACTCCCCCGCTCCCTCCACCTCCCCACTCCCTCACCCCCGCTGCCATGACCGGTTTTCTTAGTCCTCATCCCGCCTCTCTCCCGGTTGCCGCGATCGCCCCGCTGCGACGCTTGGCGGTGCGCAACGGTCTGCTGCTGGATGCCGAACGGTGGCAGGTAGCCCACGACTACCATCGGCAGCGTCAAAACCTGCACTATCAGGCTCTGCACCTGCCGGGCATCGTCTGCGGTCTCGAAGTCGCGGTGGGGCCACCGCCCGCTGAGGTCAGCGCCCGCTATCGTGATCAGCGCTGGCTGCAGGTGAGTCCGGGCGTGGCGATCGACGCCCACGGCAATCTGGTCGTGGTCGATCAGCCGGTGTCGGTGCATCTAGCCTCCCTGGCCGAGGCGCAGCCCCACTGGGTCTATCTGGTGGTGCGTCACGTGGATCCCGAAGGCCTGCAGCGATCGCAGCCCACTGAAATCATTGCCGAAACCTTTCGCCTGGACGAAAAGAAGCAGCCCCCCGGCCCCTTAGATATTGAAGTCTGTCGCATTCTGCTGCCCCCCAGTGACGGCCCGCTCTTGCCCGCCGCCGATGTGTTTGCCCCCGATGTGGGCGAGATCGATCTGCGGTATCGCCAGCAGGCGCAGCTGCGGCCCCAGGCGTTGGTCAAAGTCGCCTATGCCCAGACGGCCCTAGCCTCGGAAGATCAGCGGATTCGCCACAGTCTCGAGACGCTGTTGGCTGCCACCCAGGCCCTGTATCCGGCCCTGCAGGGGGAAGCCGACCTGCAGGCGGTTGATTTAGGGACATCCGAGACGGCATCACTCGAAACCGCGCCGCCCGCCCTGGTGGACTGCGACCTGTTTTATCTCACCCACCGCCAGTGTTTGGGGCTGTCACCGCCCGCGATCGCGACGCTGCAGCGACACCTGCATCAGGGGGGCGTACTGCTGGTCGAGCTGCCCAGCCGCGACGGCAATTTTGAAGAGATGCACGCCATCGGACGCGAACTCGACACCGCTGTAGCCGATCTGCAGGGCTCCCAACGCTTTGCCGATCTGCGATCGCAATTAGCCACTGAACAGGTGGCCGTCACCGAGAGTTTAGACAGTCGCCTTGCCGCTACCCAGCAGGCCCTGCTGCTGCATTTGAGCCAGCCGGACTGGACCCCGCCCCCCCTGGCGGCTCCCCCAGAGGATCATCCCCTGCGGCGATCACCCTTCGCGTTTTCACAATGGCCGGTGATTCGCCAGGCACCCCTGCGGCTCTACAGCGGCGGCGGCATCGTGCTGGCCCTGGGCGATTTATCCCTCGCTTGGGCCGCTAGCTCCGAGCTGGCCCTGCCGCGTGACCGGGTGCGTGCCGCCCACGAGCTGGGCATTAATCTGCTGCACTTTGCCTGGCAGCGCCACCACTGGACGCAAATTCAACAGTCCGCGCCAGTCGCCCCGGTTTAAAGGCCGAGTCTCAGCCGCTTTTTCCCCCGCCCTCTATTCTCCACCCTCTGTCCTCAACGCTATGTCTTCGCCGTCCGCTGCTCCGTCTCAATCACCGCTACACCGGGTCAAGCATCGCTTTGGCCTCAAGGTCAAGCTAACCGGCATGATGCTGCTGACCATTAGTGCCATTGCAGCGATCGTCCATATTCCCTGGGTCTATATCTCTCGCCAAAACGTCAAGCAAATGGTCAGCGTCCTCCACGATGAGGCGTTTAAGGGGGCGCAAAACGATGCGGCGGCATTCTTCGATAATGTGTTGGCGATTCAGCACATTATTTTGAGCAGTCTCAACAACGGCCTGATTGATTTAGAAGACCCGGCCGGCCAAGGGCAGCTCTATCTCAATCTGCTGCACGCCCACGAAAACATTACCTGGGTGCAAATCGGTTTCGCCAATGGCGACTTTTTGGGGGCGCAGCGGCGGGCCGATGGGCTCTACAACCTCGACGTCCGGCGGTGGGACGACACCCTGGGACAATTGGCTGAGCCAGGCACTGATCTGGCGGCCCAACAGCGCGATCGCGCCCAGCAGGCCGCAGTCTTTGAACAAACCCAAGCGGCTAACATCAGCCCTGGTCAGCTCGATTGGCAGGTGCGCACCTTTGACTTTGTTGAGGCGGAGGATGCCTGGCAGCAGGTCGATCAAACCCAGCGCGACGAGTTTTACTTTTCTCCTCAGCGCCCCTACTATCAGGCGGCACTGGCGACGCCCGGCGAGTCCGTGTGGACTGATGTGTATCGCTTCCGCACGGGCAATGTGGTGGGACTCGATGCCGCGATCTCCTATGAAGATCCCGAGACGGGCATCCTGCAGGGCGTCGTCAGCATTTCTTTTGGCCTGCGACGGATTTCGGAGTATTTGTCCGATTTGAAGCAGCCGGGCGAGGGCCTCCTCTTCATTGTCGATAGCGCCGGTAATTTAGTGGCGGCCAGCGACCCCGCAGTGCTGGCCAGCACCTTTGAAAGTGAAACCGAGGCCGAATTACTCGCCCTCGCAACCGTCGATAATCCCCTCCTGCAGGTGGTAAATCAGTCCCTGGACGAACACGATGTGGATCTGCAGGAGCTGGTGGATCTGCAGGAGCTGTCACAGTATGACCCCATCACCGGCGAACGGTATTACGTGGCCGTGAGCCCGCTCGGCCGGCTGGACTGGGTAATTGGCAGCATCACGCCGGAAACGGTTTTTTTAGAGCAGATCGATCGCAACCAACAGCGACTGCTCATCATCATTCTGGTGTTGTTGGGGGGCGGCATGATTATCCTCTGGCAGCTGAGCGATCGCCTGCTGATTCGGCCGATTGTGTCGATCAGTAATGCGGCGATCGCGATGGAATCAGGCAACTTTGCCGGCGTTGCCCTGACTGAGACGACTCAGCGCGATGATGAACTCGGGCGCTTGGCAGAGGTATTTCAGAATATGGCGGCGGTGATTGGCGATCGCGAACAGAGTCTGAAGGCCCAGCTCGAAGATCTACGCGACAGCGGCAGTGAGATGGCGGGCAGCCAGCTTGAGGTGGCCTATTATCAGGCTCTGACCGCCCGCGCCACCCAACTCCGGGCCGTGTCCGAACCGGCGGTGACCCCATCGTTTCCCCCCGCTGATTCGTTAAGTGCCTACTATCGGGCGTTAAAAGAGCGGGCAGCGGCGGTGCGGGTGACCCGCATTAGCGGGGGTGAAGTGGAGCAAATGCTGCGCCAGGAAGAGTACCTTGCTACTTTGCCCGATGGCGACCTGCGCGAATTAGCCAGCGGGGCGCAGCGCCAGACCTATGGAGTAGGTGAACTGATTTTCCGAGAAGGCGATGCCGCCGACACCGTCTATGTGCTGGCCGTCGGCACTGTCGAAGTACGCTCCACCAGTGATGACAGCCCGCTGCGGGTGCTGCAGCCAGGGCAGATCTTTGGCGATTTGACCCTGATGCTCGACGTGCCGCGCACCGCCTCCGTGCGCCCGCGCGACCCCACGGTCGTCTTCACCCTTGATGAAGCGTTGTTTAGCCGCATTTTGCGCCACAATCCCCAGGCCCAGCCCGCCGTTGAGGCCAAGCTGATGCAGCATCAAGACGTGTTGGCGGATGCGCAAATCTGGCTGGGCGAAGGGCAATCGCAGCTGGCTGCTGGGGCCACCTGGCGCGACCTCGCCAGTCAACAGCTGCAGCAATGGTGGCGGGGACCGTTAGTGGAACACTCCAGGGCAGACCGGCCATGACGAATAAGATTCTCCGCGAGGTGTGGGACAAATTAGACGATCAGGGGATGACCACCCCCGCCTCCACTGAAAAAAATCTCGACGTCAGCCTCTCGGCCAAAAGCCTGGAGCTGGTGCCGGGGGAAAGCATCGCTGAGCTGGCGATTACCGTGGTCAACCAGAGCGATCGCCGGGCCAGCTTTCAGGTGGAAATTTTAGCGGCGGGTCAAGATCCGCGGGTGACGCTGCGCTGGTATGACCTGTCGCCAGAGGTCAGCAGCGTTAAGCCGCCGGGCGATACCACGCAGTTTCGTGTTGCCCTGGTCGATAGCCCCATTGTTGGATTCTTTGGCTGGGTCAGCCTGACTGTGCGGGTATTTTCGTTGGAACTCAAAACGGAAGAGCGGCAGGTCCTGCGGCTCAAGGTAGTGCCCCCCGCCGGGGCCATCCCCCTGAAGCTGGAACTGTTGACGCCGATCTTGCGCAGTCGGCCCGGTCGCACCACACGGCTGCCGGTGCGTATCTACAACCTGGCACAGCTCACCGTGGGGGCGTTGGTGCGCTGCGAGGGCCTACCGCTCGATTGGTTTGTGCAAGATGCTGAGCAGGCGATCGACCTGTTGCCCCAGCAGTGGACGACAACGGAATTTGCGATTACGCTGCCCGCCCCCGCCGAAGCCCTGGCCGAGGCCCTGCCGCTGCGAGTGCAGGCCGAAGTGCCGGGCAGCGTGCCCGCGATCGCCGAAGGCCGCTTCGAAATTCTGCCGGTGGGGCGGCTGGCCTTTCGGCCCCCAGTGCCGACGCAACAGCGCCTGCCCCGCACTTGGCGACGGCGAGAAATGCCGCTGCCCGCCAGCTATGAGCTGACCTTTGAAAACGCCAGTAATCTAGTGCCCACAGTGACGCTGGCGCTCAATAGCGAAACGGCGGACGACCTGCAGTGGGCTTTAGAGCCCGATGACACGCCCTGGTTGCCGGGTACGGTGCAGGCCAAAACCCTGCAGGTGTGGGCGCGGCGGCCCTGGCTGGGGCGCACCCAGACCCACGTGATTGAGGCTCAGGCGGCTGTCTCGGACGAACGGCTTGGCCCCCCGGTCCCGGCCAGTCGACCCTTGCAGCTGGATGTCGCCCCGGTCGTGCCCGCCTGGCTCGCCCTTTTGGGAGGGCTGGGCCTACTGTGGCTGCTGTGGCTGTTGTCTTGGCTGAATCCGGCCAATGGGCTTTTTGGCCATCAAGCCGCTGTCAATAGCGTGCAGTTTGACGGCTTAGGCGAAACCATTGTCAGCGGTTCTAACGACCAGACGGCGCGGTTTTGGCGCCGCCGGAGCTTTGTCAGACCACTCGAAAATCATGCCCTCGGCCCGGTGGCGACGGCGGATAAGGCCCTGCGGGTGGCGCGCTATCGACCCCTCAACAATGATCAGCTGGCCGTGGGTTTAGAAAATGGCGAAATTCAACTGTGGGATCTGCTGCGCCAGGAGCAATTGCTGGCACTCGCGGCCCCCAATCAGCGCGACGATCGCGTCTTAGATGTGCTTTTCACCCCCCATACCCCAAGCTTGTTGAGCAGCCACGGCAGCGGCGCCGTGTTGCGCTGGGCGTTAGGCCCCGAGGCCGATGTGGCGGGCGACAGTCGCCTCTTGCAGACGGCCCAGTTTGACTTCGCGGCCTACAGCTTGGCGGCAGTCGGCCCCGAGGGCACCATGATTGCCGTGGCTGGCCGCTATAACCGGCTAGAGCTGTGGGATTGGCAAACCGATGAGCGAATGGCGATCGCGGACTTTGCCGGCGGGCAAGACGATTACATCACCAGCTTGGCCACCGCGGCGGCCCACCCCAAATGGCTCGCTGTGGCCGATAACCAGGGGCAAATTACGCTGCTAGATTTGAGCCCCTGCCTCTCGGGCAACGCGGCCTGCCGCACCCTCGATCGCTGGGCTGCCAGTGAGGATGGCCAATCAATTCGGGCGATCGCCCTGACTCGCTCGGGCTGCTATCTCACCAGCGTTGGTGATGATGGGCAGGTCAAACTGTGGCCGCTCTCACAAGGGCGACGGCACGGTCGCTTTGCAGCGGGCAAAACCCTCGCTCGCCTGCCGCAGCCGCTCAACAGTGTAGATATTCGGCTCAAACGCAATCAGCTGTGGCTGGTATCCGGCAGTGACGACAGTCGCGTGCGGGTGCACCGTTCACCCTTGCAGCCCACCGACTGCCGCTGAGGCCGTTAAAACATGGTGAGACTTTGCCCCCCTGCCTCCGACCGCTCCGATAATCATGAAACCCAGTAAACGCTACGCATCCCGAACCCTCAGCAATAAAAAACCCACTCCCTAGCCCCCTGCTCCCTAGCCCCCCTGCTCCCTAGCTTCCCTACCCCCCTACTCCCTTACCCTCCTACTCCCTCGCCCCCTTACCCTCCTGCCCCCGCTGCGATGCCTGTCAACCGCGATCAAAAATTGAACCTGCTGCGCTCTGTCGATTGGGTCGTCAACCCGTCGGGCGAAGTGGCGATCGCCAGTGGCGACACGTTAGAGCTGCGCGTCACGTTGATGAACCAGGGCCATCAGGGGGCCGTTTTTGACGTCTACCTCGATGAAACGGCAGAGCCCGTGCGCCACTGGTGTCGCGAGTCGTTTCAGCGCTTAGCCCTGGACGCGCAACAGTCGGCGGAGGTAGTCTTTCAGCTGGAGGTGCCGCTGCAAACCCTGCCCGACGCCTATGAGTATCTGTTGGTGCTCGATGCGCCCCAGCATTACCCAGAAGAAACGCCGCTGCAGCATCAATCACGCCTGCGAGTGTTGCCGCCCGTGCAGTCGGCGGAGCAGACCAAAGATCCCACCTTTCGCGTCGTGCCGGAGACAACGCCCACTCAGCCCCTGCTGCTGCGGCCCGGTCAGCCCTTAGAGTTTCAGGCGGTTGTTCACAATCGCTCGGATCGGGTCGATCGCTTCCGGCTCACCTGCGCCGACCTGCCCGAATCCTGGTATCGCATTGTCTACCCCGAGGGGCTGCAAAACCTGGGGCAGGTAATCAGTCGCGACAGCTTACTACTCAACCCCGGGGCCGAAGGGCGCATTCTGCTATTGTTGCAGCTGCCTGGCGACGTCCCCGCCGGACAACACCTGCCGACGCTGCGACTCCACACCGCCAACCATCCGGATCTGGTGCTGATCGACGTCGCCTATCTGCAGGTCGCGCCCCACTTTGCCCTTGACTTGCACCTGCGATCGCAACTGAGCCGGGTGCAGACCGGAGCGGGCACCTATGAACTGATACTGGTGAACGGCAGCAACACGCAGCGCTCCCTCACCTTGACGGCTCAGGAAACCGCCGAAAATCCGGTTTGCACCTATGAGTTAGCGACAGCTGACCTGACGCTGGCACCTGGTGCTACGACCACGGTGCCGCTGGCGGTGCAGCCGACGCGGCGCTGGCGGCGGCCTTGGTGGGGCCGGGGGTGGGCCATTCCCTTTTATGTAGAAGCGCAGGACACACTGGCGCTGCGGGCCGATCGTGATCGCGTCGAGGGTGAGCTGCTGTGGGAAGCGCGGCCCTGGTGGCAACGGCTGTTAGCGGTGGCGCTGATTATTGGCGGTCTGACGGCCATGGGCTTGCTGATTTGGCTGGCATTTTTTCGTCCCCCGGCGCGGCTACAGGTGGCGGAGCTGGCCGCCGAGGGGGAGCTGTACGAAGCAGCGCAAAATGACTTTATCCACCTGCGATGGCAAGTCGGGCCACCCAGCGCCATTCGCTCGCTGCAGCTGACGGGGCAGGCACTGTCGGGTGATCGCGACCCGGCCCCGCTGACCTACGATCTGAGCGACGGCCTACCCCCCGAACTGCAAGATATTTGCACGATCACTCGGCGCTGGCTCACCTGTCGCTTTGTGCGCACCGATGCTCGTCAGCCCGGTGACTATCGCTTTGAGCTAACGGCTCTGCCGCGCCAAACCAGCCAAGCGATCGCCACGGCCGAGAGCGAGTCGATCACCATCAACCCACTGCCCGACCCGCAAATTGCCCGGCTGACCAGTCAGCTCATGGCCTGGAAGCCGCGCCCCGACATTGCTACGGCAAACCGCTCGCCGCGATCGGCCTCTCTGGCGAATCCGTTGGCGGCGTTTCCCTGGTTGTTTCAAGGGGCGATCGCGCCGATTAATCTGGCGCAGCTGCCGGATCAGATTTTGGTATTAGCCTGGCAGATTGCCCATCCGGGGCAGCTCACCCAGCTCGAACTCACGGGGCGGGCGGCGGATAGCAGCCGCGATCTGCCCACGCTCACCTGGCCATTGGCGGCCGGACTGCCCGAAGAACTGCAGCCGTTTTGTCAGGTGAGCGATCAACAATTGAGCTGCCAGCGATTTCCTGCGGCGGTGCAGGCGGGTGAATACGTTTTTGAGCTGGCCGCCCGCTATGGCATCACCGCCGATGACCCAGTGGGCACCGTGCTGACGGCAGCGACCGATCCGCTGCAGCTGGTAGCGCCCCCCGCGCCCGAAATCTTGGCCTTCGCCCCCGATCGCTTCACCTATGACGCGGGCACCACTGGCCCGCTACGCCTGGGCTGGACGATCTCCCATCCCGGCCAGCTGCAAACCGTGCGCATTATTGGGCGATCGACCGATGGTCGCGTCAGCGTACCGCCCTTTCAATTCACCTTTAGCGGCGGCATGCCCCCGGCGCTGGCCAATTTTTGTCAGCTCAGTGCGACCCAGCTCACCTGCAGCGGTGTCCCGATCGAGTTTGACCAACCCGGTCAGTATCAGTTTGAGTTAGAAGCTGTGGCGATCGGCACTGGAGGGCAGGCTGCAACCAAGCTGAAGTCAGAACAGATTGATATTGAGGGGAGCACCGCCAATAGTCCCGGCCCGCGGGTGCAGTTCTTTCGTATTGACGGCCAAAACGCGCCGCCCAAATATACCGTCGCCCTCGACCCCAACGCCCCGGCCCGCGATATTCGCCTGGCCTGGAAAGTGACCGGCACAGATTTACAAGTGGAACTCCTGCCTTCCCCCGGCACGGTGCCCGCTGACGCCTTCCTCACCTACGAACTTGGCCCTGGCGAAAAAACGGAAACGCTCACCCTGCGCGTGACTGATGGTGAAGGACGGCAGGTGCAGCGATCGGTCGTCATTGCAACGACGGTGGCTGCCCCTAGCGCTGCTGCTGAGTCTCTTGGTGCGCCCGCTGCAGCGCCATCGCCTGCCCCCGTTAATCTGCCCTCATCCGACCGCGATCGCCTCCGCTACCCAGAGCCCAGTAATCCGAGTCCGACCCAACCGTGAGGCCATAAGGCCATATTCCATTTGGGCTATTCACAAACCGCACCTGTTGGCCGGGCAAATTTGAGGTCGGTAAGGTCGGAGTGTTTGCCGCTTGGGGAAACGACTCCAGGTCATTCTGGATGAACGATGAGCATATAACCAACCGTCTTGGGATTCTGATGTCGAATAAACAATCATGCTGCCAAGAAGCTTCAGCAAGAGGTTGACAGAAACAAATTCTATGAGCAGATTTAAATAGTTCAAATTTTGAACCTTTCGACGACTGAAGCAACGTGGGCAAAGCAGACGAACTGACAAAGTATATTGCCATGCTTGCTGACCTTTTTGAGGTGGCGCAGGCGAGTTCAGGTGAAGCAGTTAGCATCAATAAGCAAGAATGTCGTGTCATCAATATGGTGGGACAGTATCAACCGCTCATGATGCGTGAGATTGCCGAAAGAGCGAAACTCAGTATCACTAACACGACTGGAATTGTCGATAAGTTAGTCAAAAGGAAGTATCTGCGCCGCGATCGCTCCGATGAAGATAGACGCATAGTGAGGATTTTTCTGACATCCGAAGGAGAGAAAATTTATACGATGGAGATTGAGAATTACCGGCGGGTTAGTCAAGCCATTCTGAATGGTTTAGAAGAACCAGAACAACAAGAGATGCTGCGAATGATGCAAAAAGTAGCCGTGCATCTTAATCGTCAGAAAGCTGAACTGTTGAAAAATTTGTAGGGACTATTTTTTTGGGCCATAAAGTTCAAAAAATGAACCTTTCAAAATGTGAGTTTTATGGTCAACCAACCAACACAGGAGAAAACCATGCAGTACTACGTTGGGAAAACTGCTCTGATTACTGGCGCCTCCAGTGGCATCGGAGAATCATTTGCTTATGAATTGGCAGAACGAAAAATGAACCTTGTTCTGAGAGGATGTTTGAGAATTCCTCCGAGGTATCGAATTAGGCTAAGCGCCTCACCATAATCCGAATCATCGCGAGGTAAATGAACGCCTCACTCGTTTCGGGCAAGACCTCATAATCTTTGCTCAAGCGTCGATAGCGGTTAAACCAGCCAAAGGTGCGCTCCACCTTCCACCGCTTTTTCAGCAAGACAAACCCTTGCGCGGCTTCCGGTCGCAGGACGACCCAAATGACCCAGCGCAGCGTGTCAATGGCCCACTGGTATAGCAATCCGCATAAAGGTCTAATCGGTTAAAGTGGTCGAAAGTTTAGAGCA
>CALCCA010000086.1 GCA_937899725.1 uncultured Halomicronema sp.
GTGCCACTTAACGCGCTGTAGTCACTATCGGCCGTAGCCGTGCCGCCCACACTGTAGGTGACCACAGTGTCACTCGTCGCCGCTGCGCTCAGACTAACCAGGAATTGCCCCGTGATGTCTCCCGCTTCTGCAGCATTAGTGTCAGCAGCGATCGCAACCGTATTGACCGGAGTTACGTCACCGTTAATCTGAACAATTTCGATCGCGTTGATGAGAGGGTTGTTAGCATCGTGCAAAAACTCGATGTCAAGCGAGTCGTCATTCACCGTCAGCGTCTGCGTCAGCATCGCCGCGACCTGATGGCCGTAGGTGCCACTGAGGTCAACATCGGTGAAATACTCGGTGCCTTCGATTTCGATGTCAAAGATCCGCTCATCGGTTTCACTCGTACCGCTGAAGCCGTTGCGCACAAACAGGTTGACCTCATAGGTTGCGCCCGCTGTGACCTCGAAATTCCAGAGCATTTCAGGGCCAGACGAAGCATCCCAGCGCTCCTGGTTAAACACTTGGTAAGGCACATAGTCCGGCAATGAGGCATCCCGAGCCGCGGCGTCATTCTGGTTCGCAATGCTATGGGTACTGGTTTTGCCGGTGTTATTGGCGAAACCCAGGCCAGATTGGTCCCCCCCGCCTGTATTGGCAGCCCAAGCGAGTTGCACCGGGTCGCTCGCCAGGGCCGCCACTTCGGGACCCCCCGCATTGACGCGGTACAGCACGACTTCATCCGCGACGTCGACATCATCGTCAGTGATCGTTACCGTCGCAGCGGTGGTCGCCCCTAGCATGACATTGGCATCGCCAGCGGTGATGGCATCCAGGGTCACGATGACGGTTTCATTCCCTTCCACATCGTCGTCTGGCAACACCGGCACGGCAATGGTGGCCGAGGTGGCGCCGGCGGCAATCGTCACCGTGCCACTTAACGCGCTGTAGTCGCTGCCCGCCGTGGCCGTGCCGCCCACACTGTAGCTAACAACCGTATCCTGACTCGCGACGGCAGCCAAACTCACCGTGAACTCGCCAGCGTTCGTGGGTTCTCCACCTGCTTGGCTGGCAACGATGCTCACCGCATTGGCCACGTCATCATCGGTAATGACAATGCTAGCTTGGCTCGCCCCCCCGAGGGTCGCTTCACCGCTGGCTCCCGTTAAGGTAACGACGACCGTCTCATCGCCTTCAATTTCACTATCCGGCAGTACCGGCACGGTAATGATGGCCGAGGTCTCTCCGGCATTAATCGTCACCGTGCCACTTAACGCGCTGTAGTCACTATCGGCCGTAGCCGTGCCGCCCACACTGTAGGTGACCACAGTGTCACTCGTCACTGCGGCACTCAGACTGACAATGAACTGACCCGCAACATCGGGCTCGCCCCCATCCTGGCTGGGTGCGATCGAGACGACGTTCCCTTCGGCGAAGGTGAGGTAGATCGGGGCCGTCACTGGACTAATCGGCAGATCTTCGTTAGTGGAGTCAATCACACTGGCGACAAATCCCAGGGGCACTTGCGCTTCATCGACCACGAGGTCAAACCCAGGTACTTGAGTAAAGTCAAACAGGCTAGAGATATCTTGGTCGGCACCGGTCAGCACCACATCAACCGTTTGGAATTCCGCCGCATTGTTAGCGGGGAAGTCAGAGGCCGCAAGGGCATCCAGCTGGGCCTGCAGTTGGCTACTGTAAGGTTCCGAAAAGTTGTTGTTGACCGGTTGAATGATGCCTTTAGTCAGCACTACGCGGGCCGTTTCACCGGCTGGGCCATTGATGATGATACTCGGTCCCCCGTCGCCATAGCTGCCGACACCACCGGCCCCAAGACCATTGACCGTGAGGTCAACGGCTAGACTGGAGGGCGTCTGAGTCGCCAACCCCTGAGCCCCCGCTTGGTTGCCAGCCCCTTGCAGTTGTCCTGTGGCAGTGGTGCCATCTTCAAAGGTGACGGTAAAGGTCGAGCCGATGATTTCCGCCCCAGAGATGCCCCCCACATCCCAACCGGGATCGGTTCCTGCATCGAGCGGACCTTTAGCTGAACCCGCGATCGAGTTGGGATCCATATCGACGGCGAAGCCGAGGGTTTCACCTGCCTCAAACCCCCCGTTGACGTTACTGTCAAAGAGAATTTGGATGCCCTCAAATCCTGCGATCCCCCCAGCGCCGATATACGTCGTACCGGGATTGGTCGCGGTGCCATGGTCAGGTGAAACGACACCGGTGCCGCCGTTGGTATTAATCGTCAGCTGTTTCTTGACCGTGTCTCCAGCCAAGCCAAAGGGATCAAAAACGCTATCCGGATAGAGGGCATTGGTGACGTCAATCTCCAGTTTGGTGATCTTCTTGTTCCCGGTATTCGTCAGTTGGAAGGAATTGTTGCCAAAGTTTGAGACTTGAACATCGTTGCTGTCGACGGTCACTTCCAGAACGGCGGCACCGTCGAGAACGACATCATCATCGAGCTCTGTCACAAAGTTGAGCGTGGGTGTGCCGGGACCCGCCCCCTGGTTAAGCCAAACAGTGACGTCGCCCGTCAGCGCCGAATCAAAGGCAGGCAGGCTGAAACCAGTGCCGGTGCCAACTTCACCGCCCGCTGCCATCAGCTCCAAGAGATTTTGATTGACCTCTCCCGAACCGTAGACGATCGCCCCCAACAGCCCCTCTGCCCCATCTGGTGCTCCGGTGACAGGGTCAACCGTCATCTGGTCGCCGAGTTGAATCGCCAAGAAGCCATCCACCGCGGTCGGATTGTTGTTGACAAACCCCTCTAGGAAAATACCCGTCAGCACTTGGCCATCCGGCACCGTAAAGGTGAAGTAGTCGCGATCGCGAACGCCATTCAGGCCATCGTTTTCACCCTCTTGGGTCGCGGTAACGATGTTATTGCCGAGGGATAAGGTTCCTGCGTCAGTGGGGTTGAGGCGATCATCAGAAATCTCAACGGGCGTACCAAACAAACTATCGAGCGGCGGCGTATAGGGGGTGCCATCCGCGGCAATAATTTCGATCGCGGCCACATGAGGATTATTGGCGGCCCCCTTCAGAAATTCCAAGTTGAGCTCACCATCGGTCACGGTGACATTGAAGCTTTGGAGTCCCGTATCGTTGCCATGAGTCGCAAAGGAGTCAAAGTCATCGAGAACAAGCACCCCCTCAATTTCGACGTCAAAGATACGCGCGCCAGCGGTGGTGTAAAAGATCTCGTCAAAGTAGAGATTGACTGTATAGTCACCATTTGCCACATCAAAGGCATAGCCAATATTGTTGGGGTTAGCCAGATCGCTAAAGCGTTCCGTGGTAAACAGCGCATCGGGGGCACCCGTATTGTTGACACCGGGCCCGGCAGGCGTGTTGTCACCATAGGCAGCGTTATCGCTGTTACCATTAATGCCGCGATCGACCAAAAACGGTGACGCCGCCCCCGCCACGGCGGAGCCATTCGTGTCCAATGCTTGGTCAGCGGTCCAGTTGGGGCCACCATCATTGGCCGCCACCTCAGCGCCACCGGCATTAATGCGGAACAAGACCTGACCAAGTCCTCCTCCTGGATTGTCATCGTCCACAATGGTGACGGTGGCCTCAGAGGCAGCACCCAGGGTAGCGTTAGGGCTGACCGAGTTGATCGTAATTTTGAAAGCTTCCGCCAGTTCCTCAAGGTTGTCACCCCGGACAATGATAGGAATCTGTAGATCACTCGAGCTCCCAGCGATGCTCTTGGTATCGATGTAGGTGCTGCCACCAAACACTGCACTGGTGGAAACATACTCATAGTCGCCGCTAGGACCTGCCACTGCACCGTTAAGCGGTTCAATGGTGAAATTCACATCCACCGTCTCATCGGCAGGCACGGTGAAATTGGTCTCTATGGAGATAAATACCAGCTTCTCATCGCCCTCATCGCCCTCCGCAATATTTTGTGCGGGATTCAGGATCGACACAACCGGCTTGGGCGGGGTGCCGCTATCACTAATCTGAACAATTTCGATCGCGTTGATGAGGGGGTTATCAGCCTCATGTAAAAACTCGATGTCGAGCGAGTCGTCAGTTACCGTCAGCGTCTGCGTCAGCATCGCTGCGACCTGATGGCCGTAGGTGCCACTGAGGTCGATATCAGAGAAATACTCGGTGCCTTCAATTTCGATGTCAAAGATCCGCTCATCGGCTTCACTGGTGCCGTCGAAGCCATTGCGCACAAACAGGTTGACCTCATAGGTCGCGCCTGCGGTGACATCAAAGTTCCAGAGCATTTCTGCTCCAGATGAGGGATCCCACCGTTCCTGGTTAAACACTTGGTAAGGTACGTAGTCAGGCAATGAAGCATCTCGAGCCGTGGGGGCATTCTGATTCGCGATGCTATGGGTACTCGCATTACCAGTGTTATTGGCGAAGCCCAGACCAGCTTGGCCCCCTTTACCCGTATTGGCTGCCCAAGCGAGTTGCACCGGGTCGCTCGCCAGGGCCGCCACTTCCGCTCCCCCGGCATTTACCCGGTAGAGCACGACGGCATCGGCAACGTCGACAGTGACCAGCGCCGTGGTGCTAACCATGCCGTCGGTGATGGTGTAATCAAAGGCTGCTGTGCCCGCAAAGTCAGTAAACGGCGTAAACACGACAAAGTCGTCGCTGGTATTGCTGGCCGTACCGTTATCGTTGAGCGCTACCGTGCCATTCTGCGCGTTGCCCACGGTGGTGAGCGTGAGGGGGTCGGCTGGGTTCGGATCGCTATCATTCGCCAACAGTTGAGAGACGGGAATGTTGATGACAGTGTTGACACCGGTTGACACGCTGTCATCCACCGCTGTCGGCGGCAACTGCGCCTCGGTAGCCGTAATCTCAATGTCGTCAAAAACTGCTTGAAAGCGGTTTGCCTCTGGTTCGCCGGTGTTGCTTGAGAATAGACCCACCGCCAAACCGCTGTCCTGCCCCTGCACGGTGAAATCACCTTTGACTGCATCCAACACCGCTGTTCCGGCAAGTGAGAGGGCGGTGCCGACAACCGTTTTGTCACCACTATTTGTCTCATACACCACGGTCGGGGTGGCAGTTTCATTAATGACATCAATGGCGAGTTCGATAAAGATCTTGGCGCTCTCAGGAATCACCGCCGCATCAAAGATATCAGTAGCTGGAATCGTGTAGGTGTTGCCGCCCGCGATCGCATCGTTGCTCTCCAGCGAGACCTGGATGCCGGTATTTGCTCCGTCCGCGATCGCGACCACTTTCAAATAGTTCGACTGATCGCCCGTGCCGATGTAGCCACCAATCTGCTGAGAATCGCCCGTAATTTCTCCAGCTGGGTTAAAAATCGACCACTTGATCGTCGCCGTACCGACGTTATCGGCCAGCGTGACTCCGGTGTGGAACAGGAACTCGCCACTGTTGCTGCCCCCCAACGGATCGCCACTGGAAACCTCTTCAATCACAGTCGTGCCGCCACCCGCCGCCGTGATGAATTTCACGTTGTCCAGGTTGATGATTTGCCCCGGCAGGTTGGAATCGGCCTGAAAAAAATCTTCAAAATCGGTGGTGCCGTTGATCATGACACCGGTCAAACCACCGCCAAAGCCGTCAGGGCCGGGCAGGTTACCATCCTGGTTGGGGTCAAAATCCCAGAGATAGGTCTCTCCGGGAGTAATCGTCACTTCAGTGCCGTTATTGGCATCACGCACAAAGGGATCGTCGACATTAAGAATGCCATCGTTGTCCGAGTCGTTATCGCTCGGCAAGAGCACATCACTCGGAGCGAGCACCGTAATCTCATTGCCGCCAATCTCAGCCACCCAAAGCGTGCCGTTGGGGCCGACGGTAACGTCGAGCGGATTGGCCAAGGGCACGCCCAGATTGTTGTTGGCAATCTCTAAAATGCCGTCAGCGCCGCCGTTCTGAACGACATCATCAGCCGTACCAAAGATGCCGTCTGCCCCAGCTTCCATCACCGGAACGAGGCCATCGCCAGCATCGTTAACGTTCAACAGCGTGACGTTATCGTTAAACTGCGTTACGAAGAGCTTGCCATCTAGCACGCCATCAAAGGCCGTGCCGCCGCTGTCATAGACGACGATGCCGTTAGTTGAGGAACCCACCGAGACGATCTTCGGCGACGCCGCGCTGCTGAACTCAATCCGTTCGCCGCTCTCAAAAAGCCGAGCATTAATTTGCGCAAGATCGGTAGCAACGGTGGGATCAAGCCCTTCGAGACCTGCGAACTTTGAAGGATCAATCAGAAATCCATCAGCGATTTGCACGCCATTGGGTACCAGATCGGAAATGTCTGCAACGGTGTTGACGGCAAGCGATGCGTCCGGATTACCGTTGTTGTCATACACGGTCCACGCCTGGTTCTGATTCGCGCGCACCGGTGCCGGGTGACCATAGTAGCCCCCTTCTTCAATCAAAAAGAGGGGTTCCGGATCGCCAGTACCACCGTTGTTTGGAGTATTGATGGCTTCGCCCGAGACGCCATCACCATCGGTGTCGCCGCTCTCAGTATTCGGTTCATCGCCGAGATTGCTATTAGAACCGTTATCAACGGTGTAGAGCTTGCCATCGGGCGTCATCGCTAAGTCGTAGTTATTGCGAAAGCCATCGGCATAGATACGTAACGGCGCATCAGCCGGCAAAATCGCCATGTTCAACCCGTCATTGCCGCCCCAAGGCCCCGCTTCATCCATGCCAAACTCGTCTTCCCCGACACCATCAGTGACATTCGCGATGTTGGGGTCATCCAGCGTAGGCAGATCGTATTTATAGTCACGGGGCGTGCTGCCCTGCCCGCCCACCGGATCGGTCTGCGTTGGCAGAGCCTCAACGGCAGTCAGATCGATCTCCAGTACCGTCCCCGACAGCGCATACTCAGCGGTGTAGGAGAAGAATTTTGAGGGGGCACCATTGTTAGTATGGCCGCCCACCGCTAAATAGAGTTTGTCGCCATCTAACACCATGCCATTAACGGCATGATTTTCTTCCGATCGGGGCAATCCTCGAATCAGATCGACCGTTTCCCACTCTGTACCGGTCCAAGTTGCTCGCGTTAGAACCCCTGAGTTGGTGTCGAGATTTGTCTCGCCGTTTTTCCCAATTCGAGGATCGCTTGATGAAAGGTAAAGCACAGGGTTCTCAGCTGTGCCCGCGACCACTAGCCCGGTTACCTGACGATTGGTCTCACTATTGTTGTCAGTTCCGTCGTCGTTGTGGTTCTGAATCGACTTGACAATGCCATCGCCCCCCGGCAAAAGCAACTCTTCGTGGGCGGTTGCCACGTATTCGCCATCCTGGAGTGCGATCGTCAACGCATTAATCGAGCCATTTTGCTCGGCCACATAAAGCCGCCCATCGGGACCAAACTGCAGTGACGTCGGGTTTTGTAAAACGTCGGGGCCACCCTGAGCGCCTTTAATTACACCAACTTCGTTAAAGCTAATAGGCATGGTAAAGTTCCTGATTTAAAGTGCGCGCAGAAAAAAAGATGTAAGACAAAAAACCATGGGCTCGAGAATTTTCAACGGCCAACACCCTAAGTAGTCGCTAGCGAGAAGAGCTATGGCTACAGCGGTCAAAAGATTTTCTGTCCAAGGCAAATTACTCCTGCGTTAACGCAGGAGTAATTTGCTAAATCATTCGATTCAGGCAGTGATTCAAAGAGTCAAAAACAAATAAATCTATTTATAAAGATGGCTCTTCTGATTTGACTTGGAATATTGCCCTTGCTCAGACCGTTCACAGTCATCGTGCTAAGCAGAAACCGTACTTTTGGAGTTCATGCATAGAAATGTACTTTTACGTACGCATTTAGACCGGTAGATACCAATTTTGTATCACAGCCAAAAGAGAGCTAAGTGTAAATTCGGAGCTATCTTCATGGAAAACTTACGCAGGCCTGGGACGTCATGAAGTGTTTGTACTGATGCAGGGTCTTGACCAAGTCCCGAAAATCTTGATACTCAACAAAAGTTCAAGTTGGGCCGTATCTTGGGCTAATCAACATTCACTTAGAAAACCAAGTGTAGAAAAATCGCGGTCGCGCACTTTAGTTTGCTTATGCCGTAAAGACAGTTTGTATTTAATCAAGTCGTTAATAGCCAACAGAAGGTAAAAATATTGGCGGCTCCCAGGATATGAATGGGGGAGAGCTACCTGTCATCCAAGTGAAACAATCCTTGAAAAAATTCAAAGCAAGAAAGATCTGTAGCCTGAGCAATAGACTCAGCTGAGCTAGCAGCACTGTCTATTCTCAGGGAGTGCGTTAGGCACCCTAATCAGCAGGTCGCCTGCAGTCCTCGAAAGACTCATATGGCCTCTGTGTTTTACCGACTTGCATGGGTCTGCTGCTGCCAAAAAGCCCAAATCATCCCTAAAGGTGCTTTTCGTTTCCTTGGGAACGAAGCCCTCTCTCTATTCCAAGAGCTGTACTGCGTGAATTCCTTGGATCGAGTAACGTTCGAAGTAGTAGCAGGCATGACATGGCCACTTAATTCAGGCGTGAAGAGGTTATACCAATTCTTCGGATTAAGACTACAGATGCTAGAACGGACATGAAGCATTG
>CALCCA010000087.1 GCA_937899725.1 uncultured Halomicronema sp.
GTCGGCTGAGCGGAGTCGTTCGCATCGCGTCTCCCCGAGGGAGAAAGCCGACTTATATGTGTAGCTGTAATTCGTAGAACTGGTATCAGTCAGTAAAGCCGCCCTGTCAGAGCTTACTTTTGCGGAGAGGAACAACCTTGCAATCACAGAAGATACCAAGATCGCCGGAGAAGCCTTATCCAGTCAGCTCCAAGAACAGAACAACTTACCTCTTCACTCGTCGCCCTGCCCCCCTGCTCCTAAAGCTCCCCTTCGCTCCTAAAGCGCTCTAAACCTTCTGCAACTGACGGAAATCAAGCTGCCGATGGAACCAGTATTGATAGCCTTCCACGCCCGGCTGCATGGCGATGCCAAGCTGCGGCTGCACCAGCGGCGCGCGGGGCATTTCTTGCCAGGCCATTTCGATAAAGCCTTTGACGTTTTCGTCATAGTCAGCTTTGCCTGGTTCTGAGGCCAACGCCGCTTCGATCTGCTTATCCATCTCAGGATTTTTGTAAGAGCTGCCGTTAAAGGTCGCGTCTTGACCGTGATAAGCGTAAAAGAAGAAGTAATCAGGATAGTTGAGCCAACCGCCAAAGTTGTTGATGATCATCGGGCGGCTCTTTTCGACTAAGACGGAGCGGAAGTTAGCACCGGGCACCTTCTCAATGTTGACGATGATGCCGAGTTCCGCCAGGGATTCTTGAATCAGCACCACTGCTGGTTCCGCCCACTCCTTGGTGCCCATGTTGAAGGCTAAGGTGGTTTCAAACCCGTCGGGATAACCGGACTCTGCCATCAACGCTTTGGCTTGATCCATATCGGTGCTGTAGGGACTGGGCTGGGGCCAGGCGATCGAGTCGGGCTTCGCGCTTTTGCCGCCGTACATCGGTACGGCCTGCCCATAGAGTGCCGTATCCATAATGGCGTCGTAGGGAATTGCGTAGGAAACTGCCTGCCGCACCTTCACATCGACAAAGGGATTGTCTTCGCCGTTGAGTTGGGGATTGGTGTGCATGTCGACGGAATAGAGACAGTTCTCAATAGGGGTCGAGACCACGGTGAAATCACCTGAGGCTGCCAGCTCTTGCTGATCTTTTTCAGACAGTTCGAAGTTGACGTCAATATCGCCTTTTTCTAGCAAGGCGCGACGGTTACCCGCTTCGGGCACGTTCAGCACAATTACCTCGGCTACTTGTGGCAGCGGCCCCGACTTCCAGTCGGCAAAGCGTTCTAACACAATGCGCTCGTTGGGCTTAAATTCCTTAATTGTGTAAGCCCCGCCGCCCGCATCATTGTTATTGAGCCACTCAGCACCCCAAGGGTCTTCGTCGGTGAGGTGGGGTTCGACCAACTTCGCGTTGATAATGACGGGAATCGGCACGGCCATGTCGATCATGGTGAGTTTGTCAGGCCGCAGAAACTTCACGACGAAGGTGGTGTCATCCACAACTTCGAACTGCTCAGGATTTTCGAGGGCACCGGCCTTCATCTGAAAGCTGGGGAAGCCGCCGATGGAGACGGCGCGATCAAAGGACCATTTCACATCGTTGGCGGTGACCGGCGTACCATCGTGGAAGGTGGCATCGGCGCGGAGCTGGAACGTCACGGACATGCCGTCTTCGGCCATTTCCCAGCTCTCGGCCAGCTCGGGCTCAAGCACGGTGTAGTCGTAGGAAACCGAGCCGTCATCTAAGGTCTTTTTGCCAAAGGTCATCAGGCGATCGTACATCGCCCAAGAAACCCCATAGGCCGGACGGTTGGTGCCGACGCGGTGTAAATCCAAACTGTTGGGAAAACCGCCACCCTGAACGACTGTCAGGGTGGCATTAGCCACCTCGCCCCCCTCGGCGGCAGCTTCATCGGGGGCGTCTGAAGGCGTGGAGGCAGACTCATTACTGCAGGCTTTAAGGCCACCGGCAAGCGTCATGCCTGCCGCAAATCCCACAGTGGTTTGAATTAAACGTCGGCGTCTCATGGCAGTTATCCACAGTAATAGGGTGAGGGCAGGGTCTCGGCAGCGGGCTCCGAAGTAGGACTTTTAGCCACCGTTCCAAGACTTCCGAAAAGTCCAGTTTCAAGGAATGGTAAAAAGGGCTACAATTTAGAGCGGGTAACGGCTTTCGCCTGCGAGTTGGGTATTAACTTACGGCTTGCCCCAGCAACTTTTTGGGAAGAAATCGGGAAGAAATTGGGAAGACGATCGCGATGCGGGCGGTTGCTGGGCTGTGGGTAGGGAAAAAAAGGGCTATCTGGATTCCTCACAAACCTGGATACGCTGGGGAGCGAGGGGGCAAGGGGGGCCGGATGATGGCGCTGTGGCAGAGATCTTGCATCAGCGGAGAACCGGTGCGAGCGACCACACGAATGGGGATTTCGTTCTCGGCAAGGTGTCTGGCGATCAATTGTTCAAATGATTCGAGCTTGTCCGGCAGCACACAACGTTTGCCCGTGAGTTTGGCTCTTTATCGCCTGTGGGCGAACAGTTGCAGCGAACGGTTTCCGGTAGGATAGAGCGCCTAAGCATTAACGGCGAGATTTATGATGTTTGCTGCGCTGCGCTATCTGCCGACGGTTTTGATTCTCACGCTGGGGTTAGGCACAACGCTGGCGGCAACGGTTTGGGTTGAGCGGTGGGAACGGCTCTCGCATCAAAGTGAATTTCAACAGCAAATCAATAACCTCACGACGGCGCTGCAGCGTACGACTAATCGCTACACCGAACTGCTGCTATCGATTAGTGATTTGTACGAAGCGGCCAACAATGAAGTGGACGAAATGGCCTTTCGGCGGTTTGTGAGTCGGGCAGTTCAGACCTATCCCGGCATTCAAGCGCTGGAGTGGGCACCACAAATTACGGACGGGCAAAGACCCCCCTACGAGCAGCAGTTGAGCGCCGCAACGGGGCAGGCCGATTTTTCGATCACCGAACGAGAGGCGTTGACGGGGCAGTTAATTGCCGCTGGGCAGCGCGATCGCTATGTGCCGGTCACTTTTGTCGAACCGCTGCAAAACAACGAAGCCGCTCTGGGCTACGACTTGGCCTCTGATGAGACGCGCCGCCGGGCTTTGGAACGCGCTCGCGATACGGGCACGATCGCGGCCACGGGCCGCATTCAACTGGTGCAAGAAACCACGCAAAATCAATACGGCTTTTTAGTGTTTGTGCCGATTTATCAGGCGGCGGCGGCGTCCGTCTCGGCTGGCACCTCAGCTACCCGTCGCGCTGACGTTGCGGGTTACGTGCTGGGTGTTTTTCGCATCGCCGACGTGGTGGAAGAATCGCTGCGTGACCTCGACTACGACATTGATTTTTACATCCTCGATCAAACGGCGAAACCCGCAGAGCAGCTATTGGGCATTTACAACGCTGATGCCCAGAGCGTGCGGGTGCGATCGCCCACCGTCGAGATCGTCAACCCGGCCCCCCCTGCCCTCTGTGCGACACCCTCAGACTGCACGCAGCAGATTCAGTTGGGCCAGCGGGAGTGGCAGATTGTGTTTGTGCCCTCAGCTTCTCATCTGCTGTGGGGCACGCTTGCCACCCTCACCATTGGCCTGCTGCTCACCGCCACCGTGCTGATTTATTTCTCGCGTTGGCAAAGCGAACTGAGGCGCACCCGCGAGCTGAGTGACCTCAAGCTCCGCCTGTTTTCCATGGCGTCTCACGAGCTGCGCACGCCGCTGAGCATTATTGCCGTTTCGGCTCAGTCGTTGGCCACCCATGACCAAACGCTCTCGCCCCAGCAAAGGGCGGGCAATTTGGAGCGCATTCGCGGGGCGGCCAACCGCATGGGCAAGCTCGTGAGCGATATGTTGACCTTAACTCGGGCCGAGGCGGGCAAGCTCGAATTTGACCCGTCAATTGTGGCGCTGGCCCCGTTTTGTCGGCAGTTGTCTGATCAGGTTCATTTCAAAGCCGGGCAGACATTGGTGCTCCAGGGCAATGCCCTACCCACCCAGATTTATGCCGATAAGCATTTGCTGAATTCAATTCTGATCAATCTGCTCTCTAACGCCGCGAAATATTCGCCGGAGCACAGTCAGATTCACCTAACAGTGACGCGAGAGGACACCACCGTTTGCTTTCAAATCGTCGATGCGGGTATTGGCATTCACCCCAAAGAGCGATCAGCGATTTTGGGGGCGTTCTACCGAGGCGAAAATGTCGGCCCCGTTTCCGGCAGCGGTTTAGGATTAGCCGTAGTGAAGACCTGTGTGGAGCTGCACGGGGGTACCCTGGCGATCGCCAGTCAGCCCAATGAAGGAACGTGCGTCTCGGTGCGATTGCCTGGTGTTGATTAGGATGAAAGAGCGGAGGGGCAGGGAGCAGGGGAGCGAGGGGCAGGGGGGCTGGGTGACGAGTGAAGTGATGAGCGGTTCTGTTCTGGGCGCGAACGGATCAAAGCTGCTCTCTTGATCTCTGTCATTACCCAGTCATGTCAAGGTGTTTTCAAGATCATAAAGACCTGACAGGACGGCTTGCCCGACTCGCTAACGACACCAGATCTAATTTTCCTGAGTAGCTCAATAGTTTCACCTTCGCTTTGCAACCCCTCCTCATCTGCTGCTCTCTTGCCCCCTTGCTCCCTTGCTCCCCGACTCCCCCTCTCTCCTCCCCCTATCAACCAAAAGCGCATGCCCCGACCCTAAACTCCTGCCCCTAAACAGTCATCAACCGATAGCCCAACCCATGCACTGTTTCAATAAAATTTCGAGGGGCTCCGGCTTTGCGCAATTTTTGTCGCACTGCTTTGAGGTGAGCCTTGACGGTATCTTCGCCCGGCGGATCCGTCATTTGCCAAAGCGATTCCAAAATGAAGTAGCGGCTCAACACTCGCCGTCCGTGGCGGATGAGCAGATCGAGCAGGGCAAACTCTTTGGGCGTCAGCCGCAGTGGCGTTTCCTGATAGGTCGCCTCGTAAGTGGTGGGGTTGAGGCATAAGGCTCCCCATGTCAAGAAGGGACTGGTGCTGGTTTGACCCCGTCTCAGCAAGGCGCGAATCTGGGCAATCAGTTCTGCCAGGTCAAAGGGTTTGACCATATAGGCATCGGCACCAGCCTCTAAACCCGCGACTTTGTCTTGGCTGGTGTCACGTGCTGTCAGCATGAGAACGGGTGAGTTGATGCGGTGCGATCGCAGGCGTTGGCAGAGGGTAAGCCCATCGATGCGCGGCAACGTGACATCCATCAACATCAGGTCGTAGGACAGTAGGTTAATGTTTTGCCAGGCCGTTTCACCATCGCTCGCCACGTCTACGGTGTATTGCAGCGCTTCTAAAGCCTCTGACAGTGAGGCCGATAAATGGCGATCGTCTTCAACGAGTAAGATCCGCACGACTGACAGTCTCCCAGCACCGGTTGGCGACCGCAGAAAGTCTTGAATAATGTCGGTATCATGCGGTGTTTGCGTCCGAGACGATGTAACTCAAGCTACAGATTGGGGCGAGGCAGAGATCGGGCGATCGTGGCTATGGCGATCGCGCTCTAAATCTGCCTCGTCGTCGTGTGAATCTGCCTGATGTCGTTGTGGCGGAGCAGGCACCCCCCGCCTCCAAAGCTGAAATGGCGGCGATCGCGGCGCTGCCTAAGGTGCAGTCAACTCGTTTACCCAGCACCTTAGACCAAGCAGAGGAATATGGGAACGCTGCAGCAGAAACCATCAAACCCTTTTTAGCTTCCGTAACCTTGTAGAAGGGAACGAGAAAAGGCCTCTAACGGTGAAGTTTTGCGGCGATAGACAGACTTGAACGTTCACCAATAACCTTGATCTAGCCGCACCAACGCAGTGCTTGCTGACCGGGACAAAATGCAGACCCATTCGAGACCAGGAGCGTACAATTGGAAAGTAGCAAGGAATTAGGCTATGAGTGTTGTTGTCACTGATGAAGTCTTAACTGCCACTCGCATGAGTGAAGCTGAAATGCGTCAAGAGATTGCTGTCATGCTTTTTCAGCTTGAAAAACTTACCCTTGCTCAAGCCAGTCGTTTTGCGGGAATGCACCGTGTTGCTTTTCAACATCTACTCGCTAGCCGCCAGATCACAGTACATTACGGAGTAGAGGATTTTGAGCAGGACATCCAAAACCTTCGGGAGATGGGTAGATTGTGATTGTTGTCAGTGACACATCACCCATCAATAATCTCGCTGCAATCAATCACCTCAATCTTCTTCACCAACTGTATGGAACGGTTTTTATCCCCGAAGCCGTTTATCGAGAATTAACCGACCCCAATTTTCCTGTTGCCGGTGCGGCTGAAGTACAAACCTTTGACTGGATTCAAACTCGTACTGTTAGCGATCTCACCCTTGTCGAAGCTCTGACCAGCGAACTGGATTTTGGAGAAGCAGAAGCGCTCGCGCTGGCTGTCGAGATGCAAGCTGATCAAGTTTTGATGGACGAACGCCGAGGTCGGTTGATTGCAAGCAGGCTGAATCTTCGCTGTACAGGGATTCTCGGAATCTTAGTCGAAGCGAAAAATAAAGGCTTGATCGTTAAGGTGAAAACGCTATTGGATGCGTTGACAAATGAAGCTGGATTTTGGGTTTCAGAGCCTTTGTACAAAAGTGTTTTGCAACTTGTCAACGAGATCGAACTGCCTTAATCTTCTGGGTAACTGGTAAGAGTTGCGAATTTTTTACAGACAATATAGAGCTAGCTAACGGCTAAGCTCAGCGGTAGCAAAGAACTGGAAACGGCGCAAAATTTGTTGTGGTTTGTCCGCGCATTCGCATCGCTAGAATGTGCGATCGCGGCACTGCCGAAGGTGAAGTCCACCCGATTACCGGACACCTAGGCCAAGCAGAGGGATATGGAGACACGGTGGCAGAGACCATCAGGCCGTTTTTAGCATCCATAGCTCTTTAGGGAGAGAATGAAAACGAGCATCTAAAACCTGCAGAGCAAAACGTAAAGCAGTCTTTAGCAACCACCTACTAGCACATCTATATGTCCCATATTTCTCCATTAAATAACTGCTCATTTATCTTTGGTGGATTGACTCTAACTTTTGGATGATTTGCCAAGATCTGCCTTAATGTTCGGACTGACTTATAGGCATTTATAACAATTTCTCTCTGCTTTCTGAATAGCTCTTGATCGAAAGAGTCAACGTTGACTTCGTGGGCTGGCTTTTGACGCAGTTGCCTTATCTTCCTAAAGGTTTTTATCATTTCTTCGATTGGCGTTGGATCTACGGGCTTAAAATACCTATTAACCCATGCCTCAAGTATTTGTATAGTCCCTTTAGGCTTGACGATAATTTTCCCGTCGTCCCGTTCTTCCTCACTCTCTAGCTCTACATCGTTCTCAAAGATTTTTTTATTGATGTTATCAGACATCAATTTATCCAACAACAACATGAAGTTATTAAATTCAGTCTGTGTTGGGCGTAAAAGAAAGCCGAATTCTTTGGGCATCTCTCCATCGTAACTGTTTCGGAACAGAGTAGGCTTTCCGATCAATATGCTCATTTCATTGATGATTTTTAGCTCCTCAGTAAATGCTCTGAAAATAGACATTCGAGAGCCCCATGAACCCAAGATACTGGAAGCGTAATAATCAGGGTGGAGCTTAATATCTCCTTTTATTTCCTTCGCTGCCCAAACCTTTTGATGTTCGGGGCTAAGATTACATAGGTATCGCAAAAATACTGCGACATATCGATTCAGATCATTGTCGTATGCAAAGCCAAATGTTTGAAGCAGAACTTGATCATGTTCTGGAACACTATCGGATTCAAAATATTCATCGGTAATGCATATTTTTCCATTGATAAAGTCGGTATCATATGAATAGCGAGGATCGTTTCGGTAATATTCAAGGATTGACAGATTAAAAGTCCTAAAATCAAGCTGACCGCTACCTCTAGCAAGCTCCATTGCGTAGGGTGCTTCACTATATAAAGTTAATCTCTCCGAGCTAGCCAACTTTTTTTCATGAGGATACAGGCATATGTGGCCAGGGTATTCTGCGACATCGAATCCCTCAAGAACTTTATCCTTAGGAATTTTTGAAAAACCTCTTATATGCGGATTCCCCTCAAAGCAGGCAGTCAAGACCTCATCTTCGATAGCCTGCCGAACCGTAGCTTTAAAGGCTTCACCGTTAATTTCGAAGATGCCTTTCAATCCATAAATTGGCATTCCGTTAAAGTCGCCTGATGAAAAGTATTTTTCTTCTACGATTGAGTATAATTCTTCGATCATCTTGTGAGTCCAATACTTCCTCATAATGCCAACAACGTTACTTGGACAGAAAGTTTCCATACACTGTCTCAAATAGCCTAGATAGGCAGAAACTTTCGGCCTATTTATCTCAATCTGCCCCGATCGCAGACAACCCTCCGCATATTATCTCGACAGCTAAAGATCACCAAGACCTACCAATTCTTTTTTACCTCGATCTCAGTCCAAGGCATCCATGCAACGCTCAGAGCCTACAAACGCGGTTCTTTACAGCAACGAAACACTCACCTGAGCAAACCAGAGTAAGACGTCTCGCCTGACTTGATCTTGCCTTAGACTAGGAATGATTATCATTCTTGCTGGTGATTCGCTATGGTCAACACCGCGATCGACACTGTGCCCGTAACCGTCCTGACGGGCTATTTGGGGGCGGGCAAAACCACCTTGCTGAATCGCATCCTCACCTACGAGCACGGCAAAAAGGTGGCGGTGATTGTCAACGAGTTTGGGGAAGTCGGCATCGACAATCAGCTCGTGATTGACGCCGACGAAGAAATCTTTGAGATGAATAACGGCTGCATCTGTTGCACGGTGCGGGGCGACCTGATTCGCATCATTGGCAACCTGATGAAGCGGCGCGACAAGTTTGACCACTTGGTGATTGAAACTACTGGGCTAGCCGACCCAGCCCCCGTCATCCAGACCTTTTTTGTGGATGAAGACATGCAGGGGCGGCTCAACTTGGATGCGGTCGTCACCGTCGTTGATGCCAAGCATATTCATGACCATTGGGAGGCCGACGAAGCCCAGGAGCAGATCGCCTTTGCCGACGTGATTTTGCTCAACAAAACCGATTTGGTGAGTGAGGCCGACCTGGCAGCGCTAGAAGCCCGGATTCACACGATGAACGCGATGGCTAAGGTGTACCGCACTCGCGATGCTGCCGTGGAGATGGACACGATTCTCGGCGTCAATGCCTTTGATCTGAATCGGGCGCTGGAAGTTGACCCCGACTTTTTGGGTGAAGATGCCCACGAACACGACGAAACCGTTGGCTCCATTGCTCTGGTAGAAGCGGGAGAGCTGGATGGCGACAAACTCAACGCCTGGCTCAGCGAACTGTTGCAAACCCAGGGACCCGATATCTTTCGGATGAAAGGCATCCTCAATATGGCCGGAGAAGATCAGCGGTTTGTGTTTCAGGGGGTACATATGCTGTTTGATGGTCGGGCCGATCGCCCCTGGAAGGCGACTGAAACCCGCAAAAATGAGCTGGTTTTTATTGGTCGCAATCTGAACGAAGCTCAACTGCGGGAGGACTTCCGCGCGTGCCTAGTGTGACCAAATCGCTGCTGACGGGTTGTCGGCAAGGCCATCTCAATGACTATGTGACGGCGATCGCTTGGTCTCCCCATCATGCTCTCGCGATCGCCTCTGCCGCTGGTGAAATCCTCCTGGTCAATCCCGAAACCCAGGTCGAGATCATCCTTCAGGAAGCTAAAGGGGAGTCCGTCGACTGCCTCGCGTTCTCTTCAGATGGTCAATATCTCGCCGCCGGCGGCCAATCCGGTCAACTCCTGATCTGGTCCATTGCTCCTCTTACCGATCCATCTACCCCTCTACCCATCCCCTCACCCACTCTGCTCTCCCACCCCCGCACCTGGCTTGATCGCCTCACCTGGCATCCGACCCGCAATGAATTGGCCTTTAGCCTCGGTCGCCAGGCCCAAGTCTGGGATGCTGAAACCGCAGAAATCGCCACCATTCTCCAGTTTGAAAATTCCTCAGTCCTTGATTTGGCTTGGCATCCCCAGGGCCAGCATTTAGCCGTGAGCGGACACCAGGGTGTCAAAATCTGGCATCGGGATGACTGGAATGCCGATCCAGAGGTGCGTGAAATTGCCGCCGCTAGTGTCGTGATCGCCCCCTCCCCTGACGGTCAATACCTCGCCTCCGGCAATCTCGATCACACTTTGCTGGTCTGGCCGTTTGACAGCGACGTGCCCTGGCGGATGAGCGGTTTTCCCGGTAAAGTGCGCCAACTTGCCTGGTCTGACGTCACTGTCGGTCAAGCGCCTTTGTTGGCGACCGCTAGCGGCACTGGCGTGGTCATTTGGCGCAAAAAAAGTAACGCCAACGACGGTTGGGATGCCCAAGTCCTTGATTTGCATGATGAACGGGTGAACGCGATCGCCTTTCAACCTGGCAGCACCCTGTTGGCCTCCGCCGCTGAAGATGGCCAACTCTGCCTGTGGAAAAAGGCTCGACAAGTCGCCCAGATTCTAGAAGGCGCTCCCCAGGGGTTCTCTACCCTTGCCTGGAGCCCTAATGGCCAATGGCTCGCTGCCGGTGGCCAACAGGGCGAGTGGCTGGTGTGGCAGCAGAGCCATCGGGGCCAGGGGTTTGGCTAATGGCGGTGCAGGGGCTGGCAGACTTCGCCCGGCAAGGTTCTAGGTCAGGGCAGGGATGGTTTCAAGCGATCGCCCGCCAAGATTGTGACAAGACCGTGCCAGCAGAGCGGGCAAACACGACGGTGAGCAGCAGACCCACCAACAAATCTGGGATAGGAGATTGGGTCAGCAAGACCAGTCCTGCTGCGGCCAAAACTGACGTGTTGGCGATGATGTCATTGCGGGAGCAGAGCCAGACGGATGACATATTCAAGTTGTCTTGACGATGGCGGGTCAGCAGCAACAGGCAGATCAGGTTAGCCGCCAGCGCTAGCAAGCCCACGAGGCCCATCAGTTCTGCGGTGGGGGCCGCCCCGGTCGTAAATTGGTAAACGGCGCGGGCGCAGACCGCGATCGCAAAGCCAAACATAATCACCCCCTTCAACAGAGCCGCACCCGCCTGAGCTTTGGCACTGCGATGAATCACATACAGGCTGGTGCCATAGACCAGAGCATCGCCCAACATATCCAGCGAGTCCCCCGTCAGTGACAGGGACGCCGCTCGCACGCCTGCGCCAAACTCGACGACAAACATCACTAAGTTAATCCCCAACACCACCCAAAGCACCCGAGCCTGACGCTGCTTGAGTTGAGTCAAGGCTTCAGTCTTGTTCTGACAACAATGATCGGCCATCGCTTCCACCTAAACGTTCAAACGAATATTTGGATAAAGGATAAGTCATTATGACGATCATTTGAACGTTCTCAAGCAATCCAGCGCGGTCCGGTTGCGGTGGGGAGAGATTGGCGCTTCGGGATTGATGTTTGTCTCTAGGGAGGCGATCGCCTGGGTCGCGGCGTGAGGTAGGCGATCAAGAGCGCGAGGTTCTGGTGAGTAGGGGCGTCATATTCTGCCTGAATGCCCAACCTGAGATGTGATTCAATCCCATTGAAAGCCCTACGGCATGGGTGTTTTGATGGGTTCGAGAGCCTATCATATTAGGTGGAATGACTCTTTCTAAATAAATAGTTATGTGGCATGAGACACACCCATGATGTTGCGACTTGCCTCAATCACGGATGCGGATGCGATTGTCGCGTTCGATGACGTCGCAGCATCCAAACCTGAACGCGTTGAGTTCATTCACGACCAAATCAAATCGTCCGCGTGTTACGTCGCCGTCATCGACGCGAACGTCGTGGCCTACGCCGTACTGAACTACAAGTTCTACGACAACGGTTGGATCGAAATGTTGTATATCCATCCACAATTCCGGCGTCAAGGAATCGGTTCTGCGTTAATCCGTCATTTGATCAACGAATGCCGCACATCCAAACTGTTCACATCGACAAATCAATCCAACTGCCCGATGCAGCGGTTGCTGGCAACGCTCGAATTTGTTCGAAGTGGCTTTATCGAAAACCTTGACGAAGGCGATCCAGAACTGGTGTACTTCAAACGATTACGCGATAATGCCACATAACAACGCGTTGAACCGGAGCGGCGATTCACGCGTTTTTTGAGATCAACGTCAACCGACGCCGCAGCGCTTGCTAAGCTCTCAAGAAGATACGATCGCGACCTTCATGATGTGCGGGTTATGTATGCACAGGGATTATTTTCGTTAGAAGATTTGAGTGATTGCTTAAGTGAAATTGAGCCTGAATTAATCCGTTTCCCTTCTCTTAATCCTGAGACTTTAAAGCGCCGGATCAATAATTTTACTGAGCAGACATTATCAGAAGGAAGTTAACGATGGAATGGCAAGAATTGCCAGGAGCGGAATTGATTTTGCCGGGGCTGAAGGATTTACAAAATGGTAACTCTGAAACGGTTGGCGCGTTATTGATTGCGATCGCCTCAAAGCGCCTAACCGAAGCAGGTCTAATTTTTTACAGAAGTCACTTGATTGCAGAACCAGAGCTAACACTGTACGACCGTTTACAAAATGAACGGGACGATGCTTATCCTTACTACAATGCTTTATTGAGCAGTCTCAACAGCTTTTGCAATGCGCTGGAACTTGCTAAGGCTGACTAACAATTCGTTGGTGCCCCGGAACGAAAGGTATCGGTGAGAATTCAAGTTTGCCTACTGCTGCGCTACAGACCACCCTGGTTTCTATAATCTTTAAGCCACTAACTGTCTCAGTGAATAGTTGAGAATTTCGGAGACCCGCCGATCGCGCAACGAATAGTAGGCCAGCTTCCCGCCATTGCGATATTTGAGAATCTTCAAGTCTCGCAGATTGTAGGGATGGTGGAAGGCGATCGCGACTTTGACCTTTAGCAGAGTAGCGATGTCGCAGACGCAGAGTTCCTGGTCGTGGCTCAGGGCATACAGAATTTTAGCCGTGAGCGATTGGCGGTAGGGCGCGTTCTTAAAAGCTTATTGATGAAGAGGCACGCATGATGTCTAGGCACGTGCCCTACTGATGAGTTCTGAGAACTAATAAAGCTCCAAACAGTGCAAATCCGAATTACGGAAGAGTTCTTGAATTGCTGTTGCTCCGGAACGAATGAGTGCCTCAACTTGATCAGTCGGTGTATTGCCACACCGCAACCAAACAACTTTAGGGGGAGAGCCGTAAAGCCGACTTCTTTCAGGGAAATCTGCATCTTGCGTCACGATGCAGAAATCGTTGAGCTTAGCAAACTCCCAAATCTCAGTATCTGTTTTCTCAGCTAAGTTGTGGAATTGGACGTGGCTGGATTCAGGAAAAATATCAGCTAACCGATTGACCAGCTTACGGCTAAGGTTTTGGTCGAACAGCAGTTTCAAGTAGCCGTTACTGATGCAACTAAACAATGTTCGCGATCAGCGGCAAACTCCAAGCAGGCCCTGATGTCGGTTTCCGTTAATTCTGGAAAGTCGTCAATGATTTCAGCGGTAGACATGCCAGCCGCTAACCAACCTAGAACATCGTAGACTGTAATCCGCATCCGGCGGATGCAGGGCTTGCCACCACGCTTACCAGGCTCAATCGTAATGATGTCGCGATAGTTCATAATACGACAGGTCGCTTGTGCATACTGAAAGTCTAGAGCAGGCTAACACCTCGCTGCAATGGACGGCCATTAGTTGGTTGGTCAGAGGTTATGTGCCGCCGTTGAGCTTCACCGTTACAGTCCTCCCCAATTCCTGACATCGCTAATCCACTAACTGTCTCAGTGAATAGTTGAGAATGTCGGATACCCGTTGATCGCGTAACGAATAGTAGGCCAGCTTGCCATCGTTGCGATACTTAAGAATCTTCAAATCCCGCAGTTTGCGGAGATGGTGGGACGCGGTCGCGACTTTGACCTCTAGCAGCGTAGCGATGTCGCAGACACAGAGTTCCTGGTCATGGCTGAGGGCATACAGAATTTTCAGTCGTGAGCGATCGCCTAAAGCGCTAAAGATGATCTGTGCCGTCTCTAGGGTGTCAGCGCTGGGCAGCGTATTTTGGACATGATGCACCAGCTCAATGTTGAAGCACCGAATTTCGCAAATGTCCTTGGGCTTAGAGTTGCTCACAAGTGGTTCAGGGGTTGTATGGGCTCATTATGGCCTATGGGCTGCGGTTCAACGTGGGTGGAGGCTTAAGCGAACGATAGGGTGGCTTTGGTGAGGGCAGGCACGATGCGATCGCAGGCCAGCTTGCCGCCAAACAAATTTCGCGCCACGGGGCCAACTTGCAGGGCGGCCCAAGGCCCCATCAAAAACAGCTCACATCCCGGCCAGCGCAGATGTTCATCCAATCTGGGTAAGCCATTGATGGTGGCGATGGGGTGTTGCTGCCAGACGTCTGCCAACAGGGGATGCGATCGGATATCGAGGGTCGTGCCCGTGGCGAGCCAGACGCGATGGATGGGCTGATGGGCGATGCAATCATGCACCGAGTGATGGTCGCAGCAGACCTGCCAGGCCTCCCCTTGCCACTGGGCAGCCGCCACCTGACAGTGCTCGTAAAAGGTAATGTGCCCCTGGCGCTGGAGTTTCCGTAGGTACGTCATGACAGCGGGCGTCAGGGAGCCGCCATTGCGGGCTTGCTGCACCATTTGCCAGCGAGTCTGCATATCGGGTTCGGCGTGGAATCCTTTCAGATACTTTGGCCCCAACCATCCCGGCTCAGCATCAAACAGCTTTTCTTGGAAGGTGCGCCGCGCCATCATCACGACTTTCGCGCCGCGCTTCACCGCCCCGACGGCCAGATGCCCGCTGGTCAACCCACTGCCCACAATGAGCACGGTTTCACCCGCGAGTGAACTGAGTTCAGGCAATCGGATTTGGTGGGCATGGCCCAACCGTTCGGGGGGATGGGTGGCGTTGATTGGCCTGGCCCAATCGGGTAAATAGGGCTGCCCGCCGCCCGTGGCTAGCACGACCCGCCGCGCCAGCACGGTGTCCCCGGTGGATAAGGTTAATCGAAATTGGGAAGGTCGTTTCTGCAAGGGCTCCAGTCGGGTGACTGCGGCGGGCACCACCTGATGTTGCAACTGCCAACGCTGCACCACCGTGTCACAGAACTCTTGAAACAGTTGCGTGCCGGGGCGATCGTAGGGGGGATGCAGTTCGTCATAGCGTCCTTCGGCAAAGGTGCGCAGGGCATGGGCATTGGGGTCAGGATGATGGACGGCGGGCGATCGCAACTCCGGAATTTCTTGCGCCGCAAACTGCTGCTGCCACCGGGTCATCCAAGTACCGCTGGGGTCAAATACCTGGATGCGATCGCGCAGTTTCGCCTTCTTTTGCAGTACGTGGGTGACCAGGGTGAGGGCCTGCGGTCCGGCCCCAATGACGGCAATATCGGTCTGCGACTGAGCCATAACGTCTACTTGAGTTGATCGAATCCGATGCGAGCAATATGATAATGATTATCGTTACCACTTGGCAAGCCTATGATCACTGTCGTCGCTGGTCCCTGCGGGGCTGGCAAAACGACCTGGATTCTGCAGGAACTGGCTCAGATACCGACACCTGCGGTTTACGTTACGCCGGGCGTCGGGTCGGCGCCCATTGATGCTACCCGCGTGCAGGCGCGATGTCCCCAGGTCGAAATCTTTGATCACCAGTCCGAAACGGAACTGCTACAGCGCCTAACGGCTGGTGTACCCGCCTACTTTGAGTTGGGCTTTCAGCTAGAGACGGACATCCCGCTATTGGCAACTCGGCCCCATCGTCGGGTGGCGCTGGTGGCTGAAGAGAATCAGGAAACGAGCTGGCAACTGTGGGCGGATACCGTCATCCAGGGCAATCCATCTACCCTGGATCTGCAAGCGGCGCAGCTGTGGCGGGCTCCCCTGAGTGGTCAAGTATTTGACTCGCCCAGCCTGGATACCTTCTGGCAAGAACTGACTCAAGGAGCCTATGGCGAAGTGCATCGGGCCAAAGGCATTTTTGAACAGAGCGATGGTCAGGCCTTTCATCTCGACTTTATGAACAGCTTGCCGGGTAATGCCTACACTGAACTCAATTTGCCGCGATGTGTGCAGGGGCGTCCCAATCGCTTTAGCGGCCTGGAGGTGGTGGGGCAAGGACTGGATGAAGGGGCGATCGCTGCTACCCTTAAGGACTGTTATTTATCTGACTCACTCCTCGCCGCTCATCAGGCGACCCTAAAAGACTCTGTCCCCCTGGAGGTGGCATGAACATTGCCGTACTGTCCTGTATCCACAGCAATCTCGCCGCCTTGGAAGCCGTCCTGCGAGATATCGATCAGCAGTCCGTTGATCAGATCTATTGCCTCGGCGATCTGGTCGGTTATGGCCCCTATCCCAACGAAGTAGTCGCCCGCATTCGCGAACTCGACATTCCTACCTGCCAGGGCTGTTGGGATGAAGACATTGTTGACGGGCTCAATGCCTGCGACTGCAGCTATCCTTCGCTGCTGGCGGAAACCCGAGGTCACCTCGCCCATGAATGGACGAATCGCGAAGTCACGCCCGAAACCCGCGCCTATCTGGCCAGTCTGCCCCTGACCCTGCAACAGGATAATTTGTGCTTCGTGCACGGCAGTCCCCATAGCCAGCACGAATATTTGCTGCCTGATACCAGCGCCTTCATCGCTCTGGAAAGGGTTCTCGCTACTGGAGCCGATACCCTTTTCTGCGGCCACACTCACGTTCCCTACGTGCGCAACTTAGAGAACAGCCACCTCACCCTCACAGCTGTTCACCCAGCCACTCCTTCACCCTCCCACTCTCCCACTCCTCTCTCCTCCCTCAAGCGCATCATCAATGCGGGTTCTGTCGGCGAACCCCGTCATGGACGTCCTCATGCTACTTACGTTATTTACGACACCGACAGCCAACAGGCCCAACTCCGCGAAGTCGAATACGACTACACCCAAACTTGCGCCGCCATCCGCGAAAAAGGTCTACCCGCGATTTTTGCTTGGCGACTCTCCCAGGGGTTGGAGTACGCCGAAAAAGCCGACGACCCCACTCATGTTTGTGAACGGTAAAGGGGAGTAGGAAATAGGGGACAGGGAGTAGGGAATAAGGGAGTAGAGCAAACCCGATGCTCAGAACCCAAAACCCAAAACTTAACACCGACAAACTACTCCCCATTTCCCTGACTTCCGTTCGGCTGAGCTCGCGTCGAAGCCCACTCTTCACCAACCCATCCACCCCCTACTCACCCACCCATCCACTCTCCACCCATGACCCACTGGGCCATTCTCTCCGGCATCAACGGTAATCTTTCTGCCTATGAAGCAGTGCTCGCTGACCTCAAGCGAGTCCGCTACCAGGTGGAAGCGCTGTATATTCTGGGCGATCTCGTCGGTCCCCATCCGCACTGTGAAACGTTGGTGCACCGGGTGCGCCAACCGCACCGGGGTGAGTTAGAACCCCAAGTTTGTTTGGGCTGGTGGGAGGAGCAGTGTTTTAACCTGCACGGCATGGGCAGTGACCCGGAGGCCACCGAGTTGTTGAAGCAGGCCGGCCCCGATGGCGTTGAGCAACTCTGGAAATCGGTGTCGCGACAGACGGTACAGTGGCTGAGGTCGCTGGACTTTGGCTTTTTTGAATTCGATTGTCTGCTGATTCACGGCAGTACGGTGGGGTGCCATGATGTGTTGACGCCGGAAACGCCACCCATGCAACTGCTGGATCGACTGCTGCGGGCAGACGCTAACACACTATTTTGTGGGCGATCGGGGTTAACGTTTCACTTGCAAATTCCGGCAGGGGCTGTGACCTCTACCGTGACGACGCTGGACGCCCCAGCACAGACCATGACGCAGACGGTGAGCGATCGCCAAATTGTCGGCGTTGGCAGTGTCGGCAAAGAACCAGGGAAAGCCACGTATACCCTGTACAGCCCTTATACCAATGCCGTCAGTTTCCGAACGGTACGCTACGGCAACCAGGGCAAGGGATTTGGGGCGATTTGACGCCATTCGCGTCAATCAGGATTGGGGTAGGAACGATGGCAACGGTTAACCAGCCCTTGGAAGAGTCAGCCCAGAAATTTGACGTGGTTATAAAGCGTTCTACCCCCGATTACGCATACTAGAGAGGGTATTCAGAACTTTCTCTCTGGTGAATTGAGGCGCTGCATCACCAGGGTTTGATCGACTTCGTCAGCATCGGTCAAGTGCGATCGCTGGCGCTGGGTCCAAAGGTCAACCAATAACCCTTCCGATGGACTGAATAAGAAGGCTAAACAGAAAAAGCAGAAGGATACGAGGACAATTGAAGCTCCGGACGGCGCATCCAAGTAATAACTCAGGTACATCCCAACGATGCTAGACAGGGCTCCAATGATTGACCCTACCCACATTATTTGATGGAGCTCTTTAACCAGTAGGTAGGCGGTGGCGGCTGGGGCAACTAGCAATGCCACCACCAACAGTGCGCCCACCGTGGGTAAACAGACGACGATGGTGACAGTCATCGCCGTAATTAGTGAAGCGTTGTACCAATGCACCGGCATCCCGCTGGCTTGAGCCCCTTTCGGGTCAAAGGTGTAAAACAACAGCTCTTTGAAAAACAATCGCACCAAGATGATTCCGACCACGGTGACGGCTAAGCTCCACCACACCTCTGTCATGGTGACTCCCAGAATGTTGCCGAACAGGATATGCACCAAGTCAATCCGATTGGCTCCGGGCAGGATACTGACTAACACGACGCCAATGGCCACAAATGAGGTCAAAATCAGGGCCATCGCGGCATCTGTTTTTACCCGCGATCGCGATTCAATCAAATACAACACCAGGGCACTAATTACGCCAGCCACTAAGGCCCCAATCGAGAGGGCAACGCCAACCACATAGGCGATCGGCAGGCCCGCCATCACCGAGTGAGAAATGGCATGGGCTAACATCCCCATCTGCTGCACAATCATGTAGCTGCCCACAATGGCACAGAGAATCCCCAGCAAAATACCCAGCATGAGGGCACGTTGCATAAACGACAATGACAATGGCTCAATAATCCAATCCAACATAGAAGGGTTCCGTATCTTTTAAGGTTGATGGGTTGAAAGTGATGTGACGAGGCGATGCTCAAGGAATGCAACGGTGTCTGTTTAGAGATCTTGGTCATCCCTAGAGGCAGCAAAGCCCGGTCTATGGGGATTTCGCCTAAGCGAAAACTCGGGCGAGGCCTCGACCGTAGGCTCGTTCTAAATTATCGGAGGTCACAACTTCGCGACGGTTGCCCTGGGCAATCAGGTGTTTATTGAGTAGCAGCAGCTGGTCATAAATCGCTAGCGAATCACCCAAATCGTGGTTAATGACGAGCAAGGTTTTACCCTCTGCCCGCAGCTCCTGAAAAATATCAAAGATGATGTCTTCGGTTTTGCGATCAACCGCTGTAAAGGGCTCATCAAAAATTAACAGCTCCGCTTCTTTGGCCAAGGCGCGGGCCAGAAACACTCGCTGCTGCTGCCCTCCCGATAACTCGCCAATGGGGCGATCGCGCAAATCATACATATCTACCCGTTCGAGAGCAGTGCGGGTCTGCTGTCGTGCCCACTGGCTAAATCCCTTAAAGAGACCAGTCTGCACGGTCTGAGCCATCATTACCACATTCCAAACGGTGACGGGGTAATCCCAATCAACGCGAGAGCGCTGGGGGACGTAGGCGGTTTGCAGGAGCTGACGCTTGAGGGGCATGCCTTTAAACCGAACCACTCCCTGAGTCACGGGCACCAGGTTCAAAATGGCTTCAACTAGGGTACTTTTGCCCGCACCATTGGGGCCAATAATGCCGACTAGCTGACCCATAGGGACTAAAAAGCTGACATTGCTAAGTACGCAGTTACCTTTATAGTCAACCGACAAGTTCTGAATTTCTAGCATCGGCATCAACCTGTGACAAAAGAATAATACACTCCCTCAACTATCTTCATTGAGGCAGCCAACTCGGTAGAGACGGCACCAATCGCAAGAGCCAGCTAGTGAGCAGCTACAGACACATAACAGTTAACTGCCTGAGCCAAGATTGGGCTGATGTACTGAAGCAGCTTAGCTTAATGACAGTATCTATTGATAATCAATCAAGATGATAATGCCTATTAATAGGCTAATCAAAAGGTTGACACAACTGTATAGGTTAGTAGTATTAATATCTAAGCTTGATAGCGTGTTGCTCGTTTCTGCCCTAATGCAGGCTGAACATAGAGCAATGCCAACAGTTTCAACGTATATAAGCGCACAGAAAAGGATGGTCGAGACCAAAGTTCACCAAACTTTTCTGGGTGTAACCATCGTTGAACTAACCCGTGCGGTCGTGAGCAATCGGTGGCTATTTAGGCTCCATTGTTGACGACAGTTCTTTATAAATACGAGGCATAGAGGAACCGTCAATGCAACGATTTTTTGCCCCCCATCAAGGGACGTTAGGAGTTGCGATCGCACTCCTGGTCGGTCTTGCCGGTTGTACCGGCTCAACCCCTAGCGATGCAGACAGCGCAGCCGAATCTGACCCAGCCGCTGAATCTGACCCAGTTGTTAGTGATGCCACAGACGAGTCCCTGATCGATGTCGTCGCATCCTACAGTGTTATTTGCGATTTAACCGCTCAAATTGCGGTGGATGCAGTGCAACTGACCTGTTTAATCCCCCCCGATCAAGACCCTCATACCTATGAGGCCACCCCCTCCGATCGCGAGGCAGTCGATACGGCTGACTTGGTCTTTTATGCGGGGCTCAACTTTGAACCTGCGATTATTGATATGGCCACCGCCTCTGACTCTGAGGCGCCGAAAATCGCCTTGCATGAGGAATCGGTGCAGGAATTGATTGAAGTGGAAGAAGAGGGTGGATTAGAGCCCGATCCTCACGTCTGGCATGACGTTGAGAATGGCCTGGAAATGGTCGCCTTAATTCGGGATAACCTCATCGCCGTTGATCCAGACAATGCCGATATGTATACCGAAAATGCTGAACAACTGACGGCTGAGTTGGAAGTTCTCGATACCTGGATTCCCGAGCAAATTGCCACCATTCCGGAAGCGCAGCGCCGCTTGATTACGACCCATGATGCGATGTCGTATTACTCCCAAGCCTATGGGTTAACGGTCGAGGGCACATTGCTGGGTGTTTCAACTGAGGAGGAACCCACTGCCGCCAAGATTAATGAGTTAGCCACATCAATTCGTGACAAAGACCTGCCGATCATTTTTGCTGAACTCACGGCTGACGATCGCGTCCTCAAAACGGTGGCGGACGAAGCTGGGGTCTCCATTTCTGAGAACGTCTTGCTGGCAGACGGTTTAGGGGCAGAAGGTACGCCTGGGGAGAGCTACACCGGCATGTTAATTTACAACACTTGCGCCATTGTGGATGGTCTGGGCGGGGAATGTGCTCCGGCACCGTAGGACGTGCAAACCCTAAGCTCTATAAGGTTTCTGCAATTAGAGGGATGATGCCCTCGAGTTCTTAAAAGTGCTAGCGTCAACCTTGATATTCACAAGAATGTCAAGGCTGACGCACATAGCTCCAGCTAAGCTGCAGTTAACTGACTGAAGTCATTGGTGGTTAGGTAAACCTTCCAACTGCAAATTCCGGCAGGGGCGGTGGCCTCCACCGTGATGATTTTGGATACCCCAGCGCAGACAACGAGCCAAACTGTGAGCGATCGCCAAATTATCGGCGTTGGTAATGTTGGCAAAGACGCAGGGAAAGCCACTTACACGCTATACAGCCCCTACACCAACGCGGTGAGTTTTCGAATGGTACGCTACGGTAGCCAGGGCAAGGGATTTGGGGCGATGTGAGTGTGTCGGTGATAAGCAGGAACAGCTCCCTTTTGAGCTGATATGACAGCATAATGGTGTGAGTGAATTTCATTAGCCTGTGTCACTGGTCACTTTTTCTAAATTCAGATGCAAGCCCAAGAACTTTTCCTACAAGTGCAAAAGCTGCCACTGTCTGAGCAAATGGCACTGCTGAGTTATTTGGTGCAGCTCATTCAGCGAGAAGTAGACAATACAGAAACTCCGCAGACTGTTTTAGAACGCATGGGAGGAATGCCTCAGCATTTACTTTCGGAGGGTGGGCGATCTGACAGAGACACTCGTCGGCAGATTATTGATGAACGGATTCGTGCTCGGCACCGGGTTGAATCGTGACGTTACCGCCTGACGTTTTGGTGGATACTGGATTGCTCGTAGCGTTTTACGATGCCGCTGATCGACACCATGACGCGGTGGTGGATTTTTTCACTAGCTGTACCGCTCGCCTGATTACGACATTGGGCTGTGTTACAGAAGTGATGTGGCTACTTTCGTCGAGCTGGCGGGTGCAGAATGAATTTCTGAACCATCTGGTACAGGGTATTTACGTCTGCGAACCTTTACTAGCAAAAGACTTTGGTCGGATAGCAGAACTCAATAAGCAGTATGCAGATCTGCCGGGCGACTTTCCGGATTTGGCGCTGATAGCGATCTCTGAGCGTTTGAACATTGCCGCGATCGCGACCCTGGATAAAGACTTCGATATCTACCGTCGCTACCGCAAAGAATTTTTCAATCGGGTATTTCGTCCTTAGCGAGCAACCCGTTTCCCGTTGACTGCTTCAAGTATTTTTACCAATGAGTCACGCGGAAGCCTTATAAAGCCAGAGTCTCAAGTCTCTGAGTGGCGTTTCAATCGGCTCAAAACGACATCGCTGCAGCAATGCTGCCGTCAGATTCAACCTAAATCAATCGTCAGGTTCATCCAGGTGCTCTGAGGCTTCCTGATAGAGATTAAAGATGTGGTCATCTTTGAGGCAGTAGTAAACGCTACGGCCCTGTTTGCGGTAGCTCACCAAGCGCATCGTCCGTAACACCCGCAATTGATGAGAAACGGCAGATTCACTCATGTCAACCGCCTCAGCCAATTCTCCCACGCGCAATTCTTTCAAAGCCAGGGCAGACAAAATGCGCCAGCGATTCGGGTCTCCCAGCACCCCAAAAAACTCAGCCATCCGCTGCGCCTTTTCCACACTGAGAATCTGACTGACCGGCACATCTACCCCGATCGCCTGCACTGTCTTGTCTTCAGAGTTCGACATCAATCAGCCGATCGCCACCAGCAACATCACCGCTTTCCACTTCAGCTCAATCATTTTAGTCAGAACTCAAGAATGTGTACCTAGATACCTGAACAAGCATTCAAGTGTTATATTATCCATGAATAACTGTTCAAGTATCTGCCATTCTATCGGCTGAGGAGACTACCATGACGACTGTTACCCAAATGAAATGTGCCTGCGATTCTTGTCTGTGCATTGTGGATACCAGCAAAGCTCTGGAAAAGGCGGGGCACTACTATTGCAGCGATGCCTGTGCGAACGGCCATACTGAAGGTTCTGGCTGTGGGCATACCGGCTGTACCTGTCATAGCTGAAGCCCTATAGACAGCAGTCACGAGGCCTTCCTCAGCGGGTTCAACTGCTGGCAAAGGGAGGCAGGTGATCGGCTGCTGTCTGTATGTGCCCGTCTGCCATTCCTTTGTTCAGCAGGTGTAACCATTCATTATCACGAGTCATCGTTTCCACTAGGCTGCACATCAATTGAGTTTTGAAAGCTGGGACATCGTCATCTACGCCCAGTCTTTTCGGCAGTTTCTAGCCCCATTTATGTGAGCCAACGCCGCCGCCAGGCTCCAGTCGATTGCAAGGCTGAGGTCGCCTGTTCTTGAGTGCGTCGTTGTTGAATAGTTTCCGCATCATCCCGCAGCGAGGGATCGCGATAGGGCACGGCAGCGCGGGTTTGCAGGTGTTCTTGCTCTTGCTGAGATAACGGTTGCAGATCGGTATCGTTGTAGCTGGCGAGGGTGCTGGGCCATTGGCGATCGCGTACGGCCAGCGAACCGATTTGTAATCCCGCCAGCTGTAGCGCCGTGCGCACCGCCGCCGCGCAAGAGTAGGTCACCAGCACCCCCTGCGGCTGCAGACATTTTGCCATCAACGCGAGAAACTCGACCGTCCACAGTTGCGGACAGCGCGGTGGGGAAAATGGATCGAGAAAGATGACGTCGGCCTGCAGCCCGCTTTTGACCAGCGTTTGCAGGTGCTGTCGAGCATCGCCGATCAGCAGGTCTGCGTGGAGATGGGTGCGAATCTGTTGCATCTTGGCGAGATCAGCGAGGGCGGCTTGTACCGGTGGTGGCCAGTCCTTGAGAAGCCCTTGCGCGATCGCGGCGCGGGGCACAGTTTCATCCAGTTCCAGCCCCACCAGCTGAATTTGCGCCTGGGGCTTGACCGCCCAAATGCCTTCCAAAGCCGCAGCAGTGTTGTAGCCTAGGCCGTAACAGACATCCACAATCGTCATGCGATCTTGCTTTAGGGCACGGGGCACCAGATTGGTCGCCTGCACGTAGATGCTGCGGGCTTCGGCATAGGCCCCCGCGCGGCTGTGAAACCATTCGCCAAAGACTTCGGAAAAGAAGGTGGCGCTGCCGTCGGCGGTGGGGATCAGGGGAAAATGCGGCGTTTCCATCGGGATCTTTAGCGAAACTGGCAGGATTGATAAAAGATCCTAACGGCTCAATCTTTCTAGATGCGGCACAATAAAGGAAGTTAAGAAACTTTACCGTTGTTAAAGTATCCCGCCAGGAGGGCTCGATGGTCGTCGCCGCACCCCAAGTTCAAAAACGCCTCACCATGCAAGTGGAACCCGACATTGCTGCGGACACCACGGTTATGCGATCGCTCGATTGGGACCGCGATCGCTTTGACATCGAGTTTGGCCTGCAAAACGGCACTACCTACAACTCCTTTCTGATTCGCGGCGATAAGGTTGCCCTGGTCGATACCTCCCACGCCAAGTTTCGCGCGCTGTACCTCGATATTCTCAAAGGGCAAATCGACCCGACCACGATTGACTACCTCGTCATTAGTCATACCGAGCCCGACCATAGCGGCCTCGTGCGCGATGTGCTAGAACTCGCTCCGCAGGCGGTTGTCGTCGGTGCTAAGGTGGCGCTGGCTTTTTTAGACGACCTGGTACACCAGCCCTTTGAACGGCTACAGGTCAAGAATGGTGACCAGCTCGACCTGGGCAACGGTCATGTTTTAGAGTTCGTCAGCGCGCCCAACCTGCACTGGCCCGACACGATTTTCACCTATGACCACAAGAGCCAGGTGCTGTTTACCTGCGATGCCTTTGGTCTGCACTACTGCAGTGACGACCTGTATGACGAAAATTTAGACGCCATTTCCCCTGATTTTCGCTTCTATTACGAGTGCTTGATGGCCCCCAACGCCCGCTCTGTGCTCTCGGCCATGAAACGGATGGATGCCCTGCCCGAAGTGACCACTGTCGCCACTGGCCACGGCCCGCTGCTGCGCCATAATGTCGGCGAGCTAACGGGGCGCTATCGCCGCTGGAGTCAAGCCAAGAGTCAGGCTGAAACGCTGGTCGCGGTGTTTTACACCTCAGACTACGGGTATAGCGACCGTCTCTCGCAGGCGATCGCGCGCGGCATTGCCAAAACTGGCGTAGCGGTTGAAATGATGGATCTGCGATCAGCCGACCCGCAAGAGGTGAATGAGTTGGTGGGTCGGGCGCGGGGATTGGCGATCGGCATGCCCCCGGCGACCAATGCGAAAGGAGCTCAGGCCGCGCTCGGTACGATTTTGGCGGCGGTGAGTGACAAGCAGGCCGTGGGCCTATTTGAATCCTACGGTGGCGATGATGAGCCGATTGATCCACTCACGGCCAGTTTGCAAGACCTGGACCTACGATTGGCCTTTGATTCCATTCGCGTCAAAGACACACCAGATGAGGCCATTTACCAGCTCTGCGATGAGGCGGGTATCGACTTTGGTCAACTGTTGGGTCAGGCCAAAAAGCTGAAGAAACTGAAGTCGCTGAACGCCGAGATGGAAAAAGCGCTCGGTCGCATCAGCAGCGGCCTATACATCATCACGGCGCAAAAAGGCGATGTCTCTAGCGCCATGTTGGCCTCCTGGGTTTCGCAGGCGAGCTTTAAGCCGCTGGGCCTCACGGTCGCTGTGGCCAAAGACCGGGCTATTGAGTCACTCATGCAGGTGGGCGATACCTTTGTGCTCAACATTCTGGAAGAGGGCAACTACGCGTCACTGATGAAGCACTTTTTGAAGCGGTTTCCACCGGGGGGCGATCGCTTTGCGGGCATTCGCACGCGTCCAGCGAACAACGGCTCGCCGCTCTTGGGTGATGCCCTAGCCTATCTGGAATGTACGGTGACCAGCCGTATGGAAGTGAGCGATCACTGGGTTGTTTACTGCACCATTGATGAGGGTAAGGTGTCTGACCCCGACGGCATGACTGCCGTTCATCACCGCAAAGTGGGCACCTACTATTAAGTTGTCTGGCGTTGGGGACCTCAATCGTTATGCCAGTCAGCTTTTGAACAGTTAGCTGGGAAGCCTGTTAACTAGAAGCTCCATCGCTGACGGCAATGAAATTTGACACTCATCTCGGCACGCTCAAAAAGTGGCAGGGCGATCGCGGCTTTGGCTTTATTCAGCCTAAGGACGGTGGCGCTGACGTTTTTTTGCACATCAGTGCTCTGCGTCCAGCGACTCGGCCCCCTCAGGTGGGCGATCAGATTTCGTACAGTCTATCGATGCAGCCGGATGGCCGAGTCAGAGCAGTGAATGCCACCCTTCAAGGGGTGCCGCTGCGGCCTACCCGTCCGGCCCAGTCAGCTTCAAGCAAACCGGCCCCTAAACCCAAGAGAACCGGTCAGCGAAACTTGACTGGATTAATCAAAACGGTGGTTGGCATTGGGGTGCTGTTGACCGGCCTGGTGTCTGCCGGTGTCTTCAAGCGGACATCGCCCTCAGTCACTGAACCCACTAACGAGACGACCTCAGCGATCACTGCTACTGTGAACCCCGATTGTGTAATCAAAGGCAATATTTCTCACAACACTGGGCGTAAGTATTATCATCTGCCCGGCATGGAAGATTATGCCAACACTAAAATTGATCCGAGCTGGGGAGAACGGTGGTTTTGTACTGAAGCTGAGGCCAAGGCCAGCGGTTGGACAAAGGCCCCTACTCGTTAACCAGCAAGAACACTGACCAACACAAGAAAAGCTCAACCAAATTTTGGCAAACCCTCAACTTACAAACCCGCGCTAGCTTTTATCTTGTGCTGAGCGACACCTTATCTTTTGCCAAATTAAATACTCGTTACCTTAATCAAGAATAGAGTGATAGTTCCTAAGAAGAACCAGGAAATGATTGCTAGGCACAAGGGCTTAACACCAACATTGGCGAGCTTTCTGAGCTGAGTAATTAACCCCATACCTGCCATAGCAAGACAGAGAAAAAACTGATTTAGAGCAAGCATAAAAGATTTTAGACCAGCCGATAACAGCTCAGTACTATTGAATAACGATAGAAGCACAAAGGCACACACAAACCAAGGGATTGAACTCAGTATATTGCTGATCCTGAATCCTTTCCCCGAGGTTACCTTCTGGCAGCTAATCAACACTATCACTGGAATAATTAAAAGAACTCTAGACAATTTTATAACTGTGGCTATTTCGCCACTGGCTGCTCCATTCTGAAACGAGGCGGCCACCACTTGTGCGACTTCATGAATAGAAGCACCACACCACACGCCAAATTCAATTGGACTGAGCTGAATGAATTCTTGGAGAATGGGATAACCGATGATGGCTAACGTCCCCAACCCAGTTATGGTTGCGATGGCATAGGCCACATCTTCTTCAGAGGTGCCAATGATTGGGGTTGTGGCGGCGACGGCTGATGCCCCACAGATAGAAGTCCCCACTGCAATTAATTGTGTTAGCCGGTAATCTACTCCTAACTTTGCTCCCAGCCAGCAGGTAAACAAAAATGTGCCAATGGAACCGAAAACTATGATGGATATGCCATCAATACCAATACTCAGTATCTGAGAGAAACTGAGCTTTAAGCCGAGTAGAACGACAGCTAGTCGCAGGATCTTCTTGGCAGAAAAGCTGATGCCAGGCTCGAATGCTTTTGATACGCTAACCGTGTTCCTGATGATGATGCCGATGATGATGGCAATCAAAAGCGGACTGATAACTTTCTGGGTTTGTAGGCTACTGCTAATTAAAGCTGCGATCGCGACAATAGATGCGAGCCCAATGCCCGGTAATAATATCTTGAGTTCTTCTGCGAACGTCGTAATGTGCCGTGAGACGCTCTTGGAACGGCAGTGGAGTTGCTTCATTTTTAATTCTCAACCATAATTGTGCACGGCAATTGGGTGCCTCAGGTTCTGCTGGCTGAGGCAAGGCAGAATAAAAAGCTTCCAGAAAACAAGCACTCAGATCTGGAAGCTACTCAATCAATACAAACTAAAATTCTGGATTGAACAAGTAATACCAATCCTCTGAAACTGAACTACAGATCTTCCTTTCGACTCCGCTCAAGGAACGTCGGCTGAGCGGAGTCGTTCGCATCGCGTCTCCCCGAGGGAGAAAGCCGACTTGTCTGTGTAGCTGTAATTTGTAGAACTGGTAAGTAGGTTGCCGTAAGTATCCTCAAGATTGTATTCAAGCCCCGCAGGTGTTTGAGTTGCATCTATCTGCACTTTATTTCAGGCAACCTACTTATAAATGTTGCGCTGCTAGTCATTATTTACTTGTATGCATATCAACATAGATTTCTCTTCACCTATGCCATATGAAAATCAACGACATTAAGCCGTTTTCTTGCTGACAGGAATTAAATGCCCAAGCTTATCGGCCTTGGTAGATAAGTAAGAAGCGTTGTGTGAATTGATGTCCGGTATTAAAGCCACTCGTTCCACAATGTCTAACCCGAAACCCTTTAATCCAGATATTTTTCTGGGATTATTGGTGATCAGCTGCACCCTTGAGATCCCCAAATCAATGAGAATTTGAGCGCCGATACCATAGTTTCGCAAATCCGGCTTAAATCCAAGTTTGGTGTTTGCTTCAACGGTATCAAGACCAGCGTCTTGCAAAGAGTAGGCCTTGAGCTTATTGATTAGCCCAATTCCTCGACCTTCTTGCCGTAAGTAGACTAAAACTCCTCTGCCTTGCTTTTCGATGATTTTCAAGGATGCCTGCAATTGATTTCGACAATCGCAGCGTAAAGACCCCAAAGCATCTCCCGTCAAACATTCTGAGTGTATTCGAACCATCGTGAGGCGGTTGGGAAACTTTTGCGGATCGCCTTTCACTATGGCGACATGCTCAGAATTATCAATCAAATTACGATAAGCATACGCTTTGAATAGGCCAAACTTGGTTGGAAGATCTGTGATCGCTTCGCGGATAATTAATCGCTCAGTTCTTAACCGATAGTCAATCAAATCAGCAATAGAGATGATTTTTAGCTCATGCTGCTGGGCGAACTCTAATAGCGTGGGTAGCCTTGCCATAGAACCATCAGGGTTCTGAATTTCACAGATTGCCGCTGCCGGATAAAGACCCGCTAAATTCATTAAATCGACGCTCGCCTCGGTATGCCCGGCTCTGACTAGAACCCCTCCTTGCTTAGACTGCAAGGGGAAGACATGTCCGGGGCGCCGGAGATCGGCCGGGCGAGTCACTGGATTAATACAGGCTTGAATGGTTCTGGCGCGATCGGCAGCAGAAATTCCGGTCGAAACCCCTAAATGCTTTGCGGCATCGACGCTCACGGTAAAAGCCGTTTCGTGAGGGTCAGAATTCTCCATCACCATGGGCTTAATATCAAGGGCGAGCAGCCTCGGGGCCTCCAGCGCTAGACACAAAAGTCCTCTCGCATGAACCGCCATAAAGTTGACAGTTTGAGGTGTCATGAACTGAGCAGCGCAGACGATATCGCCTTCGTTTTCTCGGTCATCGTCATCAACGACAACCACCATCCTGCCACATCTCAGGTCGGCTAAAGTCTCAGGTATCGAATCAAAAGTCTTACTAAATTCAGCTCTTTCTGGTTCAGAAATTAAATTATTCATTGAGGATTTTCTAGTGAATCTCTGGGCTAAATGGTGAGTTGACTTACCCTAGAGTAGTGAGGGAAAACCCTCAAGACAGTAAGATTTACTACCGGCATCCAAAACCCTCATCACGATTTGGAATAAACGTAAAATTACTCTTTACTGCATCAATTTCGAGTGTATCCGAGGCCTTTCGGTAAAGCCTGCTACCATTCCAGAAGCTTAAAAAGCAATTATCACGATTCAGAATAACCAAAATCATAAATCGTATCTTTACTTACAACGCTGATTTTTCTCGCTGCTAATCTACAGCCAGATCATTATTTATGGCATCGTCATTCCTTCTAAAACGCATTTTCTGCCGACATGAAATGATTCTTGTCTGCGTTTATGGAAGATTGTCTGATGTTCAGTTTCTGAGTTCTTTTGCTCTTAGGGTTCTGATGCTTTCTGACTCGATTTTGTGGCGATCGAGAATTTTGAGCAGCTTATTTATAGGTGCTCAAAATAAAAATTTGACTTGGAGGTCGTGGTTTCGATGAACGTAGATTTAATTGCCAATCCTTCTTTGCTCCCGATTCAGGGAATAGCGATGCTGTTGCTTCTCGGATTGATTTCCTTAGGAACAGCAATTTATGTCAAGTCAAAGTTGGTGCGGAATACTCACGATTTTATTATTGCCGGTCGCAAGCTCGGCTTCGGGTTTGGCGTTGCCGGACTGATCTCTGTCTGGACATGGGCGATGGCGGTCATGATGTCTGCCGCCATGACTTACAACTTTGGTCTTTCCGGTCTCTGGTGGTTTACGGTGCCTAACGGCTTAGCGGTGATCGCGATTATTCCGTTTGCTCGCCAACTTCGAGACAAGATGCCTCATGGCTACACCATTGGTGAGTTTGTCAGTTCCCGATTCAACGGCATGAAATTTGCGCGAATAGTCGTGACTGTGGGCTTGATTTTCGGCTCGCTAATCGAGATTATTATCAATCTGAAAGGTACATCGCTCGTTATTTCTACTGTCTTTGGCATGAATCAACTGACGGTAGCCACCATTGCGATCGCGATCGTGCTGGTGTACAGCATGACGGGTGGGTTATGGGCTTCGATGTCGACATCCACCCTGACTACCCTGTTCATCACAGTTCCCGCTTCAATCGTGGTCATCTCTGTGTTAGGCCATTTAGGCGGCGCGACTCCTGTTTGGGAAGAGGTTGCCAGCAGAGGGCAGGCGCTTCTATCCGTCACGAGAGCTGATGTACCAGCGGCTTTTGGCATTACCCTGGCCCTGGGATTACTGACCGCCACCTTGGCTGGACAGTCATTCTGGCAAGTCGTCTGGGGGCTCAAGCAAAAAGAGGTAGGCAGAACTTTTCTGTGGGCGGGGGCTTGGTTCTATCCCATTCCCATCTGTCTCGGCATTCTCGGGTTAGTCGGGATCGCCTTAAACGTTGATTTAGCCAGCGATCTTGGCAATGATGCCGCCGCCATTGGCCCCTTTGTGATATCTCATATCGGTCTGCCTAACTGGTTGATCTACGCCTATGTGTTTGTGATTCTCTCTGCCTGTTATTCGACGATGGATGGTGCCTTGGCATCGCTCAGCTCGATTGCTGCCGTGGATGTGGTCAAACCCATTGCTCCTAACGTCAGAGAACAAACGCTGTTAAAGCTAACCAGGATTTCGATGTTAGTGGCGGCGCTAGTGGCTTTAGCGGTGGTTTTATCGGGCGTTGACTTTGTGACAATTGTGCTCACAACCTATGCCATTCGCACCGCTATTTTAGTGCCGCTGATGTTGTCAATTTTTTGGCCCAAAATGACGGGGGCCGGATTTGTTTGGGGTACTGTGCTTGCCATCGCTATTGGGATGCCGATCCGAATGATGACCGGCGAACTGACTGGAACTTTTGTCATCTTAGGCATCAGCACTATTATTCCAATCGTTCTCAGTTTGACCAACAACCAGCCCTTTGACTTCAATTCTTTGAGAAAGGTAGAGGATATCTGAAGTCTGCAGGTCTTTTGGTCAACTATTCCGACGAAGTACTCAGTTATCGTTTTGCGTGAGATTTAATCATGAGAGAAAATTCGCCCAGAAAGCCTTTTAAGTTCGGGCTACATTTTGTATTGGGTGCGATCGTTGTTTGCTGTTCTATTCTTTTGCATCCAGTCTCAGCCAGTTTTGCCGCTGCTCCAGCAACGGTCGGCAGTGCTTACTCAGCTTTGAGCATCACAATGATTGTCGTGGGCGTAATCGTTTTTGGAGTTTATCTGAAATCGATGTTGACCATCTTGCAAGAGGCGGCGTCTTCCTACACTGAGATGGAGGCCGATAGCGATCACATTTCATACTATTCGTCTCCTGCCTGGGGTGCAGCAATTGCGGGTTTAATTGCGGCAATCGTGATCTGGTCCTATGGAATTAGCCCCATCCTTTTATATTTGGGGCCAATTCTTTGCATGATCAGCCCCATGGCAGTTATTTACTGTATGTCCAGAGATATTCGAGAATTTCAAAGCACTCATTCTGATGCTGCTGTAGAGGTAAAGGAGCCTCTGACCAGAGCGATTGATCGATAGGTTCTTTTCGCTAGAGTTCCTTGGCGGCAATGGCTCTAGCTGAAAGGATCAGCCTGCAGCCGTATAGAGTGAGTGTTTGGCAATTCAATGAAACTAGGCGATATCACGCTTAACCACATTAGGATTCTCAAGGCTGTCGATGACTGTGGAAGTTTTTCCCATGCTGCTAAGAAGTTGGGATACAGCCAAGCCTTAATTAGCAAAAAGATAAAGCAACTTGAAGATTACTTTGGTTGTCCGTTGCTGACGCGATCGCCAGGCTCGGCCCACCTCACTAATAATGGCAAAAGGATTATTTCTAGATCAGTCCATGTTTACGAGGATTTAGAAGGTTTACAGCAAGAAATTGCGAGGCCCGTAGACTCTCTGGGTGAAAAGATTGTAGTTGGGATTTCTCCGCTGCTGTCTGCGGCCTGGTTCCATCAGTTTCGCGATCGCTTTTCCATGTGTTTTCCGAATAAGGAGATTTGCCCTGTTGAAGCCAATGGCAATCAGTTTTTCTCAGACACCCACTCAACCCCCCTTGAGCTCGTTATCAACAGCACGTCTGCATACAAGGAAGAGCATCCTTGTAATCGGCTACAGACCTATCGTTTTGCATTATTAGGATTTGGTAAAACGAACAAGCTAGAGGGGCTAGACTCTATCAAAATTCAAGAGATAGAGTTCCGAGGCTTGCTGCTCCTTCAAGAACTAGCACAAGAACTCCTCAGAAGTGGATCAATTGAGCAAAAGCATCTTGAACTTGCTGTTCAAGTGGATAGTTATGCAGAACTCGTTGATCGCCTCCTGGCACAGGAAGGGACAACAATACTTCCCGAGTTCTGTATAGCTGACTTCCAGACTAAACGTGAGGTTTACTGCACGCCGATTTACGATGCCAGTGAGCTTGGGGTTTATATCCATGTGCCCCCCTTTAGTGAGTTGCTAGTCATTGCTGAGGGATTAGTTCGCAGTTTTCGCCTTGACCAAGATGAATCTGAAAAGCGAGCAACCAGAAAAGTTCCCATGCCACAGGTTCATTCTGGTAGAGCAGAAGTTCTCAGGATCGGCGTTCAAAGAGATTCTATCGGTCAATTAATCGCTTCATATGGGGTTAAATACATCTCTAACTCCCTAAAGTTTTCATTGTTGAACTCTCAGCCGCTCAATGATTTAAAGATTTATCGAGATTTTGAAATCGATATTAATCTCTATTCATCTGGTGAGGCCATGAGCCGGCAGATGAGTAAGTCTGAGTTAGACATTTGCATCATGGATGACATGTCTTTACTCAATAATGGGTCTGCTTTTTTTGATGGGCTCAATTTCCACTCAAAACTCATCGCGATCGCCTCTTATAACCTTTTAGGCAGAGACAACAGTATTGTTGTTCCCAGAAAATCAAGCATTTCTACAATCCAGGATTTGAGAGAGAAAAGAATCTCAACGCTTTTTGGCTCGAATTCACACAGATTTCTGGTCACGCTTCTAGATGCCTATGGTATCGATACGAGTACTGATTGTTTTCTGATTGATGAAGATCCGAGGACGGCGAGCAATAGCCTCTTAAATGGCAATATTGACGCTCATGTCTGTTGTAAATCCTACGGACTGTTGCTAGAAGAACACAATTTTTCGAAAATCCTCGCTCAAGATGACTGCAAAGTTCTGAAGATACCTTCCCTGCGGGGCATCGTCTGTCGATCTCAGTTTATTCGCGAAAATCCTGAATTTGTGATTGCCTATCTGCATGACCTGATTATTGCTAATCAATGGTTTTTAGAAGACCAAATTAGTGCGCTTCAACAGTTGAGTCAGCTGACTAGCCTTAATACTGAGCAGGCGCTTCGATTCTTTTCTGTCTCCTTTGGCTCCCGAATTGAACCGACGTTGAAACCTCAGTGGTCTTGGCTGTTGAAAACACTCAATAGAAGGCTGGAAGGAAAATATGAGATCGCTAAATTTGATGTCGATTTCTGGATGGACGACTATTTTTTACGACTTGTCTATAATGCGCTGGACTTAGATTATCATTTCCAGCAAATTGGTTTTTCAAATGAGCTTTCTCAAAGCTATTTTATGGATGAAAAATTTGGAGAATATATGGAAATTTTGAACGCCAAAAAGGAAAATCTAAAATACTTAGTTGAACCTTTTTGAAGCAGCCAAGCCGCGACATTGACATCATGATTGAGGAGATAGATGACGAATGAAAAAAATCTTGACTATTGCCGGTAGTCCATCTGGCACATCGAGGTCTTCTGCTGTTTTAAGGCTATGTTCTTCTGTTTTGGAAGAACAATCGATGGATGTTTCTTCACTATCAGTGAAAGATGTTCCTCCTGAGGATCTGGTCTATGCAAACTTTGAGAGTGAGGCTCTTAAAAAAGCACAGCTTTTGATTGAACAAGCCGATGGCATTGTGGTTGGCACCCCCGTGTATAAAGCTTCGTATACCGGGGTGTTAAAAGCATTGCTTGACTTGATGCCCCAATATGCGTTTGCGGGCAAAACGATATTGCCGATCGCGACTGGCGGCACGATTACTCATTTACTCTCGATTGAATATGCGATGAAGCCTCTGTTTGGCGTTTTAGGGGCGACAAACATTTTGAGGGGCATATTCATCCTCGATTCGCAAATGGAGAAAACAGCAGAAGGCGGCATAATTCTTGAGGCTGAAATTAATGAGAGGCTGAAAAATTCTTTGTTAGAACTTTCCACGTCGCTTGCACACTAGCTAAGAAATATACCCAACGACTCAGTTCTTGAAATGTCTAATGTCCGTCTGAAATTACAGATGCATTACGGCTTTTCTCTCATTCCCCTCACTCACTCACTCACTTACGAACCTGGAGATGATAAGGCTATGCCAGATAAAAAGAAAATGCACTTGTTGGGATTCATTCAGCATGGCGTGAATAGTCATGCAACCGGAATGTGGCGACATCCTAAAGACAAAGTGAATTGGGACTGGAGCCAGCCGGCCTACTGGCAACATATGGCTCGAACGATGGAGAGAGGCATGTTTGACGGCATGTTTATTGCTGACGAGCTTGCTCCTTACAATAACTATGAAAAAAGCTCAGATGCCTGTGTCAAGTATGCCGTTCAATGTCCGACCCATGAGCCTTCAACAATTGTTCCGATCATCACAACGGCCACTCAGCATTTAGGCGTTGGTCTCACGCTTTCTACCGCGTTTGAGCACCCTTACTCAATGGTGAGACGCCTTTCCAGCTTGGATCACCTGTCTGGTGGCAGAGTTGCCTGGAACATTGTCAGCTCTTACTCAAAAAGTGAGTGGGATGCCTATGGGGCGGAAATGACTGACCGCTCTAGGCGCTATGACCGCATGGAGGAATATGTCGATTTGTGCTGTCAGCTGTGGGACTCTTGGGAGTCTGACGCCATTATCGCTGATAAAGAGAGTGGCATATTTGCCGACCCGGAAAAAGTCAAAGAAATTGACTTTAAAGGTGAATTCTTTGAGTGCAAAGGACGGTCGTTCTGTTTTCCATCTCCTCAGGGAAGACCGGTTTTTTGGCAAGCTGGCTCCTCTGACCGGGGTCGCGATTTTGCGGCCAAGCATGCTGAAGCGATCTTTGCCGTGCATCCCAATGTTGAGCGCATGCGACAGTATTCAGAAGACTTAAACGAACGGCTGGAGAAGAAATTTCAGAGACCGCGCGATAGTGTCAAACTGATCTATGGACTGCAATGTATTGTGGGCGAGACCACACAACACGCCCAAGAAAAGTACGAGAAAATTCGTTCTTGCATCCCACTTGAAGGTGCACTCGCCTGGATCTCAGGACATTTTGGGCCTGACTTTTCCACCTATGATCTTGATGAATATGTACAGAATGTAGAAATTCCAGGCATTCAAGGATTATTTGAAAGCATTATCTATGCGAAGGGAGGTGACCCGATCACGATTAAAGAAGCTGCTCTTTACTATGCCATGGGCATGGGCATGCCCGTCATTGTGGGGACGGCATCTGACATCGCTGACAAGATGGAATACTTCGTTGATGAAGGCGGTGCGGATGGCTTTATGTTGGTTGCCACCTACACGCCTGGATGCTACGAAGAGTTTGTCGACTACGTGGTTCCAGAACTGCAGAAAAGAGACCGGTTTCGGACCAGCTACACTGGCAGCACCCTACGAGATAACTTGCTGCAGTATTAACTGTGCGAGCCTGAAAAGCTGAACCTTATACCAATTCTCTGAAACTGGACTACAGATTTTTCTTTCGACTTCGCTCAAGGAACGTCGGCTTTCTCCCTCGGGGAGACGCGATGCGAACGACTCCGCTCAGCCGACTTGTCTGTATAGCTGTAATTTGTAGAATTGGTATCAGCAGCTTGCTCAGCAGCAATTGCTATGACTCAACACTTTCATGTTCTATTGATACCAACTTCTAGTAATAGGCCAGGTATGACAAGATGATGAGCCCTGTCATACTTGGCCTGTTGTCGTTTTTCCAATTTAAGGAAAGTCCGACGGGGCAATGAGCGGGTTGACCGTGTTGCAGTAACGGTCTGCTGCTTAATCCAGGATTTAGAGGGACTGCAGCTGCCAGGTACTGTCTTCGGCGAGGCGGAGTAGTAAGCGGTGGTGCGCTTCCAGTGATTCGTGGTGGCCGACGCTGAGATAGGCGGTAGGAATCTCTTCTAGCGCGGCATAGAGTTGCTCTTCGTTGAGGCGGTCGAGGGCACTGGTGGCTTCATCCAAAATGGCGTAGCTGGGCTGATGCAAGAGGACACGAGCAAAGCTGAGACGCTGCTGCTCACCAAGCGACAGCACATCGCCCCATTCGGCTTCGGCATCGAGGCCCTCAAAGCGCGCGGCCAGATTGGGCAAGTTCACGGCTTTGAGCGCGGTGTGAATCTGGTCATCCGCGATCGCCGCCGCTGGATACGGGTAGAGCAATTGCTGTCGCAGGTTACCGAGCACCATGTAGGGCTTTTGCGGCAAAAACAGCAGGTCGCCTAGAGCCGGACGTTGAATCAACCCCTTGCCAGAATTCCACAGCCCGGCGATCGCCCGGAGCAGCGAACTCTTGCCGCAGCCGCTGGGGCCAACGACTAATAGGGAACTGTGCGGTTCTAACTCTAATGTCAGGTCATCGATCAGCGTGCGCTGGTAGTTGGGCGTCTGTAGGGTGAGGTGATGCAGGCTGAGCAGTGGCGCTGTTTCTTGCAGAATTACCGGCTGGGTTTCGGCGATCGCGGCAACCTCCGACTCTCGTTCCTCTGGGTTTGATTCAGCCTCTGACTCTGACTCATCGTTGCTAGTCGGCACTGTGACATTAGCGGCCGCCTCCGGCTCCGACTCATCGCTGGCCTGCACAGCAATAGCATCTGCAGCCTCGGTGTCGGCTGGAGCGGCAACTGCCGTGGCCTCCACCGTGGCTTCGTCAGCGGATATTTCGTCATCGTCAAAGTGACCGAGGGTGTTGGCAAACTCGTAGAGGCGATCGATGCCCGCCCCGAACGCCGTCAACGATTGGAATCGCGCCACAATCACATTGAGCGAAAAGAAGACGCGAATAAACGCACCTTGGGCTTCGCTGACTTTGCCAACTTCCAAATCACCGCTAAAGACGGCGGGAGCGACGACTAGGGCCGGGAGCACGAAGGGAATGAATTCGTAGGCGTTGGTCAGACCGTTAAGGTTTAATTCCCAAAACAGCAGCCGTTTGAAATTTTCGAAGGCGGCGGTAAAGCGGTCTTTAACCTGAGTTGATTCTTGGCCTTCACCCTGGTAGAAGGCGATCGCCTCAGCATTTTCGCGAATGCGCACGAGGCCAAAGCGAAAGTCAGCTTCGCGCTTGAGCTGCTCAAAGTTCAGTCTGACCAGCGGTTTGCCAAAGACGCCCACCGTCAGCAGACTGCCAATCACGGCATAGCCGACCAAAAACAGCACCAGCTCTCGCGAAATGCTCCACAGCACCCCGCTGAAGGCAATCATTTCCAGCACGGAGGAGGCGACCACCAGTACCAGCGTCAACGACTCTTGAGTAAAACTTTTGACATCTTCAGCGATGCGCTGATCGGGGTTGTCGATATCGGGGCTGAACTGGTTAATACGATAAAAGGCGCGATCGCCAAAGTAGCGATCGATAAATCGCCCCGTCAGCCAGCGCCGCCACTCTAACCCCAGGCGATCGCGCAGATAGGTATAGCCTGCCAGCAGCGGCGCATACACCACCAGCACCCCGACGAAAACAATTACCGTGTGCCAAAAGCGATCTTGATCCTTAGCGGAAAGCGATGAAATCAGCTCGCCCCGCTGGCTGTTGAGCACCACGCTCAGGCCCGTATAGCCCAGCAGCAACACGACGATGAGCAGCAGCAGTCCCCGCGCTTGCCATTTTTCATCGCCAAACCAATAGGCTTTGGCGATCGCCCAAAACCGCCGAAAAACATTGAGATCAAACCGTTCCATAGGGAAACTGTGGCTGCCAGTGCACAACCCCTTCATTGTGTCATTCTGTGAAGTTAAAGGGGGTCAGCTCCTGGTTGCTGACTCTGCTCTAGCAAGGAGCCAATTTTTTCGACAGAAACCGGGGTTCTTGACGCGATTTCTAGAGCCACCTGTCGTGACGCGGGTGCACCACTCCAAACCCTGCAAAGAGGCTTTCAGAACCCCGGTTGCTTGGGTATGACCGTCCATCACAGGTTTTCTCCGATAGAAACCGGGGTTCTTGACGCTATTTTCAGGGCAAAGGCGAACGACGCGGACGACGCCACGCCACATGATGAAGAAGTTGGGTCATATGGTGGGGGACGGTGGGTGGAACGGCTCTCTGGTTGAGAGTTTTGAGCGATGGTTGGGGAGCTGACCCACCCTACGCGGAGTGCAGTTACAGCGAGTTTTGGAGAGTTGGTATGACCGGTCTGATGGTCGATAGACAAACGCCAGACGGCTTCGCTACTGTGCAAAGGAACTCTCGACGCTGTAAGGCCCTATGAGCTGCCAACATCTGGATGGATTAAGCCTTGAGAACATGATTCACAAGGCGAACTATCCAATTTTTCGGTGTGAAGAATGCCTCAAAGTAAATAGTCAGTGGGTGCACCTGCGCATCTGTCAGGACTGTGGCAAGATGCTGTGCTGCGATTCTTCTGAAAATCAGCACGCACGTCGTCACTTTGAAGCCACCGGACACCCCGTGATCAGCTCTGCTGAACTCAGTGAGCAGTGGCTGTATTGCTTCACCGATGAAGCGCAGAAAGCTTACTAATGGAGCTGATCGGGTTGCTGATCGAGGCCGATCGCCCTCAACCCGGTTCTAGCCGGATCAGTCGCCCATTAGGTTCATCGGTCAACACATAAATCAGCCCGTCTGGCCCCTGGCGCACATCGCGCACCCGCTGCCCGATTGCAATCGGCGTTTGATTGATCACCGCACCGGCCTCATCCACTTCAATGTGGCGAATATCGCCAGAAACCAGCCCGCCCGCAAACACATCGCCCTGCCATTGCGGAAAGCGATCGCCTCGATAGACCAGCAGCCCCGATGGCGCGATCGCGGGCGTCCACACCACGAGCGGATCGATCATGCCGGGGCGCGACTGCTCAGAGGAAATCTCGCCGCCGGTATATTCGCGGCTGTGGGTCACCAGCGGCCAGCCATAGTTTTCTCCCGCCGTCACGCGATTGAGTTCATCGCCCCCCCGCGAGCCGTGCTCGGAGGCCCACAGCTGATTGGTCACCGGGTCAAACATCATGCCTTGAATGTTGCGATGCCCGTAGCTCCAAACAGCGGGGTTGGCATCGGGCGTGTCGACGAAGGGATTGTCCGCCGGTACCGAGCCATCGGCATTGAGCCGCACCACCTTGCCGAGGTGACTGTCGAGCTTTTGGGCCTGATTGCGAATCAGCTCACCCTCCAGCTGCACCGGCGGATTGCCGCCATCGCCAATCGAAATCAGCAGCGTGTTATCCGGCAACCAGGTCATCCGCGAACCGAAATGCTGGCTGCCTTCCTTTGTGCGGTTCACCTCAAAAATCACCGTCCAGTCGGCGAGGGCAGTGCCGTCAAAGCGGGCCCGCGCCACCCGCGTTTGATTCATCGCGCGATCGCCGTGGGCATAGGTGAAATAAACCCAAGGATTCTCGGCAAATTGGGGATGAACGGAGACATCGAGCAGGCCGCCTTGGCCGGACGCGAGCACGGGGGGGACGCCCGACAGCGGTGTGGGATCAAGCTGACCATCGCGAATCAGTCGCACGCGGCCCGGACGTTCTGTCACGATCAGCGTGCCATCGGGCAACCAGGCCATGCCCCAAGGATGCTCCAACCCCTCGACCACGATAACCGGCTGCGCTGAAGTGACCTGGGCGATCTCCGAGGATGCTGGCGCTGCCGGTGCTACCGCTGTGGGCGCAGCATCCGCCGTCACTGACGAAGACGGACTTTCCGTCGGGGCCGCCTCTGTCTGATCGGGCGTCGTCGCCGCGCAGCTAACGAGTGTTGCTCCCAGCACGAACGTTCCCACGATAGGAACTGACCAATGGCGAATCATGGTTATTCTCCTCAAGGGTGCTAAACACCTAGAAACGACCAACCCGAAACTTGTGTAGAGCCAATGTTGAACGCGTGAAATTGGCCTCCATGCACCCTAGCTTAAAAAGCCATGGCTTGGCGATCGCGCCACAATTTTCTGGCCTTACGGGGATGTTGTCAGCGATCCCAGTCCGCCCCTGTCATCCGGAAACACTGCTGCTAGGGCTGTTGGTTGAATTACCGGCCCGCGATGCCCGCCTTTGACCTCCCTCAGCGGTTGCAGAACCGATTCGTTCACGTTAGAGACACCCTATGCGACGCTCCCTTCTGAGAAAACTAGCCGCTACCGCAGCGATCGCGGGCACTTTGCTCGCCGCTCACCTATCCGGTGGCTTACCGGCGGCCGAGAGCCAGCCCGTGGCCGACATTCCGACCGTTACCGTCACGGATGGCGGCACTAGCCTCACGCTCAACTGGCCCAGCGGCGACCGCACCCCCCTTGATATTCAGGATTGGACGATCGCGATTCTCGATTCTTTTGACTGCGCCACGTATGAGTTAGTGGCGGAGCGCGATCTCTCAGCTCAGCGTATTTTGGGCACCCCGACTGTGAATCCTCAAACGGGCGATGTCGCCGTCCCTGTGCTTTTAGAAGAATGTATCGATGTCCAAAAATCGGCGGTGTTTATTATTGACCCCCAGGGATCGCAGAGTCATGCTTTGTATCGACTGCAGGTGCCTGGCGATCGCCCGTTACCCCATGAATTTTCGAGCTACGCCCTCAGCAGCATTAGTGGCTTGCAGTATTGGGATCACACGCTGCTAGTCAGTCATGGTGATGCCTCAGGGGCGGGTGCCATGATGGTCTTTCCCGCCGGCAACACGCCTGCCGGGCAATACGCGGGCTGCGTCGTCACTCAACCGGGAGAAGGCGCTGGGAGCCTCTGCCCGCTGTAGAGCTAATTTTGGATGAGTGAACGCGATCGCCCTATCCCGGTTCAAAAAGCAATCACCTGGCGATCACGCCACAGTTTGCCAGTTTCGCGGAGGGCTGCGGTGGCAAGCCAAATGGCGGTATCCGCACCCTGCTCGGGCGATCTCGGAGCCGCATCGCCCCCCATGTCCGTTTTCACCCAGCCCGGATCGATGGCGTTCACCGTAATGCCGTGGGGCTGCAGGGCTTGAGCCAGCATAATCGTCGCGCCATTTAGCGCCAGTTTTGACAAACAGTAGCTGGGCACCGCTGCCGACAGACCGTTAATCTCGCCATAGCCACTAGACGTATTGATCACGCGGGCCGCTGCAGCGGCTTTGAGCAGAGGTAAACAGGCTTGCGTCAGGCGAATTGCGCCGAGGGTATTGGTGTTTAAGGTGGCAGCTAGCAGCTCTCGGCGAATGGTGAGGATGTTGACGCCCTCATCGGGATAAACGCCCGCATTGTTGATCACTACATCCAGGCGATCGCTGTGTTGCCGAATCGTCGCCACAGCCTGCTCAATCGAGTCATCTTGACTGATGTCTAAGGCCACTGGCACGACATTGCCCGACAGCTTCGCCGCTGCTTGTTCCGCGCTGGTTAAAGACCGGGCCGTAATCATGACTTGGTAGTCTTTAGCCAACAGGCCTTGGGCGATCGCGAAGCCGATACCCCGATTGCCGCCGGTGACGAGAGCCACCGGTTTTGATGTTGCGGTCATGAGGTCACCTCGAATGGTGGAAATTGTTTACCAAACTGAGTTGTACGCTGTCGATTGGGCGGCGATGAAAATTATCGGTTAGAAATCGGGCTCCTAGGGCATTGGGAAATGCTGAGGCATCTGGAAGTCAAAGGGGCGGGAGTGAGTCAAGGATAGGGGCGTTAGATGGGGCGGCAAACTGAGCCAGAGATTTGGGGGTAATGGTGGGCAATCGCGGCCAAATTAACTGGATAACCGGATCAGGAGGCTCTCCTTGCTCGACCCACCATTGCGATGAGCTAAGCCTCACGGACAGAGTCTTTTGCTCATGCTACGGGGGCTGAAGTCATAGAATCGCATAGGATTAATGGCATGTTCTTGCAAACCTGCGATCGCCCATGTTGCAAACCACCCCAGCCCAGTCTCTCGATGAGATTTACAAAACCTTGAGGCCGGAACCGCTGGATACACCGGAAACCCTTCAGGCATTTTATCAAGAGGCCATTAACAACACCCGAGGCGGCGATAAAATGCGGCGGATTCGGCTGCGATTAAATCGCGCGGCCCAGGATGGCATCCCCTTCAAAGCCTGCATCATGGGGCATCGGGGCGTGGGCAAATCAACGGAACTGTCGCGGTTAATTGAGCAGGTGCAAGGGGATTTTCAAGCGGTACGATTTAGTGCCGTGACAGCGCTCGATCCTGGTAACTTTCGGCCCTTGGATGTGGTGTTGCTGTTGATGGCCGAAGTTGCGGAACAAACCGCTAAACCCGTGGCCGAAGGCGGCGCTGGGCAGCCACCGTCGGAATATCGGTTAAAGGAGATCTGGGACTGGTTTGCCTCGGAGGAGCGCGTTCGCACGGAAGCACAGGCCATGGCGGTGGGCCTGGAAGCGGGAGCGGGAGCCGAATCGGCGTCGCTGTGGGCCAACATTATCGGCTTGTTTGCCACCTTGAAAGGGGAAATTAAGTATGCTTCGACGCGCGAACGCACTGTGGTCGAATATCGGGTCAGTCGGCTGTCGTCCTTAATTGAGGTAGCCAACCGGCTGTTGGATGAGTGCAATCAGCTGCTGCGGACAGCCACGGGAAAGCAATGGTTACTGATTGGCGAAGATTTCGATCGCGCCGGAATTCCCAGTACCCGCATTGAGGAGCTGTTCATTACCTACGCCAATATCTTTCAGGACTTGCGGGCTCATCTGATCTTCAACTTGCCGATTGGACTGTATTACTCCACCGATGCGCCCCGGCTGCCCTTTGCCGGGGATTGTAGCTTTGTGCTGCCCGACACGCCCGTTTACACCGTTGAGCATCACCCGAACGAGATGGGTCGCCAAGCCCTCGTTGAGGTATTGACGGCCCGGATGGACATTGACCTCTTTGAGCCAGAGCAGATGATGCGGGCGATCGTGGCGTCTGGGGGGAACCTGCGCGATTTGTTTGCCCTGGTGAATTATGCGGCGGATAGTGCCTTGCTGCGAGATGACCCGGCACCCAAAATTGGCGCGGATGACATCACTGGGGCGATCGTCAATTTACGCAGTGACTATGAGCGGCGGCTGGGCCAAAGCCCCTTTGACCAAGAGGAGATTACCTACGAGCAGAAGGCCGATCGCTTGCAGGCCGTCTATAGCGGGGACAAAGCGGCCCAGGTGCCAGATCCAGTGCTGTATTCGCTGCTCAATGCCCGAGCGGTGCAAGAGTTTAATAGTCAACGCTGGTTTGGCGTGCATCCGTTAGTGGTGGATGTGTTAGCGGGACAAGGCCGCATCGAGCGACTGGCCTCCGGGGAGGTGCCGGGTGGCCCTCTCTGAGTCTGCCCGACAACCCGGCAGCATTGGGGATATTGCAGGCCGCTTGACCCTGTGGGCACGGCGCAATCCCCAGGGTTTAGTGCGGGTGGAATACAGTTCAGAATTCGCCCGCCAAGACACGATGCAGCGGTTGAAGTCGCAGCTGGCCAGTGACTCTATTCCCGTGACGGAGGTGGCGCTGCCGTTTAACCAAGCCGCTGACGCCGTCGTGGCTGACTTGCTCAATCAGCTTGCACAGGTGGCGGTGGAACAGCCCCACAGCTTGGTTTCGATTACGGGGTTTGCGACGGCCTTTCATCACCAGGCAGCCTGGCCAGATGCCCTGCGCGTGGTGAACTTTAATCGGGAACGGTTTGCTGCCCTGCAACTCCGGCAAATTTGGTGGCTGACGCCTGCTATCATGCAGACGGCAATCCATGCGATGCCCGATCTCAACAGTTGGTTTAGTCAGCGGTTGCAATTGACAGAGGCCGTCATCCCCGTGGAGGCCACGAAGGTGCACCTCGATGCCGATACTCCCACCTCTAACATTGACGATGCCCGCCAGCGTGCCCAAACCTTGATAGCGCAGTTTCATCAGGCTAAAGAAGCCGAAGCGACGGATGCGGCATTATTGCAGACCTATTTGCTCCCAGCCTTAGAAGCCCTGGCTGAGGCGAGTGCCCAGCGAGACTTGCGAGAACTGGCGGGAGAATTTGAAGGCTGGCTAGGCAGCTTAAAGCTTGATGGCTCGGCGGACTTGGCCCAAAGTCTGGATCAGTTAGCGCGCATTTATGAAAAGCAGGGTCGGTATCGAGAAGCGTTGCCGCTCTATCGGCGATCTCTGCAAATTCGCGAACAGCAATTGGGAGCAGACCATGCCGATGTTGCCCAAAGCCTCACCAATCTAGCAGCGCTTTACTACACCCAGGAACGCTATGACGAGGCGGAATCCCTTTATCAACGCTCGCTCCAAATCTTTGAACAGCAGTTGGAGGCGAATCATCCTGATGTGGCTACTATTCTGAATAATCTAGCGGCGCTATACACTAACCAGGGGCGTTATGACGAAGCGGAATCCCTCTATCAGCGCTCGCTCCAAATTGATGAACAGGTGTATGGTGCAGACCATCCCAAAGTTGCCACCAGCCTCAGTAATCTGGCGCTGTTGTATAAAATCCAGGGGCGCTATGACGAGGCGGAATCCCTTTATCAACGATCACTCCAAATCTATGAACAGATATATGGTCCAGATCATCCCGATGTGGCCATTAATCTGAATAATCTGGCGAATTCATACTACGCACAAGGAATCTATAGCGAGGCTGAACCCCTATACTGGCAATCTCTCCATATCCGGGAACAGCAACTGGGGACGAATCATCCCGATGTGGCCACCACCCTTAATAATCTGGCGAACTTATATCAAGCTCAGGGGCACTATGACAAGGCTGAACTGCTGTTTATCCGTGCCACTGAGATTTTGGTCAGAGCACTACCGGAAGATCATTCGTATGTTCAGGGCGGATTGAGCAACTTTACAGACATGATTCAAGCGGCACTGGCGGCGGGGCAAGCCAACCAGCTCTCGGACCATCCCATCACCCAGGCAATTTTGCAGCAGCTCCGCGAGGCCTAGAGAACCCCGGTTTCTTGAAGAAACCGGGGTTCTAAGCACTTGGATTTTGGCCAAATAGCATTGTGCGTGCGTTCTTAACTCAGGCAGCGAGCCTTCCAACGGAGAGTGAGGCCGATGTTTGGGAGCTTTTGCCAAGGCAAAGTTTGCGCGGCTCGCTGCACGTGCCGGGATGTTTGCTTTTGCTATGTCGAGATCGCCGCTTTGCTATTGTTTCAAAGTGATTGGTTTTAGGTTCGTTGCTAGTTGAGAATCTTCTCAGCCGAAATCGTCGCTTTGATCGCCGCGAATGGCTGGCGATGTCGCCAATGTTGTGGCCCCTTGCTGCAGGCACTTAGTATCGCGATCGCTCCAAATGCGGGTCGATTGACAATGGTGAGCCACGAGCAAGCCCCACAAACCTTGAGGCGTCAGCACCGGCACGACCAAATTGGCGCGCACCTGCAGGTTACGGAGAAAATCGCGATGACACTCAGCGATCGGTTCAGTTTCGATATCGGCGATCGCCCGTATGCGTCCCGCTAGATAGAGTGCCGCATAGTCGCCGTTAAAGCATTCATCGGGGCCGGTGGAGCCAAAGATCGAAAGTTGAGGATGGCTCAGCGCTTCGAAGGTGACTTGCCCCTTCCATTCGCAATAAAAGTAATAGAGCAGTACTCGATCAACTGCCAGCTGCTGCTGCAAATCATGCGTCACTTGCGTCACTAACTGATCGCGCTCAAGCGTTGTCGAGAGGCGGCCAATGACTTGCCGTAGCCCAGGGTCTGCACCTGATTGGGAATTGTAACTAGACCTTTCAGGCAGCGACATGGGCACAAGCCAACCGAGCACAGCAACCACATTAATAACTTCTCACTTTAAATGACTCAGACCAGAATCGCCGGTAGTCCTCAAAAAGTAATAATCGGCCTACATGCCTTCACACTCGGTCTTCACAGCTTGCAATGATGGTTCGAGAAAAGGAGTATCCCGCCCATGGCGATGGCTGGGCAATGATGCCACTCAGCTCCTCATGAGGTCAATCAGGTCGCTTTGATGGGGCGATCTGCCACGAGTTGAAGGGGGGCGCGATCCTCTCGCTGAGAGTTCAACCCACCCCATTAGCCCCTCTCCAGAGGGAAAAGACACGGAGTTTGGCTTTACCCGAATTGGCAATTAGGTCGCACAGGGCATCACCGGCAGGCGTTGCTCACGATAATCCTGTAGGTCGCTGACCAAACGCGTGGTGGCAGCATCAGTCGCACTGAGAGGCACCAGCGTTTGCAAAATTGTATCCATTTCATCGGGCGATAGATAGCCCGCGCAAGGGCTGCTCAGCGGCACGGGGAGATTGACCCGGTGGGTTTGGGCCATTTGCCTCAATCGCTGGGTGGCTTCGAAAGGAATCACAATAACCATAAGATGCTCCGGCAAGGGTAAAGGGGGCAATCGGCGCCAAAGGATGTCGGGGACGAATCGCTCAACCCCCTGCAAGAACAGGGCTAATCGATCGCCGACATCAATACTGTCGCCGGGCTGCTTAAGTCTGAGGTGAGGCGAGTCTGAGTGTTGGATGAGCATTTTCGCGATCGCTTGCTCCACCGCGCTAGGCGGCGGCTAGGCGCACATCGCTGGCCCACTCGGGCCGTCGCGATCGCTGAGCTGGGGATTAGCTGACATCATTGATGAACGTTTGAGTCTGGATGCCCATAGCTTGCATATCAGCTATCAACTTGTCCGGGTCAACCAAGTGTCCCATCATCCAGAGACCGGGCTGGCGGATGTCATCATTTAGGTATTGATGCAAGCAGGCGATGACTGGCACCACCGTAAATTCGTAAACATCGTCGTGGTCTGAAAATATTTCGACTGTGTAGTGTTTGCCAGCCTTTTTGCCCGTGGCTTTCAGTAGGAAAACGACGCCCTCTTGCTGGCTAGAAAAGGTGTTTAATCCAAAAATAAATAACTTCGCCCAAACCTGTCGAAACACCCCTTTTTTGATAGCGTTGGACAGCGTGATGAGTGGGAACACCAGATAATCGACAAACCAGTTGAATCCTGCTGTAAAAACACCGGCCTCTTGCAACCCCAACTGCTCTGGCAAGGGTTTGATTTCCACCATTGTCAAGGGCATACTGCTGCGCACGCCAAACCGGTTGCCGTAGTTGACCGGGATGGCATCTTCGTAGGTGCCGGTTTTCCAGGCCCCGTTGTGCCAGAATTCCGGCTGATAATCGGCAACCGTATCCACGATTTCTAGAACGGATGCAAAGTCTTCAATCTGGGTCTGCATGGCAAAGGCGATGATGGCTTGGTCATACTGATCAAAATACTGTGCGCCTTGGCGCATATACGCTGCTGGCAGACCGGGATGAAACCCCGCCTGGGTGATGAAGCAGCGGCCTGCCGCCTGAATCTGGGGCTGCAGCTCGGCCAAGACCGCATAGACATCCTGCTGAAAGTAGATATCAAGATAATCAATCTGGGCTTCTAGCGCAGCTTCGGCAATTTGCTTAGCCCATTGGGTCGTGGTGGCTGCTACCAACACCAAATCGATGTCCTGAAAGGACTGCCGCAGACTCTCAACATCGGCCGCATCGGTATGGCGGGCGGCAATGCGTTCGGGCGGGAATGCCTGCTGCAATTGCTCGACTAAAGCTTCGGCTTTGGCGAGCCTTCTGCCTGCGACAATGATCTTGGCCGGAGTTTCTTGGAGCAGATACCGGCAAAACACTTGGCCCGTGTCGCCATATCCCCCTAAAACCAGGATGGTGATATCTTTTGCCATGGCCGTCACCGCCGATCCCTTTGCCCTCAGCATAGCGATGCTTTTAGACGCACTGCTGGTAAAAGGAGCCTCAACCCGGCGACTTAAACCGTTCACTCCCCTTCACTGGCGGTAAACTTTTGCTCATTCACCTCGCCCACTGAGCGCGATCGCGCCCCCAACGATCTTGGATTGACGTATCGGGGCGATCGCCGTTGCCCACCCCATGTCATCGCCTGCCATGAACGATTATTCAAAATTTGCCGCCCTGTCGCCCACTGCCTATGCCGATGCTCAACTGGGGCGATCGCAGTTTATGGAGATGGGCATTCATGAACTCTGGCCACACACGCCCCGCATTGCCGGGCCAGCCTATCCGGTGAAGTGCCCCCCGGGCGACAACCTGATGCTGCATGCGGCCATCTATCGAGCCGCCCCTGGTGCCGTCATTGTGGTGCAGGCGGGCGATGTGGACTATGCGCTGGCGGGCGGTAATGTGTGCGCGATCGCCCAGCAGCGGGGCATTGCCGGATTTGTGATGGATGGCGTAATCCGCGATGTGGCTGAAGTGCGAGCCGCCCAATTTCCCGTCTTTGCCCGCGGGGTAGTGCCGATTCCGGGACAAAAGCAAGCGCTGGGCCCCCTCAATCAACCGATTTGTTGTGGGGGCGTGACGGTGCATCCTGGTGATGTCGTGGTTGCGGATGAAGAAGGCATTGCGGTGATTCCCGCCGCTCAGCAGGAGGCCATTTGGGCAAAGGCCCAACAGCGTACCGAGCAAGATGCCGCGAGATCGCTCAAGGACTGGGAAATGAATCACCGTGCCAAGATTACCGGGCTGCTGCAATCGTTAGGGTTTGAGGATGAGGAGGCATGAAAGTTGACGTTTATAAAATTGCCCAAAGCAGCCCTGATGATTTGAGTGGATTGCAAACACTGATTGTCAGCCAGCGGCTCGACCCCCAAACCATCGTCGCGATGATGGGTAAAACCGAGGGCAATGGCTGTGTCAATGACTTTACGCGGGGTTTTGCCGTGGCCACCCTGCAGGGCTATTTGCGGCCTTTGATTGGCAACGAGCTGACTGAGCAAATTGTGTTTGTCATGTCGGGCGGCACGGAGGGGGTGTTGAGTCCTCATCTGACGGTGTTTACCCGTCAAACGGAGGGATTGACGGGGCCAACCCGTCTCGGGTTAGCGATCTGCATGAGTCATACGCGCGATTTCTCCATGGCAGAGATTGGCACGATGACCATGGTGCAGGTCGTTGCCGATGGCGTAAAACGGGCGATCGCGGCGGCGGGGCTGACTGCTGAGCAGGTGCACTTAGTGCAAATCAAGTGCCCACTCATTACGGCCTCTCGTCAGGAGCAGGGCCATGCCGTCGGGGTGCAAGACAGCTACAAGTCGATGGCCTATTCGCGGGGGGCATCAGCGCTGGGCGTGGCGGTGGCGCTGGGCGAACTGCAGCCAGACGACTTGACCGAGGCGGATATTTGCACCAATTACGCTCTCTACTCGACCGTGGCTTCCACCTCCGCCGGGGTCGAATTGCAAAACTGTGAAATTCTCGTCCTCGGCAATGCCCCCGATTCCCACAGTGATTGGGTGATTGGCCATGACGTGATGGCCCATGCGCTTGACGGTGCCGCCGTGCAGCGAGCACTGCAGAGTGTTGCGGGGGACGGCGATCACATTGTGAATATTTTTGCCAAAGCGGAAGCTGCTCCGTCGGGGCAGATCTTGGGCTGTCGCCACACCATGTTGGATGATTCGGATATTAGCCATACCCGCATGGCGCGGGCGGTCGTCGGGGCGGTGATTACCTCGGTGGTGCAAACGCCGATGATTTATGTGTCAGGCGGCAGTGAACATCAAGGGCCACCCGGCGGTGGGCCGATCGCCGTCATCAGTCAACGGCAACCGTGATGTAGGGCTGGGGGAAGCGATCGGCCCTCAAGTCCGACTCGATTGGCCAGACATCGCGATCGCGCTTCTCAGATTTAACATGTTTGGATAGCGCGATCGCCTGTTCATGTTTCTGTTCCACTACAGTGTTCGTTACCTAAGATAGAAAGTAGGTCGAGGCAGAAAGTCACGTGAGCACATCCACTCCGAGATCGCAAATCTACGATCGTTTGGGTATTACCTCCGCTGAGTTGGCAGATTTTTGTCAGCGGTGGGATATTGCTGAACTATCGCTTTTTGGCTCGGTGCTGCGTAATGATTTTTCGACAGGTAGCGATATTGATATTTTGGTTTCGTATTTCCCTGAGAAAACCAAGGGTCTATTTGAACACGTAAAGATCAAAAACGAACTTGAAGCCCTTTGTCATAGAGAAGTCGATGTGATGACGAAGAAATCAATTGAGCAGAGCCGTAATCAGTTACGACGTCAAGAGATTTTAGGCTCAGCAAAAGTAATTTATGTCGCGTGATCAGCAGTCAGTACAGGATATCTGGAATGCGGCTCAGGAAATCCTGAGTTTCACAGCAGGAATGAACCAAGCATCGCTGACAGCAGATCGTCGAACTCAGGCAGCTGTGTTGTATGACATTGTGGTGATTGGTGAAGCGGCTAATCGACTATCAAACGATTTCCGCACACAGCATTCCACGGTTCCCTGGAAAGACATTATTGGGATGCGCAATATTCTGGCACACCAGTATGAAAAGGTAGATGCTGATGTCGTTTGGAATGTCGTCCATCGAGATATTCCAGACCTAATGGCCATGATTGCACCGTTACTGCCTAATAAGTGATCGCGTAGACAGATGTGTGTTGGCGATCACATAGGGTGATTGCTCTATTCACGACTTTAGTGCGTTGAAGGGGCGATCGCTTATGCAAACCCCTCCCACTGGCAAAGCTCTACGAATGAGATGATTTGGGATGCTGTTGTCAGCAGTCAACATCAGCCTTAAACCAAAACTCGATTTCAGAAGTGTCTTGCTCAAACCGAGCGGCATGCCTGACCTGGGCCGCCACGTGATACCACTGCCCGACGCCAACCCGCTGCTCCTCGTCTCCGATCGCCAAAATCAACTCGCCCTGAGTGATCACCCCATAGTTATCCGTCTCATGATGGTGGCTGTCGATCGTCGTACCGGCAGGGTAGCTGGCGAAATACACTTCGCAGCCCTGAGCCGCTAGATGAAAGGCATCAAAGGGGCCATCAAACTTGGGTAGAGCGCGAATGCGATCGGGGAAATCAGGAGGGGGCATAACGCCGTGAGAACTTTGATCTGACCTCAGTTTAGGCCAATGGCTCAGGGCGCGATGGTCCTCTGGATCGGTCTTCGACCATCGCCACCCTTCGAACCCTGAAGAAGGGGTCGCTATCTACCAGTCGAAGGCGGTGGGTCGGGCTGCTTGTTGAGGAGTTTTGAGCGATTGTTGGGAACCTGACCCACCCTGAGGCATGGGCTCTGAATGGCTAGTTTCGGAAAAGAGCCGCGATCGCTTAACTACTGCGCGTCTTTGAAATTAAACAGAAAAGGCGCACTGTCTTGCTCATCGCCGCCCATGACTAACACTTTCGGCATCTGAGCACCGCCTGCCTTCCAAGCTTGAATCGCTTCCTTTTGCAGCACCAGCTGTCCGCCCTCGGCCTTCAACGTTTCGGCTAGCAATCGCTGCGCCTCAGCCTTACCTTGCGCTCGATTAATATCCGCCTGCGCCTGTTGCTCCGCTTCTTGAGCCACATAGATCGCTCGCTTGGCGCTCTGTTCCGCGATTTGCTTTTCTTCGACTGCGCGGGCAAATTCTGGCGAAAAGTCCAAATCCACCACGCTCGTATCCAGCACCAGGATGCCGTATTTTTCGAGTCGTTCACTGAGAGCCTCATCAAAATCTCGCTTGAGTTCGTTTCTTTTGGTGATGGCTTCTTCTACCGTGCGGCGGGCGGCGGCAATCTTAAACGATTCTTGCGTTTGCGGGGCAATGATTTTAGACACGATATTTGCGAGCGTGCCTTGAGTACGGCGAATATCCACAACGTTTAGCGGATCAAGGCGAAAGTTAATCGCAAACCGAGCTGACAGATCCTGCAGATCCTCCGTCGAACTTTGTGCGGGCACTTCAAACTTTTGCACCGTTATATCGTAAATATCAACGATAGAAACCAGCGGCGGTTTGACGTGAATGCCCTCCAGCAAAACGCCATCTCTCGCCTTACCCAAAACGCTGAGCACCCCGGCCTGTCCGGGATTGATCACCACAAAGCTATTCAACGCCACAAACAAAACAAAGGCAATCAAGATCACCGGTGCGAGGAGCGCATTGCTGGGAGGAGAGGCGTTTTTCAAAATCTAAATTCCGATTATGGGGTAATTAAAACGATAAGATTCAGCGGTGCCAGCCAAGACCGGCAGCCTTGATCGTACAGGCAGAGGCGGTATGACCGGCACCTATCCTCAATATTCTTATTCCACAACACTGATATTGGTCTGGGGCGATCGCGCTCAACCCCAGACCAATATCAGCACTCAGCCGCGTTTGGGGAGAATTGCTGATTGCCGAAGTTGAACAGTGGGTGTTGAGTTTTCTAATAACAGCACAGTCTGCACGAGGCGCGATCGCACTGCATTGCCACCTTAACCTACATGTGATTAAGCACCATCAACAGTAATGATGTAGGGACTATCGTCAATGCACCAAACAACAAGTAAGTCCAAGTGAGCCTAGCAGAATTCCAATATGGATTAGGGAAACCAATCGAAATACCGAATAGAAAAATTAATAAGTGAAAAAACAACAGCATCACTGAGGATAGGATGCTGTTGTTGGTTGCTGTCACAAAAACCGTAGTAGCAGCGAGTACTGCAATAAATAGGCGCTGTAGATAAATCTCATACTCTATAAGAGAAACTAAATCAGCTTTATACTGATTGGGCACAGTACCAAAACTATTTGTACATAATCCAATAGAAAATATTGTGATCGAAGACAAGCAGGTACACAGAAATCCGTATAAGACAATTAGATAACTTTCTCTATTTCCAAGGAAAAGCGGCTCTGTAAGAGAAGATACATGAATAAGAGCGTCGGAAACCATACTGAATCCTATGCCGAATAGCAAAGAAGAAATGATGCTAGAAAATATCGAAGCGTATTTCATATCGACATTAAAGAGAAACAACCTTTTCAACAGGTTCAAGACGCGATCACAACCCTTCCAATCCTGAAGAAGATGCCGCTACACACCGGTTGAGAGAGGTGGGTCGGATGATTTTTGATGGGGAGTTTTGAGTGATTGTTAGGGTGATGACCCACCCTACAACAGCTCAACCGAACTTCTCCACAAAGCGAACATTCCTTTATCCCATAACATGGGGCCAAGCGTCTGGCCCAGCAGTGATTTCTTTTTGGCCCATTTTATGAGCTCGCTCCAGCAGCAAATTCAGCGCGGTGCGAATGACGATCGTGACCACGAGCTGAGCAATATCATTCCACTGCCTCGAAATCATGGTCTTCAGAATGCTGGCCCCAATCAAAAAGCTGAGCTCCAAAGAAAAGGCATAGCCCATCATCAGACGGCTCCTTTGAAAGGCTGCAGAGGTCTGGGCTTTGAAGCCTTTCATTCAGGAAAATGACCAAAGCGCGAATCACCTTGATCGCAATCACGATCAAGGCCAGCAGCTGACAAAAGCTAATCAAAATGCCATTGCAGGCCTGAACAAAGAGATGGGCATAGACATTGACGAGATCTAAACTCACGATCCGCATCCTCTTTGAGTAGGCTGAAGCTGGGGGAACAATTTAGGACCCCTTAAACCTTAGTCCATCCCTATCCGTACCTCTTTATGCCGCAATGTCGTCGCCACCTGTGAAGTACAAAGCTTTGTTGATCGATCTAGATGGTGTTATTCGTCAATGGAACCCTTCTGACGAGAATATTGAAGTCTCTTGCGATCTGCCGATTGGCAGTATTCGGCAGGTGGCATTCGATCCGCCGCTGGTGGAGCTAGCTATCACGGGTCAGATAACGGATGAGGAATGGCACAGCAGAACTGTGGAAACACTGCGTCAGAGGTTCGGCGCACCTAATGCCCACAAAGCCGTCGCTCGATGGGCCTCTTTTCCAGGAAAAGTCGATACAAAAACGCTCGACATCTTAGACCGGTGTTCGCCCTCTTTACGGACTGTTCTTGTCACTAACGCCACTTCGAAGTTGGCCTGCGATCTGCTGGAACTGGGTTTGACTGAACGTTTCTTTGCTGTGGTTAATGCCAGCGAGGTAGGTGTCTCAAAGCCTAGTCAAGAAATCTTTCACATTGCTTTGCAGCGTGCTGAGGTCTGCGCTGAGCAGGCGCTTTTTATCGATGACTCTCTCAGAAATGTAGAGGCCGCATCTGCTCTTAATATTTGCAGTCACCAGTTCACTGGGCATGATGCAATGACTGCTTTCTTAAGAAAAAATGGTGTGCTGGATTAGTCGTGAGTTATTCGTCAATTGCCAGAACCGGGTGCAGCAGGTATTGCCGCGTCTGCCCCAAAAGCTAAGACCTGAGACTGTTCCAAGACAAACAACCTTGCCCCCTTGCCCACACACTGCTTCAGGTAACAGACGCTTTGTTGTATACCTTGGTTTAATTAGCCCAACCTACTTAGAAAATAGAGAAACTCAACTATCCAGATATTTTTTGGGACAGTAATGAAAGAATCAAATCTACTGGCTCTTCACTCTTGTGCTATGGATGCGACACTACATATTCTAGGGCAACCCATATTTCCGCAGGAAGTTGATAAACATCCTAATTGTAATAAAAGAGATTTGTGTTTCTTAGATGATTATTATCTTGGAGTTAGAGGCTTACAAAGCCGAAAATTCATTGTGGATTTTCGACTCATCGAAGAAAGCGATTTTAGCAACATAGCTGAATTAAAGCAAAATCTAATCGATGATCCAGAATTTCCTAATTCAGTTGCGGGACCAATGGCGATTAACGAAAATAATGAGCTTTATGTAGGTGATATTATAGATTTAGGTGAAGTATTCAGTAGACAAGAAGAATCGACTCCTAAGTATGAAGCACAGATGGGAAACTATGAACTCTTAATGAGGCAGAAATTAGCTTCCTATGATGATGTGGCAATGTTTCCAGACGAGGTTGAGATGATCCTGGATTATCTGAATGGATTAATCGAGAATGATCCCGATGAGCCCCCTTATGAACATAAGGATGTTCGCAGAATCTGGGATGGAATTTCTGCGAAAAAAGCACCTCTTTTTGTCGATCTAACCTTGATTCCAGTTCGAGAGCTGCCGCCAGTTCAAATCCTAAGGTAGTCGTACCCTACTAGCCAAAAGTGACGACCGCGACACAGGTTCAGTCATTTGCATGAAGCTATAACAACTGATACTGATTAAACCGTTGGTAGATGTTAGAGACAGTGCGCGAAATGGTGTGTTAAGTACAGAGATATTCATACTCTTGACTGATAGATACTTGATATTTTTGGCAAGCATTAATATTGTGCTGATTGACTAAGTCAGTGCTCTACAGTCTTCGGTGTTCTAACCAGCGTACATTCATCAAGCAATGGTATGGGTCAAAGCGTCTTGCCCGACAATGATTTCTTTTTGACTCATTTTATTAGCTCGCTCCAGTAATAAATTTAGAGCAGTGCGAATGATGATCGTGACCATGAGCTGAGCAATATCATTTCACTGACTCAAAATAATCGTCTTTAGAATGCTGGCGCCAATTAAAAAACTGAGCCCCAAAGAAAAGGCATAGCCCATCATCAGACGGCTCTTTTGAAAAGCTTCAAAGCCCAGATCTTGGAAGCTTTTCATTCAAGAAAATGGTCAAAGCGCGAATACGCCGATCTCAATCACGCTCAGGGCCAGCAGCTGACAAAAGCTGATCAAAATACCATTGCAGACTTGGACAAAGAGATTAGCGTAGACATTGACGAGATCCAGCCTCACAATCTACTACCTCTGGGGTGGGCTAAAAACGGAATGACAATTTGCCCCGGCGACATGATTTCCTCGTAAGGCTTAGCTCACAGCGATTCACATAGGCTCTAAGCACTTGAGCTTAGCGAACCCCTAGTCCAACTCAAACTCCTGCTGCCAGGCATCATCTTTAGCCCAGGGTTTTTGGTCAGATTTCTTGAGTACAAAATTCTCGACCACGAGATAGTCCATTTCGGTGCGCATAAAGCAGCGATAGGCGTCTTCAGGGGTGCAGACAATCGGCTCGCCCCGCACGTTGAAGGACGTATTGACCAGCAGCGCACAGCCCGTTTTTTGTTCAAATCGGCTGATGAGGTCGTAGTAGCGGCGGTTAGTTGACCCATGCACCGTTTGAATGCGGGCAGAATAGTCAACATGGGTAACGGCGGGAATCGTCGATCGCGGCACATTGAGTTTTTCAATGCCAAAGAGCTGCTGCTGCTCCGCCGTCATGGGAATCTGCAGCTCCGTCTGTAACGGGGCGACGAACAGCATGTAGGGGCTGGCGCGATCGATTTGAAAATAGTCGGAGACCCGCTCAGCCAAAACCGACGGCGCAAACGGGCGAAAGGACTCGCGATATTTAACCTTCAAATTCATCACGGACTGCATCTTGGCGCTGCGGGGGTCGCCAATAATCGAGCGGTTGCCCAGGGCACGCGGGCCAAACTCCATGCGGCCTTGAAACCAGCCCACGACATTTTCCTGCGCTAAAATTTCGGCGACTTGAGTCAGCAGGGTCTCGTCATTGAGCTGCTGATAGGTGGCTCCCAATGCGTCTAGCGATCGCTGAATCGCGGGGGGGCTAAAGCTCGGCCCCAAATAAGCGCCCTGCATGTGATCCGTCGTTGATGCGGGGCGGGGGCGATCGCAATATTGATACCAGATCGCCAGCGCCGCTCCCAAGGCTCCCCCGGCATCTCCTGCCGCTGGCTGAATCCAGATGTTTTTAAACGGCCCTTCTCGCAGCAGCCGACCGTTAGCCACACAGTTCAGCGCGACGCCCCCGGCCAGACAGAGGTTTTCTGCACCGGTTTCCCGCTGCACCGTCTGCGCTAGTCGCAGCACGATGGTTTCTACCACGGCCTGCACCGAGGCGGCCAAATCCATCTCGCGCTGGGTGATGTCGCTTTCGGCTTGACGCGGGGGGCCACCAAAAAGTTCGTCAAACTTGCGGTTAGTCATGGTAAGCCCGACCGCATAGTTGAAATACGACAGGTTGAGGCGAAAGGTGCCGTCGGGCTTCAAATCCACCAGGTTTTGCAGAATCAAGTCCTGATAGATCGGTTCACCATAGGGCGCTAGCCCCATCAGTTTGTATTCGCCTGAGTTGACCTTGAACCCGGCGTAATAGGTAAAAGCAGAGTAGAGCAGGCCCAACGAATGGGGAAAGTTGATCTCCCATTGGGGGATCAGTTGGTTGCCCTGACCGAGCCACAGCGACGTCGTGGCCCACTCACCCACGGCATCTAAACACAACACCGCCGCCTGCTCAAAGGGACTAGGAAAAAAGGCCGACGCCGCATGGGACTGATGATGCTCGGTAAAGAGTAGCTGCGGCAGCTGCGATCGCTCGCATTGCCCGAGCTCCCGCAGTTCTCGTTTGAGAATCGATTTGAGATACAGCTTTTCTTTGAGCCAAACCGGCATCGCTACTAAAAACGATTTGAACCCGCGCGGCGCGTAGGCCAAATAGGTCTCTAGCAGCCGTTCGAAGGTGATGAGGGGCTTTTCGTAAAAGACGACGGTATCAATATCGGTCAAAGCGAGCCCGGCGGCCTGCAAACAATAGGCGATCGCCTGGGCCGGAAATCTAGCATCGTGCTTTTTGCGTGAAAATCGCTCTTCTTGGGCGGCGGCAACGATAGTGCCGTCAATCACCAGGGCAGCGGCGCTGTCGTGATAAAAAGCGGAAATGCCGAGAATTCTCATGGTGCGTGATAGGCCGCGTTAGTAAGGCGATGGTGGGCAGAGTGACCGGGCAGAGAGGGCGTCAGAACGAATGGTCGGCGCGCCTGCCCCAACTGGTGAGTCGAACTTCTCGCTGCCGGTGAGCCAGAGGAGAACTCAAGTGAGCAATTGCCCTCACCTTGAGCATCCTCAAGGTGAAGTTCACCGAATGATGCTCAGACTCTCTGGCAAGCAATACATGCAGGCCATTCTAACCTCAAGCAGGAGCCCGATCGGGCGGTCTCCAAAAGTTTTGAGAGATGCATGGTTCGTCGTTCTCTCTTTTAATACCAGTTCTACGAATTACCGCCACACATCCGAGTCGGCTTTCTCCCAGTCGAAGACCCTGCGGGTTGGCCTGGCCTGCCTGTCGGGCTGACGACTCCACTCAGCCAACGTTCCTTGAGCGGAGTTGAAAGGCAGCTCCATCGCCCAGTTTCAGAGAATTGGTATAACACCATTGTGCTATCAGCTAAATTACCGCAATAATTCCAGGCAATCGGTGGGATCCCAGAGAACGGAGGGATAAGGCGATTACTCAACATCTTCACTGGTTTCACCAGTTTCTCTTCGCAGTAGATAATCCAGTATGCGGTCATGCTGTTCACTCGCAGCGGCTAGGCTGTCAATTCGCTGCGTCAGGGCTTGAATGTCAACGGCGTTGCGTTGCGCCACGTTCGAGGCTTGCCGCAAGAGTTCCCTAGCGCTCGTTAAAACGTCTTCGAGGCGACGAATTCTGGGTTCCCAATCTCGCTCACGCGGGGTGCTAGTCATCTCACACAAGCCACTATGGCATGCACCAATTATAGAACTGAGATCAGGCCGACGAGGGCATGCCCCAAGACCGCTTGCCCTGAGGAAGCCTTTGTTTGCAAAGCCCCACAGGCCATCAGAGCACCGACTGCCACGAGAGCCCAAATAGACGTTGCTTCGGGAACGGCTGCTGTGACTGAGGTGTCAGGGACGGGCTCAGTATCGCCGTTGTCTTGAGGAAAGGTCAGCGCGATATCTGCCGTCGTCACGCCGGGCACTCCGATCACGATGCTACCGGGCGAGTTGCTCAGGCCAGCGCGGAACGATGCACCGGCTAATAACGACGAATTCAAGAAGAGCGTGTTGTCAGTCACCGCCGGGGAAGTATTCCGACTACCCGAACTGGAAAAGGCAAAATCAGTAAGCTTGCCTCCTGAAACAGTCCAGGTGTTGAGCAGAGGATTGCCAACATACTCACCCAAGCCAAACCCGGCGGTATTGCTCGTAATTTCCACGCTAGTCGCGGCTGAAGTCCCTTCGTCTGATAACCCTCGAATCAATCCCTCGACAGTGCCGCCGCCGTTCAGCTCGTTTTCGAATTGGAATCTGAAGTCAACGGCTGCGGCAGCACCCGCAAATCCAACGCCCACCGCGATCGCACTGGCCCATACGCACATCGTTTGCCGGAACATTGCACTTTTCCCGTAGAGATCATGAAGGTGTACTCAGTGGCTCCTTGATGCCATCACTGGCCCAGGTTTCAGAGGCGATCGCCGCTGGTTCGCGAGGAGTTCTACAGAGCTTACTTTACTAAATCTTCAAAAGGAATTCAGTAATGCCTCTGTAGTCAGAACCTGTTCACGGAGCTAGCCAATAATACTTCTATCCCGAAGCCTCATCACACGACCAAGAGCACCGATGATTCTTGAGCACCAACCTGCTCATCGCAAAAGGCGGCTCAGGCGACATTGCTACCTGGGAAAAGGATGCGTTCTGCGGTTACGGCATGGGTGAGTGAGCGTCTCATCGAACACTGCTGGGCAGAATTTTCCGCCCCTTGGACGGGTTACCTGATTTGAACTCTAAGCCTTGGACTTCCAACCCCAGTCATTGCGAATAGTCAGGCTCTTGGCGCCACCCTCTACTCGGCGATCACCCCATCAATCAAGTTGGCGTGGGCTCTTCCTAAGATCTTCTTTTTCTTTTGCTCTAATGATGGCGTCCACTTAGATGATTTCATCTTTAAGACCAATGACTACCCTTCTACAACGTCAAGACAAAAACTTGTGGGAGAGCTTCTGTAATTGGATCACCAGTACCGAAAACCGCCTCTATATTGGCTGGTTCGGTGTTTTGATGATTCCGCTGCTAGGAGTTTCTACCACCGTCTTTGTCCTTGCCTTTATTGCGGCTCCCCCGGTCGATATTGATGGCATCCGGGAACCGCTGTCTGGCTCATTGCTGTATGGCAACAACATCATTACAGCGGCAGTCGTGCCCTCGTCTAATGCGATCGGCCTCCATTTTTATCCAATTTGGGAAGCAGCCACCCTGGATGAGTGGCTCTATAACGGCGGCCCGTATCAGATGATCGCCTTCCATTACATTCCGGCATTACTTTGCTATATGGGCCGTGAATGGGAACTGAGCTATCGCTTGGGCATGCGTCCTTGGATTTGTGTAGCCTATTCTGCTCCGGTGGCGGCAACGACCTCAGTATTTCTGATTTACCCCATCGGCCAGGGCAGCTTTTCTGACGGCCTACCCATGGGCATTAGCGGCACCTTCAATTTTATGTTTGTCTTCCAGGCAGAACATAATATTTTGATGCATCCGTTCCACATGTTGGGGGTCGCGGGAGTGCTCGGCGGTTCTTTGTTCTGTGCCATGCATGGGTCTTTGGTGACCTCAAGCCTGATTCGAGAGACGACCGAAAATCAGTCTCAAAATGATGGCTATAAGTTTGGCCAAGAATCAGAAACCTACAACATTCTGGCGGCACACGGCTATTTTGGCCGCTTGATTTTCCAATATGCCAGCTTTAACAACTCCCGCTGGCTGCACTTTTTCCTAGCTGCCTGGCCGGTCGTTTGTATCTGGTTTGTGGCGCTGGGCATTAGCACGATGGCGTTTAACCTCAATGGCTTCAACTTTAATCACTCGATTCTGGACTCTCAAGGTCGAGTGTTGCCGAGTTGGGCTGATGTGGTTAATCGAGCCAATTTAGGGTTTGAGGTTTTGCATGAGCGTAATGCCCATAATTTCCCTCTAGATTTGGCGAGCGCACCGGCGATTCCTGTGGCCTATCAGGTATCTGAGATTCAGGCTTAATCTTGGTTTTGACTGTTAAACGCGTCAAGCATACAGCGCTTTCTCTTCAGAAAAGCGCTGTTTTTTTATGGTTGCCAAGGTCTGTCAAACGACCATCTTGAAGGGCAAGCATCCTGAGATTTACGTTGGTTGGTAGTTATCGCAGGGTGTGCCATCGCCTCGCGTGACGCACTAAAACCAACACTGGCGGTGCTTTGGGCCAATAGCCCTCCGGGCATAGCTTCGCTAACGTCCCAACACACCGTACAGCAATATTCCTTTATGGTCACCGACAGGCAGGCTTTGCCGACACGTTACGTTTCCCTGAGGGTACACAGCGCTTTATCTGCCTCAAACGTGGGCTGAACTGGAGATCTCCTCTAACTCCCCCTTCGTAGCCTGAGTTCGGGATGGCATGAGGCAGGCTTAACCGCTCGTTGAGGCCACAATCCTCTCTGGCGAAGGTGCCAAAGGTGGCGTGGGTGTCGCTCATCCTGCTGAGAGTGGTTCACCCAGCCCATTAGCTCTTCCCCAGAGGGAAAAAACCGAGGTTTGGCTTAACCCGCACTGGCGTTAAGAAAGAAGTGGTAGATCGCTCTGCCATGCCCCAGGATTCGTCTAATCGCGAGCGTATTTTGGGCGCGATCGCAGTAGAAGTGGATGGCTTTGCGGTAATTAGGTGCATAAAAAAGCCCTCGTCAAGAGGGCTGAGATGTTTGCTCTAACAACGTTTGATAAAGGGTTTATACCGATTTTCTAAAATCTAGCTATACATCCTTTCCCCTTTGCCCCCGTGCTCTCATAGCCCTCCACTACAATCTGTAGCTCTATTCTGGAGAACTGGTATTAGCTGGGCTGACTAGAGCCACACATCAAGGAACCAGAAAAGGAGAGACCTCATTCATGCGCCACTGGCGCAGACAACAGCAACAAGCTAAAAAATCGATTTCATGCTCAGTCAGGCAAACTATCAGGAAAGCTTAAAAAAGCCCTCCTGAAGAGGGCTATGTTGTTTGCACTAACAACGTTTGACAAGTTTGTCGCTAGGACTGCAGGGCAAAAGTCTCCCAACCCTAGAACGGTGACCCACCTTGAACCTCAAACCTTGCACTCCAAGCCGCGAACCTTAAACCCAGTCATTGCCCACGGATAGCTGGACGCCGCCCGCGGCTAGCCCCAGCGCTGCACTAATAAGCGAATGGAGCCATCTTCGCGCTGCTGCTGCTCAGCCACTTCAAACCCTTGCTGCGCCGTCTCCTGCAGAACGGTGTGGTAGGCGTAGCGCTGGGTGATGAGCTGCAAAAACCCATCCACCGACAGGGGCTGCTGCCAAAACTGTAAATCTGACACCAGGGCATATTCCTGACCATTCCAGGCGAAGCCGATATCGTGCTGATTGGGCTGCGCGATCGCCAGATCGACGCTGCAGGTTTGGCCCTGATAGCCTCTGACCTGAGCAGGGCCAGGCTGCCATTCGATCTCTAAATCAGTCAAGGCTAATTGCAGGACTTCTAGATTGCGCAGGCGAGTTTTGATGTGGCTAAAGTGAGACATGGTGAACCTTGCAAAACGACAGACTTTTGGGTGCCGCTCAGGAGGGCGCTATTCGCGGTCGATGGGATAGGTTCTATAAGAATAAATCCCAAATACTAGACAGCCAATGAGCAGCAGAATGAGTGCTGAAACAATGCCACTAGCCGTCGAGCTAAAGTCACCTTCTCCGTAAGCTAAATAGAAAATATTAGGCATTTTTACCTCCATGAACAGATAAGGAATCGCTGAAGTAATTTTCAGACTGGGTTTAATCCAAGTCAAATACCGGCGTCACGTCAAAATCATTTAACAGGATGGTGCCGTTGTAGAGCTGCAGAATAATTATGATAAAAACTAGCAGCGACACCAGGAGGACTCCCATGAGGGGGGCAGTGCCCCAGCCTGGGGTAACCCGACCCGCCTCGGAATTGAAGGCTCTCAGCGCATATTGCAAAGGAGCTGTCTTTTTGGAAACGTATTTTTGCTGCATGAATAATTTCTCGGTTCAGGAATGGCAATTGTGTAGTCGTTGACGATGTCGTTTAGGCAACGTTATTGGGGCAGTTTGTTAGAGAGTTGCTGCTTTTGCAAAGCTGATGATTTTAGAAGCTGTTGAAAGCGATTAAGGAAACTGTATCCGCATCACAGATCAGGCACAGAAACCATGTTTGCCGGGGCTTGGCAGTGCCAAACCCCGGCGGCGATTGGGGCGGCTTTTTTAAGCAACTGTTGGGTTGGCAAGTCCGGTAATCGCGACAGCATGTTGCAGGCTGTCGCCATTCGGTAGAAACCCCATCAAATCGTGGTCGTGGGCGTTTGCCGCGAGGTGGGATCGCCCACCTTACTGAAGTAGCCCCACTCCACCTGTTCTTCGTTCAGATCTGGATCGATGCCCGAGAAGACATCTTGGAACAGGGCTCGCAGCCCATGCCAGATATGACCAAAGAACCACACCAGGGCAAAGCAGGCGTGGAAAAAGGCGAAGAAGCCCCGATTGCTGGTGCGGATGGCACCGTCGGAGTTGTACACAGTGCGGTCAAACTCAAAGGGTTCGCCCAACTGCGCCTTACGCGCATATTCTTTGACTTTTTGCGGCTCGGTAAAGGTCTGCCCGTCGAGCTGACCGCCGAAAAAGCTGACGGTTACGCCCGTTTTTTCAAACCCGTATTTGGCCTCCGATCGCCGGAACGGAATATCGGCCCGGACGATGCCTTCGCGATCGGTTAGTATCACTGGAAAGTTTTCAAAGAAGTTGGGCATGCGCCTGACCTCGAGCTCCCGACCTTCCTGATCTTTAAAGACCGGATGCCCGAGCCAGCCAGTCGCGAGGCCATCGCCATCGACCATGCGACCGACGCGGAACAGGCCGCCTTTGGCCGGGCTATTGCCGACATAGTCGTAGAAGGCGAGCTTTTGTGGAATAGCCGACCAGGCAGTCTCTAGGTTTTGACCGGCCGCTTCGGCAGCATGGACTCGGCGATCGATTTCTTCGTGAAAGTAGCCCTTATCCCACTGATAGCGGGTTGGCCCCCACAGCTCAATCGGGTTAGTCGCCGTGCCGTACCACATGGTGCCGGCGGCGATAAAGCCCGCGCCAAAAAAGACCGCGAGGCCGCTGGCCAGAGCCCCTTCGATATTCCCCATACGGAGGGCTTTGTAGAGGTATTCGGGCGGCCGCACCAGGATATGGAACAGGCCGCCAATAATGGCCACAATGCCTGCCGCAATATGATGGGCTACCACCCCGCCAGGATTTTGCGGATTAAAGCCAGCGGCTCCCCATTCGGGGGCAACGCCCTGCATATGGCCCGTCAGGCCATAGGGATCAGAGACCCACATGCCGGGGCCAAAGACCCCAGTTAAGTGGAAGGCCCCAAAACCGAAACACAGCAGCCCGGCCAGTAATAGATGAATGCCGAAGACTTTAGGCAAGTCGATGATGGGCTCATCGGTTTTGGGATCAAAGAACGTCGCGACATCCCAGTAAACCCAGTGCCAGCAGGCCGCTAGGAATTCTAGGCCAGAGAACACAATGTGGGCGATCGCGACGGTTTCAAACGTCCAAAAGCCAGGGTCGGTAAAGGTTTCGCCGGTGACGCTCCAACCCTGCCAAGAGTTGGTGACGCCGAGGCGAGCGACAAAGGGCATCAAAAAGCACCCTTGTCGCCACATGGGATTGAGAATCGGGTCAGTGGGATCAAAGCGCGCTAGCTCAAAGAGCAGCATGGAGCCAGCGAATCCGGCGCAGAGGGCATTGTGCATGAGATGCACTGCCAGCAATCGGCCCGGATCGTTGAGCACGGAGGTGTGAACGCGGTACCAAGGCAGTCCCATTAGGGTCTTCTCCTTGTATAGGGTGGACAGTCGGAAGGGGTTCGGAGGGGCGCGGCATTCGTGGGAATGCCGATCCGGAGGGGCGAGGCATTCTCGATTAAATATCTGGGTCAAAACCAGTCAGTTACCGCGAGAATGCCTCGCCCGTACGGCACGGGGAGAATGCCTGTCGCTTTAGCGCAGGCTGGGGTCGATCGGTGGCATCGACAGCACCGGCTCGTTCTCGCGATCGAGGCCGGTTTCAAAGCCAGCAGCTGTGGCGCGGGCGCGACCCGCGTGCCAGAGGTGCCCGACGAGGAAAAAGAAGGCAAAGATAAAGTGAGCCGTGGCCAACCAAGTCCGGGGTGAAACAAAGTTAAAGGCATTTGTTTCAGTGGCTAGCCCCGCGACGGAGTTAATGGAACCCAGCGGCGCATGGGTCATGTACTCGGCAGCGCGGCGCAGCTGCCAGGGCTGAATATCGTGCTTGATTTTCTCGAGGTCGAGGCCGTTGGTGCCCCGGAGCGGCTCTAGCCAAGGGGCGCGAGCATCCCAAAAGCGCATCGTTTCACCGCCAAAGATGATTTCGCCGGTGGGCGATCGCTGCAGATATTTACCAAGCCCGGTCGGCCCCTGAGCTGAGGCCACATCAGCTCCCAACCCTTGATCGCGGGCTAAAAACACTAAAGATTGCGCCTGCGAAGCCTCAGGAATCGTGGGGCCATAGAACACGCTGGGATAAGCCGTATTGTTAAACCAAATAAAGGCGGTAGCAATAAAAGCTTGACCAGCGACGTTACCCAAACTCTGAGAGAGATAGGTCTCGCCCGTCCAGGGAAAGAGGTTATAGGTCCAGCGGAGGGGCGGCACGAGAATGTGCCAGATGCCACCAATGACTAGCAGGCTGCCAATCCAAATGTGACCGCCAATGACATCCTCTAAGTTGTTGACGCTGACAATCCAACCGCTACCGCCGGTCGGCAGGCGCAGCAGATACCCAAAAATGACGCGGGGGTCGAGAGTGGGGCTCGTAATCAGCCGCACGTCGCCGCCGCCCGGTGCCCAGGGGTCATACAGACCGCCCCAAAACATCGCTTTGCCGACAAACAGCAGGGCAAAGATCCCCAGCATGAGAATATGAAAGCCGAGAATTTGGGCCACTTTCGCCCGATCAGTCCAGTCAAACTCGAAAAAGCCTGAGAGCTTTTCGGGGCCTTGAATGGCGTGATAAATACCCCCCGCACCCAACACGGCAGAGCCAATCAGGTGAGCGACGCCAATGGCGAAAAAGGGAAAAATGTCAGTGACGGCTCCCCCTTGACCGACCCCAAAGCCCAGGGTCGCAATGTGGGGCATGAGAATGCAGCCTTGCTCATACATCGGCTGCGACAGGTTGTAGTGGGAGACCTCAAACAGGAGCATGCCGCCGGCCCAAAAGGCAATCAGGCCCGCATGGGCGATATGCGCTCCGAGAAATCGTCCCGTCAACTCAGAAGTAATAAATCGGGCATTACCGGCCCACCAGGCAAAACCGCTGGACTCTTCGTCGTAGCCAGCGCTAGCGGGGGCAAAGATCGAGCCTTCCTCTACCAGGGGCTGACTCGACGTGGCTACGCTCGGTATCGTTTCGATGGGTATTTCCATCAGGGGTTAACCTCCTCAAAATATGACTGTTGGGGCGCGCGATATCGCCTGGCTGGCGTCGCGATCGCCCTCTCTTGGGCACACCGAAACCTATTCACTAAAGCCCCGAGGTAGCACTTCTTCGGGGAAGACGAACTTCTTCGCAGGCTGATCCATCTCTGCCATCCAGGCCCGCACCCCTTCGTTGAGCAAGACATTCTTGGTATAGAAAGTCTCGTATTCGGGGTCTTGCGCGGCGCGGCGCTCCTGACTGACAAAGTCATAGGCCCGCAAGTTGAACGACAAACCCACCATGCCAATGGCGCTCATCCACAGGCCAGTGACCGGCACAAACAGCATGAAGAAGTGCAGCCAGCGCTTGTTGGAAAAAGCGATGCCAAAAATCTGTGACCAAAAGCGGTTGGCGGTCACCATCGAATAGGTCTCTTCGGCCTGAGTGGTGGCGAAACCTTTGAACGTGTTTTTGCCCGTTGAGTCTTTGAACAGGGTGTTTTGGACGGTTGCCCCGTGAATGGCACAGAGCAGGGCTGCGCCTAACACCCCCGTTACCCCCATCATGTGAAAGGGATTGAGCGTGTAGTTGTGAAACCCTTGGAAAAACAGTAAAAATCGGAAAATAGCGGTGACGCCAAAGCTAGGCGCAAAAAACCAGCTAGATTGCCCCAAGGGATACATCAGAAACGTGGCAACAAACACGGCGATGGGGGCCGAAAAGGCGATCGCGTTGTAAGGACGAATGCCGATCAGGCGAGCCACTTCGATTTGTCGCAGCATAAAGCCGATTAGGGCAAAGGCCCCGTGAAAGGCGGTGAAATTCCACAGGCCGCCGATTTGACACCAGCGCACAAAGTCACCGTTGGCCTCCGGCCCCCATAGCAGTAAGAGCGAATGCCCCATGCTTTCGGCTGGGGTGGAGACGGCAACCGTCAAAAAGTTGCAGCCTTCGATATAAGAGCTGACTAAGCCATGGCTATACCAAGACGTCACAAAAGTGGTGCCGGTAAACCAGGCGCCGATCGCCATGTAAGCGCAAGGAAACAGCAGTAGCCCTGACCAGCCCAGAAACACGAAGCGATCGCGCTTCAGCCAGTCATCGAGCTCAATTACCCAGCTCCGAGCTGGTTTTTGGGCTCCCATTGAAATTGTCATGGATATATTCCTCGTCGATCTAAATAGGTTTGGTTAAAGGCCACTCAGCTGGCCGGTCTCAACACCGTTAAACAGCCCGCTAAGCCACAGAATCGCTTTCGCCGGGGCCATCGTTCATGAAATAAGGCGTGCCGGGGAGCGCGAGCTCTTGAATGATTTCGTCAAAGTAAGGAATGATGGCCGCCGCATCAGTGGCGTCGAGTTGGGCGATCGCCTCCGCCTTCAGACAGCGCATGTACTGCAAGACGTTGGTTAGGGGAATGCCGACGTTGGTGTACAACTCCTTCATGCCCACGAGGCCAATTTCTCGCAGGGGGCGATCGTCGCCCGCCAGCAGGCAATAGCTAATCAAGCGCACGTACCACCCCATATCGCGCTTAGCAGCGGCGGTTTTACGGCGATTGCCGCTATTGCTCGGCGTGCGGGGGCAAATGCGCCAAAATTGGCGAGTGCCTTGCTCCACGATGGTTTCGGCCTTTTGCTCTAGCGTTTTGGCGAGCCGTACGCGCTCGGTGCCCGTTTTGCAAAAGGTGCGAATCGTGCGCAGCTCGCCGGGGGTGGGATAACGCTGCTCTTCGTCGGCGTTGAGAATGACCTGTTTCACAATGCTCATGATTCTTCGGTTTCAGAAAGGGCGGTTTCAGCAACGGAGTAGATCCGCAGGCCCCCGAACCAGCCGATATGAATGCGGTAGTCCAAGGGGTTGCGGCTGCGGTACAAGGGCTGCAGCCGCGTCTGCGGGGTTTCGACGTCCGGCTCAATGACGGACAAAGGCGCGGTGGGATGGGAATGAATGTGCATGGTTTTGAGGAATAGGGGTCACGGCAGGGGCGAGGCCGGCGCGATTATGCGGAGGGGCGAGGCAGGCGCGATTCAATATTTGGGTCAAAACTAATCAGTTACTTCGCGCCTGCCTCGCCCGTACGGGAGTGGGGAATCGCAAGGCCGCGCGTTTAGGCGGGATTGGTCGCAGTTTCTGGCTCCGGCGTGGTCGCAGCCGTCTCGCCGTTGTTGACAGCGGTTGGCGGGTCGGGGGTGACGGCGGCGGGTGGGGGCGGTGGCGGCGCTTGAACGGCCACCGCAGTGGTTGCAGCGACCGGCTCTGGGCTGGCTGCTGCCGACCCGGCACTGTGGTCGCGCCCGGTGTGGTGATTCGCAGTGTGACCCTGAGCCATTGCAGTTTTGGCGTAGGTTTGCATCCATTCCCCCGCGATCGCTGGATTTTCTCGAGGTTTGAACCAGCCGCTAGGCCCTTGGGGCGATCGCTGAGCATAGCCCTGCGGCGTCAGGTAGCGCTCATAGGGCACGATCATTTCACCAAAGACCGCCAGGTATTCGGCACTGTCGATCAGCTCATCGACCAAGGCATAAAAGCCTTGGCGGGCACAGAGGTCGTAGTACCGGGCCATTTCTCGGCGATCGCGGGTCGGGCGCCCCAGCAAGCGCCGGTGAATATATTCGATCGCCTTGGTGATGTAGAGCGTCTCCCAAGCCAGCTGGCGGAAGGGGCGCGATTTGGCCAACTGCCGCACAAATTCGCGCAGGGTGATATTGCCTGCCTTTAGTTGGGTCTCAGCCGTTTGCTGCCGCTGGCCAGCCCACACCGCTCGCCCAAACACCTGGCGATAGGTCGCCTGAATCACCGCCTCAGGGGAGTGGTGGGTCAGACTAAAGCTGGTTTGGCGGGGTGGCTCACCGCCCGCCTTGCCGTTCAGGCCATTCGGGGAAACGACCGCTTCCCACTGCAGCCGCTGCTGTTCCATCGCACCGGGGGCGCGGCCAAGGTGGGCGGCATGGCGTTCGACCAAGCCGTTGCCCACGCCGTTGCTGATCAAAATCCGGCGGCTGTCTTCGCTAAAGTGAGCGGGCTGCGGCTGCGGATCGCGCGTTTCCTGCGGGAAGATGGCTCCAAACTGAATCTCCAGCGGATCGTTGCCCGCCCCGTAGGGATGCTGATTGGGCAGCGGTTGCTGATAGCCGCCAAAGGTCGTGACAAACTGCGGCACCTTGCGCACCGGCGCACTGTATTTCAACAGATCGAGTTGGGGACCCCAGTTGCGGCATTCCTGCGCCTCTCGCCCCAAACCGCGCAGATAGGGCACCGTTTCTTCGCCAAAGTAGTCGGCATATTCTGGCGAGTCGATAAAGGCATCCACCAAGGCCGACAACCCGTGATCAGAGATGACGTCAAAGTACGTCTGAAACTCTTCTAGGCAGCTCAGCCCGCGACCGAGAAAGTGACGGCAGGCCAGCTCAATGCTGCGGCTGATGCTGTAGGGCTCATAGAAAAGTTGCCGATACAGGCGCGATTTACCCAACTGCCGAATGAACTCTTTCATCGTCCCCAGGTCGCTTTTGACCTGAGAGACGGGCGCTGCCAGCAGGGTGCCGTGGGTCTGGATGACATCGCGCTCAAACACTTGGCGGCAGGCCGCTCGCACCACATCATCTTTTTCGATGTCGGGCAAATCGGCTTTCATCACCCAGTGGGGCTGCAGACTGGCACTATCGCGGTAGCTTTGGGGTAAGGGCAACCCCGCGTGATGTTTAGAAATCCCCAGTCGCAACTGCGGATTGGGTTTCTCGACCTCATAGTCATCAATCAAGACATCAAAGTAGCGCCCCACTAGCGCGGCGGCTTGTCCCTTTTTGGGAAAATAGGTCAGCGCTTTCCACTGCATTTCTCGCAGGGCGACGATGGTGGCCAGGGTGACATCTTCTGGAATCACGCCCCGCAGGCCGCGCGTATTGACGCTAATGATGCTGGTATCCCCCGCCACGATCGCATAGGTGATGTAGCGCAAAAACCAGCTCAGGTCGCGCAGCGATCGCTTCATCCGCACCGGGCCGTAGCGGCCAATATCGATCGTGCGAAAGCGGCTGGGTGCCGCAGGTCTACCGCCTGCAATCAGCCCTTGAAACCATTCCAGCAGCGGATTGGACTCGTCGATTAGCCGCGGGCGATCGCGATTTTGGGTTCGCGCTTTTTGCTGCCGGGTCACCGCCGAGAGATAGTCTTCAGCAATGAAGTAATCAGAGCCCGGTAGTCCCAACGACTCCTCGGGCGGCTCTAGATAGGCCATCGAGTTGCCGCCCACAAAGATGCGGTTGGCCCCCGCTGCCACGATGCGCTCAGCGTGCTGGGTCAGGGTTTGGGCAATCGCGAGTCGCTTCATCCCAGCGCCAAAAAAAGCTAAGAGTTCTTGGCCTTCACCGCGGCTTAAATAGCGATCGCGCTGCATCGCTTCAGTGATGACGGCGGTTGGCACCGTGTGATACTGCTGGGGATGAATCACTGGACTGCCCCCATTAATCCGATCAGTCATGGTGTGTTCTAAACTCCGAATTAAAAATGTTGCTGAGAGAAACCAGATTTCTGATGAGGCCCGTTGAGTCGCGGGCTTGATCAAAAATCCTGACGGTGAACCCTGACTCGCCTTAGCGTCTGAGCCCTTCCATCAAGTAGTCAAAATAGGGCGCGACTTCTGCCGCATCATCAATGCTCAACAGGCTGAGGGCCACTTCTTTGAGACAGCCCATGCATTCCGCCACATTACTGAGAGGAATTTCGAGAGAGGTGTACATCTCCTTGACCCCGCGCACCCCACTGGCCTGCAGCGGGTCAATGTCGCCCACCACGACGGCATAGGAAATCAGGCGCAGAAACCAGCCCTGATCACGCAGGCACGAAGCCTGAAACCGGGGGTTATCGCTATTGCTGGGAGTCAGGGGACAGCGTTGCCAAAATCGCTGACTGCCTTGTTCCACAATCAGTTGGACGTTGCTAGTCAACACGGAGGCAATGCGGAGGCGCTGTTGTCCGGCGTCAAAGAAATGACTGATCGCCTCCAGTTCGCCCCGACTGAGATATCGCGCTTCGCGATCGGCGTTGGCGATCGCTTGGGTAATAATGCTCATGGCAAATCCTATTGTTATCAGGTTTTGATTGAGAGGTATCGCCGTTGCCAGGGCCGTTAAGACCAGCCGGCAAGTCGCTGGAATGAGGACTCAGCATCAGGATGATGCGAGGGTCGGAGCCACTAGGGCGTAAGCGCTGATGAGGCTCAGGCGAAGGCCAATACCGGTCAGAGAGGGAGAGCTCACAGACCGGCATCAACCATCAAAGTCAGGCGGGGGGCGCGATCGCTTTAAGAGGGAGAGCTCTCAAACCAACCGGGGTGATCGGCCTGCGCCAACAGCAATGAGGTGACGAAGCCCAGGACTTCATGAACGCCTCACTTTGATCACCGGCCCCCTCGCGAGACTGTTTGCCGAGCTGACTGACCCCATACAGTCAGTCTCTAGCTCAACCCTGAACAGATATGGTCGAAATAGACGCCCATCTCTTGACCGGCCTCAGCTCCCAGCATTTCACTGGCGACCTCTTTCATGGACTGCACCGCCCGCACCGTCGCCCCAACGGGAACGCCCAAGGAGTTATAGGTTTCCTTCAAACCGTTGAGCACGCGCTCATTCAAAATGGACGGATCGCCCGCCAGCATGGCGTAGGTGGCATAGCGCAAGAAATAGTCCATATCGCGAATGCAGGCCGCATAGCGACGGCAGGTGTACATGTTGCCGCCCGGAGCTGTGATATCGGTATACAGCAAGGCTTTTGCAACTGTTTTGGTGACGATTTTGGAGGCATTAGCGCTCACCGACATGGCGGCGCGGGCTCGTAGATCGCCACTGCGAAAATAGTTCTGCAGGTTATCTAACGAGCTATCGTCCAAATATTTGCCCTGCATGTCAGAAGTATTGATCAGGGTCGTAATAGCGTCTTGCATTAAAGATCTCCTTAGGTATTCAGAAAAAGTTGTAAGAGAGCGGCAAAAGTCAAAATGTGCAGGGTAAAAGGTCAGCGGGGCAAGGTCAGAGCCCATCAGTTAGAGCCTTGAACTTTGAACCCGCAGCCCTGAACCCATTCCCCAACTTGAAAGCAGCAGTGAGTTCTCGATAAAAGGGTGGAAGTTCAACGCCAAGCTGAGAACGCCTACGACAAAGAATGAATAATCAAATCGAAGTAGGGCGCGACCTCTTGGGCATCGTCGTCACTCATGACGGCCATCGCTTCCTCTTTGAGGCAGCGCATGCATTCGGCAATATTGCGAATGGGAATTTCTAAGTTGTTGTACATTTCCTTAATGCCGACGGTGCCGATTTCTTCTAGGGGCCGCTCACTGCCCGCCAGAATGGAATAAGCAATCAGGCGCACATACCAGCCTTGATCACGCTGGCAGGAATTAGTCTTGCGATCGACGCCACTATTACTCGGGGTATTAGGACAACGCTCCCAAAACTTTTTGCTGCCGTTTTGCACGATGCGCTGTTCATTTTCGGCGAGCGCTTTAGCAATCCGAATCCGCTGTTCGCCGGTTTTTGCGAAGTCTTGAAAAATTCTCAGCTCTTTAGGGGCAGGATAACGGGCCTCACTATCGGCACTCAGAATCAGTTCCGTGACTAAGCTCATGACTAGATTTCTCCTAATTTAACGCTGCATGAAAGATCCATATCAAGCGATGGCTTGAATTATCTTGCTCCTAGAATTTGATATCTTTTCTTGAGTGAATTTTTTTGAAAATTTCATTTGAGAAATTTTAGTCATCAAATTGTTATTCCAAGCCAGCCAACTTCTGATGAGAGGGTGCTTTGAGGGTTTGATACTTCTTGCTGAAGACGGCTTCAACATCAGCCAAATCTATTTCACAACCGCCGCTCAGAGAGTTGACGACTGATTCAAGACTGGACTCATAGAAGATGAACTTCACTCAAAGGGTCATCAAGAAAATTCAGCAGAGATCACCAGCATCTCGACTCAAAGTTCTTGACGTCTCTTCATTGATGAATACAGATAAGATTCCACTTAATCTAGAATCAGCTGCCTTAGCCTCTTTGAAAAGACTTCATCTTTTACTAGGTTTGAAAGGAGAATAAGCAAAAAAAATGAAGAACTTATGAACAGATTAAAATCGCTTAAAGAAACTTTTCGATAGGCCGCAGCGAAGGGGGCCTTCACCAGTTCTTTAGATCTTTCTGGTTTGATGCAAGTCACGCACTCGTTGGTATGGACCGAATTTGAGGCGTTTAAGTGATCGGTGTCAAGGCCATGCTCCTGGCTGTTTTATGTAAATTCAGCCAGCTTGTGAATGCCTAAATTGATGCCGAGAAAGAATATTCGGCGGGCAGTTTTTGGGTGACTGTGGCCGGATTAATCTGTTGGCTCTCCCTCAATTTATGGGCAACTCAGCCGTTAATCATTGAGGCCTTTGCCCGGCAAAGGCTGAGCTCAGGTTTTCAGAGCTTGACTGCCTGGTTTTCACCCCTAATCCAGCAGGGGCAATCGGCTGCTGCTGAACTGCATGCCAATTACATGACATCTGAATTTGAGTAAAGAGATGAAGAACCGCGCTTTGATCCTCGTCTTGATTATTTTCTGTTTGAGTCTGTGGGCTGTCCGGATGAATAGTCTACGGATGGAAAGCACGTCACTCAGATATGAGGCGATCAAACAGGAGATTAGCCTTGTTCAAATCTAGCAGTGGCGCTGTCCTTAGCCGGATGTTAGGGAAAGCTGGTCATCTTGATGCCTTTATCCGACAGTCCTCTCTTACCACCCAAGAGAGGATTTTTGGGTGGTAAGAGAGGACTCAGTTTTTGAGCTGACAGGCTCACGATCGCGCATTGCTGAATGGAGTTAGGAGTTATTGAAAAAATGAATTTGCATAAAGACATGAAATACCGTTCGTTAATGGCCCTCTTTTTAGCGACTTTTTTGGGCTTCCTGACGGCTTGTAGCAGCAGTCCCACCGCCAACAACGGCTCCTTGAGTTATGACGACATTCGAGGCAGTGGGCTGGCCAACAACTGTCCGGAGCTGTCGGAAGCAAGCCTTGATTCGATCGCGATCGCCACCGACCAGTCTTATCAGCTCAAAGAACTGTGTTTAGAACCCAAAACCTTTTTGGTGAAGCGATCGCCCCGCATCAAACGGCAGGATAGTCAGTTTGAACTCACCAAACCCCTAACCCGAGAAAGTTTCACCCTTGATCAGGTGAGTGGCTCGCTCAAGGCTGCGCCCAACGGCATGCTGACCTTTACTGAGCAAGGGGGATTTGATTTTCAACCGGTGACGGTGCAGCTCCCCGATGGCGAACGGGTGCCGCTGTTATTCACCATTAAGGGATTAGTCGCGCAAAATCAAGATTCTTCTGGTCGTCTCGGCCCCTCTAGTCGGTTGGCTGGTACATTTGATGTGCCACCTTATCGCACTTCGAGCTTTATTGACCCCAAAGGGCGCGGTCTGGCGATGGGCTACGATGTGGCCGCCGGTTTGCCGGTGAGTGCTGATAGCGAAGAATTTGCTCGCCCGAATACCAAGGTCTTTGATATTGGCCAAGGGTCCATTTCTCTGCAGGTCAACCGAGTCAACCGAGCAACGGGCGAAATTGCCGGTTTGTTTGAGAGCGCCCAACCTTCGGACACTGACTTTGGCGCGAAAGAAGCCATGGGCGTCAAAATCAAAGGACGCTTTTATGGCCGGATTGAACCGGAGACCATTTAGAGACTGTCATCAACGACGGGTCACCTAAACCGCGTGTAGATTGAGAACTGGAATTTGGCCATGCGGGAAAACCTCACCGCCTGCAGCACCTCTCCTTGTGAAGGAGAGGTTTATCCAGAACTCTGGTTCCTCTCCTTGAGAAGGAGAGGCTAGGTGAGGTTCTACAGCCCTTTGAACTACCGCAGCCGATCGGCAACCCCTTTTCCTAATCAGCTGTATAGCAACTTGCGCGCAAGAAATCGCCTCACTCAGATAAGGGGCAAGGTAGAACCTGATGGTTTGCCTGCGGCATGCCTTGATTCAGCCCCATCAAATTTTTCAGTATCTATTGCCAACAGAAGGAGAACGACCATGACCAATCTCAACAATCAGCCCGAGGTAGCCTATCCGATTTTCACCATTCGCTGGCTAGCGGTACATACACTGGCGATTCCTACGGTGTTCTTTTTGGGGGCGATCGCCGCGATGCAGTTCATTCAACGCTAAGAGAAAGACGCCTTTGATGGTCGGGTTGAGCATTGCTCAACCCTCATCGAACATCTTCTGCCTTGAGAAGACTGTTTAAACGCAGAGCGCTAATGCTACAGACACCAAGCGCCCCCAGGATTTCTCAGGAATCCTGGGGGCGCTTGGTGAGTCAATCATCGAATTATCGTTTGGGTTTTCCCCCAGCCCACTGGTCACCGACGATTCTCGGCTGCACTAAAATATGGCCCGCGATCGCGGTCAAATCAGATTGAGTCAGGTCACGCATTTTAGGAAAGAGATCCGTCCGCTGCGTCGATGGATGACTTTCTAAAATAGGCTGCAACCCATCGTAGGTTGTGGGGTTTTCCAAATAATTAACGATGCTTTCTATCGTATTGCGAGGCGGGGTCGCAACCGCCAATGTTTCAGACGATAAATCAACGCTGGGATTCGTTTTTGTGACGCCGTCTAAATGACATTGAGCACAGCTACCATTAAATTTACGCTGCCCGGTCAGCAGTTGTTTGGTCGTCAGGGTCATCTGATCGCCTGATGCATTTAAGGGTAGCGTTCGAGTCGCTTTATCAATTTCAGCCGCGTTAGCATTAGGCACCCAGGCGATTGCCGAAATCAACAATGCACAGGTTGGCAAAGCAACATATCTAAGTAATTTTCTTTTGAGATTAAAAAACATTAATTTCTAGCTCCAAAAATTTAGCTAATATCTTAAAAGTATCACAGCTTTTATTTGAGATTCATTAAAATAGTATTTCTTGAAAAGAATCTAGAAGAAATCGTTTTAGCAAATCAATAACTGGATTGTTGGATTTTTTGATTGACTATTTTCTGTTCAAATAAAAGGCTGCCATGGTCGATGTTGTTCAGATTCTCCTTTGGCTGACCTGTCAAAGTCTCGCCAGCTTAATGACGGCATGACGGTATGAAGTGGACTGGTAATGAGGGCAGCTGCGTTTTTGAGCTGACCGACTGGCAGGAAGTCTCCTCGGTATAAGGACTCTCCAAAAAACCGATCAAGGATCTGCTTGAGCGCGATCGCCCGCTGCTGCAATCAGGTCTGCAGGCCTCTCAAAACCCCTCTAAATCAAAGGTCTATGGTCTGAGCGCTTGACCACAGGCAGCGAGATTTTGAGGGCTGAATTGCGCCGGTAAACGTGAGGTCATGGACGACTTAGCCCGGTGTGAAGCATGAGAGAAAGGGGTCGAGCTGCCGAGTGAATTGCTTGAAACGCTCATCGGTCAATGACCCTGGCTGTAACTTTTTCTGAAGTGCTGATTCATCTTCACTAGTTTTTTATTTTTTTTGCTTACCTTGCTTTACTAATCGCGATCAGTCGATTCACCAATTCATTCTCTGCCTTCCCGATGATCTTGAGTAGCTTCAAGAAAAGTATGGCCGTCCTCTCCTCATAGAGGTTGGTCTAGGGAACTTACCTGCTGACTTTAAAGCGGGTGAGTTGAGAATATAAAACTTGCAGTTTTCTGTTTGAAGTGGCCCAAACTAGTCACGGCAAACAGCTCTGTTTTACTGCAAATTCCATTAATGTCTGTTTGCTTGAGAAGCAGGCATTAATGGATAATTTCTGGCTTGGATTTGATGCCAGTAGAGAGCCAGTTAATAACACTTTTTGGCATCGAATAATTTATGCAAACAGGAGCTTTAAGATGACACAGTTTGGTAGAGCGATCGCCCTCGATCGTCCTGACCAAATCGCAGGCGTCTCACCCTCTAGGAAACCCATAAGTGACGTGACTATTGCACCTCCCATTCATTCTGACGATGCCAAAATTGCGCGCCCCATTAATGTGTGGGAGCGCTTTTGCCGCTGGGTTACCAGCACTGACAATCGCATTTATGTCGGCTGGTTTGGCATCTTGATGATTCCGACCTTATCCACTGCGGCCATCGTCTTTTTGCTGGCCTTTGTGGCGGCCCCCCCGGTGGATATTGACGGCACTGGCGGGCTCATCGCGGGGTCGTTATTCAGCGGCAATAATCTGATTACCGCTGCCGTCGTGCCCACTTCACCCGCTGTGGGGCTGCACTTTTATCCCCTTTGGGAAGCCGCTTCGATGCAGGAGTGGCTGGTCAATGGCGGCCCCTATCAACTCATCGTGCTGCACTTCTTGATTGGCATCATTGCCTATCAAGATCGGGAATGGGAACTCAGTTACCGACTGGGAATGCGGCCCTGGGTGTCGCTCGCCTTTACCGCCCCAGTGGCGGCCGCCGTGTCGGTGTTGCTGATTTACCCCATTGGCCAAGGCGGCTTTGCTGCGGGCATGCCCTTGGGCATTTCGGGCACGTTTACGTTCATGCTGCAGTTCCAGGCTGATCACAACATCCTGGCTAATCCGTTTCACCAAATCGGCGTGATTGGGGTCTTTGGCGGGTCGTTTCTCTGTGCCGTGCATGGCTCATTGGTTACGTCGGCGCTGATTCGCCATCGCCCTACCCCGGCGGCGGCCCAGCGCCGCTGGCATGACAACCCCCACGGGGCCTATAGCCTCAGGCATCTGCAAATCAATCAACAAAAATTACTCTGGCGCGGGGCGAGTTTTAAGTCAGCGCGATCGCTGCATTTTTTCCTGGCGGCCTTTCCGGTGGCGGGCATCTGGTCGGCGGCGATGGGCATTGATATGGCCGCCTTCGGGTTTGATCAGTTTGCGAGTCAAGCGGCCGGGGGTGGCCTCCAAAAGGCGGTGGTGCCGACTTGGGCCGACATTGTGACCCAGGCCAATCTGGGCATGCATGTGCTGTCAGAGACTGAGCAGTCCACCTTTCCCATCTTTTTGGGCGAAGCCGCCACGCCTGAGGCTGCCCGTCTGGGGCTGGCGGTAGACCCCGATGCCCCGGCGCGGGCGCTCACGGGCCCACAGCTGTCCGGCGCGATCGCCCCAGCCATTCCCACTGTCTGACGAGTGCTGATCCACTCGCCGCCGACCTCGGCAGGGGGCCGCAGCGGCCCCTGTTGCTACCCGTTCACCATCATCACTTTTATTGAGTAAACGTAGGAGGTTTTAATGACTACCAGTCCTCCGAAGCAGAGGCAACCGGTGCGGGTCACCGTTGATGAAAACCCCGTGTCCACCTCTTTTGAGAAGTGGGCCAAACCGGGACATTTCGACCGCACCCTGGCCAGAGGCCCCAAAACCACCACCTGGATTTGGGATCTGCATGCCGATGCCCATGATTTTGATACCCACACGGGTGATCTCGAAGATATTTCTCGCAAAATCTTCTCAGCTCACTTTGGGCATCTGGCCATTATCTTCATCTGGCTCAGCGGCATGTATTTTCATGGCGCTCGGTTTTCTAACTTTTCCGCTTGGATGGCCGATCCGATTAACCTCAAGCCCAGTGCTCAAGTCGTCTGGCCCCTCGTCGGCCAAGAGATTCTGAACGCTGATCTGGGGGGCGGCTTCCACGGCATTCAAATCACCTCGGGCCTCTTCCAAATGTGGCGTGGCCAGGGCTTTACCCATGAGTTTCAGCTCTTTTGGACGGCGATGGGGGCGCTGGTGATGGCTGCTGTCATGCTGTTTGCGGGCTGGTTTCACTACCATGTGCGGGCGCCCAAGCTGGAATGGTTCCGCAATTGGGAATCGATGATGAACCACCACCTGGCCGGCCTACTCGGTCTGGGCAGCTTAGGCTGGGCGGGGCATTTGATTCACGTGGCAGTGCCGACCAATCGGTTGATGGACGCGGGGGTCGCCCCGAACGATGTGCCGTTGCCCCATGAGTTCATTCTCAATAAGAGCTTGATGATGGAGCTGTTCCCCAGCTTTGCCCAAGGCGTCAAGCCGTTTTTCACGTTTAACTGGTCGGCCTACACCGATTTCCTCACCTTTAAGGGTGGGCTCAATCCGGTGACGGGCGGCCTGTGGATGACGGATATTGCGCACCATCACGTGGCGATCGCCGTGCTCTTTATCGTGGCCGGCCACTTCTATCGCACTAACTGGGGCATTGGCCACACTTTCCGAGAGCTGCTGGATGATGCCAGAACGCCCAAACTGTTTCCTCTGTTTAGTTTTCTGGGGCCAGTGGGGCACCGGGGGCTCGAAAAAATCTTTGAGACCTCTTGGCACGCCAATTTGGCGATTCACCTGGTGCAGTTTGGCACCGCCAGCCTGCTGGTGGCCCATCACATGTATGCGATGCCGCCCTACCCGTATCTGGCCACTGACTATGCCACGGTGACCTCGCTCTTTACCCACCATGTGTGGATTGCGGGCTTCTGTATTGTGGGCGGGGCGGCCCATGCGGCCATCTTCTTAGTGCGGGACTACAATCCCGCCGACCACGTCAATAATGTGTTGGATCGGGTGCTGCGTCACCGCGACACCATTATTTCTCACCTGGTGTGGGTCTGCCAGTTCCTCGGTTTCCACAGTTTCGCCATGTACTGTCACAACGACACCATGCGCGCCTTTGGTCGCCCGCAGGACATGTTCTCCGATACGGGGATTCAGCTGCAGCCGGTGTTTGCCCAGTGGGTGCAACACATCCACACGATGGCGATCAACAATCCAGCGGCGCAGGCCGCTCAGCCCTTGGGCGATGTGTTTGGCGGTCTCCGCAATATTGATTTGGTCGGGCTGGGCACCACCGTGCCACAGGTGGCGCAACCGATCAGCCATGCCTTTGGCGGCGGGGTCGTTGCCGTTGGCGGCAAGGTAGCGATGATGCCCATCCATCTGGGCACGGCAGATTTCTTAATTCACCACATTCACGCCTTCACCATTCACGTAACGGTGCTGGTGCTGCTGAAGGGTGTGCTGTTTGCCCGCAGTTCGCGACTGATTCCCGATAAGGGTGAGCTGGGCTTCCGGTTCCCTTGCGATGGCCCCGGTCGCGGCGGCACCTGCCAGGTCTCTGCTTGGGACCACGTCTTTCTCGGGCTGTTTTGGATGTACAACTGCCTGTCGATTGTGATTTTCCACTTCTTTTGGAAGATGCAGTCGGATGTGTGGGGTACGGTGAATGCCGACGGCACGATATCCCATATCACGGCGGGCAATTTTGCCCAATCATCCATTACCAACAATGGCTGGCTGCGCGACTTTCTCTGGGCGCAGGCGTCGCAGGTGATTGGCTCCTATGGGTCGGCGCTATCGGCCTACGGCCTAATTTTCCTGGCGGGGCACTTCGTCTTTGGTTTCAGTTTGATGTTCTTGTTCAGCGGCCGCGGCTACTGGCAAGAGCTGATTGAGTCCATCGTGTGGGCGCATAACAAACTGAAAATCACCACGGCGATTCAACCCCGTGCGCTGAGCATCACGCAAGGACGCGCGGTGGGGGCGGCCCATTATCTATTGGGCGGCATTGTCACCACCTGGGCCTTTTTCTTAGCCCGCATGGCGGCGCTGGGGTAGCGATCGCGGGTCGGGTTTCCCTGCCGAACCCCCCGCGCGGCCCATGACTGAGAGCGGCACCGAAGGCGGCTCTCAGTCACCCCATTCATTTCCCGTTTGACATCTGTCTCTTTCAACCCAATTTCGAACTATGGCGACAAAATTTCCGAAATTTAGTCAGGATTTGCAGCGAGACCCGACCACTCGTCGAGTCTTTTATGCGATCGCCACGGCTCATGATTTTGAAAGCCACGATGGGATGACGGAGGAGAATCTGTATCAGCGGATTTTTGCCTCCCACTTTGGTCATCTCGCCATTATCTTTTTATGGATATCGGGCATTTTGTTTCATGTGGCCTGGCAAGGCAACTTCGAACAGTGGATTCAAGATCCGCTGAACACTAAACCGATCGCCCATGCCATTTGGGATGCCCAGTTTGGCCCCGCCGCGATCGACGCTTACACCCAAGCTGGCGCTCGCAACCCGGTCGATATTTGCTACTCCGGGGTGTATCACTGGTGGTACACCATCGGCATGCGCACCAACACCGACTTGTTTGTCGGCTCGCTATTTTTGCTGCTGCTGGCAGGCGTCATGCTCTATGCCGGGTGGCTACACCTACAGCCCCGGTTTCGGCCCAGCTTGGCCTGGTTTAAGAATGCCGAATCGCGGCTCAACCATCACCTGGCCGGTCTGTTTGGCGTCAGTTCCCTGGCTTGGACGGGTCACTTAGTGCATGTGGCCATTCCCGAATCACGGGGACAGCATGTCGGGTGGGATAACTTCCTCTCGCTGCCGCCGCATCCGGCGGGACTAGGGCCATTCTTCACTGGCAACTGGGGCGTCTATGCCCAAAATCCCGATACGGCTGAGCATGTGTTTAACACCAGCCAGGGTGCGGGCACGGCCATGCTCACCTTTTTGGGGGGCTTCCATCCCCAAACGGAATCGCTGTGGCTGACGGATATGGCCCATCACCATCTGGCGATCGCGGTTCTCTTTATCTTTGCGGGCCACATGTACCGCACCAACTTTGGCATCGGTCACAGTATTAAAGAAATGACCGAATCCCTGCAGGGGCCAGGGTGGAAAGGGTTCTTCATCGCGCCGGATACTGGGCGCGGTCACCAGGGCATTTACGACACCTACAACAACTCCCTGCACTTTCAGTTGGGCTGGCATTTAGCCGCGTTGGGGGTGGTCTGCTCCCTGGTGGCGCAGCACATGTATGCCATGCCGCCCTATGCCTTTATGGCCCGCGATTACACCACCATGTCGGCGCTTTATACTCATCACCAGTACATTGCGGGCTTCCTGATGGTGGGGGCCTTTGCCCACGGCGCGATCTTCCTAGTTCGTGATTATGACCCCCAGGCGAATGTCGATAATGTGCTGGCCCGCGTGTTGGATCACAAGGAAGCGATCATCTCGCACCTGAGCTGGGTGTCGCTCTTCCTCGGCTTTCATACCCTCGGCCTCTACGTGCACAACGACTGTGAGGTGGCCTTTGGCGCGGCTGAGAAACAGATCTTGGTAGAGCCGGTGTTTGCCCAATGGATTCAAGCTTTCCATGGCAAAGCGCTCTACGGCATCAGTTCGCTGCTATCCAACCCGGAGAGTGTGGCGACGACGGCCTGGCCGAATTACGGCAACGTTTGGTTACCGGGTTGGCTAGAGGGTATCAATAGCGGCGCGAACTCGCTGTTTTTGACCATCGGACCGGGAGACTTTTTGGTGCACCACGCGATCGCCCTCGGGCTCCACGTCACCACCCTCGTTTTGGTGAAAGGGGCGCTGGATGCGCGGGGGTCGAAGCTGATGCCCGATAAAAAAGACTTCGGCTACAGCTTCCCCTGTGATGGGCCGGGTCGCGGCGGCACCTGCGACATCTCGGCTTGGGATTCCGTTTATCTCGGCATGTTCTGGATGTTGAACTCCCTCGGGTGGATTACCTTCTACTGGCACTGGAAACATCTGTCAGTTTGGAGCGGTAATGTCGCTCAGTTCAACGAAAGTTCGACCTACCTGATGGGCTGGTTCCGCGACTATCTGTGGCTGAATTCGGCTCAGCTGATCAACGGCTACAGCCCGACGGGCACAAACAATCTGGCCGTCTGGGCCTGGATGTTCCTCTTTGGTCACTTGGTCTGGGCGATCAGCTTCATGTTCTTGATTACCTGGCGGGGCTACTGGCAAGAACTGATCGAAACGCTGATGTGGGCTCACGAAAATACGCCGCTGTCCTTTGGCTATCCCAAAGACAAGCCCGTGGCCCTCTCTATTGTGCAGGCCCGCCTCGTGGGGCTCACCCATTTCACGGTCGGCTATATTGCCACCTACGGCGCTTTCCTGATTGCGTCTACGGCTAGCCGCTTTCCGTGATGGCTCCTTGGCTGGGGGGCGATCGCTCCCCAGCCCCAACTCTGCGGACTCTCCTCGTCCCAGAATGAGTTCTGACTGAGGTTCAGCAGTGAGAACTCGATTTGCCAAACGAGTCCTGGTCGAGGTTCAGCGGTCGGGACTTCGTTTCCTCATTATTTCAGCGCTGAACGCACGCTAATTCAGAGGGCGACACGATGACTGATACCTCGCAACCGGCTTGGGCTGATGCCTACAGTCAAGAAGATTTTATTCAGCCCTATCAGGGCAATCCCTGGTTAGGCAATTTGGCCACTCCGATCAACAGCTCGGGCTGGGTCAAAGCCTACATCAACAACCTGCCAGCTTACCGTCCGGGTCTTACCCCGTTTTTACGCGGTCTCGAAATTGGCATGGCCCACGGCTATTTTTTGGTCGGGCCAGAAGTGGTAGTGGGGCCGCTGCGCGAGACGGCCCATGGGGCTAATCTCAGCGGTCTAATTACCGCCGTTTACATCACCGTCTCGGCCTGCCTGGGCATTTCGATCTTTGCCCTTGCCACCTTTCAAGGGGCTCCCCGAGGCGCTTACAACCTGCATTCCCAAGACCGGCTGCGGCCGCTCCGGCAAAAAGAAGACTGGTTTCAGCTCTGCGGCGGCATCTTACTCGGTTCGATGGGCGGGGCCATCTTTGCCTATGTACTGTTGGAAAACTTCAGTGATATCGACGCCAGCTTACGGGGCGCGGTGAATGTGAGTCAGGCGATCGTTAATGGAATTTTGGGGTGATCAGGCAAGGGACTGGTCAGAGTTCTTGGTTCTTTTGGTTATTCGTTATGGGTTCTTGGTTTTGATTTCGGAGTTCGGAGTTCACCCTCTGGTCTTGAGCACGGCCTGCGATCGCAAGCCGCCATCAGGTTGGGACAGCTTGGACTTCTGGAAGGCCCGTACAGTCAGCGTTTTAATTCCGAATTCCAAATTCTGCTACACCTCGACGTTAGCGAATAATCAGTCACCAGTAACGCATAACGAATCACAAACTTAATTCAAGGAGAAACATCATGGCTGATATGACTCAACTGACCGGCGCCTATGCTGCGTCATGGTTGCCCTGGCTGATGATTCCGCTAATTTTTTATATTCTGCCCTTCCCTGTATTTGCGATCGTTTTTCTTTGGATTGAACGCGAAGGCAACGGTGAGGCGGCGATGGGACAAGATGCGACTAGCTCATCATCCGGATTGTTAGCGGCCACACCCGGTGACATGGGCGCCGACCCCACCTCATCTGCCTAAAAGATGAAAGTTCTTAGGAATGAGAGAGTTTTAAGTTCTTAGTTTTGAATTAAACCCCGTCGACTTTGAAAGCCCTGGTTTTGGCTGGCCGAGCCCACCTCACCTGACCTCTCCTGAGTAAGGAGAGGCACCGGAGCGTTCTTAAACCTCTCCTGACTGTTGGCGAAGCCTGCCCGGAGGGCTTAGGAGAGGTGCCGCAGGCGGTGAGGTTCGACCGCATGTCAAAATTCCAGTTCTCAATCTAGATGAGCTTTAGCCGTTCAACTCAAAACTCAAAATTCAGAACTCAATTAATTCTGATTCCTTAACGTTCAGGTTTTTGAGTTGCTCATTCAATTCCGCCTTCCGCCTGGAAACTTTAGAACGCCCTAAATCCTTTTTAATTAGTAACAGGAGATCAGAGAATGCGAAAGCTTTTTGCCATTGTGTTGGTGGTGTTTTTCTGGATCAATGTTGTGCCTCCAGCCGCTGCCGCCTCAGATACTCATTTAGTCCCTTGCCAGGAGTCAGCCGCCTTTCAACAGCGCCTGCAGAATGCCCCGCAAAACTACTATTTTGATGAGCCTTATCAAGCCTATGCCTCGAACCTGCTCTGTGGCGATGATGGACTGCCGCACTTGCAGCTCCGTTTCGATCGCGCCCTTGACGTCGCGATTCCCTTTGCCATCTTCTTCTATTTTGCTGGCTTTGTGGGTTGGTCAGGGCGCGCCTATTTGATTGGCAGCAAACAAGCCTCGAAACCGGAAGAGCTAGAGATTTTCATTGATCTCTCCTTAGCAATCCGCTCGTTTGTTCAAGGATTATTGTGGCCCTTACTCGCGGTCAAGGAATTTACTTCTGGAGAACTCACGACGCTTAAGAATGAGCTTTCGGTATCGCCTCGGTAGCGCTTTCAGTGGCTATTCAATTACGGGAGAATCCCATGCAATACTTTTCAAAATATCTAACGAGTGCACCCATCATGGCGACGATCGCCCTCATTGTGCTCTCAGTATTCATGATTGAGCTCAATCATTTGTTTCCGGGCCTCCAGTATGGCACCTACTTTCACTAACCCTCAAAGCCCAAGCTTGAGTCAAGAGTAGGAATGTCTTGCCAGGGGCTTTGATATCAAAGCCCCTGGCAAGAGGAATCAATCAATGAGCATAAAGCCTAGTAGCTTTATGTTGAAAATTACAACATAAGAAGCTGAATTTCTTGGGAAGATGCTTTGAAAATCTGAGCCCAAAAAAGTAAAAACGCCAGCACGCGACTTTTTCCTGACAGGGATTTTTAGATCGCTCGACGGCCTGAGGCCGATCTTTTCTTTTCTCTAGAAATAAACTTTAATTAATTTCGGTAAAATATTAAATAAAATCATAAATAATATTGTCTGAAAGGTGGCGTTGCCATCGCTTTTTTAAATTAAAAACAGCTTTTTATCAATGTTTGTCTCGGGCAGGCTAAAGACCCATGAGGATACTACTCGTTGAGGATGATGACTCGGTCACAGCCGTGCTTGAGAAGAGTTTAGCGAGCGAGCATTATGCCGTTGATGTGGCGGGGGATGGTCATGCGGGCTGGCAAATGGTCAATTCTTTTGACTATGACCTGATCATGCTGGATGTGATGCTGCCGAAGCTCGATGGCCTGCAGTTTTGTCAGAAATTGCGCGATCACGCCTATCACATGCCGGTGCTGCTGCTGACCGCACTGGATTCGAGTACGCAAAAGATTGCGGGTCTGGATGCGGGAGCCGATGACTACATCACGAAACCCTTTGAGCTGGCAGAGCTATTGGCGCGGGTGCGCGTGCTGCTGCGCCGGGGGCAGACGTCGCAGCTATCGGTTTTAGAGTGGGAAGATTTGCGGCTCGACCCCAATAGTCAAGAAGTCACCTATGGCGATCGCCCGGTGAAGCTAACCCCGAAAGAATTTCGCCTGCTGGAGTTGTTTCTGCGCAAACAGGCTCAGGTGTTTACGCGCGGCGGCATTTTAGATCGGCTCTGGAGCTGTAGCGAAGCGCCGGGTGAAGACACCGTCACGGCTCACATTCGCGGGCTGCGCCGTAAGCTCGTCGATGTGGGGGCGCCCAGTGACCTGATTAAAACGGTCTATGGCATTGGCTATCGTCTCAAGCCCGCGCGTTCAGACGCGCCGTCAACTCCAGCGGCCCCCGCCCGCCCGGCAGCCCGGCAGCCGCCTGCGCCCACCTGCCAACAGCAGACCCAAGCGGCCCTGGCGACCCTGTGGCAATCGGTCAAGTCTCAGCATTTCGACCGGCTGGCCCTGCTCAAGCAAATGCTGCAGGCGCTACAAACTCAGCAGGTGACCGACGATTTGCGGCACCGGGCGACCCGAGCGGCCCATAGCCTGGCGGGAGCACTCGGCATCTTTGGCCTGCGGTCAGGATCAGAATTGGCGCGCTCCATCGAGCTGATGCTGCGGGGGGAGGCCCCGATTCTGCCGAATGAGCAACAGCAGTTGGCGCAGCTGATCAAGACGCTAGACCAAGAACTCAATCAGGCCTTGAGTTCGATGCAGCCGGTGCAATCGGGCCTGGCCGCGCCGCTGCTGGTCATTGTGGATGATGATTTACCGCTGATCGCGCGGGTGTCTGAGGCCATCAGCCAGCACTTACAGGTGCAAACGGCCTTAGATGAAGCAGCCCTTCAAGATTTGTGGCCGGCACTGATGGGGGCGCACCCGGCGGGAAAGCCGGGCGATCGCCCGCCCGCTGCTACCTCTAAGACAGCCCTCCCCGACGTTGTGTTGTTAAATATTGCCCTCGCCGACAGCGATCGCGGTGACTTGCGACGGCTGTCACGGCTGATTAATCAGGTGCCGTCGCTCTTGGTGCTGGTGTGCAGCCGCGATGACCGCCTAGCCAATCGGGTCAAAGCCGCTCAGTTGGGCAGTCAGGCATTCTTGCCCAATCCCGATGTTGCTGCCGTGCTCAAGAGTGTGCTCAGTGTGCGATCGCGCTTTCCCGCCTCGGCCCATAAAGTCATGATCGTCGATGATGACCCCCAGATTTTGCAGGCGCTGCAGACCTTTCTCGAACCGCAGGGGTTTCAGCTCATTACCCTTAATCAGCCCCTCGATTTTTGGGCCACCCTGCAGGCCGCCGCCCCCGATCTGCTGCTGCTGGATATCGAGATGCCCAAATTTAACGGCCTCGAACTTTGCCGCACCGTTCGTCAGGCCCCGATTTGGAATCAGTTGCCGATTATCTTCTTTACGGCCCACGGTGATGCCAATACTAAAGCCGCTGCCCTGAGAGCCGGAGCCAATGACCTGGTCGAAAAATCGCTGACGAAATCCACCCTGCTCGATCGCCTGTTTGAACAACTCAAGCAATCGCAGCTGCAGCAGGCTATGACCGCGATCGCCGAAATCCCGATCTGACCCGCACGAGGCTATTTGGCCTACCCCCAAACCCCGTACGGGCGAGGCATTCTCGAAATAACTAATTCAGTTTTGACCGATATCTTTGAACGAGAATGCCTCGCCCCTCCCGCCATTTTTGACCCCAATATTTAATCGAGCCGGCCTCGCCCCTGCACCCTCCCCCCTTGCCCCCTGAATCCTCCCCTCCCGCATGTCTCCCTCCTCTTCCATCCCGACCCTCGAAGGACTCCTCCATCGCATTACCGATCGCATTCGCCGCTCGATTGAGCTGCCCGATATTCTGACCTCAACCGCGACGGAAACCCAGCGATTTTTGGCCACCGATCGCGTCAAGGTCTATCGCTTTCATGACGATGACAGCGGTGAAGTGGTGGCGGAGGCGATGAGTGCCCGCAAATTACCGTCCCTACTCGGGCATCGCTTTCCGGCGGAGGATATTCCCGATCGCTCCCGCGAAATGTTTTTGGCAGCCCGGCAGCGCACGATTGTCAATGTCGCCAAACAAGAAATTGGCATTAGTCATCTGGTGGACTACCGCACCCAGAGAGCGCTCGATCATAATCTCTGGTTTCGCTCGGTTGATCCTTGCCATGTGGAATATCTCACCGCCATGGGGGTGCAGGCGTCGTTGGTGGTGCCCCTGCTGCATCACCATCGCCTCTGGGGGTTACTCGTCGCTCATCACAGCACGCCGCGCTGGTTTAGCCCCCAAGAATTAGAGATGATGCAGCTGATTGCCGATCAAGTCACCGGGGCGATCGCCCACGCCACCCTGTTGACCCAAAGCCGCCTCAAGACTGACCGCGAAGCTACCCTCAACCGCGTGGCCTCGCAGCTGCAAGACTTTAGCAAAAGCTCTCTGCAAACGGCCCTGCACCGAACTGTCACGGCCCTTAACAGTACGGGTGGCCGCCTCTATCTCGCGCCTCTATCGGCGCAAGCGGCACCGCAAATCCTCCTCAGTGGGGCGCAGCCGAGTCTCAATACCGAGGATGGTCGCGCCCAGCGGCGCACGCAGCCACCCGTGTTAGAAGAGTTGCCGGACTGGCAGACCTGGCTAACTCACGAGATGCCGACGCAGCCCGGCTCCCAAATCTGGGCTATCACCGATACGCATCAGGCGCATTTGCCCTCAACCCTCGACTCGGCCTTGCGCCGCCGCGATATGCGGGGTCTCTTGGTGATGCAGCTCTGTCACCAAAACCGCCAGCTAGGCTATCTCAGCCTGTTTCGCCAGGCGATCGCGATCGAAAATATTTGGGCCGGGCGGCTGAATACGGCTGACCCCCGACAAAACCGCCCCCGGCAGTCGTTTGAGACCTGGCGCGAACTTAAGCGCGGTCAGGTGCATCCGTGGACGGCCCAAGACCTAGAGTTAGCGCAAGCCTTGGCCGATCAGTTCGCTTCAGTGATTTATCAGACGCAACTCTACCAAGAAGTGCAAAGGCTGAATGCGGATCTGGAAAAGCGCGTCTTCCAGCGGACTGCCGAGCTAGAGTGCGTCAATACTGACTTAAGGCTAGAGATTCTCGAACGAGAACGCACGCTGGCCGAGCTGCAGCAGGCGAAGGACTCGCTCAAACAGTTAAGTCATCAAAATGACCTGATTTTGCGATCTGCGGGCGACGGCATTTATGGCCTGGATGCTCAGGGCCAGGTCGTTTTTGTGAATCCGGCGGCCGCCAAAATGCTGGAGCAGCCGACCCAGCAGCTGATTGGTCAATTTATCCATCCCCTGATCGCCCAGGCGCGGCCCGATGGTACCCCCTATGAGTGGCCCGACAGCCCCATTTACGACACGCTGCACTCGGGGCAGACCCACTACGTCTCGGGCGATTTGTTTCATCGGCAAGATGGGGCGAGCTTTGCCACCGAATACGTCAGCACCCCGCTGCGAGAGGCCGACCGGATTTTAGGCGGGGTGGTGACCTTTAGAGACATTACTGAGCGGCAAATGATCGAACGGATGAAAGATGAATTCATCTCTGTCGTCAGTCATGAATTGCGCACCCCCCTGACCTCGATTCGCGCGGCTCTGGGGCTGCTGGCGGCCACCAACCTCGACATCCACTCGCAAAAACGCCAGCGGATGGTGGAAATTGCGTTTTCGAATACGAATCGCTTAGTGCGTTTGGTCAATGACATCCTAGATGTGGAACGGATCAAGTTGGGGAAGGTCACCCTCAGCAAGCAAATGTGTGACCTGGCGGATATTCTGGCTCAGGCCGCGGATGAGATGCGTGCGATCGCCGAAAAAAACCGCATTCACCTGGCGGTCAACCCCCTCTCCGTTAAGCTTTGGGCCGACCCCGATCGCCTCATTCAAACCTTCACCAATCTGCTGAGCAACGCCATCAAGTTTTCTCCGGCGGGGTCAACGGTCACGGTCATTGCCGAAACGATTCACCCCGGACAACTGCTGTTAGATCCCACCCATTCTCTCTCGCAACGGCTAGAGGCCCTGATGGAAAAGCGAGAAACGGCTGTCCCTGCGGTGCTGTTAGTGCAGGTCAAAGATCAGGGGCAGGGCATTCCTGAGAACAAGTTGGAGGTGATTTTTCAACAATTTGAGCAGCTCAACGTTTCCAATACCGGTCACCAGGGTGGCACGGGGCTGGGCTTGGCCATTTGTCGCAGTATTGTGCAGCAGCATGACGGACAAATTTGGGCGGAGAACAATGCCGACGGGGGCAGTACTTTCTTTGTGGTGCTGCCGCTATCGGCTGAGCCCGACCGGCAGGCCCAGCCTTAAAGCGACTGGTGCCCGACTGATCGGGCCGGGCGATATCGATGTTTCAGCACTGCAAACGTCACCGCTTACGACTCTTGCCCACCGTTTATCTCAAGAGAGTTTCCCATGGCCTCCAAACAGATTCTCATTATTGATGATGAAGCCGATATTCGCGAAGCGACTCAGATTTGCCTGGAAATTACGGGACAGTGGGAGGTGCTCAAGGCCAGTAATGGGCCAGAGGGCATTGCGATCGCGAAAACGGCCACCCCTGATGCCATTCTGTTAGACATCATGATGCCAGAAATGGACGGACTCGCGATTTTGCAAAAGCTCCAGGAAAATTCGGAAACGCGGAAAATTCCGGTGATTATCTTGACCGCGAAGGCCCAATCGAGTGAGCAGCGGCAGTTTAGCCAGCTCAATGTTTCTTCTGTGATTGCGAAGCCCTATGACCCCATGACGCTCTCTGATCAGATATCAACGGCCCTAGCCAATCAACGACCCTAACTGGGGTGGTTGAGTTGAATAAAATCTGAAGGGGGCGATCGCGCCAGCCGTGGCAGGCCATCATTCCAGTCGTCGCCTTCCCAGAAAGTTGGCATGATATTCGCCGAGCGATCGTCGTTCTAGACTTTTGATTTTGGGGTCATGGCCGAAATCTGGCCGAATAAAGCTAACTGATATGAGTTGGAGGAACTACATTTGTCTGAAACTGCATTAGGCTCTTGAGGCTTCTGGCAGCGATTGTTTTTCTTGAGAACGATGGGAATTGAGCCCTGTAGCCACCACTGTTCGGACCATGTTCGGTAAGGTGAGGGGCCAGATTAAGGCAGCAAATGTGATGAAAAACCATGCCCCCAGATCATCTTTGCGGGCATCTTTATCCTTAATAAAGTCATGAGAGACAAAGCTAAACACCAGAGCTGCGATCGTGAAGTAACCAATCATATTTTTCCAAAGAGATGAGGTTTACAGACGTCAGTTGACTGGCAGCTACACCTGAAAACAGCCTGAAAGTGATGTAAGGAGGCCATTCACTTACAGTTTGCATGTCTCTCTCTCTAAAACCCCAAAAAATCAGCACGGTTCATGGAATGCTTGATGACCGCGACGAAATATGAATGGCCGACAAAGAGAAGTTGGTTTCCAGACAAATACCCCCCCCTCACCTCAAGCGCCAGGGGCCGTTATTGAAGAGATTGCGTGAATACCGGCCTCGGCTCAACTTTGATGAGATATTCGCACTCGCTGAGGCCGATGGTTGCACCGACGACCCCATTGATGAATTTATTCGTTTCTTTGAGCCTCGGATTCCGTTCTTGAGAGTCGTCATCACATGGCCTCTTTTGTGACGTGGCCTAAATTTGGCCGAATTTGGCCAATTGGCACACACCTAAACCCCGCATTCTCTCGTTACAGCAACCACCCAAAACCACCCGCTGCCGTTGAGTGGTTGCGGGTCCTGCAAATATTCTGATTAGGTAACATCTCCAATCACTGGGCCGGGACGAGTGATTGTCAATTTGAAAACGCCTGGAATCGCGGCTCCGGTGCATTGCATTGTTATCTGCCGTCTATTGTAGGTATTTTTGAGTAGACGACTTTGTCAAATCCATCAGCGTAGTAATCACGGATTTGTGCCTCACGGGTGAATCCAAGGCGTTCATATAGTTGACGAACGTGAGCAAAGTCCCTGATTGCCATCGTCTCAACCAAGAGCAAACGACCGTTTGCCTGCGAAACTGTATATTCAATTTGCGTCACGAGCTTGGTGCCAATTCCTTGCCTCTGTTTGTCAGGATGTACGGCGACCAGCAGCAAATTGTGAACCCTGTCGGCCATTCGTTCGGGTTCAGTGTAGGCGACACCGTGAACACCGGAATCGTCGTCCACAATCCAGATGGGTATTGAAGACGCGGGCTCACTAAAAGCTTGGTCGAATGAAGCGAGAACAGTCTCAGTTTCGGATGGCTCAAAGCCTATGGCCTGAATAATCGCACTGATTGCGGAGCGGTCATGAACAGTCGCGTTGCGTATCATTGTGTTAGTTAGAATCGTGGAGTGATGGATTTCAATCGGATAACTACTTATTAGAGAGAATCATTCCACCTAACATGATGGAGTATCAAAGTCATCGAAACACATTCATTACAAGGTTTTCGATGGCTTTTAACCACATCTTGCGACGGGTGTTTAGGTGGAATAGTTTACTCGCTTCATTGAGACCTCATGCCCTAGGGCAGCCGTCCAATATGCCAATCAAATCCATAGTAGAACATTTCTACTATGGATACCTGAAACGTATGCCAGGAGGCGGGCTTGAACCGCCGACACGAGGATTTTCAGTCCTGCTTATTCGACTCGATTTCGAATGCCAAATTGGTCTGCCCGCCGCCATGTGCTACGCCGCCACACGCCCCTCAGCTCGCCCAAACAGGAGGTAGTGCTCAAAACCACTGGCAAAGGCTCCACTCGCTACCGCTGCGGCGATATCGCCATAGCGCTCTAGATAGGCACTCTGATCAAAAGATGCCGATGGGTCGCGCCTCTCTGACTGACCGAACGAGAGGAAATGGGAGAGTCCCGAGGCGACGGCTCCCGACCGTACTGCAGCTGCGACATCGGGGTGCTGTTGTAGGTAGAACGATTCCTCAAACAGTAATCCAGATAAGCGGCCTTCTTCAGCGCCAAATTCGATGTAGTGCTCAAAAGCACTATCGAAGGCTCCCGTGTCAACAGCGGCTTTGACATCAGGATTTTGGAGCAGATAGTCGCTGGTATCAAAGAAGGCGCTAGGGTCGCGGTTTTCGCGATGGCCAAATTGCAAGAAGTGCTCAATCGCGGTGGTTTCGCCGCGACTGACCGCCGCCGCCACGTCCACATTTTGCGCGAGGTAATCGTCAGCATCAAACCAATCAGAGGGGGCGCACCCTTCATTCATGCCAAACAGCACAAAATGCTCAAAGCCATAGTTGTAGGCACCCTGCTGCACGGCGGCGGCGACATCGGGGTTATCGCTCAGGTAGTCGGTTTCATCAAACAGGGAGGCGAGGCGCAGGCCACCGACTTCAACATTTAAGTCAACCAGGGCGCTTTGATAAACCTGACCCGAGCGAATGGTGGTGTACGACACCCATTGTTCAAAGTTGAACACTCGGTGGGAGGCGTTGGCGAGAGTATAAGCCTGGTCAATGGTGGGTTCCCCGCCGGTAAGGCATTGCCGGCCAGATCAGTAATGTTTTGCCCCGCCGCGAGGTCGAGGCCGACCGTGCCGTTGAGGTTGGCTAAATCCCCCCCGAGAGGGTGATGTCATAGGTGAAGGCAGTGACCGGCGTGATGCTGATGGTAGCAGTGGTGCCCGTTGCCACAAAGTCAGCGGCATCAACATTTTGGACTACTTCGTCAAAGGTCGCGAGGAAGGTGAGGGTGTCGGCGTTGGTGGTGCCGGTACCAGGCGTCTTGCGGGTAAGGCTGGTGAGGGCGGGGGGCGATGCATCTTGACCAAAAACCACATAGCTTTCCCCGGAACTATTGCCATTGGGGTCGGCTAAGTTGGCGCCAATAATCAGGTCATCGACGCCATCGCCATCGCCATGCTCCGCGCTGCTCACCGAGCGACCAGATTGGTCATCAGCATCAATGCCGTTAATGACAAAGCCATTGCTGCCATCGAGGGTGCTCAGCTCGAGGCTGCTGCTAAAGCCCCCCCGTTGACCAAAGACCACATAGCTTTCTCCGGCACTATCATTGCCATTGGGGTCGGCAGCGACGGCGCCAATAATCAGGTCATCGACGCCATCGCCATTGACATCCCCCGCGCTGCTCACCGAGTAACCCGATTGGTCATCGGCATCAATGCCGTTGATGACAAAGCCATTGCTGCCATCGAGGTCAGCCAAATTCACAGTGGGTCCAAAAGGCATGGGTTTAAGTCCGATAATGTGGGTAGATACGGTTTTGCAATCGACCCGCAGTGATATGCCCTGCCATCCTCAGGCGAGGGCAATCAAACAGAGGCTTGGCAAAGGGGGGGAAGGATTCAACGTCACGACAGTGGGACGCGGGGCATGTCCGACGCGGCTGTGACTCAGGGGAGCTAGGGCCCGCTAAGGCTGTCGCGGGGGCGGCGACTCAACGGCAGCTTGATGCCATGGGTGGAGGGCTGTACCCGAACGGCACGGTCAGGGGGCGCTATCCGTGAGATTACAGAGGTCAGAAAGGCTGTATGCCAAAGACTTTAGCGATTTTGAGTATTCCCAGCTCATCAAGAAAGATCACTTGATTGCGGGTTTACGGAAGCCGAGGCTGGGAGGCGGACTTGAACGCCGATACGAGAATTTTCAGTCCCCACTATGGGAGTCTGCGTGTCCATAGCGGAGGCGCTTCTAAAGTCCCCTCGTAATACTTAGCATCAGAGGAAACCAGTGTCTGTTACTCAATTCCCCATCTATCAAATGGATACTGGGCGACTGCTCGCATTTGAGCATGGTGGACACCAACTAAAATAGAGACACTCTAGGAAAGGCCAGCCGATGGTTCAACTCCAATCCCAACGCCTCAAGCCCCCCTCCCCAGACCAGCGGATTGTCCATTCCGGCATTACCTGGCAGCAGTTTAAGCTGATTCAGTCCGGCTTTGGCGACACCCGCAACGTGCGCCTGTTTTACTACAACAACACTGTCGAAATCATCATGCCGGGGCGCGATCACGAATTTTTCAAATCCATCATCGGCTTTTTACTAGAGCTGTTTTGCCTAGAAACAGGCACCGAGTTTGAACCCCTTGGTTCCATGACTCAAGAGCGCGAAGATGAAGCCTCTGCCGAACCAGATGAGTCCTACTGTTTTGGTTCATCTAAGCCCATCCCCGACTTAGTGATCGAAGTCATTTTCAGCAGCGGCAGCCTCAAAAAGTTGCATCTCTACCGCGCGTTGAATATTCCCGAAGTCTGGTTTTGGGAAGACGGTGTATTTAGCCTTTATCATCTACGTGATGTCGACTATGAACCCATCACCCAAAGCGAAGTTTCTGAATTGGGCACCCTGGATATAGAGGTGTTGACCCGCTGTGTATTAATTGCCCAAACCTCACGACTCGATGCTGCCAACACGCTCCGCAAGGCACTTAAGTCTGAGCAATCCAATTAGCTCTAGTGAGAAGACTAGAGCACTTTACATACGATAGAAATCGCTAAATCCTATGCCAGGAGGCGGGCTTGAACCGCCGACACGAGGATTTTCAGTCCTAAATTTCTGGCTTCTCAATGGCCGCTCGCAGCAAGATGAGTTCGCGCATAATTTCATCTTTCGCTTCATCAGAGAACCGATAGAGGTTGTTCATGCTCTCAGCCAGTTGCCTGTAGTTGTTCTTCAGGTGATTGAAGTCACGTTCTGCTGCATAGGCTTTGCGAACATTGACGCGATACCTACACTCTCTCCAATCTTGCTTTAGCTGAGCATCTCTGGCTGTAACCATATTCAGCGCGATCGCAAAGACTAGATCATTGAGATCGCCTCGCATCATCTTAGGCATGCGATCGCAACTACATCCGTCCCGCTTGGTCCTGATTTCATACTGGCTAGAGCTGTTCTTAGGCAGAAATGCCGTAGCGGTATTGCGTGCCACTCTGGATCAGGTAAACGAGTTTTTCGAGTTGAGTGATGACAGACAGAGGCTGTTGAACGCCTACAGAATTGGGGATGATCCGTCACAGCTGCAATATAACCGCAGACACCTGGGGCGTTATTCTTCAAATCTGGCGTTGAATAGGCAGTCATGTTATACACCGATGAAACCTTTATTCGCAGGACTGCGCTAACGACCCTAGCGATCGCAGCGTTATTGGCGGGGTTTACAACGCTTATCCATTATTTGGAACCTGACCCGTATCCCATGAATCTGGTCATTCCTCCTCTGATGTTGCTAATTTCCTCGTTTTTGTGGGGGTGGCTTTACCGCCGCCCTGAAAGCCTGCAAACAGTGATGAGGCTTGGCTTAGCCACCATTTTTTTGGGAGGAAGTGCTTTGCCAGCCTGGATTTCTCTGGGGCTAGCCATTTACCGACCCGACGTCACGCTGGTCGATCGGTTGCCGCCCATGAGCAGTTTTCCGATGGCCATCATCGTCGTGATGTTTATCTTTGCCACGCCGCAGACCATTATCACCACTGCTGTCGTGGTTTGGATTGTCATTTCCTTACCGATATTGATCTATCTGATCGCTCACCCGACCGAACTCTGGAGTCCTCGCGGCCTGGAAATGGCTGTCACACTCGGCCCGATCACCGCGATCGTGTCAACCCTGGTCCCCTTTCAGCGGGTATTGCAACAGCGACTCACATCCTTACAAGATGAACGAGCCCTCATGCAGGTGCTCTCCGAACGGGACTCGCTCACTCACCTTTATAACCGCCGGGCGGCCGAAGAGTTGCTCTCGATCTGTGTAGCGGATGCTGATTCCAGTGACGGGGTGATTCTATTTGACATCGATCATTTCAAACGCATCAACGATACTTACGGGCACCAGGCAGGCGATGTGGTCTTGGTAGCAGTCGCAATGCGCTGTAGCCAGGTTTTGCGCCAGCATGATTGCCTTGCTCGTTGGGGAGGAGAAGAGTTTTTGGTCGTATTGCGGCATGTTGGGGCTGAAGTGATCGAACGGATCGCTGAGGAGTTGCGGTTTGCCATTGCCTCAGAAGAGATTGAGCCCGCAGGCAGTGTTACAGCATCGTTCGGAGTGAGTTTGGTGAAGCCTACCGACACGATTGAAACCTTATTACAGCGGGTCGATCAGGCGATGTACGCCGCTAAAACCAGCGGGCGTAATCGCGTAATGACTGACCAGTCCTTGAGTTAACGGCAGCCTCCGAAGCATCGTGAAATTGTGATTAAGACAATATTTTAGAGTGGTCGTTAAGGCAGCTAAAACTTGAAATGTCTACTCTGATTCATCGTCGAGTTGAAGCAGCCCAGAAAGGAATGAATCCGACGGTCATTTGTCGGGTGTCATCAGGTTGGGTCGTGCTCGGTGATGTTCAGTTCTTGCGGGGGTATTCACTGTTGTTGCCCGATCCAGTTGTGCCGGATTTGAACGCTTTGACGATGGCGGACCGGATCACCTTCTTGCAGGACATGGCAATTTTGGGGGATGCGTTGCTTGAAGTCACTGGCGCTGCTCGGATCAATTACGAAATCTTGGGCAACCGTGAAGCCGCACTACATGCCCATGTGTTTCCCCGGTTTGCCACTGAGCCAGAAGGGCAGCGGCAGAAGCCGGTATGGTTTTATGACTGGAAAAGTGCGCCGCCATTCGACGCCAAGCAACATCAACCACTAATGCATCAAATTGCCGCGGCGATTAAGCGGTATCAGAAAACTATGTAGTGGTAATCGTCTCTGCAGGCGATCGCGACGGCATCACAACCCGGTCGGAGCAGACTGGTGAAAGCTTCCGGCAGGGATGCAAAGGTTGCTTGTGCAGCCGCTCAACCTGAACGTTAGACGTGGTGAAAAATATGAACTTTGAAATCAGAAAATACCACGACTCGGATCTAAGAGATCTGGTAGATCTCATGGCTCAACTGGGATATCAGCATACGGAACAGAGTCTCAGCGAGAATATTGGTGCTGTCCGAGAGCGCGGTGGAGAGATCTTCGTCGCGGATTCCAGGGGTAAGGTCTATGGATGCATTTGCGCGATTTTGGATATTCGCTTGGCAGCCGGAATCAACGGCGAAATCGTGAGTTTGGTGGTCGATCGCTCAGCGCGGGGGATGGGAGTTGGGAAGGGTTTAGTGGCGAAAGCGGAGAGTTGGCTCAGGCAAAGGACGAATCGTTTACGGGTTCGCGCTAATTCAGTCCGAACAGAAGCGCATGATTTCTACAAAGGCCTCGGGTATTCCTTCTCAAAAACACAGTCGGTATTTACGAAAAATGTATGACAGAGCGTTGAAGGAGATCGCCCTACATCACCTCAGAAAGGCGATCGCAACTATATCCGTCTCGCTCGATCCTGACCTTATACTAGCTAGAGCTTTTCTCAGGCTGAAATGCTGAGGCCGCATTGAGTAAGTTATGGCAGGCAGAAGACAGATAACATCCCTTGTCAGGGATGTTATCTGTCAAAAGTGCTGGATAACACTGTCTATCCTCACGGTTAACTATCAGATCTGCTGTCTAATACCTCGAAGTCATGGTGTTAGATAGTGAAGATGCTGAAGAGCCTACAAAGCTGGGGATTATCTGTCACATTTGCAAGATAGCTGCAGGCAGTTTGGGGATTATCCGGCAGATCTGACGTTGAATACATAGTTAGGTCGATTAAACCGTGTCATTTATGCAATTTGAAAGTTTCATAAGTGGCAGCTGCGAACTTAACGTGCTAGAACTTGATGATGAGTATCCTAATTAAATATATTCTCCTTGTTTCGAATGGATCTCCTCAGAATATTGCGCTCCAAAATTGATGTGCTTGAAGAAGGGGACTATATTCCTGGTTTGCGAGCCGTGCTTTTACATATCGAAACGGCTTCCCGTCATCTTTTACGTGGACAAGAACAAGAAGATGAAACTGCTTTTACAGATGCAATTTATCGAACCAATCAGGCATTTGAAGGTAGCATAAAGGAAGCTTATCGAGTTCTCGCAGAGCGAGACCCTGAAAGGAAGAGACCTTTCGATATTGAAAACTTTTTTGAGAAAAATAGTATTTTTCGTCAGCGTGTTTTAGCTCAATTTACTAATTACCGAACTGGTTGGAGAAACCCTTCTGTTCATGACTACAAGCTAGACTTTGATGAGAGCGAAGCTTTTTTGGCCATTGCTTCTGTAACTGCTTTTGCCTGCCTTGTACTTGATCAAATCACTGAGAAAACTTCTTATCTCCAAGCCAAATCTGAAGCTGATACGAAGCAAGTAGAAATCCAAGAGCGTCTTGCAAGCGTAGAAAATAGTGATCTCTTAAGTCGAACTGTTCAGATTTTGCGAGAGTTCTCACATCAGCAGTCGAGTTTCAATATAAATGGATCTAAACAGACTGAAGTACAAGTTATTGGGCAACTGGCAGGTTTCTTTGCTTCAGCAGCGCCAGATCTTGAGGTTCTCAGCGAATATAAAATTTCTTCTGAAGCTCCTGCAAGAGCTGATTTTATTATTTCTGATAACAGTAGTCGTGTTGTGATTGAGCTAAAAAGAGCTAGGTCTGGGCGGCAGTTAATTGATACAGGTGTAGCACAAGTGGAAAGATATATGCTTTTAAGCAATATAAATGCTGCTATCCTTTTTCTATTCTCTGAACTTGGAGATGAATTAGATATTCAGGAACGTAATGTTTCAAATATTGACGGCAAGATGTTGATCTTACAGCCCGAAAAGCTACGACCTAACGGCTCAGGTGAAGTGGATTGACCGAAGCCGCTTGTGTAGGATGCAAACGTATTGTCAACCACTGCCCCGAACAGTTATCCCATTGAAGGAAAACATATGCCATCTTTAGATTTCGAGACTGAAAGACAAGAGTTCCGTGAGTACTACAACGAAAACCTTAGTTTGCTGGAGGGCGCCAAGAATTCCTTTATAACTTTGGTTGGCTCGTTAATTAGAAGTTCAAGCGAAGTAGCTTTATCTAAAATTGAAGGGCGAGTAAAAGATAGGGATGAATGCGTAAAAAAATTTAGCCGGAAATATAGAACAACGCTTGAAACTGAAAGAAAGGAATATCAAATCATTGATCACATAACCGATTTGATTGGCCTGCGTGTTGTCTGTTTGTATGAGGATGATATTGAAAAGATCAAAGAACTCCTTTGCGAGCATTTCGAAGTGATTGATATTACAGATAAAATAGCATTAATAGAAAATACGGAGAACTCGTTCGGCTATAAAGGTTTGCACTTAGATTTAAAGCTAAACGAGCAGCGCAGATCACTTCCTGAATATTCTCAATTTGTTGATCTTGGTTGTGAAGTTCAAATCAGAACTATAATACAAGACTCCTGGAGCGTTTTGGATCATAAAATAAAATACAAGAAATCTATACCAAACAATCTAAAAAGAAGAATTAATTCGCTTGCAGCTTTGTTTGAGGTGGCAGACCGTGAATTCAGGGAAATCCGGATTGCCACGGAAGAAAGCATCAAGGCTGAAGATATTACTCAAGAACAAATCAGCCAAGAATCAGATCAGGGAGAAGCAGAAGGAGACGTACCAAAATTTACAGTATCTCCACTGAACGCATTTAGCTTTCTGAAGATAGCCAATCACTTCTTTAACGATTTTGAATTTGAGCCCCGCAAAGTTGATGGCTTCACAGAGGAAATAGTTTCGCTAAAGCCAGATATAACACGTGGCAAATTCAATTTCTACATGCGAGAAAATATATCTAAAGTTAAGCGTTATAAGGATTATTTTGAAAAAGAATTTCCGGGCAATGTCTTAAACCCATATACTGTGATTAGACACTGCCTATATTTGGGCGAAAAAGATATATTCTCAACAATGCTAACCAATCAGGCCACCGAAACGTTTGAAGCATGGTTGCTAGAAAATGGCTGACAAGGCTAAGCAGTCAAGAGGCTAGAGATGCATGATTCGGGTGACTATTTATGCTGACGCCGCCAGATTCATTAGAATCTGGCGGCGTCATTGGGTTATTCGCTGTGCGGTTGCGTGATACTCAGTGGCCTAACCGAAGGTGCAGACCCGATTTGCAGGCTGGCCTTGACTGGCTTTCCGGCGACTGACATAGCTTTTTACAACTCTGCCAAATCGTCGGTGAGCAGTTTGTGGTCCATGGTGTAGTTGGCAAACGCGGCCACGACATCCACCACACTGAGGGCAGCGGCTCCTTTAGGACCTGAAAGTCTCATCGGAGACAACAGGCTCGGCAGCCAGGAAACCACCTCATTGGCGATCTCTAAGCCGGGTCTCTCTGCCTTCGGCATCGTGAACAGATACCGGGTCGCTAGCTCCGCCTCCACCATTGAGAACGCAAAGGCGATTCCGATCGTGAGTTCGTCGGCTCGCTTCAAGCGCTGGCGGGTGACATTGTTTCCTTCGGTGGCAAAGAAATCGCCGCCAAGTCCGTTAGAACCTGGCGGCGTTGCCATTGGAGTATGCGCCATGAGAGGACATCAGGCCCAGTGGCTTAACCCCAATGGCGCAGACCCAATTTTTGAGCTTTCGTTGACGGTCTTAGGCTCCTTGAATCGCTTCCTGCAACTCATCCAAATCGTTAGCTAGCAATTTGCTACCCATCCCCAGGGTGACAGCAGTGGCAGTGCCAGTGACGACGACGAGTGCCAATTGGCCTTTAGGCCCCGATAGCCTCAAGGGAGACAACAGGTCTGGCAGTAGTGCCACGATTTCATTCGCGATCGCCAGGCCGCGGCCATCTTCTCTCGGCAGGGCCCCTAGATAAACCGACGTGATGATGAGATCAAGCACTGAAAGCAACGCGAAAATCACGGTAACGTTCTGGTCGTGACGTTTCATGCGCCGTTTGCTGCCCTGAGATGATGGCCCCAAAGTAACTATCGTATCTGCAAATAAAACGATCAACCGGTAGATTTGCATCCCCCGCTCTCGGCGCTCCACCTTCTTGGCGGCGGCGCTGTTGTCATTTGCGTCGGCTAGAAGCGTGAACGTGACAAAGGAGCACTGCCAGCTGAGGTGATCAACCAAAACGCTCACTATCTCAAAGAAAGAGATGAACTTGTTGCCCTCACCTGACGAACTCCCCTGGCTCGACTGACTATCCCGATCTGACCCACCCTTCTTACCAGAAATGGCAGTGGCATCCAATATGGTGGTGAGAATTCCACTAAACGCGTCTAGGGTGAGTTGAGCGATCCCAAAGCTCCGAACGCTATCTTTGATGGATTGCAGATCAGGCCCCGATGTCTCTTCGGCATCCTCAGCAGCTTCAGGGTTTTCAGACGCCTCAGCTTGGCTTTGGGATACGCTCAGCGATCGCGCTGAGAGCGCGGTTGGCCCCGGTTGTGACAGCGCTACAAAATCGGGCGTTGCCGTCCCTTGAAAGGGCTTTTTGCCGAAAGCCAGCTTTGAGATGACCGTGATGGGAATGGCGAGTAGCAGAGTCGTCACATTGATGATTGAAAGATCGCCCGCACCGAGCAGCTTGAACAAGGCGCTGATAAAGGGAATATTAATCGGCGCGTTGATCAGATCCTTCAGCTGTTGGACGGCTGCTCCCACAATGTCGAGAAAACCATGCGCTAGGGTCTCGATCAGGTCTAAAAACTGAATGACGACATCCCGCAAGGCTTCGATAATCGCGATGAGTGCGAGCTGCGGTTTGAGCGGATTGGTAACCAGTGCGGTAATGGCTTCAGTCAAACCTTCAAAGGCGCGCAGGGCCATCCCAATCACGTCTTCACCCGCTTCCAACAGGGTCGACATGAAGATGCCGATCGCCGAATCGTCATTTTGATTCGTCGCGGCATTCGGGATGGGGTTGGCATCTTCTTGTTGCGCTCCTCCAAAGAGTTTGGAGAGAAACCACTCCGCTGCTTCTGGCAGTTTGAACTCAAACGTCTCAGCTTCAGAAGGGGTGCCGCCCAATAATTTCACCAGGTTGTTCATCCCGTCTTCGACGGTGTCTTGCAGGTCACCGATAAAATCAGAGACCGGTTGCTTGGCCGATGCTGCTAGTTGCGTTGCCGCATCAAATCCAGCATTGATGGTTTTTTTCAGATAGCGCTGAGTATCGAGGATGTCGCCCCAGTTGAACAGAAACTGCAGGAACTCGATGAACTTTTTGATGCCGTTCACCACTTTTTCGACCACGGCTTCAATGAACTCACCCACCTTTTCGACCGTATCCACCACAAAGTCAATGACTTCTGTCGCGGTTTTGATCACAAAGTGGACGACGCCTTTGACTGCACCTACAACGACCGATTTGGCTTTTTTGATCGCATTGCGAATGCGTCTACCGATTCTGAGCCGTTTGATTCCCCCAAACCGTCGAGCCCCGCCAAAGCCGATCGCCCCTGGCAGTTGAGTCTCTTTACCGGCAGGTTCCGAAATGGGCGCGCTTTCGCTGCTGGTGGCTTGGTTGAGCAGCCGCGTAAAGTCATCCTCACTGACTGACTCTTCCAGGATGACGCCATCCTCCGGGCTGTTCGCGGCTACGGCAGCTGAGACCAGCCCCCGGCTTTTTAAAACGGCGGTTTGTGCTTTGACCTGCCGAAGTTCGCCTTCTTCGGGCGCCGGCTTAAACTTCAGTTCCCAAGGCTGGGCGATCGCCGCGCCCGACACCACTCGCTCAGAGGACAGCACTCGGTTGCCGCCGCCGGGGTTAGCTGCTGGCAACTGGTCGGTGTAGGTCACCGTCGCGGTCACCCGCTTGATCGTGTTTTGCACACTGGCGACTTCGGCTTGGCTGTGGGCCGTGCGATCGACAATCAAGTTACCCTGAGCGTCCTTGGCATTCCATAGAGCGCCGTCTTCTAGCTCCGCAATGTGCTGATGGGCTTCCTGGTTGGGAAAAATCACCACCTGTTCATTTGCCGCCATTTCGCTGGTGCGAATCTTGAGGCCCGGCGTGTTCAGGCCATCGGCCTCAGACGTAATCATGATGAAGTTGAGATCATTAGGCGTGAGGGTCGCCGATCGCGTCTCGTCGATCTCATAGGTGATGCCGTCCACTTCAATCGTGGTCAGGTCGGTGGCGGCAACTTCCACTGCGCCTGCCCCCGCTTCAAACCGCAGGGTGGTGCGATAGGCCGAAAACTCTTCCAGCTCATTGCCCACCAGGCGATAGTCTTGGCTCAGCTTCGTGGTGTAAGACGTAAAGACATCTGCCGGGGCAATCACCTTAAAGATTTTGATTGAAGAAAGGGCATCGTCGCCGATCTGACTCTCCTTCAGGTCTGGTAAGTTTTTGACGATATCCTCAATCTCTTCTTCGCGTTTATCTTCTGCCACCCGGTAGTCGACATGCTTGAACAAAGTCACCCCGGTATCGGGACCTAAGCGAATGGATGAAGTGCGATCGTTGAGACCGCCAAAGTCCCCAAAGCTTTTATGTTCCCCCAAAGCAACCTTCGCACTATCGGACAAAATCCAGGTTTTACCGTGATAGGCGCGGTGCTCGTACAGGGCCACTTCCCCTTGTGCCAGTTCACCCACTTGACCTTCATTGTCGGCAAATTTAACCGCACGCACAAAAACGGCACGCTGATCTTTTTGTCGAGTCCAGCGAAAGGTGTTGCCTGCAACAAGTTCTAACCATTCGTCCGCGCCCTGGTTGATCAGCGAAAACTCACCGGGGAGACTCTCTGAATCATCCACAAATAGGCTAGCTGGGGCCTCCACTGCCGATAGGGTAAAAAGGGCATTGTCTTTGTCGGCCCCCGGAAGTAGCTGCAGCCGAGCCTGCTGTAGATTGTAGTGAAATTTGAACAGCCCGTTTGACCACTGCTGGGGCGCGGTTTGGAGATGAGTCTTACCCCGGTGTAAGAAGCGGCCATTCGGCGCTTTAATAATCCACTTGCCGATAAAGGGCTCCCCGACTGTTGACCAAATCCGCACTGAGCGGGGAAAGTCGCCGAGCTTGGTGAACCGAATGTCTGGAATATCGGCGTAGAGCTTTTGCGCCACATCCTTGAAATCGGTGTCTTGATAGAGCGTTGCGCCCGTGTCTGGCCCGAGCCGCAGTTCTTTAAAGTGTCCAGAAAAGGGAGCCAGATCGGCCACATCTTGCTTCAGCACAATAGCAGCCTCATCCGTCGCGACCAGCTCAATCTCACCCGCGCTCAAGGATCGATTGATAGGCGGTATCAGGGTTTGGATCTGGGCAGTGCTGAGGGCAGTGTGATAGATCCGCAGGTCTTCGTAATGGGCGATCGGCGTGTGCCGGGTGTAATGCCCGAGCTTCACATCGACAGCTCGCTTAATGTTGGCGACCCCGGTTTTGGCGGCCCCTTCTGCCACTAGGACACCATCTAGATACACCTCAATGGTACGTCCCTCTCTTACCAGGGTGATGTGGTGCCATTTTTTATCGGACAAGTTGGGCAAGCGAGGCGTTTTGGCGAAGGCGTAGTTCTTACCTTTGCTGTTTTCATCGACTTCAAAGGTCAATCTTCTGCCTTTGTCTTCAAGTCGCAACGAAAACCAATTGCCATGCCCGCTCATCGAGCGAGTCCCGATAATATCCAGATCGTTCTGGCCATCGGTGTCCATGATCTTGAGGCCAAACGCCACGGTGAAATCACTGGTGCCGAACTGACCCACCTCGGGGCCAAAAACCAGCCGCGACTCCTTAGAAGGCAATCTCACGGCATTGCCAATCCGACCGTGCCGATGCCACACGATACTGCGATGCAAGCGACCTTCGACGCCGCCGATCGCATCGCGGGCGACAGTTCCTTTTCTTTCGTTGAATTGCCAGTGATAAGTAGGCTGAATAGTCATGGAATTTCTCCGATTGAGGATTGTGGTGAATTGATACTGACGTTGTCTGTTGCTACCGTTGGAATTTCAGAAATGCAGGTCTCGACTAACTCTATTCAGTAGAGAAAAGCCAGCATTTAGAAATATGAAAAACTGAGTTTTAGCTAAACCGCGTCCGATTTAAAGACTGGAGTTTTAATTTGAAGAAAAACTGTCGATCGGGAGGCGATCGCGATTTAGCTGGTGTGATTAGGCCGGACGAACGCAGTCATTAAGGGCAAGGAGGTACACCCGCCGTACCCTCTACAAAGTCCGCATTGGTCTCAATATCAGCGGGGTTAAAGGTGCCCACATTCCTGGCGGTCACATTGGCCTGGTCAATCACTTGAAACTGACCGGCCCCATTGCTCACGAGTTCAAAGCCATCGTCGCCAGGAGTGGTCACACTGTTGTTATCGAGTGCCAGGCAGAAGTCTGTATCAGCCGTGTGCTCAATTCGCACGCCATCAGCGCCAGGATTGGTAATCGTATTGTCGGTCACCGTCGCAGTGACGTTGGCATTGTCTTCAATTAAGGTGAGTTCAATCCCGTCATCACCGGCATTGGTGATGCTATTACCCGTCACGGTAATAGCCGCCGTGGCATTTTCTTGAATGTCATTAAAGAAAACGCCCTCTTCCCCGACATTCGAGATTTGATTGATGGTGACGGTAATAGTGGCATTGGCATTGTCTTCAATAACGTCAAATTCGATGCCTTCTGTTCCCGCGCTGAGGATGTTGTTCTCGGCGATGGTGATATTGGACACGGTATCGTTTTCAATGTCATCAAAAAGAATGCCTTCTTCATTAGCAACCGTAATCGTATTGCCGGTCACAGCAATGGTCGCGTTAGCCCGGTTTTCAATATTGTCAAACTCAATCCCGGTCTCACCACTGTTAATTTGGTTGTTGTCAACGGTAATCGTGGCGATCGCATCATTTTCAATGTCACCAAACTCAATACCTTCAAAAGGTATATTGCTAATTTGATTGTTGGCGACGGCAATGGTGACATTGGCATTTTCTTCAATATTGTCAAACTCGATGCCATCCCCCCCTGCGACCAGCGGATCTACATTTACGGCATCAATCACATTGTCTGAGACCGTAATCGTCGCAACCGCATTACCTTCGATGTCATCAAAGAAAATACTGTCGAATTGAGCATCCGTAATTTGATTGTTTGCCACCGTGATATTGGCGGTGGCGTCTCCCAAAATTAAGTCAAATTCAATACCCTCTGTACCAATTGTGTTCAAGGTATTATTGGCGACGGTAACGGTGGCATTATCGGTTCCGTTAATGTCATCAAAGAAGATGCCTTCGCCAGTTGTATTCGAGATTTGATTGCGAACAATCGCCACCGTGCCATCAATATCGGGCAGGTTAATACCGACATTGGCATTGGTAATGGTATTGTCTTCAATCGCGATCCCCTCTCCATTCGCCACAATGCCATCGGCCCCCGCCGGATTGATCGCTAGGCCCGAGACCAATGTGTTGTTGCCGATGGTTACCGTGCCGCTAACGGTCGGTAAGTTGCCGCTGCCAGATCCTGGCAAGGTCACTTCCCCAAACTGAGTATTTAACAGTTGGGTCGGCCCCACTGAGCGCACGTCTACCCCATCTGGCAGGGTAAAGGCACCGCCCGCATTACCCGCCTGCACATAAATAATGTTGTCGGCGTTGGCGGTGGCAATATTCGTGGCATTGGCAATGGTATCGAGCGGCGCTTCAAAGGTACCTACCCCTGTGGCTGCTCCTGTCGTCGGGTCGACATGTTGGAAAACAAAAGCCTGGTTTGTCTCTGGGTTGATAGCAATAATGCTGGCTTCGCGAATCGAAACATCCGTTTGGTTCTCGACCAAAACAGTGTTGGTACGCGCAATGGGTTCTCCGGCTCTGGCCCACAGCCGCGCTGGTGAATTCTCTTCCGTATTGGCTGGACGTTGCGCTGGGGCGCCTAACAACGCACTCACTGAAAAGATCGCGTTCGTGCCAAATACACCGTCATTCTGAACGCCTAGACCAACCCGCAAGTTGTTTTGAATACGGTAGTCTAGCGAGGCCCGAACACCTAAACTATCTTGTGAGGCTTCTCCACCCAAGTAATACACACCGCCTCGCCCCCACAAGCTGCTCCCTTCACCAAAGTCAAACAGCTCCAGGCCACCATCGAGTGACACGGTGGTCAGGGCAGCTTGTATCTGGTCAATTTGCTGCTCATCAAACGCCAATTGATTACCGACAAACTGAGGGTTGATGACCTGGGTCTCGGTGTCAATGACCTGACGGGCATTGCTCAAAGGCAGGTTGGCATTGAAGGTTAAGTCCCAGTTCTCTCCGAGTAGCTCAGTGCCAACGCCCACCTGGGTAACGGTGAGATCGTCCGTACTGCGAGCATCTAGCCCCGCATAAGCGCCCCATAGGGTGCTGTCGTTGAGCAGGGCGCGGTAGCCAGCTTGCAAGCCACCGCCAAAGTCGCCGCTGTTATCTACGCTCACACGACCATCAATAAAGGTGACATTTTGCCCCGGTGTTTGAAACAGCGGGAGAAAACCACCCACGCTACTAAAGCCTGTAAAGCCCGCACCTTCGTTGTAATTGAGATTGAAGAAGGGTTGCAGACGAAGCGCTTCAGCTTCTGTCGCTATTGGAGTTGTTTCTGGGGTCGGGGACTGGGCGGTCTGGGCTTGATCAGTCTGAGTTTGAGCGTTGGCAAGGCCACTCGGAAGGAGTATCTCATCGGCGGCAACCGGGCTGGCGATGCTCTCAGGGAGAGGCTGCGCTACCGCTTCAGCTGAAATGGCCAATATGCTCGCTAAAGATAAGCAATAACTCAGACATCGCTTAATGCCTGTATTGCCAGTAGTCCGTAGCTTTTGAAAACGTTTTGAGAGACGCGATCGATCTCTAACATCCGGTGTGGGGATAATGGCGGCACCATTGGTAGCCACCCGCTCAATTTCATCTTCACGCCAGCGTCGATTCACAGGTGCAATCAGCGCCCTGACTTCTGATGCGCTGAGGGCCGTGTGGGAAAACTGACCGACCCGATTACCAAGCTTAATCGTCGACTCTCTAGAAAATGACTTAACAGCATTGCCATTCCGACCATCGCCATTCCACAAAATGCGATGAAATTGGCCTTTGACACCACTTACGGCATCTCGGGCGGCAGTCTTTTTTCTTTCGTTGAATTGCCAGTAATAGGTAGGCTGAATAGTCATGGGCTTTTTCCTAATGTGAGTGGTTTATGTTTAAGCCTAATTACGCCTAAATTCAGTTTTCACAAGAATTGAAATTGCAAATTAGACGTAACTGGAACTTATTAGCGTTCTCTTAGGTGGTTTTCAGTCAATTCAAGAGCCGCGTATAGAGTTGCTTCCATCATTAATTTGAAAATTCCGGAGAAAATTTTAGAATTTTATGAGCATTTTTTGGATTTTGATGAATTGAATAAATCCGAAAAAATTGCACGGCAATAAGCATCCCGATAAAATTTCAGGATGTTTTCAAAGAGCACTTTAGGCAAGAAAAAGCACTCAAAAATAGATGAGTAATAGTCGTTTTATGAGCAGCGAATCAATGGCATAAAATCGCTCAAATTGAACTTGCAAATGACTTTGTTAATTGCAAGAGATCGATGAAATGGCGTTTAACTTCGGGTGAGTTTTTTTGGCGCCTGACAGATAGTCTTGGCCTGTTGTGATTACTCGGCATTCCATCACAGAGCCAGCATCTCTAACCACAACCTGGGCAATGCCTAACCTGAACCTCCTTGAAGCAATCAGTATTTATCTGTTTGATATCAGTACAAGTGAGATACCGGTTTGGATTTAAAAAAAGCAAATTCCCTTTAAAGCCTTGGCCTGTGCAGATTTGGGCGATGGCGGGGCCAGTGGGCTGCGGGGGGTGATCGACTGGTTCAACTGTGCCGATCGCCTCGGTCATCCAGGGGCGAGATTGATCTGGAGGTTTTTGGCTAGAAAAAATCAGCGTTGCGAGCAGTCGCCGCTCTGGAGAGGGTTAATTCAGCTCATGAGCCAAATCTTGGAGTTCTACTTTGAGGTTGATCAAGCCCTGACGCATCCGCGACTTGACCGTCCCCAATGGAATATTCGTATGACTGGCAATGTCGGATTGACTCAGCCCGTGATAAAAAGCCAGCCACAATACGTCCCGCTGCTTTTCGGGCAGGGTTTGCAGGGCAGTGCAGACGCGGTGCGATCGCTCCCCTTGAAATGCCTGCTCCTCTGGTAGTGACAGGGCTGCCACGGCGGAGCCTTGATGAGTCAGCCCCTTGAGAATGCGACTTTGGTTACTACCACTCCGCACGCGGTCAATCGCTCGATTGCGGGTGACGGTACTCAAGAAACGACTGAGGGGGCCACGGTTAGGGTTATAAGCTGACTTTTGCCAGAGATGCAGAAAAATCTCTTGGGTCAAGTCTTCCGCTTCTGGCCCGCTGTTTAAGATCCGCCAGGCGATCGTGTAAACCAAGCGCGAGTAGCGATCGTACAAAGCCACTAACGCCGACTTATTGCCCTGCTGAAGGGATAAAAACAAGGCGGCATCGGTCTCGTTTTCCCCAGGTGGAGATTGACTTGCGGTAAGTGAAAACGACATAGGCTAACCACCCATCAAACGTAAAATTATCTGAAATCAGGCGATTCTTTAGCGGCGATCGCCCTACCGTAGGCCACGACAGGCGATGGCATGTCTTGTGCGACACTCCCTTGCCTGTCGTGGAACTGCCAGTAATATGTGGGGTGAATAGTCATGATATTTTCCCTGCCGTGAAGTGCTGATACTAAAAAAGAACAGCGTGCTTCAGAGCCATTTAGACCACTCAGATCGCGACGCTCATGCCATCGTTATTAGCTTGGCTCAGCTCACTAGAGGGCACCAGTCAAGTTCACAACTTAGGCAGTCACAACTTAAATTAGCTTCGGAGTTGTGCTCTAGAAAGTCGGCCAGATGAGACTTACAGGCATTTCCCATGACTCCGGGCTATGGTCACCAATTAAGACTTGAATCTTCATCACAACTTAAGCGCCTTACCATAAGGCAAGTAAGACGGGTTGCGGAAAGTTGACAGTCAACCCTGAAGTCTTCAGCTGATTGCATCTTTTTGAATCTCGATGGTGGAAAGGTTGAGAAGAGGGAAACGTAGACGTGGCGTAAAACTCTCCTCCCAAGGGTGGGAACGACTGCAAACGGCAGAAACCCAGCAAGCCGCTAAAGACAACGATCGCCAACCCTACACCTTAGAAGTTCTCGCTCAAATTACGGGGCTAAGCATCAACACCCTGACGAAGGTGCGGTCTGGCAAGGCACCGGTCGATCGCCAGACGATCACCGACTATTTTGAGGCATTTGGCCTGACGCTGACGCCAGCAGACTATGTTCACCCAGAGGCCGTCGCCGACGATGGTCCCCCTTCAGTCCCAACGGTGGCGATCGCCAATGGGCAAATCGCCACTGGACAAGTTGATTGGGGCGAGGCTCCCGATGTCTCGATCTTTCATGGTCGGACGGAGGAGTTAGCCACCCTGGAAACCTGGCTGCAGGGCGATCGCTGTCGGCTGGTGGGGATCTTGGGCATGGGGGGCATTGGCAAGAGTGCCCTGTCGGTGAAGCTGGCCCAGCAGCTACAGGGTGAGTTTGACGCTGTGATCTGGCGATCGCTGCGGAACGCTCCTCCGTTAGACAGCTTGCTACAGGATCTGGTGCTATTTCTATCGGATCAAAAAGACTCAGAGGCGACACCCAATCGTCTCCGGCACTGGCTGCAAGCCTCCCGCTGCCTGGTGATTTTAGATAATGTCGAGACCATTCTTCAAGCCAGCAATCGGGCCGGGCAATATCGCGTTGGCTATGAGCGCTATGGCGACCTGTTTCGCATGTTGGGGGAAGCGCCGCACCAAAGCTGTGTCCTCATCACCAGTCGTGAGAAACCGGCGGAAATTGCCATCTTTGAAGGGATGGAGCTGGCGGTGCGATCGCTCCAACTGCGTGGCTCCCTCAAAACGGCCTTGGGCGTCATTGAGACCAAAGATCTGGTGGGCAGCCCTCAGCAAAAACAAGACCTTTGCGAACGCTATGGCTGTAGCCCCTTGGCGTTAAAAATTGCGGCGGGGTCGATTCAGGCCTTATTTGACGGGGAAATTGGCCCCTTTTTAGACGAGGGCGTTTTTCTCTTCAACGGCACCCAGCGCCTCCTGGATCAACAGTTTGAGCGGCTTTCGGCACTGGAAAAAACCATCATGTACTGGTTGGCCATCAACCGTGAGTGGACGGCCATTCCAGCGCTGGCCAGCGCTCTGGTGCCCGCGGTCACCCGCTCAAAACTCCTCGAATCCCTGGAATCCTTGGGCTGGCGATCGCTGATTGAGCAACAATCCCGGCACTATACCCAGCAGCCGGTCGTGATGGAATACGTCACGGAACGGTTAATTGAGCAGATGGTCACTGAAATCACCGAGCAAAAACCGGCCCGGCTGATCAGCCATGCGTTATTCAAAACGACCGCGAATGATATTGTTCAAGCCACGCAATTCAACCTCATTCTTGAACCCATTGCGCAACAGCTTTTAGCCCATCTGGGCAGCGCCGCAGCCATTGCGACGACCCTCACTCAGAGCTTAGACGCTTTACGCGGAAAACCGCCAGCACAATCCGGTTATGCAGGCGGTAATGCCCTCAACCTCATGCGTCAGCTCCAGGTTGAAGTCACCCACTGTGACTTTTCCCATCTCACCATTTGGCAAGCCTATTTGCAGGGCCTCAACCTCCATCAAGCCAACTTTTCCCAGGCCCACTTTTCACAAACGACTTTTTATGATGCCTTTGGGGGCATTCATGCCGTCGCCGTCAGTCCCGATGGCAGTCTGTTTGCCGCCGCCGGTACGAGCGGTGTGATTCAACTTTGGCAGATGGAGAACGGCGAAGAATATGGTCGCTGTCGCGGCCACGATGGCTGGATCTGGTCGATCGCCTTTAGTCCCGATGGTCAGTGGCTGGTGAGCGGCAGCGCCGACCAAACGGTGAAAATTTGGGATGTCCAAACGGGCTGCTGTCTGCACACCTTGCACGGGCACACGAATTGGGTGCGATCGGTGGTGTTTAGCCCCGATGGCCAGCTCGTGGCGAGCGGCAGTTCCGATCAGACGATCAAACTCTGGGATGTCGAGGGCCGCTGTCGGCAAACCCTGAAGGGCCATACAAATTACGTGCAAGGGGTCGCCTTTAGCCCCTGTGGTTCCTTAATCGCGTCCGCCGGTTGGGACCAACGGCTTAACATTTGGTCACTGGCGAGCGGTGAATGCTTACACACCGTGGAGGATACGAACAGTTTTTGGTCGCTGGCGTTTAGTCCCGATGGGGGGGCGATCGCCACGGGCAGCACGGATGAAACCGTCAAGATTTGGGATGTGCAGACGGGGCAGCACCTTAAAACCTTCACCGGCCACACCCAAGCGATTCGCTCCGTGGCCTTTAGTCCTGACGGTCAGGAACTCGTGAGTGGCGGGGGTGACCAAACCATCAAAATTTGGCACGTGCCGGAGGGTCGCTGCTTAAAGACCCTGTCTGGCCACAACAATTGGATTTGGTCGATTGCCTTTAGTCCCGATGGCCGCACCCTGGTCAGCGGTGGTGAAGACCAAACGGTGAGAATCTGGCAGACCCAAACGGGACACTGTTTGAAATCATTAACCGGCTACGCCAACGCCGTGCGCGCGATCGCCTTCAGCCCCGATGGGCAAACCCTGGTCAGTGGCAGCGATGACTATGCCGTTAAGATCTGGGATATCGAGCGAGAACGGTGTCTCAAAACCTTCATCGGCCACCAGAACTGGATTTTGTCGGTGGCCGTTCATCCAGATAACCGCTTGATTGCGAGTAGCAGTGCGGATCAAACTGTGAAAATTTGGGATATCCAGCGCCAGCGCTGTGTGCGAACCCTACCGGGGCACACCAATACGGTTTGGTCGGTGGCGTTTAGCCCCAATCGTCAGCTCCTCGCGAGTGGCGGGCACGACCGCACCATTCATCTCTGGGATATTCAAGACGGTCACCGTTTAGCCGTGCTAGCGCATCCCAGTCAGGTGCGATCGGTGGCCTTTAGCCCCGATGGACAAACGTTGGTCAGTGGGTCTTCTGACAAACAAGTCCGGCTCTGGGATGTCGATAGCGGTGAGTGTCGGAGGGCGATGTCAGGACATACCGGCATGGTTTGGACCGTTGCCTGTAGTTCCGAGGCGGGTAATGCTAATGGGCTGATGATCGCGAGTGGCAGTTCGGATAAGACCCTGCGGCTTTGGGATGCCCAGACTGGCGACTGTCTGAGAACCTTGAAAGGACACACAAATTGGATTTGGTCGGTGGCATTTAGCCCGCAAGGCCATCTCCTCGCGAGTGGTAGCGCCGACAAAACTGTGAAGCTCTGGGATATTCACGATGGCCGGTGTCTGCAGACGTTGGTGGGCCATGCCAATGTGGTGCGATCGCTAGCCTTCCACCCGCAAGGCAACACGCTGGCCAGTGTCAGTGAAGATGAAACGATCAAACTTTGGGACGTTAAAACCGGTGACTGTTTAAAGTCGCTGAGGGGCGATCGGCCCTACGAAGGCATGGACATCACCGGAGCCACGGGACTCACCGATGCTCAGAAAGCGACACTAGAAGTCTTAGGCGCGATCGGGGTATAGGGTTATCGGCGATCGCAACTTAAACGTTTTTATGTTGACCTCTCAAATCATGTGTCGTAAATGTTGCCTCGATAGTTGATGTCGTAGATAAAGATCTCGCCTGTTTCTTTGCGAATTTGGAAAATGGCGCGAATCTTGCCTGCCCGAATTCGAGAGAAGCCAGCGAGTGTGCCTTTCAGCTTTTTGATATCGAGTTCATCGGGTGGATAAACTTATTGTGTTTCTAAACAGGTTTTGAGGATACCGATTTTAGCAATGATGGCTTTGCAGCTATTACCATCAACCTTTTTGAGAAACTTATCGGCTGCCTTACTGAGCTTGATCTGCATCGTCAAACCAGGCTGTAATGTCAACGAAGTCTGAATCTGGATGGGCCTCTGGCGAGAAGGAGGCTTCGATTTCCGCTTGCTCTTCGTCGTCTACGTAAGGAACAAGCAGGTCAAAAAAATTGAACCATTCTTCGCGCATCACCTCACGAACGCTCTCTTTGATTAAGGATTTCAAAGCGTTAGCGTCTAGCGAGACAGTGGGTTCCATAATCAATCCCTGCTTTTGCATAGCCAATACAGTGCGTTCCCTCAGTATATGAGACTAAAGCTGGCACACTGGCATGATGAATGTGTAAACTTCGCTGGTCATGGCTAAGATGAAGTTTCTCCACTGTTATTTCCATAATGGCTGCTCCTCAACCCGCTAATCAAAGCGTACTGTTTTAGCCTGACTGTAGGTAAGCTTTGGCGTAGCTGTTCCCGTGAGGCGATCGCTCCTCGAATAAAACGCTGCGGTTACCTGGCTGGTAATTGGAGAAGGAGGTCGACTGCACATCAGGCACTATTTCACTTCTTCAAATCTCTAAATTTCCAGAAACAAATTCTCAAGAACGACGAATCCACAAGGTAAAACCAGATACCCCAATCGAAGTCAGTATCCAACCTACTAAAATCTGCAACCAGAATAGATACCTTAACAGGCATCCAGAGCGAGGAATACAAATATTCTCGCCATCAATACAGATGAATTCACTGCCTCGATTTGCGTTGGGAAGCCAGTAACGCTGCTGGTGCAAATCAATAACTGGGATTATGACATCTAAGGAGTAAAAATAAGGGTTGAATTTGGGATATTTTTCAGAGATCTCTATTCCTATCGTAGGTGGAGCTAGATCAAATGGGCGCACTAAAGAAGGGCTCATTAGAGCTTTAGAATATCCATAACTATAAAAAATAGTCCATATTATAGATAAAACAAATGCATACCTAAAAATTTTCAGAGGGCGATAACCATAGGAGATAGTGTGATAAGAAATGCAGTTCAATAACTTTTCAAGCCAGCCTAATTGCTTGCGAAATTGTAAATCTTGGTGCTTTGCTATTGATATTTCCTCGGATTCCTTTTCTAGGCCGCTGTTCTTGAAGGCTCGGGCAAGCTGTTCATAAGGTTGAGGAGAGAATCTATCTTTGGATTGAAGTCTCAGCCAAGTCAATCTTTCTTGCAGATCTACTGTTGAGTGAGGGCTAATTCTTTCATAAGTAAAGCCATCAATCTCTAGTTTTCCACTATCAGGCCAACTAGCCTTTTCATCGCCTAATACATTGATTTTCGCAGCACGTAGGTCGAGCTTCATAAACGGTGAATTCCTTACGCCTCTCATCCAAAAAGTCCCACCAACCTTAGCATCGACTAATCCAACTCTGCCCTCAGCATAAAACCCGTCGCGAAATAAAACATTGTTTTTGATGTCAGCCCCTTGAAGTATTAAGGCATTGCCTCCCTGATTAATAAATTTGCCATTATCGCAGTTAAGCTCGGATCTAATAGCCGCGTTCAAGAAATCTACTTCGCCGCTAGACTGAAACCCAGAACATAGCAAAACTGCTTGATTTATTTTCACTCCCTGAGCTTTAAGAGTAGCACCTTGAGGATTATGAAATCTTCCACCCTGACAATCTAGTAATCCACCAATACTTGTCCCAGATAAGTCCACCGTCCCTGTCGCCTCAAAGGCCGAATCAAGGAATACTGATCCTTCAATACGTGCATTTTGAACGGTTAAAGTTTTAGTCTTCTTGATGCAATATTCTCTGTCGATTCGAAAAAGAATCGGTGGTATTTCCTCCGCCACCTGAAATTTGCCACCAAAGCAATTCAGGTTTCCGCCAATATTAGCCCCTGAGAAGTTTACTTTTCCACTAGCCTGAAAATTGCCAGTCAAAAAAACATGTCCTTTAACACTGACCCTTTCGGCTCTGATTTCAGGAACACAACTCTTGGAAAGGTCTAGGGATCTGATGCTTGCATTCTCTAGGATAATGGGTTTATCAAAAAAGCAGCCTTTAAGAGATAGAGGAAAATCAAGCGTGTCATATTGCAGATCCAGGCTTTTCTCAATCTTAGCTCCAATAATTCTTATTCCAAAACTCCCGACAAACTCTCTGGCTGAAGCATCTGTGCAAAGCCAACGTATCCTATCGGCTTGCAAGGTAGCTTCCTGTTGATGTGAGGGCGTATTTCGCTCGCCTTGGTTGGTATCATACTTAGCTATTTCCTCTGTGACAGCAGCTTCAAATAATTTCTTTTCAGCATCTGTTATTTGACCAAACGCCCTCTCTGCTAAATTGATTAACTGCTGGACTTTCTCGAACATATTGCAGAGTTTCTGAAATGGTTTATCCCATTTAAGCTCAAAGTTCCAATAAGGTCGCCCCCTGACCTCAACTGAACTAGTAATAAAACTTTAGGCTGAACACACAGCTAGTTGATGAGCGCCGAAATGACTACTACGGGAGATCACTTACAGCCCTATTTTTATGTCGGAATTCGGTAGAGAGATCGCCCTTCGTTTAGTATGATTTCTCTTACCTCGATACGATCGCCCCTCCCCCCAACTGAATCAACACCAGGGAACCCAGCCGCCCTATTGACCCGATTCATATTTCCGCGATCGCTTGCAGCGCTTCTTTGTGCAGGGATTGGGTAGCGCGATCGCCTGAGCGAAATGCGATCGCCGCCTCACTGTCCGGCTGCACTCGATAGATACATTTGATCGTAGCGACCTCAATCTTTTGCTACGAGAACCGAGTTCTCGGTAGGTCAGAGGCACTAAATGGGTTCAAATCGTAGCGGCAAAACTTGGCCGTCAGCGAGTTAAAGCCATCACAATGCTATTAAGGCGCGTAACAAGAGGATGGTTTGGGTGAGTTCGTCGAGCGGCAACAGGTTTTAATAGAAAGCTTATGCACCTGCTGGAGTCAACTATTCAGTGATTGCTGCTGCCGACCGTCAACGCCGTCATTGCTATCGTCTATTACTTACTTGGCTGTGGCTCACCTTGCTGGTGTTGGGCATTGAGGTGATCGCGGGCTGGGCGACGCGCTCATTGCTGCTATTTGCCGAAGCTTTGCACACCTTTATCGATGCCTTCAGCACCGTGCTGAGTTTGGTCGCGGTGGCCTCAGCCCAGCGCCCCTTGGGGCGCGAAGTGTGGGGGCATGGTCGCGCCGAGGTGGCGGGCACCTTGGCCGTCGTGTCGCTGTTGGGGTTTACGGGCCTCAATCTCATTTTTGCGGCGGTGCAGCAGGCGGTGAATGCCGTCTCGGGTCAGCCGAATGCGCTGCAGGTAGTAATCGAGCGGCCCGTCGTTTATTTAATGGTGGGGGCGATCGCTCTGACACTGGCGATCGCGGTCTACGCCTATTACCGCAGTCCTGAGTGGGGCAGTCTGGCGCTGATGCTGCACACCCAGCATGTATTAGGCGATGCCTGGCTGTCGGGGGTGGCGATCGCCGGGCTCATTGCCATTTGGCAGCAGCAAACCTGGATTGATCCCGTTCTGGCCTTTGCCCTCACGCTGTTGGCCATGCGAAGCCTGTGGCAAGTGCTGCATGATCAGTTGCCGACGCTATTGCGGCCGATGGCGATCGCGCCAGAAGCCGTGGCTCATATTGTCACTCAGGCCGAGGGGGTGACGCGGTGTGTCCGCATTCGCTCACGCGGGTTGGTGGGCCGTCAGGTGTGGATTGACCTGCACATCGCTATTCATCCAGAATTTTTGGGCGTCGCCCACATTGTGGGTGAGCGCGTCGAAGCGCTGTTGCGTCAGCAGTATGGCCCATTGCGCACGCAGATCTGGGTAGAAGAAGCGCAGCCCAACACAGCAGCTTACCTCAACTACCCTGACGAAACTTGGTCAGCTCCCGAGAATGCTCCTGAGGGCTGGGTCGATGGCGAATCATAGACCATTGCGGGTGATTTGCCATCAACCCCTGCGCTGCGAATGGGCGGCGTAATTTGTAGCTGAAGCAGAGCGATTTCGACTCTCCAGTCGTGATTACGGCAGCATCCTTGAATTTAAGGCCTGGCGGTCATGATTTTGACTGAATAGCGGAAGATCGTCGTAGTTTTCGGAAGAATTTACCAGCCTTTTGATTTTGCGCTGGTCTAAATTGAAATCACGAAATCACAGTCTTTAATTGATTGCCTTGGCCACATCGTTAAAGCAGTGTTCTGGGCTTAGAGCATGACTCGCGTCAGTGCTGAGGCGCGCGGCTGTCCTAATGCTGAGGGCATGCACGACACGGTGCGATCGCCGAAAACTTTTTTTATGAAAACACTCTCCGCTGCTTCAACTCAAGCTGAAATCAAGTCGCTTTTAACGCTCGCTATTCCTCTGGTGAGCGCTCAAATTTCTCAGGCCGCCACTGGTTTTGTAGATACCGTCATGATGGGTCACCTCGGGCGAGAAGCCCTAGGGGCCGGTGGGCTGGCATCCTTTACCTTTCAGGTGTTTTTGAATGTCCTAGCGGGCGTGGTCATGGGGGTCAGTCCCCTCGTTGCGGCGGGCTTCGGGGCCGGGCAAAGAACGCGCATTGAGCAGGTGACGCAGCAAGGATTGCTGCTGACGCTGGGGCTCGCGGCTTGCACCATGGTGGGCATGAGCCACCTGGACGTCGTGATGCTGGGGTTGGGGCAAGCCCCCCATACGGTTGCCCTCGCCACAAGCTATCTCAACGTGGTGCTTTGGGGCCTGTTCCCCGCTGTGGGCTTTGCGCTGCTGCGGGGGGTCGTCTCGGGGCTATCGCAGGCCCGCCCCATCATGACCATTGTGGCGGGGGGGACGTTGTTCAACATTGCGGGTAACTACATCTTGGGGTTTGGTAAGTTAGGTGCGCCTCGTCTCGAGTTGGCGGGGCTGGCGCTCGCCAGTGCACTGGCCTGGTGGGGCATGTTTTTGGCGCTGGTGATCTACTTGCTCAGACACCCGCAGCTCAAAGTTTATCGCCTGTTTCAAAAGTGGTATCGGCTACGCCTGCCGCTGCTGCGAGAGCTCATTGTGATTGGCACGCCCATCGGGGTTTCCATTCTGCTGGAATATGGTCTGGTGCTAGTGATGGGCTACCTCATCGGCCTGCTGGGCACCGACGCGCTGGCAGCTCACCAAATTGCCCTGCAGACCGGGCTGATGGTGTTCATGATTCCGCTGGGGATGTCGTTTGCCACCACCGCCCTAGTGGGGCAGTGGTTTGGCCGGCAAGACCGGCAGGGTCTGAGACGGGCGGGGCTGATCAGCATCGTCACCACCATCGGCGTAACCGCCGTGGTGGCGATCGCTCTACTGCTGTTTCGCCAGCCAATTATTGGGCTTTACATCGACATCAGCGACCCCGAGAATGCCGCCCTGGTCGAGCTAGTGAGTCCGCTGATTGTCGTGGTTGCGGTGGGTTATATCTTTGACGGCGTACAGAAGACGACCCTCGGCGCCCTGTACGGCATTCAAGATACGCGCGTCCCGGTGCTGTTGAACCTCTTGTCTTATCTGGGGGTGGGGCTCATCAGTGGCTATGCCCTCGGCTTTGGCGCCGGGCTCGGGGCTCAAGGACTGTGGATCGGCTACTACCTGGGGGCGACGATGGCAGCGATCGCCTACAGCTGGCGCTTTGTCACCAAGCTGAGGCAATTTGATTCATGCTAGTCTGAGCGCAAGCCTAACCCCGGCGATATAGAGTTTCTCCCCGTGGAGCTCGCAGGTGGCATTAGAAATCGACTACACGAAAGACGACCAAATTCTGCAGGTGTACCCTCAGTTGCCCCTGCTATCGAGTCGGGATGAGCCCTGGCCAGGGCTGCACCTGGGGTACTATCGGCAACCCGCCCATGAGACGCCAGAGCACTTTGCCAAACAGTACATTATCGGCATCGACTTAGAGCAGCCGGTGCAACCGAGCAATGAGCCTCATCACCAGCGGGTCAACTGCGGCGGCACGAGCTGCATTTACCCCGCAAACTACACCTTCCAAGAGCGGTGGGCGAAGGATACTGAGTTTATTGATCTTTACTTAGAACCGGCGTTTCTCACCTGCGTCGCCTCTGAAGTGATTGATCTCGATCGCGTTGAAATTCTTTATCACCGCACGGTTTATGATCCGTTTTTGCGGCAGGTGGGGCTGCTGCTGAAGTCAGAGCTAGAGCTGGCGCTAAACAGAGGTGTCGCGTCATCACCACTCAACAGTCAGCTCTATGCAGAATCGATGGCAACGACACTGGTGATGCACCTGCTGAAGCACTATGCCACCGCCAAGCCACCTGTTCAAAATTTCCCAGAGGGGCTGTCGCCCGCTAGCCTCAGACGGGTAATGTCCTACATCCATGAGCATTTGGCACTCGATTTGAGCCTGACAGAAGTGGCGGGTGTGGTGCCGCTAAGCCCGCACTACTTTGCCACCCTGTTTAAGCAAAGCACTGGGGAAACGCTGCTGCAATACATCACCCGCTGCCGCATCGAGCGGGCCAAGGAACTCTTAGCTCGAAGATCGCTGGCGATCGCCGATATCTGCCAGCAGGTGGGCTTTAGCGATCAGAGCTATTTCACCAGAGTCTTTCGCCGGTACAGCCACATGACCCCAAAAGCCTACCGCAGTCGGCTGTGAGGCGTTGATGTCATGAGCACGGCCAGGATGCAGCGGAGCATCAGCTCTCTGAGTAGGGTGCTGTAGGACTACAGCTTTTGGTGGGTGTACTTGTGCTGCCGTACGTTGTCCTCAGCCTTAACCACATTCTTAAAGTTCAGCACGCGCTTCTTTTCGGTGGAGTAGTTGAAGTCGGTGCGAGTGGTACCCACGGGCAGATGCGCTTGAGAGTCGGGACGAGCGTGGTAGGTGCGAGCGGCGGCAATGACGCGATCGCCAAAATTTTCGCAGAAGTGAACGGCTTCGCCATTGGGCAGCGTGGGAATGCCCACATTATTTAAGACATCGCCTACCGTTGTGGCGGCCACCAGCTCATAGGAGGTGGGAATATTTTGGAGCAGTGATTCCAGATAGGCCGACGGAATCGGCTCTAAAACTTTGACAGTTTCTAGCTCACCTTCTTCGCGGCGGAAACAGGTCGCGACGCCAATCACTAAATAGTCTTGGGCAGTCAACTCGGGAGCTTGAGTGAGCAAAGCGTCTAAGGTCATAACTTCTGTACGAGGTTTACGGGCTGAAAAAATTCGGTGAATTATGCCAACGCTACCGAGTTTTGGGAGCCAAAAGCCATCAGGTTTGCAAAACAAAAAAATAGCTTTGTAACACGCCCGGCATCCATCCCCATCAGATTTGCCCCAGAGACGCCGGCTGAATGATCACTCTCGATACCATCTGCGCCATACCGGAGAGTCCAGGCGCAAGATTGGTCGCCTGGTTTCAGCGTCTCGATAGATTCTGGGCGATCGCGGGGGCAACCACAATTTCTACCCGAATCCGTCGTTGCCCGCGCTCCCTGGGCCGAATCAGACAATTCACATTGGAGTCGCTTGGCTGGCCGTCTCAACCTGTTTGGGGGCTAATCCCCGATGAAAACAACCGCGCTGATTGGCTCGGGCAACGCCGTGATCGGGCCTGAATGCTCGTCAGTAAGCGATGACATTTTGTTTCAATCCTGTAACGAGCTTGAGATATTACCGAGATTTTACGGAAAAACGAGGATGAAATTTGTGTAAAGACATGGGAGCAGTCAAGTCTCTCCGAGATTACTCGGTTGGTTTCCCTGAAGTCGGGTGCAAATATGCCAACAGAACGAGACATCGGACTCAGTATGTTGGCTCCCTAGGAGCTGGGATCAAGTCCAGAACAAAACTCCAGTCTCATCGTCTAGTTTCTCAGATGTGCATCGTACATCTCCCCTCAGCCCTCGGAGGAAGTGGCTATGCCTCGTCGTATCTACCCCCATCGCCATAAAAGCAATCTGTCTGTCATCAAGGCACCGAGGCCCTTAAAGCGTCGTGGCTCTGCGGAGCAGTCGAGAGAGGCCGCTCAGCAGATGCGGCAGCACGTCCGTCACGCTGTTGGACAAGGTGATTTGGCCCAAGCGATCGCCCTCTCCAGCCGTCTCATTCGCCACCATGCCGTCACGGCTGAAGATTTCAACAACCGGGGGCTCATCTACTTTTGGCATGGGCAGGCCCAGCGCGCGATTGCAGATTTTGATCGGGCGATCACGCTCAATCCTGAGCTGCCAGCAGCTTACAACAATCGCGCTAACTACTATGCAGCGCAGGGCGATGCCATTCACGCCCTACAAGATTACGAGCGCACCATTGACCTCGATCCCTTTCATATCAAAGCGCGGATCAATCGAGCCATCACCCTACGCGGGTTGGGCTGCTACGACGTGGCCTTAGCAGAGCTGGATGAAGCTCTGTTATTCCACAAAATGCCAGGCGAAATCTACGCCGAACGAGGCCGCACTTATCATCTGTGTGGTGATTGGAACGGCGCGATCGCGGATTATCAACGAGCGCTGCAGGCTTTCTCGTTACCCACTAGTGCCACCTACCGTGCCCAAAACTCGTACCGCTGTGACGTCCTGATCTGGTTAGACGAGCTAGTGCCGGCGGCTTAAAAGCATGCCATCTTCCAGCTCGTCCGAGCGCTGCTGGCACTGACTCAGCTAGAGACCTCAGAGGAGTATCACCCCCCCAACTTTTGAAAGGGGAATTAACAGGAACGCTTTCATCCCCAATCGCGCTGACCAACCTGCCAAGGCCACCCTGGCCGCACCGAGACAACTAGGGGACAAGGCTTATCGTCTGGTTTTAGAAAATCGGAGCTGAAGCAGTCACAGCCGATTAATCGATCGAAATTTGCTGGGGACTGTTGCCCCCATCGCCGAAGTCATCATCGTTAGAGACTTCGACGTTTTGCTTGCCCAGCCAGGATTTTACTGGGTCATCGTCGAGGTTGAGGCGTAAAGCGCCAGAGACAAACCCACCCAAAAAAGCCACTGGCTGCCGGGCTAATTCTTGCAAAAATGGCGTTAGTTCGTCCAAAAACATCCCTTAAACCTCTTAACTGCTCCTACACGGTTCTATCCTACATCGCTTCACTGGGGAGCGTGATCGCCACCGCTGCCAAGTCAGGAGTTGCCGTATTATGAGTAGCCACAGGACTGATTTAGGAGAAACCGCTCAGGCGTGCCGCGATCGCGCCGCGTTGTAGATCTGTTCGTTCGCTGCGACCGACTTTGGCAAATCAACAACGGGACGGGGATAGTCAACCCCGAGTTGCACGCCGAAGCGCTTTTGCTCGACGGGCTGCAACAGCCAAGGGGCGTGAACTTTTTTCGGGGGGAGGGCCTGCAGCTCGGGTAGCCAATGCTTGGCGTAGGCGCCCTCAGGGTCATAATCCTTAGACTGCTTCGGAATGTTGAAGTAGCGAAAGCCCCGCGCATCGTTGCCGACGCCAGCGGTGTAGTTCCAGTTGCCCCAGTTGCTGCACACGTCATAGTCAATCAGCAGCGATTCAAACCACTCGGCCCCCATCCGCCAATCAATGCCCAAATTTTTGGTCAAAAAGCTGGCCACGTTTTGCCGCCCCCGATTCGACATAAAGCCCGTGGCGGCTAATTCGCGCATGTTGGCATCCACCAGCGGATAGCCCGTTTGGCCCTGACACCAAGCGTCAAATCGGGGCCAGTCTTGCTTCCAGGCAATATCTAAGCCTCTGAGCCCAGAGGGATAGAAGACGCGATCGCCGTGCTTTTGGCAGACCCAGCGAAAATAATCGCGCCACAGCAGTTCAAAAATGAGCCAGTAGGTCGAATCGTTGCGCACGCGCGCCGTTTCATACTGCTGCACCGACTGGTAGATTTGGCGGGGTGAGAGGCATCCCAAGGCCAGCCAGGGCGAAAATTTGGATGAATAGTTGGCTCCCAACAGGCCGTTGCGCGTCTGTTTATACCCCTTGAGGCAGTCAGCCTCCCAGACATAGTCTTGCAAGCGAGCCAGCCCCGCCGTTTCACCGCCGACAAAAGCCAAGACGGCACGCTGATCAGGCGCTGCCGCCGCTAGCCCCAGGCTTGCTAATGTCGGGATGGCACCGGGGTCAAGGCTGGTGGGCACGGGCGGCAGTTGAGGCGGGGTCGGCAGCGCCGCACGCACGGTGCTGTCATGCTCTACCTGTTTGCGAAACTGGGTAAACACCTTCGGCAGCTGCGCCACCGCAAAGGGCAAGTCGTCCGGGTGATAGAGGGTAGCGCCCCAGTCGGTTTGCACCCGCTGACCCGTCGCTTTAATCTGAGTGGCGATCGCGGCCTCGACGGCAGTTTCTTCGGTAGTAACTTCGGCGTGCCAGGCGATCGCGTCAGCCTGCACCTCAGCGGCTAGCGCGGGCAAGACCGCTTCCGGTAGTCCCGTGCGGATAATCAGATTGCTGCCGCGCTGCTGCAGCGATCGCCGCAGGTCGGCCACGCTTTCGATCAAAAATTGCGCCCGAAATGAGCCGGTTTTGGGAAAGCCAAAGGCGGTTTGCCCAAACTGGCGGGGGTCAAAACAATAGACCGGAATGACCTCAGCGCCCCCTTTGAGGGCTTTGTGCAAGGGGACATGATCATGCAGGCGCAGATCGTTACGAAACCAAATCAAAACTTTCATTTAGACGCTGACAATGACTCGGGCAAATGTGTGTTCATCCACCGTTTGACCTTAACGACTCTGGTAAATGGCTGCCAAGGCACGAGGACTCCACGGCAGCAGTAAGACGACTATTCCAGTTCTCTGGCCCCCTTGCCCCCAAGGCTCCCTAACCATCGGCAATGGTTGGTGAAATCACACCGCAGTCTACTAGCGATGGTTCTACAGTGAGCCCAGTGAGCGCAGTGGGATGCCGGGCGATCGCCGGTTGACCAGATGACCTAGTTCAGCCCCCCGCGATCGCGCCCCCCAAACTTGCCGCATGGCGACGGGAAAATGACCAGAATCTTCTTCGTCAAACCCGGGCCGGAGCGATGCTGAGCCCCGCCCGCATTGAAATCCTGGTTTTAGGGAAATGCCGTCACCAGATGCCGGTAGAGTGATGATTGCGTCGAAAAAATCTGCTGACAAATTACCACCGCTGCCGGTGGCAATCCCCCACGTTTAGGCCAATCTGGAATGAAAAGACTCCGCCGATTTTTGCAAACTGGTTTCTCAACTGCGGCCCTAGTCGCGATCGGCCTGGCGACTGAGGTCGTCTTACCGCGACCGGTGCAAAGTGCCGAGACGATCAGGCTGTTGGTAGGCGGCCCGTTGTTGTTTGACTTATCGGTTGACTCGCTGGAGACGTTTGCCCAAACCGGGGAAATCACAGACGATTTTGCGATATACGCGCGGTTTATGAATGAGGAGACGCTGGCGGCGTTACGGCAGGGGTTAAACCGCCGACTACCGTTGGATGTGGTCACAGTCGATAGTCTGGCCTATTCGCCTTTGGGTCGAGATGCTCTATTTAACCTCGGCAAAGTCTTTCAGGTATATCGCGGCGTGAATGGCCAAAAAGCCCTACGAGCGGCAGTGATCGGCGCAGCGGCCAAAGCGGACCGCTCGGGGTGGACGATCATCGATGTCTTGCGTGAGTTTCCGACCCCGGCCTTAGAGATTGAACTGGGTGATTTGCTCGCGTTGCGCCGGGAGCTGGCAATTTACTTTAGCTATAACAATGCCGTGGTGGCTGCCGTGCAGGCACAGGCAGCGGCAGAAGCAGCGACAGCCAATGGTCTCAGCACTACGGGGCTAGCCGATTTGCGGCCACCCGGCTCCTGGCAATTTACGCGGCAAACGATCACGGTCACCAATCCGGCCCTGCGGCAGACCCAAGCGGGGTTATCGGTCAACTACGACTTTGACTCAGACGTTTACCTGCCCAGCGGCCTGACTGGGCCCACCCCGATTGTGATTATTTCCCACGGGTTTGGCGACGTCAAAGAGAGCTTCACCTTTCTGGCTGAGCACCTGGCATCCTACGGTTTTATCGTGGTGGTGCCCGACCATGTCGGCAGTGACCTGGCCTATCGCGAGGTCTATCTGCAGGGGCGGCTCAACACCCTGCTCAGCCCGATGGAGTTTATTAACCGCCCTCAAGAGATCTCGTTCTTGATCGACAAGTTAGAGTCGCTGGCGGCAGAATCGCCGGAATGGGCGGCGGTGCTTGATTTGAACAATATTGGCGTGGCTGGTGACTCGCTCGGCAGCTCGACCACCCTGGCACTCGCCGGGGCGGAGATCAACTACGCCCGCTTGGTAGAAGCCTGCGATCGCGAGAATGTCTTGCTCAACGTGGCCCTCTATTTAGAATGTCGGGCGCAGTATCTGCCGCCCCAAAACTATGACCTGAAAGATTCTCGGGTGACGGCGGTGGTGGCAGGGCATCCCCTCGGGGCGGCGCTGTATGGCCCCGAAGGGATGGGTCAAATCGATGTGCCGCTGCTCATGGTGTCGGGCTCTAAGGATATTGTTTCGCCCGTAGTGACCGAGCAGTTTCATCCGTTTATCTGGCTGCAGACGGAGGCCAAGTATCTGGCCATGCTCGATGTGGGCACCCATTTTTCGTCGAAACCGGGGCGCGATGCCACGGGGTTTTTCAAGCTGATCGCGGGCGCACATCGAGAGGTCGGGGCTGCGTACTATCAGGCTCTCAGTGTGGCCTTTTGGAACGTGTATCTGCGGGGTGATGACGCCTATTTGCCCTATCTCACGGCCCAATATGGCAAGCAGATCAGTGCCGAGCAGCCGATGACGGTAGATATTATTACGTCACTGACGCCGGAGCAAATTGAAACGGCCTATGGTCAGTCGGCCCCGGTGCCGATCATTCCACCGGCGATCGCCGCGACGGTGCCGCCGCGACCAGAGAGTGTCTTAGCCGAAATTGAGGAAACCGGCGTGCTACGCATCGCGCTTCGCAAAGATGCACCGCCGTTTGGTTTTATCAATGGCCGCAAGGCGTGGGATGGCTACTGCGGCGATTTGGCGATCGGCCTGAGCCGCCATCTGACCCAAACCCTCAAGCGACCGGTTGACGTGGAAATCGCTGAACTCACGTCAACGTTAGACAATCGCTTTGAACTGGTGCGCAACAACGACGTGCATCTTGAATGTGGCCCCAACACCATTCGCACTGATGTAGAAGGGGTCATCTTCTCTAGTCCTTTCTTTGTGGCGAGTACGCAGTTTTTGGTGCCGGTGGACAACGCAGCCAGCGTCAATCCCAACACGCCGCTGACGGATGTGCGGTTGGGCGTCTTGAGCAATTCCACCACGCAGACGTTTGTCGAAGAGACGTATCCGGATGCTGACATCGTGCTGTTTTCGGGGGTGGCCGGTCGCCAAGAGGGGATTGCCGCTGCCACCACGGGCGAAATCGACGCGTTCGTCGGGGATGGCATTTTATCCTATGCCCAAGTGCGGCTCGATCAGGGGTCGGTACAGGACTTTGCACTGATTCCTGAGCTGCCGCTAACGTGCGACTTTTACGGTCTCATTTTGCCGAACGATGATGCGGCATGGCGCACCACCGTCAACCAGTTTCTCGTTAGCGATGCGGAGAACGCGATCGCCACCGACTGGTTTGAGGAGGCCTATCCGGTCACGCTCAATAAAACCGAGTTTTGCCTGAATCAGTAAAGGAAAAATCTTCAACCAGCCACTCAACGCCACTCTAACGTCTCAATTCTGCAGGGCAAATTCCCATACCCGATCACCTAGCCTTTTAGAATAGAAACAGATTGATATTGAAAGGATCAGCGGACGACTATGCCAACGCTTCAAGAAATTGCTGCCTACGCCGAAGAAAGTGCCCAAAAGCAAGGCATCCATAAATACGACGTGTATGGGTCTTCCGTAGACGAAACCAGTGTACAAGTCGATCAGGGAGAACCCAAGCAAGTCAAGGCATCGCAGCGATCGAGCGTGATTGTGCGCGTGTGGAATGAGCAGGGCTTAGTCGGGGTGACCACCACGACCGATGTCGACCCCAGCGGCATTGAGCTAGCGCTGCAAACCGCTGCCGATGCCAGTGCCTTTGGCGCCAAGGACAATTTGCCTGACTTCAGCCCCGAAGCAACCGCGCCGATGACCCCGGTCGATTACGACAAGGTGCCCGCCGCCGATATTCAAGATTTGATTCAGGCGCTGGTCGGGGCCGAAAAAGCCCTGCTCGACGCTCACCCCGCGATCGCCTCGGTGCCCTACAACGGCATTGCCCAGCGCGAGGTCGATCGCTTTTATCTCAACAGTGAGGGGGCGCTGCGGCAAGAGGGGCGCAGCTATGCCTCGGTGTACCTCTACAGCAAGACCGAGCAGGAAAACCGCAAGCCGCGATCGGCGGGTGCCGTACGGATTCAGCGAGGGTTGCCGAAGCTGGATGTTGACGCCTGCATTCACGAAGCGGCGGAAAAAACCATCAGCCATTTGGACTACCAGAAAATTGAATCAGGCAAGTATCCCGTCGTCTTTTCGGCCGAAGCCTTTTTGAGTCTGCTAGATGCGTTTTCGAACCTGTACAACGCCCAGAGCATTTTGGATAATCGCAGTCTTTCCACCGCTGAGTCGCTGGGCAGTCAAGTGGCGGTACCGCTGTTGACCGTATACGACGACGCGCTCCATGCGGAAAATGTCAGCCCCGAAGCCTTTGACGGCGAAGGTACACCCACCCGCCGCCTGCCGATCATCAGTGAGGGGGTGCTGAGCAATTTTATGCACAGCGCGGGAACGGCCAAACGGATGGGGGCTCAACCCACCGGCCATGCCAGTATTGGGGCCAAGGTCAGCGTGGGAGCCAACTTTTATCACGTGATGGCAGCGCAGCCGTCGGGCCAATCTTTAAGCCTAGACACAGCAGAAAATGTCGTGTTTATCGACGATGTGCAGGCGCTGCATGCCGGGGTTAACGCGCTGCAGGGCTCTTTTTCACTACCGTTTGATGGCTGGCTAGTCAACAAAGGCGAAAAAGTCAGCATTGAATCGGCAACGGTGGCCGGAGATTTTCGGGAGCTGCTGCAGTCGATTGTTCATGTCGAAGCTGAACCCGAGATTACGCCAGGGGGGGTCTGCCCGCGCATTTGGGTAGAGTCACTTTCGATCACGGGTGAAGCCTAGGGTTCTACGCTGGAATCATATCCTGGGGAGACAACGCTGGCTGGCAGAGTTGGACAGGCGTATGGCTTTGCGCCCAGCGCCCTCAAGCCATACGCCTAGGCACTCAGCCCCGCCAGCACCTGCGCCGTCGTGGCCGTCCAGCCGAAGATGCCGCCCTGGGCGCGCATCATGGCCAAAGTTGCCTGCTTAAACTCCGGAAAATAGCTGGCAGTGCCGTCTTCGACGAGCAAACATTCGTAGCCGCGATCGTTGGCTTCGCGCATCGTGCTCTGCACGCACACTTCAGTCGTGACGCCGGTAAACAGCAGGTGGGTGATGCTGCGGTGCTGCAAGATCGCCTGCAGCGGAGTGGCATAAAAAGCCCCTTTACCGGGCTTCTCGATCACGATTTCATCGGCCTTGAGAGCCAGTTCGGGAATGATCGCGTTGCCTGGCTCACCCAGCACCAAAATGCGCCCCATCGGCCCCGGATCACCAATTTTTAGCGCCGCCTGACCCCGATCGCGCTTAGCGGGCGGACAGTCAGACAGGTCGGCCTGATGCCCCTCAACCGTTTGAATAATCAGCCAGCCCCGATCACGAAAAGTCTGCTGCAGCGTTTGAATATTGGGCGTGATCGCCCGCAGTTGCGAGACATCATTGCCCAACGCTTCCCCAAAGCCGCCGGGCTCTAGAAAATCTCGCTGCATATCAATAATCACCAGCGCCAGTTTGCCCGCCGCCGGCAGCGCATAAGGATAGGGCTGGGCCGTAATCGCAGGCATGAAAATCACCAAACGCAGTAGAACGGTTATACCGAAAGTCGTCTCTGGAGGAGATCGCCGATGTCACAAAACCTCGCTTTCTCACATCAGAGTTTGTCTCAAAACCATGAGTTCGACAACCTTCGTCCTACTTACTGACCTGCTCACATCGAGAAGGAAAGGTAATAGACCTCTTGCACGAATAAAATAAAGCCCCCTTCCGTCCCCCCAAATTGGGGGAAACTGTTCCTACCGATGCTGCCTTGCTCTAGATAGAGGCTCGAAAGGCCCCCAGAATTGGGGGCTTCAAGCCCTCCGGGCAGACAAGAAAAGGGGGCATCAGAATTGATGCAAGAGGTCTCATCATCATCTAACCGTCAAGGGAATCAATCGCCATGCAAGACGACTGGCCGTTCAATACCCCGGAAGACTGCGCCGTCATTACGCTTGTCCACATTTTGGATGGTTCCATGCCAATTCTGTACGTCACCCACGATGAAGATGACGGTGGTTGGCAATTCTTGGATGGTGGCAACGTCACGGCAGCGAACGCCATGGTCGTTTCGCGGCGGCGGATGGCTGACCATGACCCGACCATCAAACAACTGGCCAACCTCCCGGTTGGTTGGTATGCCGTGCGTCGTGCCGTCGGCCAACCGTGGGAACGCCACCCGAGTACGCCATGAAATGGAGACAACAGACAGGATCAGCGATCGCCCAGTCGGAGTCAGCATCAGGCTACCGGGAGGCGACGCGCTCCGAGAGGGCACAGGATTTTTGCGCGGCAGATAGCGGGTCGCGGCCTCAGGGCAAATTAACTGTCGGTACTGGCATCTTTTTTCGTTAGAGCCAGTGGCTGTTTTATGCACAAAACGGTAGTAGGGTAAGAAATTAGTCTGGCTAAATCCCCAGCCCATCCGTTGTCGATCGCTGTTCGTTCTCTACGCTGAAATTTATGGGTAAGCAGAAATCATCGCGCGCCAATCAGTCTTCGGGCGATCGCCTCGCCTATTCCGAATTTGCGACTGAACGGACTGCGGCGACGGCGAGGGGGGTGGCCGATCTACCGCCTCAGAAACAATCGGTAAAAGTGATGGTAAGTCGCAAAGGGCGCGGTGGCAAAACGGTCACCCTGATCAGCGGCTTTCAACATAAGCCGGAGACGTTAAAAGCATTGGCGAAAAAGCTAAAAGCCCAATGCGGTACTGGCGGCACGGCCAAAGACGACACCATCGAAATTCAGGGCGATCACGCAGCGACCCTGCTGGAATCTTTGCAAAAAGCGGGATACACCGCAAAAAGGAGTGGCGGTTAATGGGCTCATCGGGACATTCTTCGACGGGACGACAGCAGCGATCGCGATCGCACCCCACCCCGCAACGGTTTATGACAGGTCTGGCGCTGGGGTTGATTTTGGCGCTAGTGATGGGCGCGTTTACGCCGCTGCTGGCCCAATCCCCATCAGCGGGCACCACCCCCAAATTGACAGCGCAAGGATTGCTGGACGATCTCCTCAACGATGAAGATGGCTCCGTGGTGCCTGCCGCGCCGATTCCCCAAGATATCAGCGACCACTGGGCGGCTGACTGCATCGACGCATTGGCCCGTCGCCGCGCCCTGCCCCTAAACGATGTGCCCGACCTGTATCCCGAGGGCATTGATATCCTCGATGAAGCGCGATTTTTGCCCGAGGCCGGCACTACCTGGGCAGCGGCCATCACCATGCTCAACCAGAGCTTTCCGGCCACCACGATCTACGGCGTGGCCACCCCCTTAGAAACAGCGCTGCAGCTGCCCTCTCCGGTGAACGTGCTCTACACCTATCCGGAGCAATATTACGAGCCCGATCGAGTGATTACTCGCGCGGAGGCGATTACTGCCCTTGCCGCCAAAGCCGGACTGCCCTACACGGCCCGCGCCAACGAACTGCTCGCCGCGAGTCTACCAGATGGCGATCGCGTGCCGGACTATGGCCGCGAAGGGGTGGCGGCGGCCTTGGCCGCTGAAGTGCTGGTCAACTATCCCGACGCGCAGCAGGTCGAGAGTACGCGCCCGATCAGCCGGGGCGAAATGGCGGCCCTCATCTGTCAGGCTCACCCCGATCGCGCTCTGCAGGCCACCATTGACCCGACCTGGGTGGCTCGCCCGCAGTCATTGCTCGATCAAGCGCAGCCCGACCCCGAAGTGCGCGGCGTCTGGTTGACCAACATTGACAGCGAAGTGCTCTTTTCTCAAGACAACTTGGCTGAGGGAGTGCAGCGGCTCAAGGCACTCAACATCAACACCCTCTACCCCGTTGTGTGGAACATGGGGTACACGCAGTATCCCAGTGCGATCGCGGAGCGCTGGCTGGGTCAAAAGCAGCGGCTCTGGCCCGGCGAAAACCCCCAATTTGAGCGCGAACAGGGCGATCGCGACATGCTGCAAGAGCTAATCGAGCTGGCCCACGCGGAAGGCATGGCGGTGATTCCCTGGTTTGAGTTTGGCTTTATGGCGCCGGGCGAGTATGCCCTGCACGATGAGCATCCCGACTGGTTTACCCAGCGACAAGACGGCACCGCCGAGATTCCCATGGGGGCAGAAACCTTCACCTGGATGAATCCTTTCCATCCGCAAACCCGACGGCTGCTGCTATTTCTCATGGCGGAAGTGCTCGACAACTACGAGGTTGAGGGTATTCAGGTCGATGACCACCTGGGCCTGCCGGTCGATATGGGCTACGACCCCTACACCACGGCGCTCTACCAGCAATCCCATGGGGGCGACTCCCCGCCGACTGACATCAACGACCCCGAGTGGATGCGCTGGCGCGGGGATAAAGTCAGCGAATTTATGGGCGACGTGCGTCGGGTGATCGATCAGCGCCGCCCCGGAGCGCTGCTGTCGGTCTCACCGAACCCTTACCCGTTTTCCTACGCGAAGTATTTGCAAGACTGGCCCAGTTGGGAAGCCGCTGGCTGGCTGGATGAAGTCATCGTCCAGATCTACCGCGATGATCTTGATCGCTTTGTCTGGGAACTCAATAAACCCGCCACGCTCGCGTCGCGCCGCCGCACGGTCACGAGCATTGGCCTGCTCAGCGGCTTACGCGGTCGCCCTACTGATGTAGATCTGCTAACCTCACAGCTCGCCGCCCTGCGCGATCGCGGCTATGCCGGAGTGTCTTACTTTTTCTATCAAAGCCTGTGGCCACCGGGACGCGAAACGTTTGAGGAGCGCGATCGACAGTTCAAAGCCTCGTTCACCAATACCGTCACGCGACCTGAGGCAGTCATTAGTGACGGTCTGTAAATCTCACTCAAGCAACCTTTTCAACAAACATACGTTACGAGATTGCTAATGCAACCGGCTAAATTACGGAAGGCGTTCAAGACTTGTCTTGCTTTCTATAGTTGATCCAGGACTGGCTCAAATCGTCCCATATACTTTGAAATTCAGCATGAAATTTATTGATTTCGTTCATGTCAATCTTTTCAGGTCTATTGCCAGCCAGAAAAAAATCAAGCTTATCTCTCAATCGATAGAACTTCCATAGAGCTATTTCGTGTTCTACCCATAAAGCTCTAAAGTTAAAGAATGGCTCTAACGCACTTAGCAGAGTAATTGACGCAGTCAATACAAACGCAATGTCCTTAAATTGCGATTCCAAGTTGGGTACCTGAAGGCCAAGCAAAACCGTTGCTGTGGCTGAAAAGAAAGTAGCAGTCAGCTTGATTAGAGAAGCTTTCTTTCGGTTATCTCGTCTGCCACCTCGAACTTTTTTGATTGCATCATTAACTTTTGCTTGAAGTAGTTCAACTTTAGCTTTGACTTCGAAACTACTATTCTCATTTTCAGAGTCGCCTATGACATCAGTCTTCATGGCAATTGATTTCTCCTAAAGCGCCGCTCCCAAAAGATATTAAGCTGACAAAGCTCTGAAGATGGATCAACAATTTCTTGTATCTCCAGCTTTGGAAAGCAATGATCTGGCCACCGTATGCAGATGGTTTTTGTCGCTCAACCAGACAAGTAAATTGTTCTAGTACAGCACGATTTTTAGGCATATTTTCGACTTGAGCCGCAACCAATTATCTTATTTTCCTTTTGTTTGACAGTCCCATTCCATTGCGCTATCCCATAAGTTGTAAAGCTCCTCTTTGAAGAAGTCGTACCAAGAACCATCTCTTGCACCCATTACAAATTTTGGACGTGAGCCACCTTCAGTCTTAAAAGGATAGTTTTCAATGTAGATTGTCCCCGACGCAGTTTCAGGGTCTTTGGCGATAACACCATGTCCGATTAGATGATGGATTGTGCGAATTTCTAATCTTCCGGGCACGGTCTGGCTAAGGTCACATAAATCCTGCAGGGTATTTCTAATGTCATTACTTGCCCTTTCTGTATTTGGTCTTCCATAGGCGCGGTCTTCCGACATTTCAACTGCGGGACTATCAGGATGTACAAGCAGAGCTTTTATCTGATGGCCAGCACGAAGTTTTTTCTCAATGAGTGAGTAACGAGTCCTGACAGTTGTGGTTAGTGATACACCTACTAGCCACAGTTCGCTAGCCTCTTCAAAGTCTCTTTCAAGGTTGCTCTCAGAAAAATCTGTAAGGAATACAGTATTTGATGTTTGCGTTAGCTTTTGCGAAAGCTCCTTTACCGCATGTCGATTCGTGAGAAGAGAGGTTGCAAGCAATCCAAGAATCACAAGCGTCATCGAAGCAATCAACTGCGGGGAAGTTATGCCAAAAATTCCAAGGATGGCAATCAGGATAGCGAGTGGAACAGCAACATATAGATCAATATTTTCGCCGTGCCGAATGTTATCCCAGACTCGTCGGAGTTTTTTCATACGTGCTCTCAATCTGCTAGTTCTGACTTCTACAGCTACTCATATCCGCCTCAAATAAAAAGACTGATAATCTCATTCCCAAACGATTCTCAAGCACTCTATTTCACGGTTTCTCCTTAAAGCGGACGATCGCCAACTTCCCCCACCCAATCAGCCACACAGTCCGCCGCCAACACAATCAGCGTCTCCGTTTCAAACGTCGTGCAGACAGCGGTGGCTTGCTGCAGAATCGGTACTGTGCCCTGCCGCAAAGGTTGAACAGCAGTGCTAGTGAGCGGTTCATACTGCCGCAGCCAAGAACTATTCGCCACAGTGTCTGGCTGAAAAGCAGTGCGATCAAGCAGCCAAAAATCGATGTCGTAGGCCGCGATCGCCGCCAACAAAATATCTGGATCAGTCGTATATTGCGCCCCGATCAAATCCTCGACGCGCTGCCGAAACTCGCCGTAATAGCCCTGGTGATAGGCGATCGCATGTTCGGGAGAAATCAGCACCGTCCGCGCTGCCAGCATCGGCAAGTTGCTCGCCTCTGTCGAGAGCGACGCGATAACGCTATCGACAGGCTGGGCGGCAAAGTACTCATAGACCGGGCGACTGGGCGAAAAGTCGTAGTATCCCACCTTGGGAAAGCGCGGGAAAAAGAACAGCGGATATCCCAGAAGCAGCACGAATAGCAGGCCGATCAGAATGGTAAAGAGCGATCTCTGACGACTGCGGGGTAAGACGCCCCAACCGGGCGGCGAGCGCAGTTTAGCCCACAGTGCTGCCAGCACCCTGGCCACATCATCCAAGATGATGACCCAGCTGATGCCCATGGTGAGGGCCGCGATCGCGCGGATGGTGTGACTGCTATAGCGGCTCGGCAGATGCAGTTGGAACAGCAGCAGATGCGACAGCGCAAACAAGCCCAGCGACGCGGTCAGTAACTGCAGCAACACGCCAGTTTTGTGAGTCACCAGAGAGCGCCAGCGACTCTTGATCGGCAGCGCTAGCAGCAGCGGCAGGGTGAATCCAGCAATGATAGTGGCGGGGGTAAAGCCCCGCTCGTGAAACAGGCCGCTGCGTCCCTGCAGCCAATAGTCAATCCCCGATCGAAAAAAGGCATTGCGCCCCCCCGGCTGAAATTCCGCCATCGCGATCGCCTCGGCCCGACTAATCACCGCGCCAAAGTCCGCCTGTCCCCGCGTCCACAACAGCAGGCCCGCCACGCTAGCGAAGCCCACGGCAAACACCACATAGGGTGGCCAGCGCTGCGCCAGGGAGAGCTGGCCTTTCTGCCACTGCAGCAGTCGCAACGCCAGCACCCCGAGGGAAATCAAGGCAATTTGCGGATAAAACAGGGCCTGCAGTCCCAGACACAGTAAATAGAGCAGCGGCTTTTCGCGAATGAGATAGTAGAGAAAAGCGAACAGCAGCGGATATAAAAATGCCCTCGGCGTGGCTGAGGCATGCTCGCTGGAATACCACAGGCTTTGGCTCAGACTGACGGATGAGATGAAGCCCGCTAAGGGTAGCGAAAACAGTTCAATCACGATCCAGTAGGCATAGCTGACGGTGATCAGACTGAGCCAAAAGGGCAGGACTTTGCCTAGGGTGAAGGGATGGACGCCCAGCCCAGCGCCGAGCTGGTACAGCCACCGATAGCCTAAAGGTGCCACGCCTTCAAAATAATCGGCAATCAGATCTTGGGGAAACAGGGTGGGATCGACAAATCGCTGCATCCAAAAAATGTGCTGCCGCGCATCATCTTGCACCACATATTCGCTGGCAAAGGCTTGCTGTAGCGCCAGCACGCCATACAGCGCCGCGATCGTCAAACTCACCCCAAACCAAATCCATTGGCTGCGGCGAGCAGTTCCCGTCAGATATTCAAATAGATGGGCTGGCGGCGGGGCTGGGGCCTGAGACATAAACCTCATCCAGATTTGGGGCTGGAGTTTTCACTGCTGCTTGAACCTCACCGCCTGCGGCACCTCTCCTTAGCAAGGAGAGGTTGAAAACATTCCGGTTCCTCTCATGACTTTTCGCAAAACCTGCCCGAAGGGCTGAGGAGAAGCTAGGTGAGGTGCTAAAACGATTGTTTTCATTATGGTCTTGGTTTCAAAACCGATTGTCAGCGGACTGAGCTTTCCAGAATAGCCGCTACAGGTCGCCTTTTTTAGGGTTCCAGCTGGCCGATCGCATATAGCCTTCCAGAAAGGGCAGGCCACCGATCGCGGGCAAAAAGTACCGCGAGGTGCATAACAGGCCCAGCGCCGCCCCCGTCGCCGCATCAAAATAGGGGGCATAGAAAAAGACTAGCGCCGCATCGCGCGTGCCAACCCCGGCAAAGGTGAGGGGCAGCAGTCCCGCGAGAATGGCCAGGGGCGACAGGGCCAAGTTAGTCAAAAACGGCACCCAGGCATTCAACGCCAGAATAAAGAACCAGATTTGCAGCAGGTGCAGCAGCCAAATGAAGACGGAGCTGCCGGTAACTTTCAACAGCTGGACGCGATCGCGCCAAAAATAATCGTGCATTTCGGCCCAGGCCACCTGCAGCTGTTTGAAGCGCAGCTTGAGCTTTTTCGGCGCAATAATCTGACCGAGCTTAAAGAACAGGTCAGCAAATCGAGTCGAACTCAAGAGCGCAATGCCGATCGCCAGGCCGCTAAAAATCCCCAATCCCATCAGCCAAAAGAAGGCATCTTTTTGCGGATACAGCCCCAGACCCAGCAAACACCAGAGCAACAGGGACAGCATGTCACAGGCTTTTTCAAACACGACGAGCGACAGCGCCAAGGAGCCGCTGAGATGACCGCGATCGCGCATGAAATAGGCCTTGGCAATGTCACCGGCCTTAGACGGCAGCACCATGTTGAGGGAACTCGCCGCCAAGATAAGTTTGTTCGCCTCCCAGCGGGTCAGCGTGCTTTGAGGCGGCATCAAAAACTGTAGGCGCTGGGAGGTCAGCAGCGTAATCGGCACCACCATGCCCAAGCTGACCACCATCCAAAAGCCGTTGGCGGTTCTGAACACCGCGATCAAACTCTCGAACTCAATTTTCCAATAGAGAATGACCAGAATGATGAGGCTGACGGCGATGGAGATCAGGCGTTTCATGGGGGAGGGAGTGGAGGATAGAGGGAGTGGAGGCAAGGGAGCGAGAGAGCAGGGGGGCGAGGGAAGGGGGAGGGTGGAGGGCTAGAGGGTACGGTGAATGGTTAGGGGTTGACCGGGGGCGAGGGTGGGGAGGCGATCGCTAACATCGAGCCAGGGCTGCAGTTGACCAGCTTGAAAGACCCGGCTTACCACCACGTAGATCGAGGTTTGGTGACCGCTGATGCCGACTGATTCTACCGCTGGCCAGCTCTCGGCTCGCAGCTCATCGGTGACGTGCCACTGGCCCTCTTGCCAGGTGAGCTGCCGTAAAAACTGTAGGGGCGCTTGCTGCTTGCCGGTGATCAGCACCTTTTGTAAGAGACTGCGCACCAGATTGGGCGAAAAGCGACCCAGCGTCAGGTTAACGAATCGCAGCACCAGCAGCTTTAGCGGCGTCATTTGCGTTTGCTTGGCCCAGCCCATCTGGCCCCGAATCATGATCTGGGTTTCATTCACCTCAAACTCATAGTCGGCCAGCAGATGACCGACCGCATTTTTGACCTTATCGCCCTGGCGCATCTGCACCGACAGCTGCGTATCAGACAGTACCAGTTCACCCTGGTGAAACAGCTTGAATACGCCGCCCTTGTTGAGGGCAATGTACAGTTCGGTGTCGGCGCGGCGATCGATCAAAATGCCCGCCTGCTGCAGCCAGAATTGGCCTGTCGGGCGCGGTGGCGGTAAGGGGCGATCACGGACGAAATCCTGCCAGGCCAGCAAATAATTCCACACGTGATGCCCGACGATATGGTCGTCGGCATAGCAGGGCTGTTTACCCTGGGCCAAGCCGGTGAGAAAGGCGTCATTCACGCTGAGAGCCGGGGGATACCATTGCCCCACCAGCTCAAATCCGTGGGGAAAGAAGTTGTAGGTGTTGCGGCTGCCATATTCGCCCCCAAAGGAGCCGTCGGGATGCACGAACTGCGCTGCCAAATCCACCGCCTGAATCAGGATTTTGCGCACATCATCGCGGGGCTGCAGCGACTGCAGTCGAGCCAGACAAGAAATCGTCAGGGTGTGATAGCCCGGATCAAACCCGCCGTATTCTTGAAACCAGCCTTCGCTGCTTTGCCAGCTCAACAGACGCTCTAGCCGCTGAGACTGCTGCGGCTGCCAGCGGGTTGTTTGCTGCAGGTCACCCAACAGCTGCAGACAGAGCACAATCAGCGCTTCGTGATTGGCGAGCTGACCGCTTTCGCGATGCTCGGCCAGCCAGGTGGCCCGCTGGTCAAAAAAGCGCAGCAGTCCCTCATCCTGCAGTTCGAGTAGCCGATAGCTTTCTAAAAACGCATAGAGCGAAAACGCCGCTGCGCCGCTGGCCCGCTCAAAAGGGAAGTAGTCGTCACAAGCGCCGTCGCTGTGGGCACTGGTCGCCGCGTAGTGCATCGCTGCGATCGCCCAGTCGCGCAGGGCGGGCTGCTGATAAAAGGGATTGTCGGGCAGGTCGAGGTGATAGGCCAGGGCCAGCGGCAAGGCAAATTCCTGCGACATGCCGCTAGGAAAATCGATGATTTTGTATTGCCAGAAGTTGCGATCGCCGCAGCCATAGGTGGGGCTGTGGGGATTGCGATCCATCAGGGTCAGAATCTTGGGAATTTCGGCCAGGGCCGATTGGGCAAACAGATTACGGCTCATGGGAAGGGCGCTGGGGCTGAGTCCAGTTCAGACGACGAAAGTGCAGCTGGTTGTCTTCAAGAATTTTGCGGTTCACCGCCAGTAGGTCGGCCACTAACCCCAAAATCCACAGTTGAAAGCCAATCAGCATCAAGATGGCGGCCAAAATCAGGCTCGGCACGTGCGATCGCGGCGTGCCACCAAAATACAAAATGAGCCAGCGCACGCCGAGCAAAAACCCCAAACTAAAGGGCACCGAGCCCGCAAAGAGGAAAAACCGCAGCGGGCGGTAGGTCATAAAAATGCGCAGGATGGTAAACAGCGATCGCTGCACATAGGACGGAATGCTTTTGACCAATCGCGAGGGGCGCAGATAGCCGTTGGTGCGAATCGGCACTGACTCGATTTTCATACCGCGCTGGCCGGCCTGAATGATCGTTTCGAGGGTGTAGGTGTATTCGTTAAACACGTTGAATTTGAGCGCGGCCTCGCGACTAAAGGCGCGAAAGCCGCTGGGCGCATCGGGGATTTGGGTGTTGCTAGCCAGCCGCACGACCCAGCTACCAAAGCCCTGCAGCCGCTTTTTGACGGGCGAAAAGTGGGGAATGTCGTTAATCGGGCGGGCACCCAACACCATGTCAGCCTCCCCCTGCAAAATGGGGGCAATCAGCTGGGGAATATCCGCTGCGCAATACTGATTGTCGGCATCGGTATTGACGATGATATCGGCCCCCGCTCTGACCGAAGCTTCGACCCCGGCCATAAATGCTTTCGCCAACCCCTGATTGTAGGGAAACTGCACCACATGCTTGACGCCACAGGCCCGCGCCACTTCGACCGTGCGATCGAGACTGCCATCATCGATGATCAGCCATTCCACACAATCCACGCCGGGCAGGGTTTGGGGCAGTTCGGCCAGGGTCACTCCCAGGGTGGCTTCTTCGTTGTAGCAGGGGATCTGAATGATGAGCTTAACCATGCCGGGTACATCGGGCGGATAAAGAGAACACCGTTAGCGACTGTAATTCGTCAGCATCCATCATCGCCTACGGGGGCACATTCAGCCGGGGCGATCGCAGAAAAGTTGCCACCTTGTTATGCCTGGACGGCTCCAGCGCTGATTGATTCACAAAATTCTTAAACCCCTCGTGCTACCGGAAGCTGGGTACTGAACAGTCTCTCCGGAAAGCGGGCGATCGCACTTAGCAGATGGCATGCTCCTGTCTCAGCTTTTTCTTGCCTTTTCCTGTGCGCCGAACTCAAGTCAAAAAGACGACGATACTGCCCATCCTGCCGGCTAGATAAAGCCATAAGGGTATCTAATTGATAGAAGAATCATAAACGAGAAAGGAGGTAAAAGTACCGACAACCATGTTGCAATAAAGAATTGAAATTTAATAGGGAATCCAATTCTTCTCATCAGGAAGACGAGCATAGAAATACATAAAAAGAGGATGCTTTCTAGAACTATAACTTGCCTGAAATCTGCGCTGTCAGAATAGAATAGGCTTCGCTCAATCGCCATAGCAACAACAAATGAAAATGCGATAAATATCATATAAGTTGCTTTTCTTCTGTCGGCAATAAGAATAACGATTGTCGCCAGAAGTAAAAGAATAATGTGGAATAGACGCATAGATAGTAGAAGAAGAAAGCTAAAAAAGTCTGGCAATAGATGACCGTAAAAAACCAGAACAGAAAAATATATTGCAACAGTTAAGGCAGTCATGAAAAAACTTTTATTCTCATGCATTTTGATTGAACTTTGTTTTGTCTTGATTAAACGATAGACTCTCCTTGACTTGGTATGGAACAAGGCTCAATGGAAGCTTAAGGTTCTTGATCTTCCGTTCTAGTGCGGCACAATCTCACACAAACCCAGGGAGAGCCAAACGATAGTTGCCTACGCTGTAGAAATGAAGTGAAGCCCAACACCAGCAAGGATCTCGTTAGTTTACGCTAGCTCTCACCCAATCTACAAAATCCCAGCCCTTCTATTCGTCACTTGCTCGACACAGGCAAGTACCCACGTCCAAGAGCACTAACTTTGTGCCCTTCTTGCTCCCTCTACCCTCTATCCTCTACCTTCTACCCTCCGCCTCTACCGCTCACTTAAACCGACTCAACGCCGACACGCTGACCGTCGTGATGCCCACGCCGATGAGCTGCACCGCGTTCAGCATTTCTTGAATCGTGACCCAAGCTAACACCACCGTTAAAGCCGGATTGGCTGATCCCACCATGGCGGCGGTAGTAGCACCGACATATTTAATACCCAAGTTGTAGAGCATATGCCCCGCAAACGTGACCACCCCAGAAATCAAGCTGGCAATCCAAATGGGCTGCCAGGCCAGGTCTTGGGTATTGGCAAGGGGCCAAACAACTAAACAAAGGGCCGACAGCAGCAGCGTGATCGCAAAGCTCACCCAGGTATAGGTGAGCGGATGCAGATAGTCGAAGCTCTTTTGGGCGTTGACGGTATACAGGGCGTAGGCTATGCCGCTAGTGATGCCGAGGACGACGCCCCAAGTGCTGCCGCCGCCGCTCCACTGCTCGCTGGGAATGGTCAATAAACTGCCCAGCAACACGCCACCAATGATGGCCCACCGCATCGCGCTCGGCTTTTGGCCGAAAAAGCGCCAGGACAGCAGCGCGGTAAAAATCGGAAAGGTAAAAAAGAGGGTGAGGGCGATCGCGGTGGCAATCAGACCGATCGAAACGTACAGCAACGCCAGGTAGGCAAACATCAGCGTGCCCCCTGCTAGGGCGTGCCACAGGGCGCGGCGCTGAGTGGGGTTCGCCAACTGCCGCACGTCTCGCCAAATGGGTGGATGCAGCCGCGTGGTCAACAGCCCCATGAGCGGCACCGCTAGCACCATGCGCAGCAGCAGCAGAAAGAACGAGTTGTGCAAGGTCGGCGCTAAAAAGCCCCCGGTGACGCCGACGCCCACGAGGGTTTGCTCCGCAAACAAAATCCGCACGACGACATTTTGAACGCAGAAAAATATCGAAGACAGCAATACTAAAACGAAGCCCAGCAATGAATGTCTTCCCCTTTAGGCCAGATGAAGCTGTGGCATGGTTGGCAGCGACATCAGGTGCAGTGCGATTGCCCGAATCAAACCGCCGCTGGTCAAACTGCTGCTGACCATGAAGTGCTTGCAACCTCAAGCGGCACAGCGATCTTATGTGGAGTCTAAGCGATCGCCACCAAAAACGGCGCATTCCTGGTGGATGGAAGGCGGCGGGCGATCGCCGCGCAAATGAGATAAACCAGCCCCCTAGATAAACCTCTCCTGATGCAGGAGAGGTGCCGCAGGCGGTGAGGTACACCCACGCAAACATAGTCTAGAAGCTTTTGCTTGCCGATTTTTGCCTAACAGGTCGCAGCATGAAGGGCTGACAAGCAATGGGTGTGTATGAGGTTCAAGCGAATAAGCCGGGCTAGATCTGCTCCCACATCACCCGTAGGCCACCGGGCAAGGTCTTGGCGATTTCCTTCGCTTTTTCGGTAGAAATTGATTCTCTTGCGGCAGAAAATACGGCGACGACAACTGCCTCAGCTGTGACGTTTTTCGGCACGCCGCCTTCTTGCTTAATGCGGCGCAAAAACAGCTCATCATCAATTTCAAGCGGAGGGCGAAAGCGACTTAAAAAAGACACGATGGGATTGTCATCGCGCCAGAGATCGGCAATGTCAGCATCCTTAAAAGCGGCTTCGGTGCTTTCATCAGTCTCGGTCGTCATGAGGTCTCGCATGGTGCGAAACACAATGGTGGTTAAATCGCGGGCATCGTAAATGTCAGGCAGGCTGGCTCGCTGCATCACTTTTTCGAGAAAGGCTCTTTCCTGTGGGCTGAAACTCTCTGCCATGATGCTTTTCTGCTCCCGTTTACGGTGTTTAACTCAGGCCCAACCGGCGCTCAGTCTTTGGAGTGATGCTATCACGCACCCTCGACGCCAGTGCCTAAATTTTGTTACGCCTAATACCAGATCAGCGGTGGCTGAGGGGGCTGACAGGCAGCCAAGGTCAGGCCGGTAAGGCACTTCACCAAGTCCTTATGTAGAGGGACGGCCTTACTCCGGGGCAGCGTCGGCTTGCCGCCACATGTAGAGCGCCAGGTAAGACCGGTAGGGCGCAAAGCGAGCCGCAGTGCGCGTTGTTTTGCGGCGGGCACTGGTGAGTTTTTCCAAGGTTTTGCGGGCAGTGGTATCCCCGTCAGGCCAGATGTCGGGATCACCAAAATAGAAGAGATTGATCATATCGGCCGTCCATTGACCCACCCCCCAAATCTGTATCAGTCGCTGGGTGCGATCGCCGCTGGCCATGCCCCCCAGTACCTCGGCATCCAGCTCTCCCGCCAGGGCGGCTGCCGCGATCGCCCCCAACGCTTGCGCCTTGGCTCGCGACAAGCCACAGTCGCGCAAGGTTTGGGGGTCAGTGGTGGCGAAATGCGCGATCAGAGATTTGCCGTCAGCCCGTTCGACCACGCGTCCCCAAATACTGCCCGCCGCCTTGATCGACAGCTGTTGCCCCGCTACCGCCCGGCACAAGCGTTCGGCTAAGGGCGCATCCTGATGTGGCGGCAGGGCAATCGGGTCAGTGCGCGCGATCGCCTCAGCCAAGACCGGACTCAGATCATGGGCGATGGTGATAAAGCGATCGTGGATCTCGGACGCAGCGTTCATAGGCACCGAAGGCCGACTTAAGTTTTCTCAGAATAGACCGGCTTGAGTCTGGATGAACCGCGAGGTGATCATCCATCGCTGGCGTTCGCTGGCATTTCTAACAATTCAAAGAAGGGGCAAAATCAACCCGATACGGGGTGATACCAGGCCTACAAATTACAGCTACACAGACAAGTCGGCTTTCTCCCAGTAGAAGACCCTGCGTGTTGATCTGGCCGGCCCGTCGGGCTGATAACTCCGCTCAGCCGACGTTCCTTGAGCGGCGTCGTTGGCGTAGCCTTCCCGTAGGGAATAAGGAAGAGCTGTAGTCCAGTTTTAGAGAATTGGTATGAGCTGTCTTCAGAAACCCCAGATTATAGAGACGATACCGGCGTTGCGGGCTCCGGCGAGGCATCGGCCAGGGACCCTAGCCGAGTCGCGATGCCTCCCTTTCTATGCGCTCAATCGGCAACACGCTTTCGAGGATCTGCACTGAGCTTTCAGCGGTACACTAGAAAGCCAAGTCACTGTGCAACCTGGGCTAAATCAGGAAGCGCCAATGACGATCATGATAATGCTGCGAGTCTAGGAACGGTATGGGCAAACAACGGCTGCTGCTGGCGATGATTTTTGGCCTCGCGATCGCCGCGATCGTCCTCATTTCCGCGACCCCAACGCGGCTGGGGCTGGATCTGCGCGGCGGCACTCAGCTGACCCTGCAGGTCGAGACCACCGAGAAAATTCCCACCCTCACCGAGACGGACTTAGAAGCCGTGCAGCGAGTGATTTCTGACCGCGTCAATGAGTTGGGCGTGTCGGAAACATCGGTGCAAATCTTGGGGCAAAATCAGCTGCTGGTGCAGCTGCCGGGGGTGAGCGATCCTGAACAGGCCCAGCGCGTGCTGGGCGAAACGGCACAGCTCGAGTTTCGGTCACAGAGACCCGAAACCAACCAGCAATTTCAAATCGAAAATCAGATTTTGCAGCAGCATCAGCTCGAACTGCTAACGCTCCAGCAAGCCGCCGAAACCGGCAATCAAAGCCTGTTGAACGCCACGACGGCTGACCCTGACAACACGCCGGTACCAGCCGAGTTAGAACAGCAGATTCAGTCGGTGCAAACCGCGATTCGCGAGAGCAATCGGGCCATTCGCGAACTGTTTGCGCCAGCCGCCTTGACCGGCGAGCGACTCACCGATGCCTATGCCCAGCCACGCCAGGGCGGCAACCAGTGGGAGGTCGTTTTAGACTTTGATGCGGCGGGCGGCAATCAGTTTGCCGAGCTCAGTCGCAACGTGGCCGGTACGGGCCGCAGTCTGGGCATCTTTTTAGACAATCGCCTGATCAGTGCCCCAACGGTAGACGTGCGATATGCCGAAACGGGCATTACCGGAGGGGCCGTCATCTCGGGCAACTTTGATGCAGAAGGGGCCAGTGACTTAGCCATTCAGCTCCGAGGGGGGGCTTTGCCCTTGCCCGTTGCCGTCGTTGAGACGCGCACCGTCGGGCCGACTCTGGGCCAAGACAGTATTCGCCGCAGCCTCTATGCCGCGATCGTCGGCTTAGTGTTGGTGCTGATTTTCATGGCGGTTTACTACCGGCTACCGGGCGTGCTCGCTGATATTGCCCTGGTGGTGTATGCCCTGCTGACCTTTGCCGCGTTCAATGCCTTTGGCGTGACCCTGACGCTGCCCGGCATCGCGGGCTTTATTTTAAGTATTGGCATGGCCGTCGATGCCAACGTGCTGATTTTTGAACGCACCCGCGAAGAGCTGAGAAGCGGTAAAACCCTGTATCGATCCGTAGAATCGGGCTTTTACCGAGCCTTTTCGAGCATTCTTGACAGCAATGTCACGACCCTGATTGCCTGCGCGGCCCTCTTTTGGTTTGGCGCCGGTTTGGTGAAAGGGTTTGCGCTCACGCTCGCCATTGGCGTGGTCATTAGCTTGTTCACCGCCGTCACCTGCAGTCGCACGCTGCTGTTCGTTTCTTTGGGGTTACCCCAATTTCGCAAGCCGGAACTCTTTTGCCCCGGTCTGTCCACCACCGCTCCTTCGAACTCATGAAGCTAGATATTATTCGACAGCGACCGTTCTGGTGGTTGATTTCCAGTCTATTCATTGTGGCCAGCCTGATTGGCATGGTGATTAGCTGGCAGCAATTGGGGGCACCGCTGCGCCCCGGTCTCGACTTTGCGGGCGGCACTCGCATCCAGATCGTGCGCGATTGTGCCCAGGCTGACTGCACCGCGCCGATTGACTCGGCTGATGTGCGAGCCTTGCTGGCGCAACAGGGCTTAGAAACCGGGGTGATTCAGGTCGCAGGAGACGACGGTCAAAGCGTCTCTATCCGCACCCGCAACCTCGACGTTGACGAAGAATCGACCCTGCGTTCGGCCCTGGCGAGCACCTTCGGGCCGCTGGATAATCAATCGACGCAAATTGATTCGGTGGGGCCGGTGATTGGCCAACAGCTCTTTGCCTCGGGGCTGATTGCGCTGATTGTGGCCTTTGCTGGGATTGTCATTTATCTCAGCGTGCGGTTTCAGCTCGACTATGCCCTGCTGGCGATCGTGGCCCTGCTGCATGATGTGGTGATTACCATGGGCCTGTTTGCTTGGCTGGGGCTCTTGCTGCAGGTCGAAGTCAACAGCCTGTTCATTGTGGCGCTGCTGACCATTGTGGGCTTCTCGGTGAATGACACCGTCGTCATTTACGATCGCATTCGCGAAAATATCAAACTGCATCCCGAGCGTCACATTAACGACCTGGTGGATGATGGCGTCAATCAGACCCTGACCCGCTCCATCAACACCAGTCTGACAACCGTTTTGCCCCTTATAGCGATCGTCCTGTTTGGGGGCGAAACCCTGAAATTCTTTGCCTTGGCGTTAATTACGGGCTTCTTGGCGGGGGCCTATTCCAGCATTTTTGTCGCGAGTACGCTGCTCGCCTGGTGGCGCGTCCAGTCTGGTCAGGCCATTGCCGGTCTGCCTGAGGCGGGGCAACCCGTCGAAGAAACGCCTTGATTCGGTCAGAGCCGTCTGTTGGTTGAAGATCCCTGTGCAGCCTGAAGCTTCCCCCCCCCATACGGCACAGATGCTGGCCCTGAGGCGCGTTTGGATACGGCGTTGGTGGCTAGTGACGCTGGGGCTGTGGGCCACCGCTGGGGTGGTTAGCATTTGGAGCCTCAGACGCACCTGGCAGCAGGCAGCAGAACATTTTACCTGGGCCGCCATTCGCTATGGGCTGGCGTTTAATCGGCTCGCGGCCGCCGGTCTGGGCTTGTGCGTCGGGCTAACCGTCGCCCTGCTGGTGAAAGAAGCACGCTTCCTCCTGTTTGGTCTGACGCCTCAAGAACGTCGCGATCTGCTCAAAGCCCTGCAGAAGCGACCTTGAGGGTGGCAGGCGGAGCCGTAGCGGTGCGGCAGAATTTGGAATTCGGAAGTTGGAAGGCAGAATTGAGCGGCTGGTCAATGCGTAGTTTTAGTCATTCAAGCTGTCTTGACCAAACTGGGGTTCGCGGTGAAAAACTGCCGAAAGTCTTCATCGCGATCGCTCAGCCGAGCCGTTGCCGCCCCCAGGCTCATCAGCTTAGCCACCAATCGCTCACAGGCCGGTCGCTCCGTGGCATAATGCCCCGCATCCACCAGGATTAAGCCGCGATCGCGCGCTTCTTGAAATTGATGAAACTTGCAGTCGGAGGTCAGATAGACCTGCGCCCCCGTCTTGACGACATCACCAATGAAGCTCGCCCCCGAACCGCCCAGCACTGCTACGCGCTCGACAGTCTGTGTCAGGTCAGCCTCCGGCGAATAGATCAAATCGGGTGGGGCCAGCTGCTGTTGAATTTTGGCGAGGAGTTGTCGCAGTGACATCGGTTGGGATAAATTGCCCACGCGACCATAGCCCACAGTTGGCTGCGTTGGCACAATCGGCGCCACTGTCTGCAACTGCAGCAGTTGGGCCAGCACGTCGGCAGTGCCATCGGGCACCTGATCAAAATTAGTGTGGGCGGTATACACGCCAATGCCGTGGGCCATACTCAGATGCACCATCTCGCCAATTGCCTCGCCGCGCTGCACCGATTTTAAGGGACTAAAGATCAGGGGGTGGTGGGCCACAATCAGATTGATCGGCGTGCCCGCTTGCTGCAGGGCGATCGCCTCTTGCATGACCGCCAGCGTCGGCGTTAGACAGACCAACACCTGCGGCATCGCTGCCAACACGCCTGGCTGAATCTGCCAGCCGCAATTATCCCAGCTCTCTTGCCACTGGGGCGGCGCCCAGGCTTCAAATTCTTCAATTAGGTGAGCGATCGTCATCGGCATACCAAAACGGGAAATTAACGGCACGGGAGCGAACCCCGATTCTAACGACCTCGTTAGGCCGTTTGGGTGCCTGTGCGTTCTAGGCCTAGCTGCACCAGCCGATCAACCAGGTCTTCAAACGCTACACCGCTAGCCTGCCACAGCAGCGGATACATGCTGGTTTGGGTAAAGCCCGGCAGAGTATTGATTTCGTTGAGATAAATCGCGCCGGTCGCTGCCTCATAAAAGAAATCGACCCGCGACAGCCCCGCTGCATCCACTGCTTGAAACGCCTGCACCGCCATTTCTTGAATTTGCTGCACAATCGTAGCAGGCAAGTCAGCGGGAATCGCTAGATCGGCCTGCCCCGCCGTATATTTGGTCTCGTAATCGTAAAAGTCGCTGCTGAAAGTGATTTCACCCACCACAGAGGCTTTGGGCACATCATTGCCCAGTACCGCACATTCCACCTCGCGGGCAGTTACCCCGGCTTCCACGATTAATCGGCGGTCATAGCTGGCAGCACTGTCTAGCGCGGCTTCCAGCTCCTGCCGCGATCGCACCTTGGCAATACCAACCGATGAGCCCAAGTTCGCCGGTTTTACAAACATGGGATAGCCCAGCTCCGTCTCAATGCGATCGCCCAGCTTCGGAAACACACAGGGATTAGACCACACCTCGGCCCGTGATACAGCTACATACTTCACCTGGGGCAGTCCCGCCTGGGCAAAGGCCGTTTTCATCGCCAGCTTATCCATGCCCACCGCTGACCCCAGCACGCCAGAGCCGACAAACGGCTTCTGCAGCAGCGACAGCAGCCCCTGAATCGTGCCGTCTTCGCCATTCGGGCCGTGCAGCACCGGAAACCACACATCAATCCCGTCAATCTGTTGGGCATCGGGCAACCGGCTCGCAGCCGTCACCGTTCCCTCGGCGGCCAACGCCTGTCCAGATTGCAAAACGCCTGCCGCCTCATCGCCAAATCGCCAAACGCCAGCCTTGGTGATGTAAACCGGCACCACGGCATACTTACCTTGATTGTGGCCGCGCGACAGCGCCCCCGCGATCGCCTGGGCTGAGCAGATCGACACTTCGTGCTCGCCGGAGCAACCGCCAAATAATAAGCCCACTCGACACTTTGCCATGTCTGCCCTCTCGCCTTTGGCTAGGATGATGTGCGATGAGTTCTATTGGCTAGGCAGTAGTAGAAATCATCACGATTCCAACGCCACCGACTCAACGTCTAAGTATTCCTATCACGTCAAAGGTGATTTGCAAACGTCACCCAGTCGGCGATCGCGCCATGCCCTTGAGAGGCCACGGCAAAAAAAAGCCCCGAGTCTCATCAAGAGGCTCAGGGCGCGACAATCAGGGTGCATCTACCACTACAGCTTTCGTCAGAGCCGCGACCAATCCGGCAAATCTGGAACAGGTCAGTTGATTACGGCCAGGGTTACGAATCGATCGATCGCGCCTGACCCGCGAAGTTGTGGCAATTGCCGCAATATGCCCCAACCCATCTCAGGATTCAACACGGTTACAGCTCAGCAGCGCGATCGCTCGGGGCTCTGCGAATTGAGTCATACTCTACCATCGTGCAACTTCATCGCTAGGATTGACGTCATACTTTAATAACCATTCTGTCCACCACTAAGACAGTTCAAGAATTCGCTTGAACTGTCAGTTAGAACCCTGGCAAACATCGGCTTTTAATGATGTGGGGTGTATTGCGATCGCGGCTGCAAGCGTCCGGTTCAAAATAAGAAACAGAGAAATTTTGCCTGAGCGGGCAATCTCACCGGAAGGCTTCTGAGCGTGTTTGTAAATTAGATAAGACTCGCGATTCTTTGATGAGTAAAGCTATGAAAAAACTGATATTTGGCATCGGGATATTTGGCGTCGGCATCATTGCAACTTGCCTTTCTTACACCGAGTCATACTTCCCTTTGTATCCTGAGATAGATACTGTTTTACCACCCAATTTCACTCAAAATTTTCACACGATTACACCTGGAATGAAGGTCAATGATGTCGACTCTCTACTTGGACAGCCCATCCATGTTTATCAACGAGATGTGTCGGTGGCCTTGCGAGAAGACCTGAACCAGGTTTTCCAACAGTCACCCGGTGTCGTGCAATCCTGTTGGCAATATGGCTCCGATGGCGCTTCCCCGGTATGGGACTTTGCCTGGCTTTCCTACAATGTTTGTTTTGATAGCGCAGATCAAGTGATTGAGACAGGGGTCGCGATCTACCACGATTAGGAGCGATCATTACCTCAAACCGAGGATGCAAGTTAATGTTGACGCCCAGGTCAACTCATCACCGTCTGGCCATGAAGCAATTTCTCATTCCCTGGAGTTTGATTAGTCCTGGCTGCCTGATCCTGATTGCGAGCTTTCTGCAAGCGGGACAGATTCCCTGGTATCCAGCCTCTCCAGATCTGATGCTCTCGCTGGTGATTTATGGCACCTATTGGGGGTTGGTCAGCGGTTTTCAAAGTCTCCTACTCTGGCGGGTGCAGGGGCCTTCATTCGCTCTGAAATGGGGGTTGACTACCGCCACCACCGGATTTGCCCTGATGCTAGCCCATGATCTAGTCGTGTTAGACGTGTTAGGCGTCAATACTCGTGGGCAAGGGAGTCTGTTCCTGATTCTCAGCTTGCCAGCGTTAGCTATCTCCGGGGGGTTGGTTTTAGGTTTCGCGCAATTTCGGTTGATCCGCCATCTGCATCCTGAAAATCGACACAACTATCGACTACATCGCACTTGGTTTTTAGCCAGTTGGGTCTCTTGGGGACTGGGCTTTTTATGCATCTTTTTTGGCAATGGCGGGCTGTTGGCATTGCTCTTGCTGGCAGCGATCGGCACGGCACTTAAAGGTTTATTTCTCATGTCATATCTCGGCATTTAGGTGTGCGGAATCATGCCACTTAGTGCCGCGATCGCTCAATCAGCTGCTCATACAGCTAGCCGCCGTCAAGGAGTGCAACCCAGTCTTGTAAGACTCACTGCGAGAATTTCCCATTGAGATAAGCACAGCGCTGCCGTAGCACCGATTGCACATTGTTCTCATGCCACTGAGCCCCGGAGATTTTGACCCGTCGTCCAATCTGCTTGACGGTTGACTCAATCTCACCGGAACCGACCGAAATGCCTTCAGCCTGGTAATAGCTGTCGTTGACGATGCGGTGGCGGTGTTTGGCCAGATAAGCGATGAATCGCTCCACGCGCTCATGATGCCACTCATCGAATAAGGCGACGGCCCCCTCGACATCACCGTTCCACAGTCTGGCTTCCACCGCATTGAGCCGCGCCTGCGAGCCGCCCACTTTGCCCAGGTTCTCGACGAGGTGGTACCAATCCAAGATCTCAAGGCGCTGTATTGATCCGTCGAGTTGGGCAAAGACCTTCCAAATGCCATCATGACCATCGCCCAGACAGACTAACGGCGAGGCGAGCGGTTGCTGATTCACCCAGTTCACTAGGCGCTCATTGTCTCGAAAGTAAGCATTGACACCGCATTGGTGCAGGTTGACAGCTTTATAGTCACGCCATTCACTGGGCTCGCCCAATGGTGTGCGCAAGCGGACTTTGCCACCGTCAAGGCTGATCTCCTTCACCCCACAATCGACAGCGGGGGATGCCCACTCTTGTCGATGAACCAGACGTTGTTGCGTGCGGCTTGACACCGTGATGCCTGTCAGGACGGCAATATCCTCAGCGGCACGCTGGTAGGACTCGTTGGCGCTTACCCACAAACAACACTTCTCTAGATACGGACTCCACTGGCTACGGGCTTTGCGCCCTAAACGTTTTCCTTGACGTTCACTGATGCGCAAGTCTCCGATGATGCTGGCGATTTCTCGATGTCGTCCACTCGTGGTGTCGCTGCTCGTGCGGATAAAAAATTACCGATTTCTGGCCCCACATGCTCCAGCCGATGACCGCGTACGGCTTTTTCGATCCCTGCCAGCGTTTTGAGCGCTTCGGGGTCAGTCTCCTCATACAGCAACGCTGCGATCTCCTCAGTGAGGGCTTTGAGACGGGCTTCCTTAGAGGCATCCATGGGAGTGACCAGTGAGGGGGGGAACTCACCAAAGCTTACCCCTCATGCCACATCCGAGGGTAAGTACTATGACTCATTGCATAACTGGGCTGCACTCGC
>CALCCA010000088.1 GCA_937899725.1 uncultured Halomicronema sp.
GCTCTAAACTTTCGACCACTTTAACCGATTAGACCTTTATGCGGATTGCTATATCCGGCAGCTCGGCGATCGCGACGAGTACACGGTCGTTCATTCCCTCTACGAGGGTCTTAACGGCTTCAGATAGAGCGTGGAAAGACGGGCGGCTGCACGATGACGACTTCACCGCGCACGGTTTCTCCCACGTCTAAGCGCTGGTGAGCATCGGTGCGCGCATAAAGGAGATCGCCCTGCGCGGTTGTCAGGGTATAGCGATATTCGCGACCTAGAAATTGGCGATCGCGCACCACTAACCCCCCGGCTGGATCAGGCTGCAGCGTCAGCTCCTCTTGCCGCACCATCAGTTCGCCCTGCTGCAACTCTGACCGCGCATCGTCGATCGGAAACTGCCCCAGCAGCGTTTGCCAAACATCGAGATCGCGCTCCGCCGCGATGAAGTTGGCTTGGGTGACAAACCCCGCCACAAAGCGTGAGCGAGGACGACGGTAGATTTCCTCCGGCGGGCCGAACTGCTCAATGCGCCCCAGCCGCATCACGGCCAAACTGTCCGAAATCGAGAGCGCCTCTTCTTGATCGTGGGTGACAAAAACGCCAGAAGCGCCAACGCTTTTAAGAATGTCACGGACTTCTTGGCGCAGATAGAGACGCACCTGCACGTCGAGGTTGCTGAAAGGTTCGTCCAGCAAAATTAAGGAAGGTCGCGGCGCAATCGCCCGCGCTAGCGCCACCCGCTGCTGCTGGCCGCCAGACAGTTCATGGGGAAAGCGTTTGTGCAATCCGGTCAGGCCCACGAGGGCAATCGCCCGTTCGGCCTCTGCGCGAATTTGGGGGTTGGCCAACTTACCGCGTCGCGCCAGCGTCTTGAGCCCAAACGAGACGTTGTCGATCACCGTCAGGTGCGGAAACAGCGCATAGTCTTGAAACACGACGCCAACATCGCGCCGCTCTGGCGGCAGCCACACCTGCTCACCACAGACTGGCCGACCGGCCAGCTCCACCGTGCCGCTGTGGGGGCGCTCAAACCCGGCAATCAGCCGCAGCAGCGTTGTCTTACCACAACCGGAGGGGCCTAATAGTCCCAATAAATCGCCTTTTTGCAGCGTGAAGCTGACCTGATCGACAGCGGGAGACGATTGCCCCTCAAACTGTTTGGTCAGTCCATCCAGTTTGAGAATGACCGAATTGGCGGCGATCGCGGCGGGGCTGACTGTGACCACTATTGCAAACAAAATTCAATAACCCATACGATACGGCGATCGCGTCAGGGTTGGCAAAGGCCAGGGGCAAATTAAGCCTGCTGTTCCAGTTCAACTGTCTTCAATCCATCAGGCGGCTTCTGTATTTGTGCCCACAGAGTCTTACCTATGCGGGGGATTGGCGGCCCCCAGACACGAGCCGGCATCGCTCACAATGACAGTTTTTGCAATTTTCGTGACGATACCGAAAATCCCAGGCCATCCCTCGTTACCCCCTGACTTTAGAAATCGGCAGGCGCAATGCTGCCTGCCGCACTCCGCATTCCGAATTCTGCTCACCAATTCCAAGCAAATCTAGATGACCTCGGGTGGGGATCAACATCAGCCTATAGAATGATCTGGATCTGTATTCCTGCCTTCCCGGAAAAAGCCTATGCCGCGCCGCGACGACCTCCAGAAAATTCTGTTGATTGGCTCTGGCCCGATTGTGATTGGCCAAGCCTGCGAATTTGACTATTCCGGAACTCAGGCGTGCAAAGCGCTCCGCGAAGAAGGTTACGAAGTGGTGTTGGTCAACTCCAATCCAGCCACGATCATGACCGACCCGGAAACCGCCGATCGCACCTACATTGAGCCGCTGACCCCAGAGCTGATTGCCAAGGTGATCGAGCAGGAACGCCCCGACGCCATGCTGCCGACCATGGGCGGTCAGACGGCGCTCAATCTGGCCGTCGATCTGACCAAAAATGGCGTGCTTGATCGCTATGGCGTTGAGCTGATTGGGGCCAAGCTGGAGGCGATTGAAAAAGCCGAAGATCGCAAACTCTTTAAAGAAGCGATGGAAGCGATCGGCGTAGCAGTCTGCCCGTCAGGGTTCGCTGAAACTCTCGATGAGGCGAAAGCCGTCGCCGTTCAAATCAACACCTTTCCCCTGATTATTCGACCGGCCTTTACCATGGGCGGCGCAGGAGGCGGCATCGCCTACAACCAAGAAGAGTTTGAGCGCATTGCCCAATCGGGGCTTGATGCCAGTCCTGTGTCGCAGATCATTGTGGAACAGTCGCTGCTGGGCTGGAAAGAATTTGAGCTAGAGGTGATGCGGGATCTAGCGGATAACGTCGTGATCATCTGCTCAATTGAGAACGTCGATCCGATGGGTATTCACACGGGCGACTCGATCACTGTGGCCCCGGCCCAAACGTTGACCGATAAGGAATATCAGCGGCTTCGCGATGCGTCGATTCGCATCATTCGCGAAATTGGGGTAGAAACCGGCGGCTCTAACATTCAGTTTGCGGTGAACCCGACCAACGGCGACTTCATTGTAATTGAGATGAATCCGCGGGTGTCTCGCAGTTCGGCCTTGGCGTCTAAGGCGACGGGCTTCCCGATCGCCAAATTCGCCGCCAAGCTGGCGATCGGCTACAGCTTGGACGAAATTGCTAACGATATTACGCAAAAAACCCCAGCCAGCTTTGAGCCCACCATCGACTACGTGGTGACCAAGGTGCCCCGCTTTGCCTTCGAAAAATTCCCCGGCACCCAGGCGGTATTGACGACGCAAATGAAGTCGGTGGGTGAGGCGATGGCGATTGGCCGCACTTTTCAAGAGTCGTTTCAAAAGGCGCTGCGATCGCTCGAAACGGGGCGAGCGGGCTGGGGCTGCGATCGCAAGGAAACCCTCCCCAACCTGTCAACGCTGCGCTCACGACTGCGCACCCCAAGTCCTGAGCGCATTTTTACAGTGCGCCATGCCATGCAGCTGGGCCTGGAATTAAACGAAATCTATGGGCTTACGGGCATCGATCCGTGGTTTTTGCATCAGCTCGCAGATTTGTTAGTCACCGAAAAATGGCTCAAGCGCACGGCCATCACAGCCCTCACAGCCCAGCAAATGTATCGCCTTAAGCAGCAGGGCTTTAGCGATCGCCAAATTGCGTTTGCCAAAAATACGACGGAAGACGCGGTGCGGAGCCTGCGTCAATCGCTCGGCGTGCGGCCAGTTTACAAAACGGTGGATACTTGCGCCGCTGAGTTTGAGGCCTACACGCCCTACTACTATTCCACCTATGAGACCGAAACCGAGGTGAAGCCTAGCGATCGCCGCAAAGTGATGATTCTCGGGGGTGGCCCCAACCGCATCGGCCAGGGCATCGAGTTTGATTATTGCTGCTGTCATGCTTCTTTTGCGCTGCAGGCCGACGATTTTGAGACCATTATGGTCAACTCCAATCCGGAGACGGTGTCGACCGACTATGACACCAGCGATCGCCTCTATTTCGAGCCTTTGACCCGAGAGGATGTGCTGAACATCATTGAGGCTGAGCAGCCAGCGGGCATCATTGTGCAGTTTGGTGGCCAGACGCCGTTGAAACTGGCCATGCCGCTGCAGGAATATCTGAATTCGGCGGTCGGCAGTCGGCAGTCGGCAAATCAGAAGTCGGCAAGCCAAGAACCGCAATCCACCCCAGCCCCCCAGCTCCCCAGCCCTCCTCACACTCAGATCTGGGGCACGTCACCTGATTCCATTGACATGGCAGAAGATCGCGAACGGTTTGAACAGATTTTGCGCGAGCTAGAGATTGTGCAGCCGGCCAACGGCATTGCCCGTAGCACCGATGAGGCTCTGCGCGTGGCCCGACATATCGACTATCCCCTGGTGGTGCGGCCAAGCTATGTGCTGGGCGGTCGCGCAATGGAGATTGTCTATAGTGATCGCGAACTGGAGCACTATATGACCTATGCCATTCAGCTGGAGCCCGAGCGGCCCATCCTGATTGACAAATTTTTGGAAGACGCGATCGAGGTAGATGTGGATGCGATCGCCGACGCGACCGGTACGGTAGTGATTGGCGGCATCATGGAGCATATCGAGCAGGCGGGCATTCATTCTGGGGACTCAGCCTGCTCAATTCCCACCATCACGCTGCCCGAAGCGTCGCTCACCACCATTCGCGAGTGGACGGTCAAGCTGGCCCGACGGCTCAGCGTGATTGGCCTGATGAACATTCAGTTTGCGGTGAAAGGCGACCAGGTCTACATTTTGGAAGCCAATCCGCGCGCCTCGCGCACGGTGCCCTTTGTCTCTAAGGCGACAGGGTTGCCCTTGGCAAACATTGCCGTTCAGGTGATGGCGGGCAAAACGCTGGCGGAACTCGGCGTCACGGCGGAAGTGATTCCCCAGTATATTTCCGTTAAAGAGGCGGTGCTGCCCTTTGATCGGTTTCCGGGCACGGATACGATTTTGGGGCCAGAGATGCGATCGACGGGCGAAGTCATGGGCATCGACACCGATTTTGGCAAAGCCTTTGCGAAGGCTGAACTGGGGGCCAGTCAGCGACTACCACGGTCAGGCACTGTCTTTATTTCGATGAACGATCGCGACAAAGAGGCGGTCGTGCCGGTCGCGCAAGCCCTGGCCGACTTAGGCTTTCAACTGGTCGCCACCAGCGGCACTCAGGCCGTACTCCAGGCCCATGGGCTGACGGTCGAAACGGTCCTCAAGGTTCACGAAGGTCGGCCCCATGTGGTTGACATGCTCAAAAACGGCCAGATTCAGCTAATTATCAATACCCCTATTGGCGACAAAGCGCAGCAAGACGATCACGAAATTCGGCGCACGGCGTTGGCCTATAAAGTGCCGACCTTCACCACCATTGCCGCTGCCCGCGCCAGCGCCGCTGCGATTCGCACCTTGCAAAAAGAAACCCTGTCGGTCAAAGCCCTGCAGGATTATCTCAGCGCCTAGCGTCGCTCTACAGCTTGCCATCGCCAATTGCAGGTTGGTCAAGATATAATGGGTTGCTGCAGCTTCGCTTCAACCAGCCAGGCAACTCTGATTGCTTTGCCCAATTTTTGATCCGGATTTACGCACAGAGCCTTGAAAGGTAGCGACAATCTGCAATCGCCATTGAACGACGTTAGAGCCGGGTATCCGCTCCAGTCAGCACCTCCCAAGCCGTAGCCGCCAGTCTTCCAAAAAACACGCCAAAGTATTGTGCAGAGAGAGCTGCAGCGATTGATGCGGCATTAAAACCTGAATTTCAGGCCATAACACCTGAATTTAACTGAATTTATTCCTATGGCTCCACTTAAGAGCCTGAGCCACTATAAAAACATCCTGTAGACTCGCGTGTGCTCCTTGAGCACGAGCCGGGCTGGAACCTCCTTCGGGAAGAGCCAGCTCGGCTTTTTATTTTAAAGACAATTTCCCCTCTGCGATCACGTCACTTCCCACCCTGAGAATGCCGAGCATCGTCTGCGCCGGCTCTCCACCCCGTTGGTTTGCAGGGCAGTGCTCACCTGTTGGCGCTGAGCCGGGTGACTTTGGCAACGCCGAAGAAAAAGGGGAAATCGTCTTATCTAAGTCGGTAGCCATCAATAAACATTGCTGTAAGGGATGTTGTGGCGACAGCCCAACACACGACTAGGGTAGGCTTTGGCACGTCACGCTAGACGATGAAACATCCTAAGATAATTAGGGCTTTCTACTGATCGGTTCACCGAAACTCAAAAGAGGGGGAGTGAGAATCATGATCAAAACCTTTGAAGAAGCCCATCAGCTGATTTTAGAGCTGCAGATCTGCACCATCTTCGAAAGTTCCAAAACTGAGCTCCCTTCACTATGGGAACATCTTGATTTGCCTGAAAAGCAGGAAGGCGAAAAAGGCTGGGGGCAAAAGGTATCCGCCGTCTGGGATTGGAAAAATCGTTTACCGGCAGAGTTCCCCGATGAGATTTTCTACGGCAAAATCAAAGGCGGGCTGGCAGCATTAATGACCCTAGACTATCTGCGAGACGTTCATTTCAAGTCGTCTTACAAATGTGTCGACGAACTCCATCCCTTGTCAACTCATATTTTCAAAAAAATTCGAGCAGAGCCCTGGGAAACGACGAGCCTGAGAAAAGAGATGATTCAAGAATGCGGCTGCTCTAAAAGCCAGTTTGATACGGCATTAAAAAATCTGCAGATTTCGCTGAATATTGCTCGCTCAAACGATCTCGAGATTGAGCGGGATACCTGGTTGACCTTTCAAGAGCTGTATCCAGAGATTTGGAATTGGCATGTCTTGGAAGATTGAACTTTTTGTTCAGCAGCCTGCTAAGTTGGCTGAGCGCGGCTGTTGCGCAGACACAGCAGTATGGGCGGAGAACCTCTGAGGCTCAAGGCTGAAAACTACGAGATCGGCAGCACGATCGCAAACTCCGTCCCGCGACCCAGTTCGGACTGGCAGCTGAAGGTGCCGCCGTGCTGTTCAGTTACGATCTGATAGCTGATCGACAGGCCCAATCCCGTACCTTTGCCGATCGGTTTGGTGGTGAACAGATGGTCAAAAATCTTGGCTTGGGTGGCGGCATCCATCCCTCTGCCATTGTCGCGAATGCGAATTTCGACACAGTTATACTCAAGAGCCGTCCTAGTCTCCACGATAATTTGCTGGGGACTGGCTTCTAACGCGTCAAATGAGGTGTGTTGAGCGGCTTCGTCAAAGACATCGATCGCATTGGCCAAAATATTTAGGAACACCTGGTTGATCTGTCCCGGAAAACACTCGACGTCGGGAATCTCACCATAGTTTTTGGTGATTAGGATCGCGGGGCGATTGTGATTGGCTTTGAGCCGGTACTTCAAAATCAATAGCGTGCTATCGATGCCTTCATGCAGGTTGATTTTGACTTTGTGCTCGGCATCACCGCGAGAAAACGTCCGCAAACTGGTGCTGATGCCTTTGATCCGGTCGATCGCCCCTTGCATCGACTCTAAAAGCTGGGGTAAATCTTCCCGCAAAAACGCTAGGTCAATCTCATCGGCACTGTCTTGAATGGAGTCAACTGCCTGAGGATACTGCTGCTCATAGCGTTGGATATGTTTTAGCAAATCCTGCGCATAGTCTTTGGCATTCGTGAGGCTGCCGTTGAGAAAGCCGATGGGGTTATTGATTTCGTGGGCAATCCCAGCCACCAAGTTGCCCAGTGTGGCCATTTTTTCGTTTTGCACGATCCGAATTTGCGATTGCTGCAGCTGCCGAGCATATCGCTGAGATTGTTCATACAGACGGGCATTTTCTAAGGAAATCGCCGCCTGGGCACAGAGTAAGTTCAACACCGTTAACCGTTCTTCCGTAAAAACCTCACTCGTGTGTTGATTACTCAGATACAACAGCCCAATCTGCTGCCCTTGATGTTGAATGGGCAGGCAAAGCACGCTTTTGGGGTGGTGCTGCCGCAGATAATCGTCCACAATCGGCAACGCTGTCTGCAGATCATTAACGACGACCCGCTCGTCCCTGTTTTTGACGTAGCGAATCAGGCTGAGGGGCAGCTGTGGGTGAGCTTCTAGCGGGTCGCTACGGAGTTCTATCTGCTCTGTCGTCGCCACCACCTTGACCTGCCAATCGCCCTCACTGCTGGGCAAGATCAGCGCACAGCGATCGCCGCCCGAACTTTGCAAAATAATCTGCGTAAACTGATGCAGCAGTTCTTCTAAATGAATCGTGCCCGAGAGCGTCTGTGAAGCCTTGAGCACCGTGGCAAAGTCAAACGTGCTGTTGATGTCTGCTGGATCTGCCAAGCCGATGGCCCTTGGGGGCGTTTGCGCCGTTAGGGTGGTATCCGTCGAGACCGCGAGGGGAGCCGTGACCGGCGATCGTGAGCTGGGCGACGACAGCCGAGACCGCAAAAGCTCCGGATAGCGCTGCTCTAAATCAGCGGTTTTAGCCTGAGCGCCCCACTGGTCATAGTGCTCATAGGCCGCTTGCAGATAGACAGTGGCGAGCGGCCGTCTGTGCGCCCGGAGATAAAACTCCGCAGCCAGTTCATTCGCCAAGGCCGCCTCTTGCCCATAGCCGTTGGCTTCGGCCCCAGCGATGGCGCGATCGTAATAGTCAGCGGCCGCATAGCGATCGCCCTGGACCCGATGCTGTTCCGCCAGGAGCAGATCAAGCTTGTGCTGAAAATTGCTAGGAGCCTGGCTGGCCCATCGCCGCAGTTCGGCTAACCCGTGTTGAATTTTGTGGAATAAGGGAGAGGCCGCGTCGGGCGGTTGTTGAGCATAAACCTGCAGCCGTCCTAACGTCGCAAAAAAGTGAAAGACCGGCACCGAAATCATGCCGGTGGAGGCACTGAGATACTGTTCTGACCAGTCGATCAGCGCCACAATGTCGTCATATCTGGCAAACAAACAGTGCAGGACAATCTTGTGGAGAGACAGATATTGCACGCCCGATAGCACTTGGTTGTCGATAAATCGGGCCAAAACCTGCTGCTCGTCAAAGACACGGCCCTGGAGCAGGCAAGGATCTGGGGAAGGCTCCAGCAGATTTAACGCAACTTGATGAACGAGCTGATTGCAGGCCAGCGATATTTTTTGGTTGAGCTGCTCTAACAGCAAGCCGTAGGCATCGGCACCCTGCCGCAGTTCCACCAGGTTTAACCCACTGAAGTAGGAATATTGCGACCAGTTGTAGGCCGCATAGCCAGCAAATTCCAAATCGCCCTGGTCGATGCCACTTTGACACCCCTCTCGCAACACTGGGGGCGCGGCCCGCAGCGAAATTTTGCCATGCATACTAAAAATCGCGGCCTGGTTAAACGTCCTGGCCTTGACGTCTTCGGCCTCCAACTTTTCCACTAACTGAATCGCCAGTTGCCCAAACTCATAGGACGCGCCTAAATCCTGGGAGACGCTGTTGAGAATGGCCGAATAGTTAGCGTAGCCAAAGGCTGACTGGGCACAGTTGCCAAACTGAATAGAGAGCTGGATTTGTTGACAGGCAATGAACGGTAGAATCTCCGGTTTCGCAATAAAAGATGGCGCAAAGATGCTCGACAACAGAATCATCGCCGCCACTTTTTCCCGCTTAGTCATGAGCGGCAAATGGATGAGCTCAGCCACCGCTCGCTCCGCCCAAAGCGCTTTAGTGTTGCGCAACTCGGCTTGCAGGTCAGCGGGCGTCGGGGACTCTGGCAACGGGATGCCCAGTAGGGTTAACGCCGTCAGCGCAATGTCAATCGCCACGGCGGGCATGCCCTGGGCCATCTGCGCTTGAATCTGCACGTCGTAAAACTTGACTTGATCTAACACCGTGCGACTCTGGCGCAGCGCGATCGCTGACCAAGCGGCCATCTGCGCATAATCACCGCAGACAAAAGCTGTTTTGACCGCCCCGGCATGCAGATCCAGGGCGAGTTGGTAGGTCGTTTGCCAAGCATCACTGGCGAGGAGCGACAACCCCACCTGAAAATATGCCAGCGCTGATTCATAGGCCGCAGTCGCCCTGGCCTTACGTCCGGCTAACCAATTCAAATGCGCCAGTTGCGGCTGCTCGTCGGGCCGCAGCAGCGCGCGACTCAAATTCCAATGATTCACCACTTCAAACAGGTTTGCTTGCTGATCGGGCGTATCCCCCAATAACATGCGACCGATTTGCAGGTGAATGGCCTGCTGCTGCTCGGCGGGAATCAGGTTGTAGGCAGCCTGTTGAATGCGATCGTGGGCAAAGCGATAGCTGACGGTCACATTGTAGTTACGGATCTCGCCCGGTTCACCCTGCTGAAAAAACTTGTAGGTCTCGCTTTCGGGCATGATCAGGTTATCTTGCAGCGCGGGCCACAGGGTCGTCGCGATCTCTTCCGGGGCACAGCCGCGGACGATCGCGATCGTCTGTAAGTCAAAGCGGTTGCCCACGCAGGCCGCGAGCATCAACACCGCCTGAGTCGTCGGGGGCAGCTTTTGTAATCGGCCCACCATGAACTCCACAACGTTGTCCGTTAAGGCCAACTGTCGCACCGACGCTAAGTCACACTGCCAATGACCGACCTCGCTATCAAAGACCAGGCGGCCCTCTTCGTACAAGCCCTGCAAAAATCGAGTGGTAAAAAACGGGTTGCCCTGCGTTTTTTGGTAAACCAGTTGCGCGAGCGGTGCCGCCATCTCAGCGGAGCATAGCAGCGTATCCGCCACCAAGGAGGTGATATCGGCCTGGGCTAGGGGCATCAGCGTCAGCCGATTGACGACACCGCCCCGACCGATAATGTCGTCGAGGGCTAACATCAACGGGTGCGCCGGAAAGACCTCGTTATCGCGATACGCCCCCAACACGAGCAGATAGCCGGTGTCTAACTCGGCCATGAGCAGCTTTAGCAGAGTCAACGAGGCGGCGTCAGCCCACTGCAAATCGTCGAGAAAAATCACCAGCGGATGCGCTTTCGTGGTGAAGACCCGCACAAACTGCCCAAAGAGTCCGTTGAAGCGATTTTGAGCCGCACTGCCCGACAGCTCTGGCACCGGCGGTTGCGGACCAATGATGGCGGCCAATTCGGGAATCACCTCCACAATGACCTGGCCGCGATCGCCCACGGCGTCTAGAATTTTCGCGCGCCAAGCCTGTAAGGCCGTATCCGATTCACCCAGCAGTTGCCCTAACAGACTGCGAAAGGCTTGCACAAAGGCCGAAAACGGCACGTTGCGATTGAACTGGTCAAACTTGCCCTGGATAAAGTAGCCCTTTTGACGCGTAATCGGCTTGTGAACTTCGTTGATGATGGCAGTTTTGCCCACCCCCGAAAATCCCGTCACCAGCATCAGTTCAGACCGAGCCTGAATGACACGCTCGAAGGCGGCCAAAAGCTGGTTGACTTCGGGCTGGCGACCATAGAGCTTTTCAGGAATCAAAAAGCGATCGCCGACATCTTGCTGGGCCAGCTCAAAGGCGGCGACGTCTCCCGTCGTTTGCACCTGCTGCTGACAGAGTTGCAGATCATGCTGGAGTCCGAGGGCACTCTGGTAGCGATCTTCGGCATTTTTGGCCAGCAGTTTCAGGATGATTGCCTGCACGGCTTCAGGAATAGGAGATGGGCTCGCCGCCGGAAAGGTCACCGGGCGAGCGAGATGACAATGCACCAGCTCCATCGGGTCTTGCCGGTCAAAGGGGGGCTCACCGGTCAACAGCTCAAACAGCGTGGCCCCCAGCGCATAGAAATCGGTGCGATAGTCAATGCCCCGATTCATGCGTCCCGTCTGCTCCGGTGACAGGTAGGCCAGCGTGCCTTCTAACACGGTGGGACTGGCCAGCTGTTGGCGCTCTCGAGGCAGCAGACTGGCAATGCTAAAGTCAATCAGCTGAACTCGCCCGCTCTCGGGATGAATCAGAATATTGCTCGGTTTAATATCTTTATGAATGACGCGCTGCTGAATCAGATAGTGCAGGGCATCGGTCAGCTGCAGCGCGACATCCAGCACCTCCGCAACGCCCCAGGGATGCTGCGCTCGATAGGTGTTTAACGCGACCAATCCCTCATCGGGCATGACCAGCACGTAGCTAGCACCATGGCGCTCTAGCGCCAGAGGATGCACGATATGGGGATGCTGGAGACAACGCGCCAGGGCGTACTGATTGCGAAATTGCACCAACTCCTGGATGTCGGCGGGCTCGGGATGCAGCACCTTGATGACCACCGACTGCTGATCACGTTGCAGCGCTCGGTAGACTTCGGTGCGGGCTCCCTGCGAGAGCTGTTCAACAACGGTATAACCCGGTAAGAGGGGAAAGGTGCGATCGCGGGTATTCATGTCGAATCAGAAGATCGACTCCATAAGTTGTGACTAGATTGCCCTAAGTTGTCGTGAGATTTCCATTCGCCAGACTGGTTTCATCATACTGAGGGGAAGTTGAGCCAGTACAGGCGGTTAGACCGGCCACTCATCAATCAGGCTCTAGCAACCTGGCGCGCCCAGCGACCCATCACCGCCTCTGCTCTGGAAGCAGCAAAAAATATTATTTTTGCAGTTTGCTTTGTTTAACAAAATCTGCCAGTAAAGTTTGTTACACGAATTTGCTCATACACATCAGCAGGCGATCGCCTGTCTCCCGCCGCTAATGACGGTTCGCCAGCGGGTAGCTTAGCCGCACACTGGTATCCACTTGCTCCACCGCCACCAAAGCCGCTTGCAACACTTCGCTACCGGCCCCAGCGCGACAAGCATTTTCCGTAATCACGCGCTTCCAGATGCGGCTACCGGGTTGACCGTGATAGAGCATCAGCAGGTGACGCGTAATACTGTTGAGTTTGAGTCCTTGCCCTGTCCACTGGTCAACGTAGGGCAGCATCGCGTGGACGATTTGCGATCGCGTTTTCGCGGTTCCAGGCTCACCAAAGATGGTGCGATCGACCTCGGCAAATAAATAAGGCGTCTCATAGGCGGCACGGCCGACCATGACCGCATCGACATGATTAAGGTGCGTCTGGATCTGCGGCAGGGTTTTGATGCCGCCGTTAATCTCGATCCACAACTGCGGCAAATCTTGCTTCAGGCGATAAACATCGTCATAGCGCAGCGGCGGCACATCGCGATTTTCTTTGGGGCTGAGGCCCTGCAGCCAGGCTTTGCGGGCATGCACGCTAAACCGCCGACAGCCGGTAGCGGCCACCGTTCCGACAAAATGGGCCATGGCCTCATAGCTGTCGTGGTCGTCAATGCCGATGCGATGTTTGACGCTGACGGGCAAGGGCGTTGCCGCCATCATGGCCGCCACGCAGTCAGCCACGAGGTCTGGCTGAGCCATCAGGCAAGCGCCGAAGTTGCCGCTCTGCACGCGATCGCTGGGGCAGCCGACATTCAAGTTGATTTCGTCATAGCCGTAGTCGGCGGCAGCGCGGGCACAGGCCGCCAGCAGGGCCGGATCATCGCCGCCCACCTGTAGCACCAGCGGCTTTTCTGCTGGCGAAAAGCCCAGCAGCCGATCGCGATCGCCGTGCATAATCGCCTGAGCCGTCACCATCTCGGTATAGAACAGCGTCCGCCGCGTGATCTGCCGCATGAAATAGCGATAGTGGCGATCGGTGCGATCCATCATGGGCGCGATGCTGAGGGGATAGCCCACAGCTGAAGCGGTGGCAGCAGTGGACGACTGGATAGCGGAGACGGTCATGGCACTAGGCGCGGCAGGTCTTTCAACTTAGCTTAAAAAGGGATGAGCTATTTTAGACGGGCGGTCTAATCAACCCAAGATCCTTTGTCATCTCAGTGCCATGTATCGCCCCACTGCCTTTCAACAAGACGATATTGATAAACTGACGGCCTTTATGCAGGCCAACAGCTTTGCCACGTTGGTGTCGATCGCGGGTGGCGTGCCTTGCGCCACCCATGTCCCACTAGTCGTGAGAAAGACGCCCGAGGGCCTCAAGTTAGTAGGCCATCTCGCTAAAGAAAATCCCCAGTGGCAAGCCTTTGGCACCGCCGAGTCGCTCGCCATCTTTACCGGCCCCCATGCCTACGTATCGCCAACGCTGTATGAAAAACCAGAAAGCGTGCCCACCTGGAACTACATTGCCGTTCACGCCTACGGCAAGCCTCAAACCCTGACCCTTGATGTCGCGCCGGAGGCGATGGAGCAGATGATTGACGAAATGATCGGCGTCTATGAGGCCAGCTACGACGCGCACTGGCAGAGTCTCTCTAGCCAATTTCGCACGGGGATGATGCAGGGCATTGTGGGCTTTGAGATGCCCGTCACTCGCTTAGAAGGTAAATACAAGCTCAGCCAAAATCGTAGCCATACCGAACAGCAGAACGTCGCGGCGGCCCTGGCTCAGCACGCCGATCCCACGATTCACACCATCGGCGTCGAGATGCAGCACAATCTGGCACCTCCCGATTAGGGCATACCTGTCAACTACCCGTTGCTTGGCCAAACGGTCAACGCAACGATGCCAAACACCAGCAGAATGATGCCAGACAGACGATTGAGCCACCGCATGTGGGTCGTAGTCAGGCGGGTGCGCAACAGGCTAACGGTGCCGCTGAGCAACAGCCACCATAGGGCCGAGCCGCAGAACACACCGAGCACCAAAACGCCGGATGTGCCATAGTCTGACGCCGATTCAACCATGCCCAGCCCCGCAAAAATCGCCGCAAACGAAAAGATGGTCGCCGGGTTCGTCAGCGTTAGCAACAGAGTTGAACCATAGGCCGTGAGTAGCGATCGCGGCCCAGTCGCCGCGATTTCCACTTCAGATAAGGCACCGGCTTGACTATTTTCAACAGACGCGGTGGCGGGTTCAGCCGGTTTTGCCAACAGCGTTTTCACACCCAAATAGCAGAGAAAGAGGCCCCCAAAAACTCGCAGCCCCACCGCCTGCTCAGTCAAAAAGTCGGCGATCGCCGTCAGCCCAAACCCGGCGATGCAGCCATACAGACCATCTGCTGTCGCCGCCCCTAAGCCGGAAACCAACCCCACCCAGCGGCCCATAGTCAGAGTGCGCCGAATGCATAGAATGCCAATCGGCCCCACGGGAGCCGCGATCGCCAGCCCCAGGGTGAGCCCCGTAAAAAAGGTGGAAAACATAAGCATAGAAAGAAGACGTGAAGTGATGAATAAAGCCCAGGGCATCGACACCAAACCCGCATGTTGTAGGGCCAAGACATCGAGACCAAAATGTTCACCGACCAGGCAACCTCGGGTTTGCTCAATGCCTCGGCCCTAACCCCACCAATCGACTCAAGCCAGATCACTAGGAGGAATCGGTAGCGCAATGGTCTCTTTAACCGTCGACAGGGCAATAGTCGTGCGGGTTTTAGCCACACCGGTCACCTGTTTAAGGCCATCGGTGATCAGTCGCTCAAGACCTTGAGTACCTTGACAGCGCACCTTCAGCAGGTAATCGTCATCGCCGGTGACGTGGTGACATTCCTGAATTTCTGGCAGGGCATGCACCTGAGTCAAAAAGGCATCGCGATCGCGGGGATGATCGAGTGTGACCGCGATGAAAGCGGTCAGGTCATAGCCCAAACTTTTGGGATTCACCTGGGTGAGATAGCCCTGAATCACCCCGCGCTCTTCGAGTTTGCGAACGCGATCGGCGGTAGCCGGGGCCGACAAGCCAAGCTGAGAAGCAAGTTCGGCCCAGGTCATGCGCGCCTGTCGCATCAAGTGAGCCAAAACCTTCGAATCCAAAGCATCCATCATCGTAGACACTGCTTTCACATGAACAACAGCTAACATACCTAGCCAAACATGAAAAATCAAGGTGCTTTTTATATTTAATGAATTAAAATTAAATTTTTACTTTCATTATGAAAGTGGGATAATCAAATTACCTTGCATTCCACTCACCGCAGAAGCAAGAACCAGGGCAGAAGCCGTTCGAGAGGCGGATGTTCTCAAAACATTAAGATGAGAGACATCTGACGGCAAAACGCGATCGCCTGTCCCACAATAGATTTCAGGTTCTTAACGCTTCGCAAAGTTCCGTTTCAACTCTGAAGTCCCCTGCCCTCATTCCCCTCTCACTTCTCCATGGCTTATTACTGGTTCAAAGCGTTTCACATCATTGGCGTCGTCGTTTGGTTTGCCGGGTTGTTTTACCTGGTGCGTCTCTTCATCTATCACGTAGAAGCAGAAGCCGAGCCCGAACCCGCCTCTGGCATTCTCAAAGCCCAGTACGAGCTGATGGAAAAACGGCTCTATCGCATCATCACCACACCGGGGATGGTGGTAACGGTGGCGATGGCGATCGGGCTGCTAGTGACGAATCCCGATTGGCTCAAGCAGGGGTGGATGCACGCCAAGTTAGGCTTTGTGGCGCTGCTGCTGTTTTATCACCACTACTGTGGCCGCTTGATGAAACAGCTCTGGCGCGGCGAATGCAAGTGGAACAGTAAGCAATTGCGCGCCCTGAACGAAGCCCCCACGCTGCTGCTGGTGGTGATCGTGATGCTGGTCATCTTCAAAAACAACCTGCCGACAGACACCACAACTTGGCTCGTGGCCGGGCTGACCGTTTTCATGGCGGCAACCATTCAGCTGTATGCCCGCAAGCGTCGTCTCGATCAAGAACGCCAACAGCTATCTGCCACCTCGACAGACGACGCTGTAGACAAAACGCCTGAGCCCGCCCAAGGCTAAATTTGGCTGCTCGCGCAGAAATCAAGACCCACTTAAACAAGTTCTCTGTTGGCAAATACTTGGGGAGAGTTGAGGTGTGAAAAACTCCGCTCATCCTTCGATCATGGTCGGTTGAGCAGAATTGTAGGGTCAGTCACCTTGAGAGCAATCAACAACCCAGCTCTCCTCTCACTGGATAGGACTTACGCAAGAACCCCCTTGTATCCCCAAAATCTGGGGGATGTTGAATCCGATTCCCCCAGATTTCGGGGTTAGGGGCCAAAATCAGATTCAACTGCGTAAGTCCTGACTGGAAAAGGATGCCAGCTTTTTATTGGCATCCGAGCAAGCGCGAAAAACCTTTTACCGACATCAGGCAAACCAACAAGCTGCTACACGATCGCCGTCTCTGGCGCTTGACCTGCAGACATTTCGGTCGGCTCCAAAGACTCCATGATTTGCAGCAGTTCGCGTTCAAACGCGACCTGAGCCCGATTAGTACGGCCGCCGACGAAGAACTGTCCGTCTGATTCCAAGGCCCAGATTTGTGAATGGGAAATGTAGCTCATCAGGACGCCAATCATCAGCAAACCAAAGCCAAGATACACGGCGGGAATGCCCGGATCGGCTTTGATCTGTAGCCCGGTGCTGCCGACGATATCCACGATCGAGAGCTGAATCCCGTTGACCTCGGTGGCCATGCCCTTGCGCACGGTCGAGATTAACTGTCCGTCGTTGTCATAGACCAGCAGCGTTCCCTGCAAATCGGTCGCGACCAGCGAAACGCCATCGCTCATATCCGGTTTCGTTGGCAGCCATGTGCCCCAAATGCGTGATTTGCCTTCATTCAGCGGCCCCATCGGCACGTCCAACACCGGACTGTTGTTGAACTTAACCTTGACCCCAGCAATGCCCCAATCAGCCTGATATAGGGTGACGCCGCGATAGCGCATCGGTTCGTTAACGTGAATGGTTTTCTGCTTGAGCTCGTTGCCCGCTTCGTCAATTACCGTCAGGTCAGAATAAAACTGATCGATCGCCCCTTCGGCGGTGTAATCAATCCAAAAATCGTTAACCCGCACCGCCCAATCTTTAGGGATTTGCGCCTCCGCCCACGGGCCAGCATCAAAGATGTTGCGAATTTGAAAGACCTGACCACTCGGCACCACTTCTTGAGCAAAGAAGCCCGTCATACCGCCAAAGATGGCCCCGGCGAGGATGATCAGCATACTGGCATGAACCACAATGGGGCCGATGCGACCCGCCACCCCCTTTTGCGCATAGAGCGCGCGATCGCGGGTAAAAATCTGATATCCCCGCTGCTGCAAGATGGGGGAAATTGCTTCTAAATTGCCCTGACTGAGTTCACCGCTCAATGCCAGCTTGTTGAACTGACGCGGCTGGGTATAAAAATTCCAAGTGCGCGAAAACCAGCGCAGCGCGGTGATCTGCCGCGTAAACGTACAAGCAGTCAAGCTGCTACCAAACAAAATCAAAATCGCCAGATACCACCAGGTGCGATAAACGTGATCGAGCCCCGAGATCAGAATGAACTTCCAGTCGAGAAAGCCAAACAAGGCCGGATCATCGGGATAGTTCGCCTGGTAAAAGGCCAAAGACTCCCCTTGCTCAATGACGGTGCCCGTAATGCTCACGACGGCGATGGTAAGCAGCAGGGCGATCGCCAGCCGCAAGTCAGCCAGTAGGGGCAGCAATTCTCGTTTGAAGTATCGCTGTATCCAGCGGTTTAACATCGTCATCATGGTGCCAAGGGAAATAAATTATGTGTGTTTAAATCGGTTTAGAAAAATCTGACTGTTTTTTGAGATGTCCTGTGCTGGAGATGACCCGTTGTCATCTCGTCATCAAAATTAATCATGAGTCACTAGACTAACTGGCTCGGCGTGAAGCGCAGCAGAAGGGAAAAAACGCCAAAACCGACCAGCAAGATACCACTCGCTGGCGTAATCCAGCCTGACCAGCGGCGAATTGCCAAGAGCTTTTTGAGCGTGGCGGTAAAGCTGCCCGCAATCACCAGGGGAGTGACGTACCCAACGGTATAGGCCAGCAGCAAAGCGCCTCCCAAAACCGGATCGCCCGTAGTCGAAATCCACGCCAGTAGCGTCGCCAGCACCGGCGTGCTGCAAGGCGAAGCGACTAAGCCAAAGGTGAGGCCCAGCAGGTAACTTTTCACGGCCAGCGGGACGCCCATCGTGGTGACATCCACGTTGTTGCCAAAACTGGGCAGGGGAATCGGCAGCGCTTCGAGCAGATTGAGACCCATCAAAATCGCCAAGACGCTCACCACAATGGGTAGCCCGAGGCCCACCTGGCCATACACCCGGCCCAAGGCCCCCGCAATCAGCCCCAGAGCGGCCAGAGTCGTGGCAAGGCCCAAGGCAAACCAGGTCGATTGGGCGATCGCCTGGAAACGGCCCTGCGCTTCGTAGCCGCCCATATAGCCCACCATGATCGGCAGCATCGAGAGCGTACAGGGAGTCAGGCTGGTGAGCAACCCCGCTAGCCAAACCACGCCGACACTGACGAATGAAATGCTAGTGAGCTGATTGGCCACCAGCGTATTGGCATATTGGCTGACCTGATAAAGGTCGATCTGAAGCGTTTCTAACATCGTGATGATTGGCCACCGACAGGGGGCGATCGCCGGGCTGTGTCTTTAATCATTCTACCGATGACGAGGACGTTACGGGATGGATGACGATCAGGCCGCCGTGTTAATCAGCATCAGTGCTTCGTTGCCGCTTCTTCAATTGGTTAAAATCAGTGAGCTAGCCTGGTCAACTACCCCTCGCCTTTCAACCATTTGCCCTAGCTCTGCAGCCTCATAGCGACCTTCAAAGGCTTCCAGAGCCGCCTGCCGCAACGCCGAGTCATAGGCATCTTCCAGGGTTTCCTGAAGTTCTTCCACGGTTAGGTAAAAACTCCCAGATTTACGTCGCCGATTAGTTCGCTGAATTTGCTTGACCGCATTAAAAATAGATGTCTCCCAAAAGCGAGTTGTTCGTCCCTCCACCGCCTGTTTAATCAAATTCAGAAGCAGGACAACGCTGAAACTAAAGATCTTGTTGAGTTTGTCATCCTTGCTCATCTCCGTCATTTCCTCGACCAGAAGCAGAGCATCACTGACTCGGTCAGCTAACAACAATTCTCGCAGCTCCAGCAACTCTTCCATATCACCCTCAAAGGCACTTCTTGTTAATTCGCCAATACTTTCAACTACATCATAGAGAGTCTATTCATTGCGGCGCTTAGCTACGTGACATCAGTGGTTGAGGGTTGAGGGGATTCAACTCAGTAGTACTGATAGCTTCGCCCAGCAGCCAGCGGGTCAAATCGACGGACAAGGTTTTGGGCGTTGCTAGATTACGGGATGAATTTGCCCCCCAGCCCCCAACTCTGGGGGAGCCGGATTTCTCAAAGTCCCCCAGAATTGGAGGCTTACAGCCCTCCGGGCAGACAAAAAAAGGGGGCGAGATAACTGGCAACTCACATAGATCCATACTTCGATTCAGCAATGCCAGGTTTTGAGCAAGAATTTGCAGATTACGTCAAACATCTGTGTTCGCTAGCTGAAAGTAAGCCTCCACGACCGAGACTAACAGGCTGGCTTTATAGGCACTTCTAAAATCTTTGGATAGATCAACGGTTGGTCTTGTGATGCAGTTTTCTAAAGCCGGCAGTTGAGCCATAACTTGCTGCAGAATAGCTAAGCCAGTGTCGGCATCATCTTGCTGGCTGGCAGAGACACAAACCTTTTGCAGGTCTTGCACCACATCATCCAAGTATTCTGCTTTGGGACTAACACCTGCCAGCCGCAGAGCCAGATCTTTAAGGTATGCTTCGGTGATCTGCTCTGCGATCGCTAAAGCTTCCTCTATTGAACCTTGCTGAACCCACGATTGCACTTGGAGAACTCGTTGCAAATTAGCAATATGAGCGTTGTTGTTAGCTAGGGCCTCTCCAATAGTTTCTGCTATTTGCGTTCTTTCGGCTGCCGCCCTGTCATCTGACTGATGGGTCATGTGCCTGTTCAGCTCACCCCAGGCATTGGCAATATCGTTCAAAACAACCTCGCGGCAAACTGCTTTACCGGGTTCATCAAGGCTCATTCCCTCTGCTAGCTGTCTGGCTTCCTCCAGTAGGGATCTGGCGTGATCAAACTGATTCAGCCTCATCCTTGGCTGGGACATGATCCGCAAAGCTTGAGCCTTAACGCCTAGATGTATTTCAGACGCGACGTATACTTCTCCTTCCTGAAGTAGGCAAAGCAGGTCATCTCTACTTTGCTTTTGCCGAGGCAAAAAGATATTTCTCAACGTGTGATATCGACCATTTGGGAAGCTAATCTGTTGGACTAAAGAAAAGGCTCTCTCCGGTTGCCCGTAAAAAGCGTAGGCTGCTGCTGCCTCTTGCAAAACTACGCCTTGCTCCCATTCTGGGTCGACCAGCGCTAGCAGATCCTCAACCTGCTGATATTCCGAATTTTTGATCGCACAGTCAACGATTTCATCAAACGCTCGAAACACTCGTTGGTATTCATCTTCGATTGTTTGCGCAACTTGAACGGCTTCGTCAAACAACCCTATCTCGACATAAGTCGTAGATACATCCAAAAGATCATGAGACCGATTTTCAAGATTTTCATTTGCTCTCGCTCGATCTAACAATTCAGCCAAGAGCTTCTCAGCTTGGCTTTGTTGACCAGCCTTCACTAATTGTTTGACAACTTTATGTTCCCAAAAAGTAGACAGGTCTTTTGGCAAGTGCGCCAATGCGTGAATAGCCTGTTCGATGTACTCTACGGCATCCTCTCTTGCAGCATTCTGATTGAATTGGTTTGCGATCGCCAGATAGACCTCTGCCCGATACTCAGGGTTCGGGATTGCTGGCATCGCGCTAGTGATTTCTGATAGCAAGGAAAGCCCCATCAGCAAAGGTGCTCTGCATCGTTGTCCTTCGCTATTTTAGGCTGGCTCGATTAGCGATCGCCTTGCACCGTTCACCGCAAAGTCAGTCATCATCCGATCAGCGTTGCCTGTTCAACGGGTAAGCGGACGACATTGTCGTCTTTAATTTCGCGAGCGACCCGAGTCAATAGCGCCGCCGTCACCAAGCTCGAAATCATTGAACTGCCGCCATAGCTAAACAGGGGCAGCGGTAGCCCCGTTGTGGGCAAGGCTCCGACCGCAACGCCAATGTTCAAAAATGACTGACCGACCAGCAAAACCATCGCCCCTACCGCGATCAAGCGGTGTAGTGGATGGTTGGCGCGCAGAGCAATCAGCGTCGCGAGCGAGGCATAGACCAGCAGCAGTAGCAGAAAAATCAGGCTGCCGATAAAGCCAAACTCTTCGGCATAGACCGCAAAAATAAAGTCAGTGTATTGAATCGGTAAGAAAAACAGCTTCTGCTCAGAAAAGCCAAATCCACTGCCGAATAACCGGCCCGACCCAATCGCCAGCAGACTTTGAATCAGCTGATAGCCATTGCCGGTCGGATCGGCCCAAGGATTCAGAAATGCAGTGATGCGTTCGCGCTGATAGGCGTTTGCGCCCAGGCTAAAAGTCGCCGCCAGGAGTCCGGTCACAGCGGTCGTAATCAGCAAGCGATAGGGCAAACCCGCCGCTAGGGCAATCAGCCACAGCGACAGGCCACAGATCGCCGCCGTACTCAGGTTGGGCTGCAACAAAATAAGGCCGATCGCGACGGCAAAGAGCGCAATCCATACTCCCCGCGTCGACCACGGCAAGCTTGACCAGCGACCAAACAGGCGGGCAGCCTGCAAAATTAGCAGCGGCTTCAGCAGCTCTGATGGCTGAATCAAAAAAGGACCGATCGACAGCCACCGCGTCGCCCCGTTGATGGTGATCCCTAACGCGGGCATCAAGGTCAGAATCAGCAACCCCAATAACCCGCAAAAAGCGATTCCCGACAGGCGAATGAGCCGGGTCAGGGGCTGCTGCACCACCCAATTAAACAAGGTCAGCCCGATAAAAACCCAGAGCAGCTGAACCGCTAAAAACCGCCATCCCACCCCCGTTTCCTCTAGGGCCACCGGGTAAGAAGCCGAAAAGAGCGTAATCAGCCCAATGGCTAGCCACACCAGCGTTAGCCACCGGGTTAATCGGGCCTCACGTGACCACTGAGCCGTCGTGGGATCAACGACGGGGAACAATCGCCACAAAAGAGTTGCACTGGCCTGGAAATTCATCAGCTTGCTTAATTGAGCGGGGGTAGGGCGATTGTGGACAGGAATCTTAGACCGCCTTTATCAGGCCTGATGTCTGCTTGATTCGCAGTCTTGGGCAAAGCTCACAGTCCCCAAAACGAGAGGAGGTGGAGATCGCCGACGCCGAAAACTTAGCGCCCCAACTGGGTGAGCTGAGATATCGTCGGAGCAGCAGATCTTTGTCCCTCAGAACATCCGGTCAGTATATCGAACTCCCAATAAAAAAGTAGGCAATGGATACCCATGCCTACTCAAATCACTCACAATACCCCAAGTTAAAAGCAACGAGAACTATAAAAGCCCAGTGTTGAGGCCAGGTCGTCCAGTCGCCATCTCAACTTTGACAATCTTTCCACCCATTTTTTGAATCCGTTGCTGCTCACTAAACCAGTTATCGTAGGGCACTAATTTAGTAAAAAAGGTGTTCTGCAACTCTCGCTGGGTGCGAATGCGAGTTTGGCTAGGAACACAGGCCGTAATCTTAAACATTCGCATGGCAAGTTAATTCTCCTGACCTATATCAATCAACATTCAGTTAGTCAAACAGCTCAACGGGTGATCGCGCCTGGTTTCTGAGATTCAGCAGACAGTCCGACCAAAACGAGCCTTATCTTAAAACATCTCCCGCAGACAACCTGTGTCTCAAGCCAATGCTAAAGCCGGGAAACCCCTTTGCTTCAACACTCACCCCAGACAAAAGCTCTGCGGGAGCGCATCTTATCGATGATGGAAAACGTGACTCAGACTAACGCCTAGCTCAGACCAGAGCAGATGTAGTCAAAGTAAACGCCCATTTCTTTACCAGCATCAGCACCCACTAAGGTAGCAGTGACTTCTTTCATGGCTTGAATGGCGTTAACGGTCGCACCCACAGGCACACCTAGAGAGTTATAAGTCTCTTTGAGACCGTTGAGAACGCGCTCATCCAAGATGGAAGGATCGCCCGCCAGCATGGCGTAGGTCGAATAACGCAGGTAGTAATCCAAGTCGCGAATGCAAGCAGCATAGCGACGAGTGGTGTACATGTTGCCGCCGGGGCGAGTGATATCGGAATAAAGCAGCGACTTGGCCACGGCTTCTTTCACGATTTCAGCAGCATTGGCGCTGATAGCGGTGGCGGCACGAACACGCAGTTCACCGGTTTGGAAGTAAGCTTTGAGCTTATCTAAAGAGGAGCCGTCAAGGTACTTACCTTGAACGTCAGAAGCGTTAATGACGGCAGTAATTGCGTCTTGCATGGGTTTGTTTCCTTAAAATGTCCTTACTTGAGTTAAAAACGTGCGTTAGAGCCAGCAGAATTACTGCATGGCTCCGACGACATAGTCAAAGTAAGCAGAGGCTTCACCAGCATCTTCGCTAGACAGCAGACCAGCAGCCACTGCCTTCATGCAGCGAACAGACTCGGCAACCGCAGGAATGGAAGTGCCCAAGGAGTTGTACATTTCCTTGACGCCAACCAGACCAATCTCTTCGATTGGGGTCACGTCGCCCGCCACCACACCGTAGGTGATGAGACGCAGATAGTAGTCCATGTCGCGCAGACAGGTAGCCGTCATTTCTTCGCCGTAAGCATTTCCACCGGGGGAAACAACATCAGGACGCTTTTGAAACAGCTGGTCGCCAGCTTGCTTGACGATACGCTCGCGAGACTCAGTTAAAACCTGAGCGATCCGCAGGCGACGCTCGCCAGAAGTCACAAAGGTTTTGATTCGGTCTAGTTCGCCAGGGCTGAGGTAACGGGCCTCAGCATCAGCGTTCACGATAGATTTCGTGACAATGCTCATTGGGTGGATTCCTCCAAAAAAAGTAACCAGATATTATTAGCAACTGGTATTCACTGAATCTAGAAAATCAGCGATCGCCCCTGAGGGCGGCGGCTCAACTGGCCACTGCTGATCCTAGTTAAAGCCTAAGTGACTAAATGCTTTAGAACACTGATTGATCGCATCGCTCCGCTAAATTGTGAAGCTCTGTACCCTTCAGCGCCATTCCCTAAAACCTTGAGACACAGGCACCTTCCGGAATTATTGTCCGGTATCACACTCGCCTTCTTAGGCAGCCTGAAACATTTTGTAATAGTTCTACTCATCTTTTACCGCTGCCGAGGCAAAAGATTTAAACGAAGCTACTACGGTGCGATTGCACCGCAATAGTTCAGCCCCTAGACTGGCCCGATTCGCACATGCAGAACTCGCTGAGCCGCCGAGGCGTACCACGGCCTGCCTAGGGCAGGGCGGGCGGTGAACTAAACTCGCACCGCTTACTGGGCTGCGGTCACAGAGTCATGCAGCCCAGCAAAAGAGTCTGACCCCGCCAAGCGGGCTGAGACCGCTAACCTCTAGTTAGAGGGCACCGGCTCAAAACTGGGCACGACCAAATCACTATTTTGTTTGGTGAGTTGGTTGTACAGTCTCTCCGTGTTGGGGAAGTTAGCCGCAGGCAGCGTCGGGAAGCGACGATAGGGCACGACGTCTTCGCCGAAGCATTCCGAGTACTCGGGGCTGTTGACCATTTCTCGAATGAAGCCCTTCAACCCTTGGGTCGCCAAAATCTGGTTGTACTTGCGGATCTCCGCTTGATCAAGCGGGGCTCGTCCCAAGAAATGCTTAGTCCCCAGCTCAATCACTTTCGTGTTGGGATAGGGAGCATAAAACTCCTTGAGGTAAAGCTGAGAACAGCCCAAGCCCTCGACAAATTCCTTGAGGTTGATTTCGCCATTGCCGAGCTTACTTTCAAGCGCCGTAAACTCGTCTTGCACAACATAGGGGGCAATATCTCGCTCAAAGATTTGGCGATAGCCCGCCTGAGCCACCGTCTTCAGCGCAGCCTTATCGGCCAAGGTAGTGAGCTTAAAGATCTTGGTTTGCTGACGCTGACGATTGACCCCTTGATCAACGCGCATCTGCAGTTCCGGCGTTGAGCGATTGCCGTCTGCCTGACCAAGTTCCACGAAGCGCGGCGTGGCGGCTTCTGGCATGTTTTGAGCCATGCCGCGATCGGCCATCGTCGTGGCTCGCACTGTGCGCATTGAGAGACCGGCCGGCGTCAGATACCGCTCATAAGGAATGGTGTCTTCACCAAATGCCTCGCTATATTCCACGCTGTCGAGCAGGGCATCGACCAAGGCATAAAATCCTTTTTTGGCGCAAATATCGAAGTACCGATTCGTTTCCTGACGACCATAGGTCGGGCGGCCTAGCAAACGCCGATGGATATATTCCACGGATTTCATCACGTACAACGATGTCCAGTACATCTTGCGGAAGACTTCGGACTTAGCCAGGCTACGGATAAACTCCCGCACCGTGATGTCGCCATTTTCCAGCTTAATCTCCGCTGTTTTGAGGCGCTGGCCGTCATAGACATCGCGCCCAAACACCTGCCGATAGGCGGCGTTGATCACAGCCTGAGTCGAACTCTCCGAATAGCGAATACTGGCCTGAACATTGCCCGTCGCCGGAATTTGATCCAGCTTGAAGACTTTTGGCCCTAACGAGCCAGGGGCTTCCGGTCGGGCAGCGGGGTTGCTGAGCTGATTGTCAATACCGGCCCCGCGGCGAATCAAAATTCGCCGCGTATCTTTATTAAAGAAAGCGGGGGTGGCATTGGGGTTGCGTGTTTCCTTCGGGAAAATCGCACCAAATTGAATCTCTAGCGGATCGTTGCCCGAACCATAAACGTGCTGATCAGGCAGCGGCTGCTCATAGGCCGAGAACAGCGTGACAAACTGAGGCACCTTGCGGAATGGCGCGCTGTAGTTGAAAAGATTAAACTGCGGCCCCCAATTGCGGCATTCCTGCGCCTCTTGGCCCAGTCCTCGCAGATAAGGTACCGTCTCTTCGCCAAAGTAATCGGCATACTCATTGGCATCGACTAGCGCATCCACCAGCGCCGATAGTCCCCCGGCAGAGACAATCGAGAAATACTTTTGGACTTCTTCGCGTGAGCTGGGAGCCCGACCGAGAATGTGGCGAAAAGCCAGTTCTAGAGCGCGGCTGTTGATGTAGGGCTCAAAAAAGTTTTTGCGGTAGAGGGGCGACTTACACAGTCGGCGAATGAACTCCTTCATGGAGATCTCGCCATTCTTGACCTTGGATTCCAGATCCGAAAGGCTTAGAGAATAAGCGCGCGTAATGTCTCGCTCAAAAACTTGTCGGTAGGCAGCTTTAACGACAGCCTGCTTTTCTAAAATCGATAGGCCCGGCTTCATTGCATACTTCGGTCGCCGCTCGGCCGCATTGAAGTAAATTTGCGGCAGCTCTAGCCCTTGCTGGTCACTCGAAGGACGCTGGCGCAGCTTATTCGAAGGGGTCGGGGCCTTGAATTCATCCAGCAAGACGTCAAAGTATTGAGCCACCAGCTCCGAGGCTTCAGCATCTTCCCGAAAATAGCGTAAAGACGCCGCTCGCATAGTCTGAATGGCCACAATGGTAGCGGCTGAAGAACAAGCGCCTTCAATGATTTCGCGCAGGCCGCGCACATTTACCGAGATGATGTTAGGGTCGCCAGCGACGATCGCATAGCTCAAATACCGCAGAAACCAGCTCATGTCGCGCAGCGACTTTTGCATGTTGCCGGGGCCGTAGCGTGACACATTGATGGGCCGGAATCCGGGGGGGATGGGTCCCGTCGGGGTGCCGACGCTAAAGATCGAACGCAGCCCCTCAAAGATGCCGCCACCATCACTCTCTTGGTAGGTCGCTGTCCCCAGCTTGGCGGCTTCGAGTTCATCCAGCACTTCGCCGCCCATCGTCATAGGCACCGTTTCGAGGACGTCTTCAACCCGCTCTAAATAAGACAGCGGTGACCCCCCGGTAAAGATGCGATTAGCCGCCTGAGAGACAATCAGTTCCGAATAGCGGGTGAGCGCTTCCGCGATCGCAATTCGCTTCAAGCCTGAGGTAAAGAAGCTAGAAAGCGCTTCTAGCTCCCCTTTCTCAATGTAGCGGTCTTGCTGTTCCGCCTGGGAGATGGTGGCAACCGGCAGAGTTTGATATAGCTGAGGGCGTGCCACAACGCTCCCACCACTGGCTTTTAGAGTCATCCTTTCTCAACGGCTCCCTACTCACAATCTTCAAAAACAGCTTTTGTCAGACGCCTTCAGCGATGAGCACAGCCTCACCATGGCGACGCGACGTATTTAGTAATCCAAAAACAGTCTAATTAAACCGCCTAATACAGACGCCTAACCTAGACTTCAGATTAGAACGATTTGGCATAGAAACAGGTCAATGTTAAAAACTGTGTAACAACCTCAGCCTTGCTGCCAAGGGTCATCCTACAAGGGATGAGGACTGAAGATTAGAAACGTGTAAAGCTCTGTAACGTTCACTGCCACAGTTTCTCTAAATGTAAGGAAGCATTGCTGACGAGTGCTCCCTATCGTGCCGGACGTAGAGGCAAACTTGAGTAAGCCTGTTAACTGAATCAAGTATCACAACCGCGCCAGCCGCGATCGCGCCCATGGTCAACGCCGCGTTGGGGAAGTCAGTCGCCCCTCAGGCGCTGCCATTACCTGATCGAAAAACCGGTTTGCGCACCTTGGTGCATCACCTATAGTTAGGAGCAGCTCCTCAGCAGCGTCAGTAAAGAGCAGTCAAGAAAAGACCTCAGAAAGGCCTTGCCGCTAAATCCCATACATTTTTCCGACGAACCAAGATCTCGCAAAAATTAAAGATTGTTACCGTGATATGATCTGCGATGGCTTGGGCATTGACTCGCAAGGGCTGAACCCAAGCAATCATGCTTAATTGATCGGATAGGCCGCGTGCAGACTCCCTCAAGTTCTGACCTGTCAAACGCGACGGAAAATCAAACGCTTCCAGCAGTAGCATCCGATGCTGACTCGATGGAAGATTTCTACCGTCTGCAGAGACAATTGCTGAAAACGACGTTGGTTTTCTCAGCGGTGATCTTTGTTAGCACCGGTTTTGTCTATTCGTTGCACACTGCCCTGAATTATCTGATTGGGGCGTGCACGGGTGTGGTTTACTTGAGGATGTTGTCGAAAAACGTCGAAAGAATTGGGCGAGGCACTGGAGTTTCAAGTGGCAGACTAGCTTTAGTCGCTGCTTTAATACTGGTGGCTAGTCAATGGAATCAGCTTGAAATCATGCCTGTATTCTTAGGCTTTTTGACTTACAAGGCAGCATTGATTGGCTACACAATCTGGGCCGCTATTCTTCATGAGAACTGAAGCAGCCTACGCCTCTTGCGTTATGCGAGTGTAGCACTGATTTTTCGGTAGGTTTTTGTGCAAACCTTAAAATTAGCTAGAGATGATTGATTCTATGTCGAGTGCAATGTTGTTGGCCAAGTTAGAAGTCGGTCAGCATTTTTATTGGGAAATCGCGGGCCTCAAGGTGCACGGCCAAGTCTTTATGACTTCGTGGTTTGTGATTGGCCTGTTAGTTCTCTTTTCGGTGCTGGCCACCCGGCAGGTGGAGCGCATTCCCTCTGGTCTCCAGAACTTTATGGAGTACGCGCTGGAATATATTCGAGATTTAGCTAAGGGACAAATCGGAGAAAAGGAATATCGCCCTTGGGTGCCCTTCGTCGGCACGCTATTCCTATTCATTTTTGTCTCTAACTGGTCAGGCGCTTTAGTGCCCTGGAAGTTGATTCATATTCCTGGCAGTGAACTCGCTGCCCCCACCAATGACATTAATACGACCGTTGCGCTGGCATTGCTAACGTCTCTGGCCTACTTTTATGCCGGTTTTAGTCGTCGCGGGTTGGGATATTTTGCTCGCTACATCGAGCCGACGCCCATTCTTTTGCCAATTAATATTCTGGAAGATTTCACCAAACCCCTATCCCTGAGCTTCCGTCTTTTCGGAAACATCCTGGCGGATGAGTTAGTAGTAGCTGTTCTGGTGTTGCTGGTGCCCTTATTCGTGCCCTTGCCGGTCATGGTTTTGGGTCTGTTTACCAGTGCCATTCAGGCGTTGATTTTTGCTACTCTAGCCGCCGTCTACATCGGAGAAGCCATGGAAGGGCACGGTGAGGAAGAGCATGGGTAGTTTACAGGCTGCCCAGATGATACCTAGGTTGGTGCGAGGCTCTATGCTGCACGACATCAACGAGGCGGTCGCTTGAGACCATCATTTAAGAGTAAGTCGAACGGCGAGCTCATTTCTGTAGTTGTAAATAGACTGTCAACTCACTGAGGTTAAAGACATGGATCCGAATATTGCTGTTGCATCTGTCATTGCTGCTGCATTGGCTGTGGGATTGGCCGCTATTGGCCCTGGTATCGGTCAAGGTACTGCTGCTGGTCAAGCCGTAGAAGGTATCGCACGTCAGCCTGAAGCTGAAGGCAAAATTCGCGGTACGCTGCTGCTCTCTCTCGCGTTTATGGAAGCGTTGACTATCTACGGCCTAGTGGTTGCACTGGTTCTCTTGTTTGCTAACCCCTTCGCTTAACCCTAATGACCTCGATTGAGAACATCCACGGGTTTTCTCAATCGAGGATTTTCGGGTGATTGAAGTTCGAACATCCCTGGATTGAGATAGAGGGTTTAGCAGACATGAGTGGGACGTTGTTTTTAGCGGTTGAAGAGGCCGGTGGCCTGTTTGATATCAACGCTACGCTGCCTTTGATGGCGGTTCAGTTCTTGGTTCTGGCCGCCGTACTGAATGCGATTTTCTATAAGCCGCTGGGCCAAGCGATTGATGAGCGTGACGGCTATGTGCGCTCGAACTTGACGGCTGCTAAAGAGCAGCTAGTTCAAGCGGAAAAGCTCGCTAAGCAGTATGAGCAAGATTTAGCCGCGTCACGCAAACAGGCTCAACAAATTATTGCTGAGGCCCAAGCTGAGGCCGAGCAGGTGGCGAGCCAAGAGTTGGCTACCGCTCAACAAGAAGTACAGGCTCAGAAAGAGCAGGTGCAATCGGAAATTGAAACTCAGAAAGAGTCCGCTTTTCAAACTTTGGAAGGTCAAGTCGAAGCGCTGACCCGACAAATGTTGGATAAGTTGCTGAGCTTTGCTTAGCTTATTCGCCCCGATGGGGCATCTAATTCACACTGCATTGACCGTTAGGAAAAACTGCCATGATAAGTCTTTGGCTGCTAGCAACCGAAGAAGGTGGCTTCGGATTGAATTTGGATATTCTGGAAACCAACCTGATCAACTTAGCGATCATTTGGGGCGTGCTGTTTTATTTTGGCAGCAAGTTTCTAGGTAAAACGTTGTCTGAACGCCGGGCCACTATTGAAGAAGCGATTAAAGATGCTGAGCGTCGTCAACGCGAGGCGAAGCAAGCATTAGAAGAGCAGAATCAGAATTTGGCGCAGGCGCAATCCGACGCTAAAAAGATTGTGGAAACGGCCAAGCAGAACGCCTCGAAGGTGAGTGAGGAAATCAAAGCTCAGGCCCAGGCCGATATTGAGCGCATGAGAGCCGCCGCCGACCAAGACGTTTCTTTTCAGCAAGAGCGAGTCATGCGTGAGCTGAGGCAGCGGATTGCTGATCTCGCCCTTGACCGCGCCAAAGCAGAGCTACCAGAGCGCTTGACACCCGAGATTCATGCGGCGCTAGTCGATAAAAGTATTGCGTTGCTGGAGGACTGATTATGAGCTCGACTATGTCGTTGGAAATCGCCGATCCCTATGCTCAGGCGTTGATGTCTCTAGCTCAAGAGCAGCAGCTCGAAGATCGATTTGGCGAAGATGTCCAAGGCGTTTTAGACCTGTTGGCAGACTCGAATGAGCTGCAGCAGTTTTTGGAAAATCCCCTTATGGCTGAGGATGCCAAGAAGGCGGTGCTGCAACAGATGGCGGCCGATCTGAATCCCCTGTTTGCCAGCTTTTTGAAGCTGCTGGTCGATAAGGGGCGCATTGGTGTGCTGGCAACTATCTTGAAGCGGTATCAAGAATTGCTGCGCCAGCTCAGAAAGACGGTGCTAGCGGAGGTCACAGCGGCCATTGATCTGTCGGAGTCTCAACAAGAGCAGATTCGCGACAAGGTGAAAGCGATGACCAGTGCGGAGCGAGTTGACTTAGAAGTTAATCTCGATCCGGATTTGTTGGGGGGTGTCGTCATCAAAGTCGGTTCGCAAATCGTGGATGCGAGTCTGCGAGGGCAGCTTCGACGCTTGAGTATGCAGCTTGGCGCTGCTAGCTAGATTTTCCGGCAACTACCTTCAGTTGGTTTGAGTTTTTGATCGTCCAAGTAAGTTCAGTAGAGCAATTCCCATGGTAAGCATCAGACCTGACGAAATTAGCAACATCATTAAGCAGCAGATTGAGCAATACGATCAGTCTGTGCAAGTCTCGAATGTCGGTACTGTTCTCCAGGTAGGGGATGGTATTGCCCGTATTTATGGTCTAGAAAAGGCGATGGCGGGGGAACTTCTGGAGTTTCAAGACGGCACTGTAGGTATCGTCTTGAACCTGGAAGAAGACAACGTGGGTGCCGTGTTGTTGGGCGCTGGCTACGGTATTCAAGAAGGCAGCCCAGTCACGGCAACGGGGAAGATTAACTCGGTGCCAGTGGGAGATGCGATGGTCGGTCGTGTCGTCGATGCGTTAGCGCGCCCTATTGACGGCAAGGGCGACATTCCGACCACTGAAACGCGACTCACCGAGTCGGTCGCACCTGGCATTATTGCCCGGAAATCAGTCTGTGAGCCCATGCAAACCGGGATTACGGCGATTGATGCCATGATTCCGATTGGGCGTGGTCAGCGAGAATTGATCATTGGCGATCGCCAAACCGGTAAAACTGCCGTGGCGATCGACACCATCCTCAACCAGAAGGGGCAAGACGTCATTTGCGTTTATGTCGCGATTGGTCAAAAAGCCGCTTCTGTGGCCCAGGTTGCTAACACGCTAGAAGAGCGCGGTGCCCTAGACTACACCATCATCGTGGCGGCGAGTGCCAGTGAGCCCGCTCCGCTGCAGTATTTGGCCCCTTACACCGGTGCCACCTTGGCCGAGTACTTTATGTACAAGGGCAAGCACACGCTGGTGATCTACGATGACCTCTCGAAACAAGCCCAGGCTTATCGCCAAATGTCGCTACTACTGCGTCGTCCGCCAGGTCGTGAAGCTTATCCTGGCGATGTTTTCTACTTACACTCTCGCCTACTAGAGCGGGCGGCCAAGCTGAGCGACGAACTCGATGGCGGCAGCATGACGGCGTTGCCCATCATCGAAACTCAAGCCGGTGACGTCTCCGCGTATATTCCGACCAACGTAATTTCGATTACCGATGGTCAGATCTTTTTGTCGTCTGACCTGTTTAACTCGGGGCTGCGACCGGCGATTAACGCCGGTATCTCGGTATCCCGAGTCGGGGGCGCAGCTCAAATCAAGGCCATGAAGAAGGTCGCCGGTAGGCTGAAGCTGGAGCTGGCTCAGTTTGACGAGCTGCAAGCTTTCTCACAGTTTGCCTCTGACCTAGACAAAGCCACTCAAGATCAGCTGGCGCGAGGTGTGCGGTTACGGGAACTGCTGAAGCAGCCCCAAAACTCGCCGCTGCCGGTGGAAGATCAAATCGCCATCATCTACGCCGGGACGAACGGCTATCTGGATGAAATCCCGGTTGAGCAAGTGGTGGAGTTTGCCAAGCAGCTGCGCGACTATCTGAGAACGAGCAAGCCTCGCTACGCCGAAATCATTGGCTCTGAGAAGAAGCTGACCGATGAGGTGATCGACATCCTCAAAGGGGCCATTCAGGAAACCAAGCAAGCCTTCATGGCAGCGGCTTAAGTCTAAGGTGTCTGCCTCGAGCGATCGCCTCTATGGTGATTGCTTGAGGCGTCGTCGGTTAGAAAGAGAAAAAATATGGCTAACCTCAAAACAATTCGCGATCGCATCAAGTCAGTTAAAAACACTCGAAAGATTACCGAAGCGATGCGCCTAGTGGCCACGGCCAAAGTGCGCCGGGCTCAAGAGCAGGTAATTTCGACCCGGCCCTTTGCTGACCGTTTGGCCCAGGTGCTGCACGGTTTGCAGACTCGATTAAAGTTTGAAGACGTCGATTTACCGCTACTGCAGCAGCGTCCGGTGGAGAAGGTGGCGCTGTTGGTGATCTCCGGCGATCGGGGGTTATGTGGTGGCTATAACGGCAATATTATTCGCCGAGCCGAAAAGCGAGCTAAAGAGCTGACCGACAGCAACATCGACTACACTTTTGTGTTGGTGGGTCGTAAGGCGACGCAGTACTTTAGCCGTCGCGACTGCCCCATCGACGCTAAGTTCACTGAGCTAGAGCAGATTCCGACGGCGGAAGAAGCTTCTCGCGTGGCTGATGAGCTCCTCTCGCTGTTTTTATCCGGTAGTGTAGATCGAGTCGAACTGGTTTACACCAAGTTCGTTTCGCTGGTCAGCTCTCGTCCGGTCATTCAAACGTTGTTGCCCCTTGATCCGCAAGGGTTAGAAGCCTCGGATGATGAGATCTTCCGGCTCATTACCCGCAGTGGACGCATTGACGTGTCTCGTGAAAAGGTTGCTTTAGAAGACAAGGCTCTGCCGAAGGACATGCTATTTGAGCAAGATCCGGTGCAGATTCTCGATGCGCTATTGCCGCTCTATTTCAGCAACCAGATTTTGCGAGCGCTGCAGGAATCTGCCGCCAGCGAATTAGCGGCTCGCATGACAGCGATGAGCAATGCCAGCGATAATGCCAGCCAGTTGGTGAAGTCCCTGACGCTGGACTATAACAAAGCCCGTCAGGCAGCGATTACTCAAGAAATTCTGGAAATCGTTGGTGGCGCGGAAGCGCTCGGCTAACGGCAAGCTGAAAACTCCTTTGAAACTGCGGTTTGGCAATTGCCAGGTCGCAGTTTCGTTTTTAGGGGGCTTCATCCGATGGCGGGAAGCCCCGTCACCGCAAAGTGTGGCGGCAAGCAATCGCGGCCTCTGAGTGAACTCTCTTACAGAACGATTGCCCAATTGCCGATGCCATAACTCCAGCATTTCACGACAAGTCTCTCAAGCAGCTGGCATCCAGCAACCAATAGGCTTGGGCCTCGTCTGAACCAAGAGGAGCGATCGCACTCAAGGATTGCGGCATGGTTTCGATGACCGTGCACTGCGGTTTTGCCTGAATGAGCGCCAGTTTGTCGCCAAAGGTCGTGAGATTGGCGATCGCTTGCTGGGCAGCGGGCTGGTACTGATTAAACCAATTGTTTTGCGTCAGGTAATCAAGTGAGAATGACTGATCATCAATCAGCCAATAATCGATACCGTATTGCTGAATAAAAGCTTGCAGGGTCTGGAGATCAGGGCTGTATTGAGCCTCAATCAGATCAACTGCCCGCTGTCGAAACGTTTGATAGTAGCCCGTGTGGTAGGCCAATCCCAGTTCTGGAGAAATGAGCGGTGATCGCTGGGTGAACACATGCAGGTTGCTCGTTTCCTTTGTCAAGCTAGCCACCGTGGTGTCGAGGGGAGTCGCCTGCAAGAACTGATACAGGTCTGGCAAGCGACCATAGCGGTTGTTGGTAAAGGGAAAGCTTTGGGTCAGGCTGGAATAGCCAAACAGACCGATCATCACCCCACAGAGGGCAGTGATGGCAAATCCCCGCTGGGCGATCGCGATCACGGTTGCTGCCGGTCGCGCCAGTACCTGCAGCAGATAGTCGAGAAACAGCCCCATCGTGAAGCTGGCGGTCAACGCAAACACGATGCGTAAACTGTGATGCATGTAGCGGCTCGGCAGATGCAGCTGATAGAGCAAGAGATGGGCCGCAAAGTATAGCCCTAACGACGCCAGCACCAATTGCTGCAAAATTGCCATCCGCGCCTTGATGAGGGGCAACCATCGGTGTGGTGAACGCCACCAGAGCCAGGGAAAAAACAGGCTAAAGGCAATCGTTGGCGGGGTTAGCATCGGGGTTGGCAGCAGGCCCGAGCGATCGCCAAACCAAAACAAAATTGGATTGTCGGTGAAATAGGCATTTCTGCCACCAGGCCAAAATTCGGGCATCTGCCGGGCGGCGGCGGGGGTAATGAGCGGCCCAAAAGGTGAGCTATCCACCAGGTAGGGAGCCAGCAGACCGATGACAATTATCAGCCCGAACCCTGACAAGAGATAAGCTTGGGGCGATCGAACCCAGCGCACACGGCCACGATCAACGGTCACCAAGCGTAGAACCAAAATCCCCGCCGCGAGCAGCGCTCCCTGAGGATAAAACAGCACCTGAAGCGTCAGCGCTACCAGAGCCGGCGCGACCATTCGGCCATTCACAAAAACTAAAAACGCCAGCAGCAGCACAGAAATGAACGCGCGAGGAGTCCCCGAAACCAGATCGTCTCGCATCCACAGCGTTTGATTGAGCAGCAGCGTGCTGGTAAAAGCAGTGGCAGGCACCGGCAATAACTGCAGCGACAGTCGAAAACAGTAGTGCGTACCCAGCCCACCTAAAATGGGCGGCAAAATCTTATTCAGCGTAAACGGATGAATCCCCAGGGCGGCAGCACCTTGATACAGCAGCTTGTAACCCGGTGTTGCCTGGTAAGCGAAGTAGTCGGCCATAAAGTCGTCGGGCAGCAGCGCCGGATCGATCAAACGCTGCATCCAAAAGACGTGCTGACGGGCGTCATCTTGCACTACGTAGGGCGCACCGAAGGAACTTTGCAGCACCAAATAGCCGTAATAGGCCGCGAACACAAGGCTCAGACTGTACCAAAAGATCACTCGCGGATCGACGGCTTGGTCAGTCTGGGCAGTCAAGAATTTTCGGATGGATATCACCGCGCTGTCTCCCAATCGGATGGCTCCTCAGCGATAGTTCAAACTCGGCGAATGCGATCTCTGACTCAAAACAACAGTTTCCCTGCCGCAACTGACTGACATGCCATCAATCCGCGGGCGGTGATGACCATTCCACTAAAGCTCCATACAAGCCCCAAATAGCGAGGGGACGCAGGTAGTGGCAGGCCCGGAAAGTGCCCAGGGCCGTAATCGCTTCGGGCGTCCGAAACTGCAGCCCATAAGTATAGATTTGGTGAACCACCGCTTCGGTAATCTCAAAGGCTTCATCGACCTGCCCCATTTGCGCCAAAAAGGTGGCGAGACCAAAGTTGATGCCCGTCCACACTTCCAGCTGATGGGTGCCGTCCGGGTCTTCGGGTAAACCGTCAGGCAGCACACCGTTAGCCGCTCCGATCGCTATACCAGGTTGTGCTGGACGAAAACTGCCGACCTGAGCACCGGCGAACTTTTGTTCTTGTGGTTTGGCTTGAGTCGCCGCATAGTCGTTGAATTTGACAAAGCAGGCGTCATAGATCGCTTCTAGAGCCGATCGCACATATTCTTCTTCGACCAAATCGGGCAGTCCCAGCAGTCGCGCACAGAACTGACCGCATAACTGATCTGCCATCACCACTTCAGAGTCGCTGCCGGTTTCCAAGCGGTAGTAGCGACCGTTCCACAGTTTTTTGTGATAGTGATGGCGGCTTTGCTCCAGCCAGCGCTGATATTGGGTCGCCAGAATCGGGGTGTTGCCAGGGGCACGATCCGCTTGTGTGAGCACCTGGGCGATCGCGATCGCGCTTTCTAGCGCGGCCATCCACAGTCCGCCACAGTAGGCACTGACGCCCTTAAGTTGCCAATCATCAAAGGTTTGATCGGGCGCGCCGCCATTTTCTGGAATGCCATCGCTGTCGGTGTCAAAGCGTTTGAGATACTTCAGTGTTTCGGTCACGGCGGGCCAGCAGTCAGCCAGAAAATCAACGTCAGTGGCCCCAGTCAGCTGATAAGCTCGATAAACCTGAATCACAAAATCGCTGGGCAGATCTTTCCACTGATTGCAGTCTTGATAGCTGGTGTAGTTGGTTTTGACAAAAGGCTGCTCGTTCGGCGCACCCAAGTCGTGGGGAGTCGCCCCTTTAAGCTTGCGAGGGGCATAGTGATCGGCCTCGCCCATCGTGTAGTAATAGCCAATGATACGGGGGCGATCGTCCGCAGTGGGAATGGCCCGCGCAAAGGCCCGAATGACGGCTTTTTCTAGCTCAGGCCAGAGCAGTAGCGTGGCGAAGCCGCCATATAGGCGCACATCCAGGCTTTCATACCAGCGATAGTCCAGGCATTCCAGCACGCCGAACTGGCCCACCGGGTCGTGCTCAGTGGCCGCCGTCCACAGGGTGCCACCGCTGGTCAGGTCATATAGCTCGTTAAACAGTGCCATTTTGAACCAGGCTGGCAGCTCGGCCCGGTCTAAAATCGGCTGCTGCCAATCTACAATTTGCTGTCGCCAAGCGGCATAGTGGGTCAGCGCAGTAGCCGCAATTTCCCAGGCGTGATGCCCTTCAGCACCAAAAAAGTCGGTATAGCGCCGATAGTCGGCACTGCCCTTACTGTAGGCCGTCACGGGCAGATCCCACGCGAGGGAAACCGGGATCTGACGAGTCTCGCCGGGCTGCAGGGTAAAGCGCACGGCGATTGCACAGCCCATCTGCTCATCAGCGCTAGCGGGCTGATCCAGCGCCACATTGGTCAAGGAACCGGCGGCGGCAAAGGTCTCCCACAGGTCGGCTCCTGTCCCCACCGGATTCCAGCGGGTATGGTAAAAGACTTCGGTATCGGGCTGTGCCTCGGTGGCGATCGCCCAGCTGCCCTCCCCTTCCTGCGGCGATCGCCCAGTATCGGACCAAGCGCCCCCCATCATGCCGCCGATAATATGCTTACGGCGCACCAAGTGATTGACATTACCGGCGCTCTGACCAATCGCTGGCACGTAGTCGTAGTAAGGACTGCCGTCATCGCGCTGGAGCACCTCTGAGGAAGCTTGGGTATTGGTAAACCAGCCGACCATATTTTGCCAACTCAGCATGATACTGAGGGTCAGGGGCTGGTCAGTCGGGTTATGGGCCGTCCACAAAAACACCGCTACCGGATAGCTGGCTTCCTGATAGTTATGCGCCCAAATCGGCGAGAACTGCTCACAGGTGAGCTGAGCGCTGAACACGTTTTCGTACACATACCAACTGCGAGGATAGAGCGCATGATAGGTCCCGGTGTGAGTCTGGGTGGCAGTCTCGGCATTTGCGTTCGCAGGTTGTGGGCCGACCGATTGGGGATACCACTGCCAGGTACTCAACGCCCCATCGGTCGGCGCTGCAGTAGAGAGCGCATAGGCTTGGGTGAGATCGCCCACCGCTTCAAAAACGCTGAACTGACAGGCCGGAAAGGTCTGAAAGGTATGCTCGCCGCCGTCCAAATGCCAGAGATTGAAATCACCTTGGGGCGACCTACCGATACAGCCGGCGCCAAAACCGCCCAGGGGTGCACCATGCCAGGGACCATCATCCAAATTGCTGGCATAACGGACAATGTAGTGATTTTCCCAAGTTTGGCCGATGCCGTGCCGCCAAGCACAATCGGGAATGGATGCAGAAGGTTCGGTCATGCGGTCAAGTTCGACTCTTTGGAACTATGGATGCCAGTGCATTCTCAATAGTAGGAGGTTGTCGGAACTCTACCAACCCATCCTCCGTTCCGGAGTAGTGTCGCCAGCAAAAACATAGTCTTTAATCAATCCAAAAACCAATATTCATAGCTTTGAATCAATCAAAATAGACCCGTCTGAGGAATATACGCAGATCTATCTGTATGAATACCTTTGTAGATAAACGGTTGTGGTATCTCAACTTTTATTGACATAATCGACTTGACAACCAGAAAGAATCTGGACTTAAAAACGTATTTTTAATCACATACTTTTGAGGATGTCTTCCTTTGAACGTGAGCGAGCCACAGTTCAAAGTGATAAAGCCTAAATTTCTTTAGAGCCAGCCAGCATATTGAGCTTCTAGCTTTAGCATCCATGTTTTAATATCACCGAGAGTCTATTGGCCTTTAAAGACATTGGAACCTGTTGGTTGCAATGGTTGGAGATGGCCGCAATTTGTCAAGACATCTCGTCAATGTGTTTCCTGCATCTAGCCAAAATCTCATCCTATGGTAAGCATTTTTCATTCGTCCAAAACTCGACCATCAATCACGACAGAAGCGGTTGATTACGTCACCCAAAAACACTTAATTCATTCGATCAGAACTGCTGTATTTGTAGACGAGCAAAATATTCCCGCTGACTTTGAGATTGATCACGACGATCCCATTTCTCAGCATGTTTTAGCTTTCTGCCAAGGCGAAGCGATCGGCACAGGGCGCTTAACTGCCGCTGGCAAGATCGGGCGCGTATCCGTGTTACGCCCGTTTCGCCGTCAGGGAGTCGGGCTCTGCGTCATGCATCGGCTCGTCACGTTAGCCAAGCGCGGCCATCACTCTGAAGTCGTCTTGTCGGCACAGTGTCATGCCATCCCATTTTATGAAAAGCTCGGCTTTCAGCCCGAAGGCAGTGTGTTTTCAGAAGCTGGCATCGCCCACATCAAGATGCGTAAACAGCTCCGCCGTACAGCGCCTGCTGCAGCGCCTAGAAACGATTGCCGTCGCTACTTTGGCTGGCAAAAAGCCTAAACGACCGGCATCGGCTCGTCGGGCAAGTCCTGACTAGGAGCGTCGCGCGGTCTGAAATCTCAATACCCGCACCTTAGCCGCGACGTAAAACGGGAGTTGATAGTACTCGCCGACGAGCCACAGCACAAAGCCCAAGTGAGCGAACAGGGTAACCAGTGCCCACAAGGTTGAAAACGTCAGAGACGACGTTTGCTCAAGGGGCGGAAAAATCAGGCCCGATAGCCAAACCAGGCTGGCTGGAATGATGGTCAACACCACTGCCGTTAGCAGCACTAACAGCGATAATTCGCCCGCATCTTCTCCCCGGACGAGCTGCCACTTTTGCCCCGTCCACTCCCACAGCAGCGGCTGACTGCTATCGACAACTTTGACTTGTTGAGCATCAAGATTGGCCGCGAGAATATGACGACAAAAGCTGCAGGAGAACGCTTCTGTCAGGACGATCGCCTCGATCTGGCCTTGTCGACAAACCGGACAAGGAAAGGAATCATCCAAATTCAGAGAGCGCTCAGGAAGGGATGCCATAGGCAGATCAGACGCAAGTTCAATAACCGGTGCAAAGCGCTGCAGCACTTTTTTATGCTGCCACAGTTCTTGGAAATTGACTGCAGAGAACCAGACTTACCCTTGCCAGCAGCCGGTCATCCCACCATCCGGGTATATTCCTGGCCTTGGTATTCCAGAATGATTAGGGGCTCTGGAGAAGACAGATCAATAGCCTTGACGCGAATCTGCCCCCCCCCTAATAGGTCACCTTCAAAAATGTGACGACTAGACTGACCGTTGCCCTCTCGCACAATGACGCCGATGCGATCGCCCACTTGCACCACACCACTCAGTTCGACCGCGTCAATCGGGCTTTGCGGCACCGGTGCCGCTTGCGGAAAACTAGGCAACGCCGGAATCGACAGCGGATTAGCAGCGACGGGAATCGCCGGCAAGGGGAGCTGAGGGGGTGGGGCCGTATTAACAGACGGCAATGGCGGCAAATCTGGGGCAGCAGAAATCGCCGTCGTGGGTAATGACGGGGCCACGGGCGGCGCTCCACTGACCGCCGGAGCCGCTGCTTCAGTCTTAGGCGAACTGGTTGCTCCAATACTTTGGGTAATCGGCGCAAAGGGGTCGAGGCGCCCTGACGTAACGACCGACAACCGATCTTCAGTGGGCGTTGACGGCACTAGCTCACTCGGGGTGGCGGCTTTGCGGAGTTCTGCAGAGAGCGACACCATCGGTGAATTGAAGAGTTCGGGCGCTTCAGCAGCGGCTGCCGTGTCGACCGTTGTCGCTGGCGCTGATTCGGCGACGGGGGGGGCAGTGTCTAAGGCGGAGATGACTCTGAGGGTACCTCCGACGACGGCAGCAGCCATCACAGTGCCAATCACGATCCATTGAGGTCGTTGGCGTAGAGCGGTAATGTTCATAGTTATTTCATTGCCCGGCGGGCAAACTCCCCACTTTACGCGTACCAGGATAGCGACTTTCTTGAAAAGTGGAACGTTTGTCAATGGGGCCGCCATTAACCGTCGCCGCTGTAGAGAGCGTTATCACTCGGGCCGCCGCTAGGGCACCTCAGCACTGGGGCGATCGCGATTGGCGGCAGAGTGCTTGTCGATGTAAGTGATGATTTTGCCGGCGACGTCAAGTTCGGTATATTTCTCAATGCCTTCAAGGCCGGGAGATGAGTTCACTTCCATAACGACGGGACCATGGTTAGAGCGCAGGAGATCGACCCCGGCCACCCGCAGGCCCATCGCTTTGGCTGCCCGCACGGCGGTGCTGCGCTCTTCCGGCGTGAGCTTAATTTTGGCAGCCGAGCCCCCGCGATGCAAATTCGAGCGAAACTCGCCCGGTGCGCCCTGACGCTTCATCGCCGCAATCACTTTGTCACCCAGGACAAAGCAGCGTAAATCAGCGCCTTGGGCCTCTTTGATATATTCCTGCACCAAAATGTTGGCGTCTAATCCGCGAAAGGCTTCAATGACTGATTTAGCAGCCTGATAGGTCTCGGCTAAAACAACACCAATGCCCTGAGTGCCTTCTAACAGCTTGATTACCAGCGGCGCGCCGCCCACCAACTCGATCAGACCATCAATATCTTGCGTGGAGTGGGCAAATCCCGTCACGGGTAAGCCAATGCCACGCCGCGCCAGCAGCTGCAGACTGTTCAATTTATCGCGCGATCGCGAAATCGCCTGGGAAGGATTCGGCGTGAACACCCCCATGATTTCAAACTGCCGCACCACTGCGGTGCCATAAAAAGTATGAGCAGCGCCAATACGCGGAATAATCGCGTCGGCAGTGATCGGGGTGCCCTGATACAACACCTTCGGATTGTGGGAGGTGATATCCATATAGCACCGCATATGGTCAATGACGTGCATCTCGTGGCCCTGTGCTTCACCGGCTTCCTTCAAGCGGCGAGTGGAATACAGTGTGCTATCACGCGACAGAATCATGATTTTCATCGGGCGTTAGGCTCATCCAGTTCATCGAGAGGTGGCTCATCAAGATCTGGGGCTGAGCGGCTCAGCGGACCCATCAAATAGGAACCGGCGGGATCCACCAGAAACCGATGCCGGATCGCTGCGCGGCCCAACAACATGCGAAAGCCCATAAGATCGCGATTCGTCAGAGTGAGTTCAATCTCCCACTGTTGCTGACCGCAGAAAATAGGGGTGCGAATCACCGGACGCTCTTGCGCTTGGCCGCCAGAGTTGCGCACGGAGCGCTTTTCTAAGACTGGAGCGGTGGCCTCGACAATCAGACTGTCATCCCGCTGGAGGGGGTGAAGCTTAAACGTCACCATCAGCTGCTCACGGTCATTGAAATACTCAATATCAGAGGCGTGGAGAGCAGAGGTCGTCGCGCCCGTATCAACCTTGGCCTTGACTCGATCAACCTGCAGTTGCGGTAAGCGCACCCACTCGCGCCAGCCTATAGTGCCGAGCCCGGCAGCAGATTTTGCAGAAAGGGGCATTGCGGTCATCCCAGCGGCCAATCGGCCTTTTTATCTTACGCGTCATCGGTCTTTGCCCTGGCGGGGCCGGAGAGGGCGATCACGACAACTCCGACCCTTGCCAGGCCCCTTTCACCGTTACCATCACACCTGGCATTTTTCTTCCAACGCTGTAAAACACCAACCCTCACAGGGATGGATGCATACGTTACAATTGTTAAGATTGGCGATTATCGGGGCATATCCCTATTTAGCGATCGCACCTTCCCAACACCACAGGATTTCTAAGAAATCATGACTCTTCCCATTCGCAACGTTGCTATCATTGCCCACGTTGACCACGGTAAAACCACACTGGTAGACGCTCTACTCAAACAGTCCGGCATTTTCCGTGAAGGGGAAGACGTACCCGACTGTGTGCTGGATTCCAACGACATTGAGCGCGAGCGGGGAATTACAATCCTCTCCAAAAACACGGCTGTTCGCTACAAAGAGACGCTGATTAATATTGTTGACACGCCTGGCCACGCCGACTTTGGCGGCGAAGTTGAGCGCGTCTTGGGGATGGTCGACGGCTGCATTCTGATTGTGGATGCCAACGAAGGCCCCATGCCACAAACCCGCTTTGTGCTGAAAAAAGCCCTCGAAAAGGGCCTGCGCCCCATCGTCGTGCTGAACAAAATCGATCGCCCACAGGCCGATCCCCACAATGCCACCAATAAAGTGCTGGATCTGTTTATTGAGCTCGGCGCCGATGACGATCAGTGCGAGTTTCCTTACCTCTATGCGTCTGGCTTGAGCGAGTTTGCTAAGAAAGAGCTGGAGGACGAAGACAAGGACATGCAGCCGCTGTTTGAGGCGATTCTCGACCATGTGCCGCCGCCCATTGGTGATCCCGCTAAGCCTTTCCAGATGCAGGTGACGACCTTAGACTACTCAGAATATCTGGGCCGGATTGTGATCGGCAAGATTCACAACGGCACGGTGGCGATGGGTCAGCAAGCGATTTTAATTGATCGCGAAGGCAAGCATACCAAGGCTAAAATCAGCAAGCTGCTGGGCTTTGAGGGTCTGCAGCGGATTGAGATCGAGCAGGCCAGCGCCGGACAAATTGTGGCGATCGCCGGTTTCTCGGATGCCAACATTGGCGAAACGATTGCCTGCGCCAACGAACCGGAAGCCCTGCCGCTGATCAGCGTGGATGAGCCGACCTTGGGGATGACCTTTGCGGTCAACGACTCACCCTTTGCCGGTAAAGAAGGCAAGTTTGTCACCTCGCGTCAACTGCGCGATCGCCTGATGCGCGAGCTCGAGACCAATGTCGCCCTGCGAGTTGAAGAAACCGACTCGCCCGATCGCTTCTCAGTCTCTGGTCGGGGAGAACTGCACCTCGGCATTTTGATTGAAAACATGCGCCGTGAAGGCTACGAGTTTCAGGTCTCGCAGCCACAGGTGATTTTCCGCGAAATCAGCGGTCGTCCCTGTGAGCCCTATGAGCTGCTAGTGCTCGATGTACCGGAAGACGCTGTCGGTGGCTGTATGGAACGGCTCGGCCAGCGGCGCGGCGAAATGCAGGACATGCGCGTCACCGGCAATGGTCGCTCAACGTTGGAGTTTGTCGTACCGGCTCGGGGGCTGATTGGTTTCCGGGGTGAATTCATGCGCCTCTCACGGGGTGAAGGCTTGATGAACCACAGCTTCTTAGAATATCGACCTATGAGTGGCGATGTTGACACCCGCCGCAACGGCGTCTTGATTGCCTTTGAAGAAGGCACAGCCACCTTCTACGCCCTCAAAAACGCCGAAGATCGCGGCATGTTCTTCATCACGCCGGGCACCAAGGTCTACAAAGGCATGGTCATTGGCGAAAACAACCGTCCTCAAGATCTGGAGCTGAATGTCTGTAAGGCCAAACAGCTAACCAACCACCGCGCCGCCTCTGGCGATGAATTAGTGCAGCTGCAGACGCCGATGGACATGAGTCTAGAGCGCGCGCTGGAATACATCAGCTCAGACGAGATGGTGGAAGTGACGCCAGAATCCATCCGCCTGCGGAAAGTTTCCAAGAAACTCGCGCGCCGTTAAGGCTTGGATCGTCAGCAACTCTTTAGACAAGGTCCCTTCTCTAAAATATGTTTGGAGAGGGGACTTTTTTGTGGAGAAGACCGCTAAACATCCTCATTGAGTCAGGCGTGGTCTCTACGATTAGTCGTCCTCATCTGCGCCAAACAGGGCAAAATCAGTGACGATGCAGGCAATACTATCCTCAGCGTCATAGCCCCAATAAGATGCATAACCGCCGTCACCCCAACCGGAGCAAAAAGCAATCACGTTAGCTCCGGTGTTTTCATTCACGCAAAAGTGTGCCCAACAACCCTTGTAATCGTAGGGATATTCATCGCTGATAGCGGCGGCTCGATTCTTCCACATCGTGCCCATGAATGGCTGCCAGTATTCGTTCTCAAATCTGTCAAGGGCGTCGTCGATTGACTCTCCAGCCTCAGTTTCTCCCAGTCGCTTAAGAACACGAGCGACCTCTACGTCCATAAAGCAGCCCGTACCAGAATCTACACCGTAGTTTTGATACTCAGCAGACCATGCTGGATTCAGAATCGCGACCTCCCATCGAATCGGTGTTTGCTGACTCACTTGCAGCATGGCACAGGCGATTCTTCTGTAAGCAGGTTTGCTTTCTTGTCTTGACTTGATGCCCCACAAACTTCTCAACCAACTTATTGTTGTAGGAAGGTTTTCGGGCTGCGCGCTGTCTGTTCTAGGCTTGAAGCCTGCCAGGCTGAGGAATACAGGATAGCGTCCTGGTTTCAAACTTTGCGCGAAAGCAAACTCAAAATCCTCATCTATACCCGGATCGCAGGCCACAAGTTGGCCTGACGGCACGACCAACTCGCCGATGAAGTGGGTGACGAATTCGACCGTTTGCCGCTCGTTGTTTGTCAAGGCATACTCGAACTGATAGCCGTCTCGAAATGCTTTCTCAAAGTCAGTGCGGAGGCTGCTATCAGCATCCTGGACAAGTATCTTGGACATATTTGGGGCTGCTCAATTAGCCTGTACGCGTGGTACAGCTTTCTACTTGCAGGTTAGAACTTGCACCCAGATTTTGAAACAGACCCGAATTTTGACTTATTCAGATATCAGATAGTAGTTAAGTGCGGACCGCTTCAATCAGACGCGAGAAGTAAAACTGAGTTTTGTTCATCGCTTTACGCTCAATCTTCCAGCCCAGCGACTCTAGAATTCTCACCACATCTTTTTCCGCATGGAGATAAGCGCGGGTGGCTTTGCTTGGCCCAGGGAAAAAGCTGCCAATCTTTTTCAGAACGGTGTAGACAGGCGTTTTGGGAGCAAAGCTCAGGATCACCCGAGATTCCGCCAGAGAACTCAAATGCGTGATCATCTCCTTCGCCTTGCTCTGAGGATAGTGAATTAACACATCCAAACAAATCACAGTGTGATACTTGCCAGAGAGTGACTCTAGATCCGCTGCCTGAAAGTTAGGAATTTGGAGCGGCTGCAGCAGGGCTCCAGCGCGTTGACGAGCCTCGCCCACCATCTTCTGGGAGATATCGCTGGCGTTAACGATCGCCCCGTTTTGCGCCAGAGGAATGCTCAGGCTACCGACGCCACAACCCGCATCACAGATCGACAAGCCAGGCAAATCACCATCCGCTTCTAGCCAACTCATCACGGTATTGATCGTCTGCTGATGACCTTTACGGATATCGAGCTGCACCTTATTGACGTCACCATCGCCATAGATGCGCCGCCACCGGTCAAACCCCGTAGCGTTGAAATATTCTTGAACGACGGACTTATCGTCAACGGCATTAGGCATAGCAGTTCAGAGATGGTTTTCCTGTCTCAAGCGAATATTACTTACGGCTTCATATTCTATTACGTTCTGTAATCTCTCTAAAGGATTACAACGTTTTGCAAAGGCATTCACAGCATCCCGACAGCGCTAGTATTTTTGAGCCGATGACTCCGGGTGGGCAAAACCAGGCGATTTGCCAGTTTGGCCATCGGCACTGCAGTTTCAGAGCTTGAACATGAGTACATCTCTCGTCGGCATCATCATGGGCAGCGATTCTGATTTGCCGACGATGCAAGCCGCGATCGCGGTGTGTGAAGACTTTGACGTGCCCCATGAGGTCGCGATTGTCTCCGCCCATCGCACCCCTGATCGCATGGTGGAGTATGCCAAAACTGCCTACGAACGAGGGCTGCGAGTCATCATTGCCGGGGCTGGAGGTGCGGCTCATCTGCCCGGCATGGTGGCGGCGCTGACGCCGCTACCCGTCATTGGCGTGCCCGTCAAAAGCCGTAACCTCAGCGGCCTAGATTCGCTGTATTCGATTGTGCAAATGCCCGGTGGCATTCCCGTCGCGACGGTCGCGATCGGCAACGCGAAAAATGCCGGATTGCTCGCGATCCAGATGTTGGCGATCGCCGACCCCCAACTCATCGAGCGCCTACAAGCGTATCGTCACGCTCTGCAGCAACAAGTGCTGGCCAAACAAACGCAGCTAGAGACTGTCGGCTACCGCCAATATCTCGCGGCGCCCTACAGGAGTGGGGTCTAACAGGGCGATCGACGCGTTGGCCAGCCACTGAATAGAAATGGCCAGGGCAACCGCTCCCGACTAACTTTGTAGAGCTGCTCAACTTTTTGGAGAACTGGTATAACGCGGTGAGTGAGTACCATGCCATTGATCACCAGGCCGGCCTTCTAGACGGGGTTCCGTATCTACCGTCGTGATCGTGACATTGACATTGCGGTCTACTGGTTCCACAACCAGCGCCAACAAGGGGCCGAATCCCAAGTTTGGACTGCGAATGCTAAGTTACCCGACACTTATTTGATTGAGAATGCAAAACCGGTGTAAGGTTATAGACTTTTGACATATCCGGAAACATAAATAACGATGAATTGCTTCGTGCACGAACCCTTTATGCAGTAGAAATGTATTTACTGATACAACTGATTGTTGCCAGAATTGGTGCAATCTTCTTACTCGAAGAGTTTGGTCAGCAATGCATGCGCGGCGAGCTATCTACAGTGCAAGCGTGCTTTTAAGCACCCAGGTGTTTGGGATGGTTTTTACCTCTATTGCATCAAGCCATTCTGAGAGAATTGTTCAGGGCTTCCTCAAGCCGATCTAACTGGCGACAATTGTCCCAGCGGGTCTATGAGGATGTGTTTGCTGTCTGATTTGTGTTGAAGGGACGTTTGTCGAAATGTCTAGATTAGTTCTTCGAAAAGGTAATCGTTCTCGAAAGCGGCGATCGTCGTCTTTCTGGAATTCCAATGTGCCGCCGATTTCTGAAGCCGTTCAGTCTTATTTTGGTAAGCGGAATGGCTGGCAATGGGTCGCTTGTATTCCTCTAGCCCTTGGCATCTTAGCCATTTGGGGAGTATCTGCTTACGCTCAAGATGAGATTGCTGCCGCCGACGTGCAGGCAGTGCTCGACAATATTTTCGTTTTCATTGCTGCCGTGCTCGTGATTTTCATGAACGCGGGTTTTGGCATGTTAGAAACTGGCTTCTGCCGTCAGAAAAACGCTGTCAATATTCTCTCTAAAAACCTGATTGTTTTTGGGCTCGCTGTTTTGGCATTCTGGGCCATCGGGTTTTCGTTGATGTTTGGCGCTACGGGCAATGGCTTCATTGGGGGCGGCGGTTGGTTTTTGACCGGCGGGCCTGAGGCCTATGGCTTAGACGGCGGTACGTTGACGATTGATACGTTCTTCTTGTTCCAGTCCGCGTTTGCGGCCACCGCCGCCACGATCGTCTCTGGTGCGGTAGCTGAACGGATTAAGTTCAACGACTTCTTGATTTTCAGCATCCTACTGGTGGGTATCTCTTACCCCATCACCGGTCACTGGGTGTGGACGGGTGACGGCTGGTTAGGCGCTGCTGGGTTCTCTGACTTTGCCGGTTCTACCGTGGTGCACTCCGTCGGTGGCTGGGCAGCTCTGATGGGCGCCGCTTTCCTCGGGCCTCGGGTTGGCAAGTATCAAGACGGTCGCGTCAATGCTATCCCTGGCCACAACATGGGCATTGCCATGTTGGGCTGTCTGATTCTGTGGATTGGCTGGTATGGCTTTAACCCTGGTTCTCAGCTGGCTGCCGATGCGGCGGTGCCGTTCATTGCGGTGACGACAACGCTGGCTGCCGCTGCTGGCGGGGTCGCTGCTACCTTTACCGCTTGGGTGTTAAGCGGCAAGCCCGACTTGTCGATGATTATCAACGGCATCTTGGCTGGTCTCGTGGGGATCACCGCTGGCTGTGCGGGAGTCAACTACCTGGGTGCTGTCATCATTGGTTTGATTGCCGGTGTCATCGTAGTCTTCTCTGTCGGCTTCTTCGACAGCATCAAGATCGATGACCCGGTCGGAGCCATTTCGGTGCACCTGGTGAATGGTATCTGGGGCACCTTGGCCGTAGGTCTGTTTGCGACTGAGGGCGGCTTGTTCTTCGGTGGCGGCTTTGCTCAGCTCGGAGCTCAAATTCTGGGGATTCTGAGCATTGGTCTCTTTACGGTCATTACCTCCACTATCTTCTGGCTGGTACTGAAGGCGACTCTCGGTATCCGAGTTTCACCAGAAGAAGAGATGAAGGGGCTCGATATCAGCGAGCACGGCATGGAAGCTTACAGTGGCTTCTTGAAAGACACGAGCGATATGGGTGGGGTTTCCTAACTCTGCTTTGCACTGGTTTGCTTGAATCGAGCCAAACCGGTGCTTAAAGCTCAAGAAAAGTGGCGCTGGAAAATATTTTCCAGCGCCACTTTTTTTATTGACTGCTCACTAATTCAGAGATTAGTAACAAATCCTTAACCCTGAAGAGATCTGCCTGCCAGGGTGATTTCTAGAAGCGTATGATTGGCCTAACTGCTTGTACTTTAAAGCCTCGCGTTTATAGATGCCATTTGCTAACGGCAAGGCAATCTTGAGTCATCTCACAACTTATCAACAGTTGCCCCACAACTTAACCAGCTTGCCTTTGGCCCCCCATTAGCACACTGCAATCCATGCGAAATTCGGATTCTGTTGTCGAAGCCTTATTAGAGGCGATTCCTCAACTGCGATCGCAACTTTTTTTCAAAACATCCCTCACGGCTCTATCCCATGCGATGGAGGATCAGGTCTTGGCGGGCATCGAAAAGCCGCTCGTGATTGCCAGTTTTCAGCAGGAACGATTTTATCGCCAGGAGGCCAGCCGCTATCAGCGCATTGCTGACATCAGCGATCAGGTCTATGTGCTCTCGGCGGCAGGAACCAGCTTTGAGCTCGGGAGTGAAGCCTATGAAACGATCGCCTTTGATGAAGCCGATGCGCTGACTCAAGAGTGGCATTTAGTCGTCATTGGCACGCAATATAGTGCCTGCCTCATTTGTCGCGAACGAGATGCCGCGCCGATTGTGTCAGTATTACCCATTCCCGGTGCGCCAGCGCTTGATCAAACTCGCCGATTTGAGGGAGTTTGGACGCAGGATCAGAGGGTCTGTCATCAAGCCGCCAACCTGTTGCTGGCGCGAATTGCCGCCTATCGACCGACTCTAGCGCCCAAAATCAAGGCGACGAAACAGCGATATCAGCTGCTCTCAGCGGTCAGCGACGCAGCCCAGATCGGGGGCGGAGCCGATCCCTTCACCCTGCGCTTGGTCACCTACTTGCAGGCCGGGCAATACAAACTGCTCAAGGCCTATAAGGCGATCGCGGTCAAAGAGCAGCGGGAACGACTGGTCAATGCCATCACGGCAGCCATTCGGCGATCGCTTGATCCAGAAGAACTCTTTCAAATCACCGTCGATCAGCTCGGCCCGGCCCTGCAGGTCGATCGCTGCATTATCTATCGCTGTCCGACCCAACGGGCCGAAGTCACCCTGCGCCACGAGCATCGCCAACCCGACACCCGCAGTCTGGTCGACGTCGGCTGGCCCATTGCCGACAACCCGCTGCTTGAGCAGATTCGCCAAGAACATGAAGCGATCGTGATTGTCGATACGCAGGCTCCGCCTCGCCCCCTGCAAACGGCCCTCGATGCGCTGAACTATCTCGTCGCCGAATGGCACATGCGCTCTTGGGCCTTAGTGCCGTTGGTCTATCAGCAGCGACTCTTAGGCATGATTGAGCTGCATCACTGCCAAGATCTGCCTCACAATTGGACCGAAGAGGACTTTGCCCTCGTCGAAGCCGTGGCCACCCAGCTCAGCGTCGCGATCATCCAAGCTGACGCTTACGCTCACCTGCAAGAACTGAACCAGCAGCTAGAAGCGCTAGAGCGGACTCGCAGCAACCTGATTGCGATTACCGGGCATGAACTCAGAACGCCACTGTCGACCATTCAAGTGTGCTTAGAGAGCCTCGCCACTGAGCCCGACATGCCCGACCAGCTGCGCCAGACGATGCTGACAACCGCCTTAGATGATGCTGAACGCATGCGCAAGCTAGTGCAAGATTTTCTTACCCTATCGCGCCTCGAAAGCGGCCGTATCGAGTGGACCTTTGAAGCCCTCATGGTCGCTGAGTGTTTTGACCTGGCTCTCAGCAGCGTCCAGGCCCGCAAGAGCGATCGCTCACCCTGCTGCCCCATTGAAGTGCAGCTGCCCCCAGCCTTGCCGATGGTGCGCGCCGATGGCGAATGGGTCGTTGAAGTCATCGTCAAACTGCTTGACAACGCCTGCAAATTTACCGAGCCTAGCGGCGTGATTACCATCTCGGCCCACGCCGCCGGTGAAGACATGATTCAAATCACGATTGCCGATACCGGACGCGGCATTGAGCCTTACCGGCTGGAAGCCGTATTTGATCGGTTTTATCAAGAAGAAGGAGCCCTGCGACGCACCACCGGCGGCACCGGCCTGGGCTTAGCGATGTGTCGTCAAATCATCGAAGGCCTCGGGGGCCGCATCTGGGCCACCTCCGAGGGCAAGGATCAAGGTAGTCAGTTCCATTTCACCCTGCCCATTGCCGAAGGGCGAGCGACCTTGCACATTCGGCAAGAGACCGAGGAACTGCCCGACGCTGACACCCTGAGCGAATTAGAGCGCCGTAATCCCTACATTTTGGAATGAAGCACTCGATTTTGGCGAGAGGCAACTCTGAAGAACTGTTACTTTTCCTCAATAAGTCGATATACGGGTCCTTGCCCGGTGATAGGATGCCGTCAAAACGGTTGAGAGATAGCGTTTTATGGCAGAAACTCTGACTGGACAAACCCCAAAATTTGGCGGTAGTACTGGCGGCTTGCTGACCGCAGCAGCGGTCGAAGAAAAATATGCAATCACCTGGACAAGCTCTACAGAGCAAGTCTTTGAAATGCCCACGGGTGGTGCCGCCATCATGAATGAAGGCGAAAATCTGTTGTATTTAGCGCGCAAAGAGCAATGCCTGGCATTGGGTGCTCAATTGCGGACTAAGTTCAAGCCCAAAATTCAAGACTATAAAATCTATCGGATTTATCCCAGTGGCGAAATGCAATACTTGCATCCTGCCGATGGTGTGTTTCCTGAGAAGGTTAACGAAGGTCGCGAAACCATTGGCAAGAAAGATCGCAACATTGGGAAAAATCCTGATCCAGCGACGATTAAGTTCAGTGGTAAAGAGCCTTACGAAGTCTAGGGTTGCCAGTTTTATGGCACAGACAAATTCATAGACGTGAGCAGGGGTGTGGCATGGCTACATCCCTGTTTTTGTAGTGCCCTACAATTAAACCTCTCGCCGTATCCAGCCATCGGTTAGTCAGTCCTTCAAGGATTGGCTAACCGCCGCAGTCATTCACCGATTTGTACGAATCTGATGGTTTCTCCTACTCCGCAACAGTTTCAAGATCTCGCCTCGCACGGTAACTTCATTCCGGTTTATCAAGAGCTTGCAGCTGATTTGGATACCCCAGTTTCGGCTTGGCATAAGGTCTGTAGTCAGGCCCCCTATAGTTTTTTGCTGGAGTCGGTCGAAGGGGGGGAAACCTTGGGCCGCTATAGCTTTTTGGGATGTGATCCCCTATGGGTTCTAGAAACGCGTGGGGACACCACCACTCAGACTTTTCGCAACGGCACGGTTAAAACCTACCGTGGCGATCCCTTTGCGGTCTTGCCCGCCTGTCTGGCCCCCTATCAGCCGGTCAAGCTGCCGGAACTGCCCCCCGGCATTGGTGGCCTGTTTGGCTTTTGGGGGTATGAACTCATTCAGTGGATTGAGCCCACTGTGCCGGTGTACGATCGCCCCGCCGATACGCCGCTCCCCGATGGGTTGTGGATGCAAGTAGACAGCTTGCTAATTTTCGACCAGGTTAAGCGCAAAATGTGGATCGTCGCCTACGCCGATCTGCGCGAGCCGGGTTGCGACCTGCAAGCGGCCTATCAGGAGGCGTGCGATCGCATTCACACGCTCGTGCAAAAACTGCTCGCCCCTCTGCAGGGATTGAGTCCGCTGACTCGTTGGCAGTCCCCCAGCCCTGGCCAGTCCGCCCCGCCGCTCGACTACGTCAGCAATCGAACTCAGGCAGAATTTTGCGCCGCCGTTAATCGCGCTAAAGACTACATTCGCGCCGGTGATATCTTTCAGGTCGTCATTTCGCAGCGACTATCAACGACTTACCAAGGTCATCCCTTCGACCTGTATCGATCGCTGCGCCTGGTCAATCCCTCCCCGTACATGGCCTATTTTCACTTCAAAGATTGGCAGCTCATCGGTTCGAGCCCCGAGGTGATGGTCAAAGCGGACAACGCCCCCCAAGACGATACCCGCAAAATCGCCACCGTGCGACCGATTGCGGGCACTCGGCCACGGGGTCACACCCCCGCCGAAGATGCCGCCTTGGCCGCCGATCTGCTGGCCGACCCGAAGGAAATCGCCGAGCACGTCATGCTCGTTGACCTCGGCCGCAACGATTTGGGTCGAGTGTGTGACAGCGGCAGCGTTTTGGTCGATGAGCTGATGGTGGTTGAACGCTACTCCCACGTGATGCACATCGTCAGCAATGTGGTCGGTCAGCTGGCTCCCGACAAAACCGCTTGGGATTTGCTGAAGGCCAGCTTCCCTGCGGGGACGGTCAGCGGCGCTCCTAAAATTCGCGCGATGCAGCTGATTAACGAACTCGAACCCGATCATCGCGGCCCCTACTCGGGCGTGTATGGCTACTACGACTTTGAGGGGCAGCTCAATACAGCGATTACAATTCGCACCATGATTGTGCAGCCTGAGGGCCCAGACCAACATCGTGTCAGCGTTCAGGCGGGGGCGGGCTTGGTCGCTGACTCTAATCCCGAGTCGGAATATCAGGAGACCCTTAACAAATCGCAGGGAATGTTGACCGCCATTCGCAGCTTGCAGCCAGAGTAATGCAGCCCCCCAGTTCTAGAACGTCATGAACGCTAGACTCGGGAATCGCCGTTAGCACCGCAAGCGACTAGTCCGTTGACCCTGAAGTCGTCTCTGCCGACAATCGTGCCGTCGTAAGCTCGTCAAGCTCCGGCTTTTGCTCTTGGGTGAGTATCACGGCCTCATAGGGCACCACGCCGCTACTCGTGCTCCCTAAGCAGTGGGCCGCCGCTTTCGACAAATCGAGCGATCGCTGCCCCACATAAGGCCCTCGATCATTAATCCGCACGATTACCGATTTGCCATTCAACCGATTGGTGACCTTGAGATGAGTGTTAAACGGCAACGTCTTGTGAGCCGCTGTCAGCGCGTTCTCATCAAAAATTTCACCATTAGCGGTTTTACGACCGTGAAAGCCCGGCCCATACCAGGAGGCCGTGCCATAGAAAGATTCAGCGGTTTCGGCGAGTCCGGCAGCGGTCATTTGAATCGTTGCGAGGCCTAGAGGCGCTTCGTCAAAGGCCTGCCGGAGGTTGTTAACCCACTGCACCGCCGTCGCTGTCGCCGGAATTTCAGGGTGCGATCGCAGCGTTTCATCGACGACAAACAGGAGTTCATTTTGATGGCTAACGCCCACAAAATTTGTCCCGATCAGCGGGTTCAGCTGCGCGGGCTCTAGTTTGTCTTCTTTGATGAGGGTTCTGAGCTTAGCCGCCATTTTTTGCGCAGCGACTTGACCGACCACATCACCCACGAAATGGTTATGTACCCACACTTGCGTTTTAGAGGCTGTCGTCACGGCCAGATTACTGGTCTGATAGGGGGCCGCCGCCGGCAAACAGAAATCATCAGCAGCCAAGGTCGGCGGCTGGGGGGGAATGAGCTCTGTCGTTTCTAACCGCACAGCCGCCACTGCATTCCAGCCATGCCAATCGGCTTGCACTGCCACCTCATCAAACGTGATTTCAACCGTTTCTGAGGAGGTCTCTACTGGCGCTTCAAAACCACTCACGCCCAACCCAATGGCCGGTACTAAGGCAGTAAAGTCGTCGGTGTTAGCGGGGCTCAGGGCCGCTTGAGCATCGAAACTGTCACTGGTGACCGTCAGAGTATTCAAGTTAGGCACCAGCAAACGGGTTAAGGTCGCATAGCTACCGTAAGCCCCATAGGCATCTAAGCCAGGCAGCCGCCAACCATAAGCATCCGATAGCGAATTGAACCAAGCAGCGGTGGACTCCAGTGAAATTGAGTCTTGTTGCTGCAGCTGATGCTCAGCAATGTCGTCTGCTGCTGTTGCTGCTGATGACGCTGGGTGAATAATCGATGCCGCCCAGATAATTCCCAAAATTTCCATAGCAGTGTGGTAGTCGAGAACCCCATCAAAAAGAACTTCGAGAAGAAATCAGATGCCCCGTGTTGCTGGATACAAAACGGTCAGACAAATCAGTATAGACACCTGTTTTCAATTTGGGGATCGGTAGGGGTCGTGTACTAATAGCTGCAAGCAAGTCTACACAAAGCTTTGCAGGAATATTAAAGAATTGGTAAATCAGCAGAACAATTTGTCTAAAACCGGAAAATCAGTGAAATAATGCGCAAAAATTTACAGCTCGATTTACCGCCAGATTTTCAAAGGGAAGCGCTGCAAACTCGCCTACAAACTCATCTGCACCAGCTGGTAGGCGATCGCGACCCCTACCTGGCGGCCGGGAGACATCGTTTAGCGCAGCAATACATTCAGAGCACCCTAGCTCAGTGGGGCGTTCCCGCCGCCCATGACTTCCACGTCAGAGGTCGATGCCACACCAACTGGATCTTGCCCCTACCGGCCTCAACCGGGGCAAGCGCGAAGTCGCCGCTGATTGTAGGCGCCCACTACGACACCGTGCCCGGCACCCCCGGCGCCGATGACAATGCTAGCGGGGTTAGCGTTTTGCTGGAACTGGCTCACTTCTTTGCCCAGTTTCCAGCGGCCCGGCCGATCTGGCTGATTGCCTTTGATCTCGAAGAATATGGCCTTCTGGGGAGTCAAGCCTATGTGGAAAAGTTGAAAGCGACCCAGCAGCCCGTGCACCTGATGCTTTCGCTCGAAATGCTGGGATATTACGATTCCACCCCGCAGAGCCAGCAGTATCCCTCCCCGCTATTGACGCGGCTGTATCCCCATCGGGGCGATTTCGTTGCTTTAATCGGCAATTTGAGCACTCTCTTTGCAATGCGCCGCCTTAGCCAGGATTTCAAGCGTGCCGGTGCCCCCTGTGAATGGCTCCCCGTAACGAATCGAGGCCAGGCGATCCCCGCGACCCGGCGCAGCGATCACGCCGCCTTTTGGGATGCAGGCTATCGTGCCCTGATGGTGACCGACACCGCCTTTTTGCGCAATCCGCACTATCACCAAGCGAGCGATCTCCTCGACACGCTCGATCTAAAAATGATGACGCGGGTCTGTCAGGGCCTAATGGTCGGGCTGCAATCGTTACCCTAGCGGGGCAAGGCAGCTGTGCTCACGTCAATGGCCGAGCCCTCTTGGCAGCCATCACACCGATCTCTTACTTTTAGGAGATGTCTGATGGTCAGGCGCAGGCGACCCTAATCGAGGCGTTACATTGCCCTCTGCAAACAGGCGAATACAGCGAACATGAAAGGACTCAAAGGTAAAACGGCAATTGTGACGGGCGCGAGCTCCGGCATTGGCCAGGCGATCGCGATTCGTCTGGCTCAAGAGGGCTGCAATATCGCCATCAACTATCGTAGTGATTCAGAAGGTGCCCAAACGACTCGAGCGAAAGCCCTCAATCAAGCAAAAGCCGCTGGTCATGAGATTCAGACGCTGATCGTGCAGGCGGATGTTTCCAAAGCCGAGGCGATCTTAGCCATGATGCAAGAGGTCAACGAGACCTGGGGTGGACTCGATATTCTGATCAACAATGCGGGCATTCAGATCGAGACGCCCTCCCACGAAGTCGAAACTGACGCCTTCGATAAGGTGATCGACGTCAATCTACGCGGCTCCTACTTGTGCGCCCGAGAGGCCATTCAACAGTTTCTCCAGCAAGCAAAATCCGGCGTCATCATCAACGTCTCCAGCGTTCATGAAGTGATCCCGCGGCCCCAATACATCAGCTACTCCATCAGCAAGGGCGGCATGGGCAATATGACCCGGACCCTGGCACTGGAATATGCGAAGTCTGGCATCCGCGTCAACGCGATCGCCCCCGGCGCGACGATAACCCCGATCAACCAAGACTGGGTCGAAGATGCCGAAAAAAAGGCAGCGGTTAACCAGCACATCCCCATGGGCCGCGCTGGTACCGCAGAAGAGATGGCCGCCGCCACGGCCTTTTTAGTGTCAGAAGAGGCGACCTATATCACTGGTCAAACCCTTTACATAGACGGTGGTTTAACGCTGTACGCCGATTTTCGCGAACCCTGGTCAGCTTGAGCTTACGAGGCCCCCCATCATGCCTGCTTCGCCCCTGCCTGAAAATGTGTTAGCCGTTCGCGCCCGGTTAGGTGAGGGGCCAGTCTGGGATGATCGCCGTCAGGTGCTCCACTGGGTCGATATCTATAACCGCCGAGTCCACACCTTTGATCCCGCGACCGGCCAAGATGACTTTATTGAGGTTGCGGCCTTGGTGAGCGGTCTGTTTATTGTCGATGGCCGACACCTAGTCCTTGCACAAGAGAACGGCCTCAGCACGCTAGATTTAGCCACCGCACAAACGACTCCCCTCGTCTCGATTGAAGCCGATCAGCCAGACAACCGGCTGAATGATGTGCGGTGCGATCGCCAGGGACGACTCTGGGTCGGCACAATGAACAACCACGACCAGCCCGCCGCTAACCTGTACCGCTATGATCTCGACGGTTCACTCCACGTCCTAGAAACAGGACTCTCAATCTCTAATGGCTTAGGCTGGAGCCCTGATCAAACAACGTTTTACCTGACCGACTCGCCCCGCCAAGTCATCTCCGCTTACACCTTTGACGTCGCCAGCGGACAAGTCAGTAACCGCCATCCTCACGTCGATTTGACCCATGAGTCGTTTTATCCTGACGGGCTCACCATTGATGCCGAAGGGTGCCTCTGGGTTGCCATGTGGAACGGCTGGTGCGTCATCCGGTTTGATCCCCAGGGCCAAGAGATGATGCGGGTGCCGTTGCCCGTCCCGCTCGTGACGTCTTGCACCTTTGGCGGGCCTAACCTCACCGACCTGTTTATCACCACCGCCTCGGCGGGGTTGAGTCAAGCCGAGCTAGGTAAAAGTGTCGCGGCAGGCGACTTATTTTGTTTGTCCACCGATGTCAAAGGGTTGCCGAGCGATCGCTATGCCCTAGCCTCAGGCTGATTGCAGGCTGCTGACTGGCAGCAATGCGCCGCCGAATCAGCGATATCAGCCGACGGCCACCAGGTCATCGTCGCCTCTCGCGGTAGCAGGACACAAATCCCAAAGTAAAGAGCACTTGTCTAGTCCTGATAGCCGGTGTAATATAAAAGACTGTGTCGAAAAAGGAAAACGTCGTTATGCCAAAGCTCAAAACTCGCCGGTCAGCTGCCAAGCGTTTCAAGCGTACAGGTACTGGCAAGTTCGTGCGCCGTAAAGCTTTTCGGAATCACCTGCTAGACAAGAAAAAAACCAAGCGCAAAGTCCGGTTAGGGCAGAAAGCCGTCGTCGTTGATGCCGATGCGCCGAACGTTGAATTGATGATGCCCTACTCCTAAGCTGCTGGGGTAGAAAAGCAATAACATCGTCACGGCATCTGACGTTCACTCCGGTCTTCGCACACAGATTTCAGCAATAGACAGTATTTGTAAACAGAAGGGTTAGAAACAATGGCACGGGTAAAGCGCGGTAATGTCGCCCGCAAGCGCCGCAAGAAGGTTCTTAAGCTGGCGAAAGGGTTCCGAGGATCCCACTCCAAGCTCTTTCGCACAGCGAATCAGCAGGTGATGAAGGCGCTGCGATATGCCTATCGCGATCGCCGGCGCCGTAAGCGCGATTTTCGTCGTCTGTGGATTACTCGCATCAATGCGGCAGCACGGCTACAGGGCATGAGCTACAGCCGCCTGATCGGGCAGCTAAAAAAGTCCAACGTTGAAATCAACCGCAAAATGTTGGCCCAAATGGCAGTATTAGACCCTGAAGGGTTCAACAGAGTAGTTGAAATTGCCAGCAAGGCATAAACTTTTGGGGTAGGTCAGTTAGCGAACGAAATGCGTTTTTCGCTTTTAAGTTTCGGCATATTGCTGGGGGTGCATTTGGCTGCACCCCCAGTTGTTTTTTCTGCAGATTTAGAAACGATTCAGGCGCGGGGCTATTTGATTATCGCCGTCAAAGACGACTGGCGACCCCTCGGCTATACCGACGACGCGGGTAACCTAGTCGGGTTCGAAATTGATATTGCTCGCCAACTTGCAGAAGCGCTATTCGGCGATGCCACAGCCGTAGAGTTACGTCCCGTCGCGAACCCAGATCGCATTCCAGCAGTGCTGAACGATGACGTCGATATCGCCATTGCTAACCTGTCGATCACACCGATGCGAGAACGGGTTGTCAGCTTTAGCACCCCCTATTATCTCGACGGGACGGCTTTTGTCACTCGTGATCCCCAAGTTCAGGGCATCGCTGATTTAGCACAGCAGGCGATCGCCCTGATCGAAGGGTCCGAAGCCGTGGCCCATGTTAACTATCTCCTACCAGCGGCCACTCTAGTGGGGGTGCCTTCCTACGAAGCCGCTTATACCACCATTGAGAACGGTGACGTCAGCGCGTTCGCTGCCGATGTCACGGTGCTCAGCGGCTGGGTACAAGAGCATCCCAACTACCAGCTGCTACCCACGGTGCTGACCGCAGAACCTTTGGCCGTCGTGCTACCTAAGGGTAATCAGCACCTCACTCTCCGCACCTTTGTGAACGAGGCCATCAATCAGTGGCACGAAACCGGTTGGTTAGAAACGCAAGCAACCTATTGGGGCTTACCGTAAGCCAAGCCAGCTGAAGAACGTTGAGCCATCGATGAAAGTCTGTCGGCAAGTTGCCTGCCCCTCAGCCAGCGATCGGATCGAACCCTAATCACATAGCTTCACAAACCTCAGGGCTTTGATGACGAAGGGGTTAAGCGTGTCAAGATAGTGAGGATAGAACACTACTTTCGAGTTGGATTTTTGATCTCGGTGATATGGAAGATACCAATCTGCTGTTGACCTATTTAGTTACTCTGCTGGTTTTGCTCGGTGTAGCGGCCGTCCTAGTTTTTCGTCAGGTTTACAAAACCCGACGGGTCGAAGGCACCCTCAGCCGCTTACAAGCCAAATTAACCAAAGAGAAAGGCACAGCCCAAGAGCACTACGAATTGGGTAGTCTGATGGTCGATAAGAAACTCTACTCCCAGGCCATCATTCATCTCAAACAGGCGCTCAAACTGTTGGATAAGGAAGAATCCGAAAAAGCCGCCATGATCTACAATGCGCTGGGATTTTCATATTTTGCGCAAGAGCAATATGACGTCGCTATTCGGCAATATAAGGAAGCGTTGGATATTGCGCCGAGCTATGTCACGGCGCTCAACAACTTAGGCCACAGCTATGAGCGCAAGCAGCTGATCGCTCAATCTCTAGAGTCTTACGAAAAAGCACTGGAGTATGAGCCCAGCAACAAGACTGCCAAGCGGCGGGCCGACTCCTTACGCAAGCGGTTGGCACCAGCCAGTCCGGAATAGGCGGTTAGGAACGGTTGACATCGGGTGGCGCTGAGACCCCAGCCGACTGGCTATCACGGTTGGCTTGACGGCGATACATCAGACTCTTTTGGTTCGCCACAAAACAAGCCGAGGGCTGAGCTAAAAAAGTATGGCCAAGGGCGATCGCGGCGGTGAGCTGCGCTGAAGTCATGTTCTTATAGGCCGGTCTTTTAATCGCTCGATACCATTCACAGCCGCACACATTGTCCAAGATAATTCTGGCGAAACAGTGATTGAAGCGCACCGGATATCGCTGCTGCCGAGCGGCTGGCGGCAGCTGGTGATTGACCAAGTCGAGATATTGCTCGGTCAGAGCCATATGAGACGTTTGCACCTTCAAGAGCCCGATTCATCTGTTTTGAATTTAACGCTTTGGCCAGCCGATCTGGGATCGCGGTGGCCGTGACAGCCCAGACAAGACGGGTAAGCTCTACGGCATGAAAAAGCCGATCAGAGGGTGGGTCAAACCATCTGGGTGACCGCCTCAAACTGCGGCTGGCGCGATCGCCTCAAAACGCGGTGGCCGTTGGCATAATTAAAGGAACGGTTATACCAGTTCTCAGTAATCGGACTTCCGATGCAGTCTTGGAAACGCAGGGGAGCCAAGGAGCAGGGGAGCCAGATCTGTAGCCTTATTTGAGAGAATCGGTATTACACCCTGCTGAACTGTCTGAGAGTCTTTAGTGATGTCTGATCCGTCGCCGCTCAAGCCTTCCCGCCGTAACTTGCTGCAGCTGTTGGGTCTGACTGGTGGCGCAGCCCTTATGGCCCCGCTAACCCGAGCCTGGCGGCAAGAAACTGCAACCACAGCGCCACTCCCTTCTCAAATTTCCTTGGGCACCTTGCCTCAAGCCACGCCGCTAGCGGCGGCTAACCTCAATCCTCATCGGGTGGCGCTGATTAAAACCAATGATCGGGCCGCGGGGGTGCGTCAGGCGATCGCCCTGTTGCAACCCCCAAGCTTTAGCGACAAGCGCGTTTTTATCAAACCCAATTACAACACCGGCGATCCCGCCCCGGCAGCCACCGCCCCGGTCGTGCTAGAAACGCTAGTACAAACCACACGGGACGCGGGGGCTAGCCAAATTATTGTCGGCGATCGCTCTGGCATGGCCGATACCCGTTCAGCCATGCAGCAAATGCAGGTGTTTGCATTGGCCGAGCGCTATGGCTTTACCTCGTTGGTGTTTGACGAGTTGGGGCGCGACGGCTGGCAGTATTTTTCGGGAGAGGGGACAAATTGGTCTCAGGGCTTCGCGATCGCTCGGCCAGTGTTAGACGCCGACGCCATTGTGAACGTCTGCTGCTTAAAAACCCATCGCTTTGGCGGTCACTTTACCCTGTCGTTAAAAAATACGATTGGCATGGTGGCTCGTCGCGTGCCCGGTGATGACCATGACTACATGCGAGAACTACACAGTTCAGCTAATCAGCGGCTGATGATTGCGGAAGTCAATCAGGTCTATCGTCCTTCGCTGATCGTCATTGACGGGGTCGATGCATTTGTGTCCGGTGGCCCCGCCGAAGGCGAAAAAGTGAACGCGGGCGTCATGCTAGCCAGTACCGATCGCGTCGCCATTGATGCGGTTGGCATTGCCATCTTGCGCCGATTAGGCACCACCCAGGCCGTGTCAGACGGCTCGATCTGGAGCCAAACCCAGATTCGCCGAGCGGCAGATTTAGGCTTAGGTGCCGCCAATGCAGCAGCGGTGGAATTAGTCACTCAGGACAGTGCCAGTGCTGAAATGGCTGACCAGATTCGCCCCTTTTTAACTTAATGTCGGGGGGAGTCAGCTGCGGGGAAATGGATGACCGCGTGGAGGGTTATCACATCAATCAGCCCTCAAATGGTCAGGAATTAGCAGTCAGGATTTACCACACACCTTTCACGTCAAGGATTACAGCCAGCCGCGCAAACGATAAATAGCGAAGCCAATGTATTCCTTAATCGCCCGACTGGTGTTCTCTAGATTTTTGGCATCAGGTAGCGAATTGAGCACAAAAGCCTGGGGAGTGCCGCGTTTTTGACTAAAAAAGCCTTGCACCACTAAAAAGTCAGTGGGCGCGGCAATCGCCTCAATTCCCTGCTTTTGGAAGATCGCCAGCGATCGCGGCATGTGAATCGCCGACGTGACCAGCAAAATTTGACTCAGTCCGGCTTGCCCTAAAATCTCCTTGACATTGACGGCATTTTGATAGGTGTTGAGTGAGGTCGAGTCCAGCAAAATGTCAGACTCTGGCACCCCCATCGCCATCGCAATTTGGGCCATGTCCTCCGCTTCGGAAGCACCGCCTTTTTTCCAATTAATGCGACCACCGCTCAAAATAACTTTGGGAGCTTTGCCCGCTTTGTAGAGTTGCGCGCCATGCAGCACGCGATCGCCGGCTTCGTTGACATCGACCCAGGGGCGTGGCTCAATCGCCGCCCGAGTACTCCCCCCCAGCACAACAATCGCCTCAGCTAACGGGACTGGCTCTGGGGGCAGATTGCGCCATTCCAACGACTGCACCAAGCTCCCCGCGACCCAGGTATTGCTGCTGATCAGCAAAATCCCCAGGGCGATCGCGGTGCTGGCCAAGGCACGGCCCCGCCGCTTTCGCCAAATCCACCACAGGGTCAACACCAGCAAAAGCGTTGCCAGCCCTACAGGGTAAATCAGCAGTGGCAGCAGTTTCGATAAGAATATGAACATCTCAACACCTACAGCGGTATTCCAGTGAGTTCAGTACAAACGACTTGAGACGGGGCATCAGGTTCAAGGATACGCTGGGGCTGCTCTACTCATTTGGAATTTATACCAGTTCTACAAATTACAGCTACACATCCAAGTCGGCTGTCTCCCTCGGGGAGACGCGATGCGAACGACTCCGCTCAGCCGACGTTCCTGGAGCGGAGTCGCAAGGAAGATCTGTAGTCCAGTTCCAGAGAATTGGTATTAGGGAGTTGCTTGAAAATAACGTCCCGATCGTAGGGGCTTGGCACTGCCAAACCCCTACAGAAAACGTTTCCATAAATGGGATGTTATTTAAGCGCATATCCCTTAGATATCGACCCCGCTAATATGCCCGACGAGCTTGCAGCCCTCAAAGTTGAGAGACTTTGAAGCTGGCCTTTCTCAAACTGGGGGATCAAGGGGCCACGGCCAGATTCAACGGCAGCAGTCCGGTTGTCACTTAGTTACAGCGAAAGCATTATTCAGACAAAGACTCTTGAGCCCGTCGTCGCCGCTCACGAAAGCGCCGTAGGCGTAGCCAACAGTAGAGCGCCAGACCGATCACAAGACCCAAGGCTAAAACGGGTGCGAGAATGGCCAAGATCGACAACACCGCCGCCGACAGCAATTCCATGAATCCAAGCACGGGGCTAGCCAGACCAGCCGTGGTGCCTGCTGTCGCTAATCGAGTCAGGGCAGTTGCCCCTTCGACCAGTTCAGCCGTGCCGCCGCCCGCAATCGCCGCAGTAGTCCACAGCATGATCGGGTTGATATCTCCCACCATGGACAGGCTCAAGGCAGTCATTGCCATGCCGGCAATGGGAGCCGCAATCAACTCGACACTATCCAGGGCATTACTCACCCAAGGGGTAAAGTAAGCGGCCACTTCGATCAGCGTTGCCATGCCCAGCGTAATGACAGTAATGGGATTGCCCAACCACTGCCAATCAACGGCTGGGGTCACCACCCCCTGCATCGTTGCCAAGCTCATAGCAAAGGGGGGAATAAAGACCCGAAATCCGCAGGCCGCACTCAAGCCCAGGCCCAAACAAAGAGCCAGCACAATGTTTGCAGTATCCATCACAAGCGTTAAATCAAAAAGACGCCAACCTAGAGACTAGATTGGCAAAACTTGAACGATTGACCCCGCTGGTTGCCGTCGCGTTCCATCCAGATAGAACCAACCTCTCATCCAGCTTAAGCGTTTGGCTTGATTTAGGCGGCATGACCGGCTCATGCCGATCCACAAAATCGCGTCTTTTTTAGGCTTTATGACATTGCCCTAATCAAGACTCCAATCAGGCTTTCAAGGATTTATTGAGTCCTCGCCACTCAGGCTCAAGCGCCCTTTTAAGCAACGGTCGAAAAGACGGGCAGCGGACAGGTTTTTGGCATCGGCGGAATAGTGCAAGCGGTAGCGGTTTCGGGCACCCGCATCACGACTTCGCGGAAGACAGGAGCCTCAAAATATTGACAGCCGTGACAGGGGCCAGTGGGATTCATCGCACAGCGGAGGTAGGGCGATCTCGCATTCATTTGGCAGGTAAAGTCGCCAATGACATACCCCAGACCTTCGACGTAGTTGAGGTCGCGATCACGTTGAATGGCCGCCTTAAATCCACGCTGAGCGGCCACCGCCATCGCCCGCCCAAAATCAGCCTGGACGCGATCACGGGCGCGCAGACTAATCCAAGCAGAAATGAGCGCCGGGACTAAACTCAGACCAAAAACCAGCAGCACAATCAGCATAAAGACCCTATAAATTTCATCTCGGTTGTTGATTGGTAAATCCTATCGTGACGACGAAAGGTTCTGGTCTCACCTTTATGTATTTGTAGTAATCTGCATGGATTTGCATGAAGTTATGAAAACATAACCCCGAGCCGCCCTGGCTCTCGCTGCTGCCATAGTTCTCTACACCCCAACAGGCACACCCTATTGAGCTTCGTCTTGAAGCTTAGGCTGATAGGTCGACGCCACGTGAAGTTCTTTTAACTGCTTTTTGTCCACACTGGCGGGTGCCGACGTCAGCAAGCAACGTGCCTGCTGAGTTTTGGGAAAGGCGATCGCAGCGCGAATCGACTCTTCACCGGCCATCAGCATGACCCAGCGATCGAGCCCATAGGCAATACCGCCGTGGGGGGGCGTGCCGTACTCAAACGCTTCCAGTAAAAAGCCAAACTTGTCCTGCGCTTCTGCCTCTGACAAACCGATGGTCTCAAATACCTGTCGCTGCACCTCAGGCTGATAGATGCGCAAGCTACCGCCGCCAATCTCATACCCGTTGAGCACTAAATCATAGGCCTGCGCGCGCGCCGTTTTAAGATCGTGCGCTTCTTCCGGACGGGGCGCGGTAAAGGGATGATGCAGCGCTTCAAGGCGCTGTTCATCCGCATTCCACTCAAACATGGGGAAGTCAGTCACCCACAACAGATTGAGCGCATCGTCGGGAATCAGGTTCATCTCTTTGGCGATCGCCTGCCGCACTCGATCCAGCGTGGCATTGACCACGGCACTTGGGCCAGCCCCAAATAGCAGCAGCGTACCGGGCTGGGCACCGGTTCTTTCCAGCAGCTCTTGGGTTTGCTCCGGCGTCAAATTGTCCTTAATGGCGCCAATCGTATCGATGCCGCCGTTCTCCCGCACGCGGATGTAGGCTAAGCCCTTGGCCCCGGCCGCCGCCGCCACCTTAAACAGGTCTCCTCCCGGCTTAATGCGCACGTTTGAGATGACGTCGTTGCCATCGGGAATCGGCAACACCTTCACCATGCCCCCCGATTTCACCGCGCCAGAAAACACCTTAAAGCCCGAGTCGGCCACTAAGTCAGACACCTCAACCAGCTCTAAGCCATAGCGCGTGTCGGGTTTATCGCTACCATAGCGATCCATCGCTTCGGCATAGGTGAGGCGAGCAAAGGGCCGCGATACCTCGATACCTTTCACCGTTTTGAAGACGTGACAGACCAAGCGCTCGTTCAAATCAAGAATTTCTTCTTGACTGAGAAAACTCATCTCCATATCGAGTTGAGTGAACTCTGGCTGGCGATCGGCCCGCAGATCTTCATCCCGAAAACAGCGAGCGATTTGATAATAGCGATCGACGCCGGCAACCATCAGCAACTGTTTGAACAGCTGCGGCGACTGGGGCAACGCAAACCATTCTCCGGGGTTAACCCGGGAAGGCAAAATGAAATCTCGTGCCCCTTCTGGCGTGGAGCGAGTCAAAATTGGCGTTTCCACTTCCATAAAGCTTTCGGCATCTTCCAGGAAGCGGCGAATCGCCTTGATGACGGCGTGGCGAGTCTGCAAATTTTGGGCCATGCGATCGCGGCGCAGGTCTAAATAGCGATAGCGGAGCCGCAGTTCTTCTCGTACCGACTCGGACTCTGCCGTCGACACCTGAAACGGCAGCTGTTTGCGAACGGCATTGAGCAGTTCAATTTCGTCAGCGTAAATTTCCACTTGGCCAGTCGGCAGCTTCTCGTTGAGCGACGCCGCGGGCCGCTGGCTGACAGTGCCGCAAATACGCACAACGTATTCATTGCGCAGGTCATTGGCCGTGCCAAACGATTCAGGCGTCCGCTCAGGGTCGCTGACAATTTGCACCACGCCGGTGCGATCGCGCAAATCCACAAAAATCACGCCCCCATGGTCGCGACGGCGATCGACCCAACCAAATAGGGTGACCGTTTCTCCGATATCGGTGGCTCTGAGGTGGCCGCAGTAATGGGTACGCATGGGTTCGCTGGGTGCTTGATAAACGCGAGAAGTCGGTACAAAACCTTCTTATTATCTAGGATTGTGCAACCAGTGGCACAGGTTGATAGCAGCTCTTTGTGACGGCTGCCATCAAGTCAGCCCGGTTGGGTGACCAGTCAGATTCTGGTTTTTGGCAAAAAGGTCGGCTAACTTGTCATCTCACCGACGCTCATCACTCGTAGCCATCTATATTGAGGCGGTTGGCTCAGCGGCATCATTAACCATCAAGTTGTTGAGCTGCTCACGCAGCATGTCGTTGATCATCGAGCCCGGCGGCCGCTCGTGGGGCCAAGCAAAGGCATGGCGAAACGCCGCCGCTTGACAAGCCTGCAATCCTTCAAACCCAATCACATCCTGAGTCAGCAAGTTCTCGTATTCAAAGGGCAGACGGACGTTGTGCAGGCCCGCATTGTCGGTACAGATGGCAATATCGACCCCAGCGTCAAAGCAGCGATCAAACACCGGCTTCAGGTCACGAATCTCATCTAGCGTGCCCGTTTGCAAATAAGTGGTTGGACATACTTCCAAACACTGTCTCCGGTCAGCCACGGACTTCAACAAATCAGGTCGCTGCAGGGGAATCTGAATGCCGTGGCCAATCCGCATCAGATAGGGCAACAGCTCGGGGTAGCAGCCATCCCGCGTTTCAAACACGTGCCCGGTCGTGCTAACGCCCAGCTGTCTGGCATAGGCATACAACCCGACAAACTCGTCTAGCCGTTCGCCATACTGGGCGTCACCGCCCGCCAAATCAATGGCACAGACAAACTCAGGATATTGGGCCGCCAGATCAACGATGGCCCGATTCACCTCGTAGGGCAATCGCGAGTGCATGCAGAGAATTTGCCGCGTCACCACCGGATACTCCGTTTGTTGGCTAGCGCGCCCTACTACCTCAACGATCTGGGTCATCTTGTCGATGCGATCGCTTTGCGCAAGATATTCTGGCGTTCTTAAGTAAGGCGTATAGCGCAGCTCTAGGTACGCCAGATTCTCAAAGATATAAGCCCCGCGAATCAGGCGCGACACAAAGTAGGGCAGGGCTTCTTGAGTCTGCACGCTTTCTACCAGGGTGTGCAGTTCTAGATACTCCGCCAAGGTGTTATGAGGTCGGGTGTAGAAATCTTCAAAGGCAGGATAACCTTCAAAGCGATCGGCCACATCGGAGCGATTGCGTTGAAAATAACGCCACAAAATTCTGGGGACAACAGAACCGCCCAGGTGGCGGTGCAGCTCAGCATACAAACTCATGGAAATTCCTCGGCCTTGAGATGAGTGGGCATCAATAAATCGTCAAGCTTTAAAGAATTCAGCTCAAAAAGTTATCTATTGTTCTACCCCAGAAATCTCTAGCAACGGGCATAACCCCAGATTTGCTTTCGCTTTCCCAGCGGTGAGCCAAGAAACATTCACCCGTTTGAGAAAAATCGCTCATCCCAGCTAAAGAACTCCTCAAAGCTTGCTCTAGCCCATCTGATAGCAAACTGGGCCGACAAACTTGATGCAGCTGGGTATTGACAGGTCTGCAAAATACTGGGGATAATGGTTATTTGTGTGAACGGAAGACCTAAGGACATTGGCTAACGTCGTTGTGATTGGTGCCCAGTGGGGCGACGAAGGAAAAGGTAAGATAACTGACCTCTTGAGCCGGTCGGCCCATGTAGTCGTTCGCTATCAGGGCGGCGTCAATGCGGGTCATACCGTTGTAGTTCAGAATCAGATCTTTAAGCTGCATCTCATTCCTTCCGGCATTCTCTATGTCGATACTGAGTGCATCATTGGCAATGGCACAGTCATTGATCCGCGCGAGATTATTAAGGAGCTAGATACCCTCGAAGGATTGGGAATCTCGACGCAAAATCTCTTCATTTCCGAATCGGCTCACGTCACGATGCCGTACCATCGCCTGCTCGATCAGGCTTCGGAAGAGCGCCGCGGCAACAAAAAGATTGGCACCACTCGCCGGGGGATTGGCCCCACTTACGCCGACAAATCTGAGCGCATTGGTATTCGCATGGTCGATCTCGTCGCCATGGATGGCCTCGAAGAACAGCTAGAGTGGACGATCCAATACAAAAATGTCGTCTTAGAAAAGCTCTACGGCTTAGCGCCTCTAGAACCCAAGGCAGTGCTTGACGAATATAAAGCCTATGCCGATCGCCTGCGCCCCCACGTCATTGATAGCTCCTTACGCATTGATCAAGCGATTCGCGATCGCAAAAACATCCTATTTGAAGGGGCACAAGGGACGCTGCTAGATCTCGATCACGGCACCTATCCCTACGTCACCTCTTCAAATCCGGTGGCCGGCGGGGCTTGTATCGGCTCTGGCGTCGGCCCCACCATGATTGACCGCGTGATTGGCGTCGCTAAAGCCTATACCACTCGCGTCGGCGAGGGGCCGTTTCCCACCGAACTGCTGGGAGGATTGGGCGATAAGCTGTGCGAACTGGGGTCGGAGTTTGGCACCACCACCGGCCGCCGCCGTCGCTGTGGCTGGTTTGATGCCGTGATTGGTCGCTACGCCGTGCGCATTAACGGCATTGACTGTCTGGCCATCACCAAACTGGATGTGTTGGATGAACTCGACGAAGTTAAAGTCTGCACCGCCTACAAGATTGACGGTGAGACCTATCAGGAGTTGCCCAGCAGTGGCCGGTTGTTTGCCCAGTGCGAACCGGTTTACACTACGTTTCCGGGCTGGCGGAAGTCCACCGCTGACTGTCGCTCCCTAGAGGATTTGCCGACCCAAGCGCTGGACTATTTGAAGTTTTTGGCTGAGTTGATGGAAGTTCCGATCGCGATCGTGTCGCTCGGAGCTAGCCGCGACCAGACCATTATCGTGGAAGACCCCATCCATGGTCCCAAAAGAGCGTTGCTATACGAAACCGGTAGCACCCCTCAAGTTGCTTGATTGTCTGTTTGTTTGCCTGCCCAAATTATTCTGAATTGTCAGTGAGTCCTATGGAACTATCGATTGAATGTAACAAGCGCGACACCGGCATCAACCCCAGAGCCCTGCGTCGTGATGGCCGCGTGCCCGCCGTCCTCTACGGTCATGATGGCGCCGAGTCCGTCTCGCTGACGGTGGCCCAGCGAGATGCCGAAAAGCTCGTGCGTTATGCGTCAGAGAACAATACCCTAATCACGGTCAATGTGCCTGACATGCCCTGGAGCGGTCAGGCCCTACTGCGTGAGGTGCAAACCCACCCATGGAAGGACATGCTGTATCACCTCAGCTTTTTCTCGATCGCCAGTCAGTCCAGCGTGGAAGTGGTCGTCCCCCTGCACTATGTCGGCACGGCCAGTGGCGTCAAAGATGAAGGCGGCACTTTAGACATCATGGTGTCAGAACTGGCCATTCGCTGTGCCCCCAATGCGATTCCGGAAACGCTAGACGTTGATGTGACAGCGCTCGCCGTGGGTGAGAACCTCCACATCACCGACCTAAAGCTACCGGCTGGCGTCGAGGCGATCGCCGATACTGACAAAACCCTGGTCAACGTAGCAGCCCCGAGAACTGTCGCTGCTGAAGGCAGTGACGACGGTGCGGTGGCGGTGGCAGAAACCGCTTCTGAAGCGTAGATTACCGTTGATGTCGTGAAACCAGGGAAAATTTTCCCTGGTTTTTTAGTGTCTTTTTACAGGTTGTTATGGTTGATATCTCGCTGCCACCACTGATTCAGCAAATGCTCCAGCCGGAGTTTTATCCCCATCCCGTGCAAGATTCGATCCAGCTGATTCAGACGCATGGTTCCTACGTCATGCTGACGGGAGACTTTGCCTACAAAGTCAAAAAGCCGGTCGATTTTGGGTTTCTCAACTACTCCACCCTGGAGCTGCGAAAACACTTCTGTGCGGCAGAACTACAGCTCAACCAGCGCGCCGCCGCGCCCATCTATGTCGCCGCTCTGCCAATTAGCCAGCAGGGCGATCGCTACGAGCTCGACACCCCCGAAAACGTGGTGGAATACACTGTCAAAATGCGGCAGTTTCCCCAGTCCACGCTGCTGAGTCATCTCTTTGAACAGGGCGACCTGACAGAAGACCTGCTGCGCCAGCTGGCTGAGGCGATCGCGGCCTTTCACCTGCAGGCGGCAACCAACGACTACATCCAGACCTTTGGCACGGTCGAGAAGATTCGCCAGTCGATCGACGAAAATTACGACCAGACTGTGGGCTTTATCGGCGGGCCGCAAACCCAGCAGCAGTTTGACGAGACCAAAGCCTACACCGACCAGTTTTTTGCCACCCAACAGGAGCTGCTACAGCAGCGCGTTGACCAGGGCAAAATCCGAGCTTGCCACGGCGACCTGCATCTCAACAACATCTGCTACTGGCAAGACGAGCTGCTGTTGTTTGACTGCATCGAGTTCAACGAGCCGTTTCGCTTCGTTGACGTGATGTTCGACATCGCCTACATCATCATGGATCTCACCGTGCAAGGGCGAGCCGACTTGGCCGCCTCGTTTCTCAGCCACTATGTTGAGCACACAGGCGATTGGGCCGGCTTACAGGTACTGCCTCTCTACGTCAGTCGGCAGTCCTATGTCAGAGCCAAAGTGATCTCCTTTTTATTGGGCGATCCCACCGTTGACGACGCGGCGAAGCAAGCCGCCGCCGACAAAGCGGCGAAATATTACACGCTGGCGTGGTCTTACATTCAGCCCCAGTCAGGCCAACTTTTTGCCATGGCAGGACTATCTGGGGCCGGTAAAAGCACCGTAGCTCAAGAACTGGCGCGGCGGCTGCCTGGCGTCTATGTGCGCTCGGATGCGGTGCGCAAGCACTTAGCGGGAATGCCCATACAGCAGCGGGGGGCCGATAGCCTATACACTCCAGAAATGACGCAAAAGACCTACGAGCGCTTGGTACAGTTAGGCAGCGAGCTGGCTAGCCAAGGTTACAGCATCATTTTGGATGCAAAGTTTGATCGGGTTGCAACCCGACAGCTGGCGATCGCCCAGGCAGCAGCCCACCAGCTGCCGCTGATCATTGTGCACTGTGAGGCCCCGCTCGCAACGCTTCAACAACGGGTCAAAGAACGGTCGGGCGACATTGCCGATGCTACTTTGGCCATTTTAGAAAAGCAGCATCTAGAGCCCTTTACTTCCGCCGAGCAACCCTCTGTCACGACGATTGATACGACCCAACCACTATCTCCTCAATTGGCGACTATAGTGTAAGCGAGCAAGGCTGTCACAAGTCCAAGTGGAGCAGTGGCAGCCCAACCTATCCTCAACGTTGGGGGGATGATCCCCGCTATCCATCGTGACTGACAAGATTTTTCCCGTTGCGCTGCGGCTGTGGCTATTTTTTTTGCTGACGTTTTTGGTGCTGGGCTACGAGATTGGCCCAAGCATTATTTTTGGGGCGATCGCCGGGTTTGCGGGCGGTACCCTGGCCGCTTGGTGGCAAACTCCGGGTGGTAAACCGAAGGCAGTAGACGCCGGGCCGAACGCCCTTGGCAAGCTGGGAGAACGGTTTAAACCACGCCAGGTGCAAAATCGCTTACCCTTCCTCAAATTGTTCACCCGCCGCGATCGCCGCCATCCCGGCTCCCGTCGTTTGTAAAAGACTGTTATGTCCTTCGTCATTCGAGAAATTCAACCTGAGGACAACCCGCAGATTGCGGCCATCATTCGTCAGGTACTCACCGAGTTTGGTGCCAATCGCCCTGGTTTTGCCTGGGCAGATCCAGAACTTGATCAGCTCTCCCAAGCCTACCAGGACAGCGAGGGCAGTTACTACGTGGTCACTGCCGCAGACCAGATCATTGGCGGCGGGGGTATTGCACCATTTCCCTGCGACTTTCCCGATATCTGTGAACTGCAAAAGATGTATCTTGTGCCCGCTTATCGCGGCCAAGGCATCGGCCAAGCCCTGATGGAAAAATTGCTCACAATGGCTCAAGGGCAGGGTTATCAAGGCTGCTATTTAGAGACCTTTGGCACCATGGCAGCCGCGATTCATCTCTACCAAAAATTTGGCTTCCACCCCGTGGAGCATCCCATTGGCAACTCGGGTCACCGCAGTTGCAACCTATTTTTCATGCGACACTTTGAATCACCAGAGGTGAGTTGACGACCCAGCGAACGCCGAGGCTGTTGACCTAGCGTCAGAGCCTCTAACGTCTCCACAATTGTAGAATGCTGCTCATGCCAAACCAGCTCATACGCGAGCTAGGGTCACCTGTTCAGGCTGGTCTTGATATTTACCGCGACGGGTTTCGTAGCTAACTTCACACTGCTCACCTTCAAAAAAGAGGAGCTGCACAACGCCTTCGTTTGCATAAATGCGGCAGTCGGCACTCGATGAGTTAGAGAACTCTAGCGTCAGATGACCACGCCAACTCGCTTCGGTAGGCATCACGTTGGCGATGATGTCGACCGAAGCGGGTTGGTTTACCGACAATGATGTCTATGACATGAGCGAGAAAACCTTACTCACAAACAACGAAAGATCGTGGAAGTCAGATGTGCCTTGAAAAAGTTCTCAGAACACAGATCATCTAAAAACTTGAGTACAATTCAGAAAAATTGTATCAAGGTAGAACAAGAGACAGCCGTAGAGAGTAAGAGCTAAAGAATGCCCATTCTTTAGGATCAGGGTCAATCTTAGCTTTCGAAGTTTCAATTCACGAAATCGTCTTTAGCATAGTAGTACTTGTTTTTTTCTCATGAATCATTATGACAGTCATTCCATTTGTGATAGACGGTAATAATAAGACGGTCGTAGAAACCAAAGAAGATTTCGATACAGCAGGTGGACTGTATGGAAATGTAATCCTCATCAGAAACATCGACAGGAATCAGGTTGATAAGGCAAAGATTACTGAAGATAAATCTAGCAATGTCAGCTATGACTTAAGAGTTGGCAACGAATACCGAGATCATAGAGATCTGGGAAAGACTGATTTGCCAGATGGCGGCATGATACATCTTCCTCCAGGGACAGCCGTGATCATAGAAACTTATGAGGAAGTACACTTTCCCAGATCTCGTTTCGGCCATATTGTGCCTAAAGTTAAACTTTTAATGGATGGCATTTCCAATACTTCTTCGAAGATAGATCCTGGCTTTGATGGGAAGCTGTTGATCACAGTTTTTAATCTAGGCAACAAAAAAATAACTTTGAAGAAGCATGATAAGTTTTGCACTCTATACACTTTGAATGTTCAAGAAGAAGGATTGATTTCAAGAGACAAAGAAAGACCAAGAATGCCTGGGTCACAAGGGTCACGATTTCTCACGGGTTTAAGAAGTTATGTGGAAAAGAATCAAGCTCTTCTTTCAGGAATAAACATCTTCGCCACAATCATCCTTGCATTTGCAACAACAGCATTGTTAGTTATACAAATCAGACAAGAAACAAATTCTGATAATTCTAGGGGTGAAACCAAACCACTGTCTCTGAAATCAGAAGCTTCTTCATATTATTTCTAGTTAGCTTTTTTAGAGTGGTTAGAGACCATCTACACCCTAGCAAGGGTTACAGCTTGAGGTTGATTCTGGTACTTGCCGAATCGATCTGCGTAAGTTGTTTGGCAAGGCTCACCCTCTAAGAAAAGCAACTGAAGCACTCCTTCATTTGCATAAATTCTGCAATCAGCGCTTGATGCATTACTGAACTCAAGGGTAAGGTAGCCTTCCCAAGAAGCCTCAGCCGGAGTGATGTTCGCAATAATTCCACAGCGTGCCATTGTAGATTTCCCAATGCACAGAACCGTAATATTGGAGGGTATTTTTAATCTCTCTAGAGAAACACCAAGTGCATAAGAATTAGCCGGAATAATAAAAAAAGAGCCATCTTCATCTTCCTGCAAAGGCACCGCCTCCAAGTTGTCAGAATTAAATCTCTTGGGATTTACAACCGTTCCAGGGATGTGTTTAAAGACTCTGAAATCTGCTGGTGCAAGCCTCAAGTCATATCCATAGCTTGACAAGCCATAGCTTATAACTTTTCTGTCTTCAACGTGTCGAACTAATGTACTCTCAAACGGCTCGATCATGCCGTTATGGGCCTGTTCAATAATCCATTTATCATTTTGAAGCATTGATTATGAATCCTCAAAGAAGTATTTTGCTAAGTCATAAGACTATATCAACTCTTGAATCTAAAAAGTGCTGAGTGAGTCTTGCTTCTTATTAAAAACTTTTGGGAAAGTCATTATGATGTAACAAAGCTTCTGGTTAACTACGTTTTCAATTCATCCTCGAAATTTCAGATGGATATTTCTATGGATTTTCTTAAGATATGCACTGTGGTTCTCCCTGGATTCGTATGAACTTGTGCTGAACTGAAACGTAAAATTCAGGTCTTACCCTTTATCTAGCCCTGTTTCATACTAAGCTAAAGAGCTTGCACTGTTTTAAGGCATGAAATGACGGCGAAATTCGGTGACCTGATCGGCGATCGCCAGCAATGACGCAGGCATCTCTGGCCCCGTCATAATCACATCGACCTGGGAGGGGCGCTGCTGCAGAAACGTCAGCACATCCGCCTCTGCAATCAGGCCAAACCGAATCGCTAAACTCAACTCATCCAACACCACTAAGGAGTAGCGGCCCTGCCGGGCCATCGTTTCAGCGTGTTGCCACAGGAGAGCGATCGCAGCGCGTTCGCCCTCGGTGGTCTCATCAGACGCGATGGCCCGCTGAATATCGGGACGCATCCATTCCAGCCCTTGGCCAAACTGCATCGACTGGTCTACCCCCTGACGAATCCCCCCTTTGAGAAACTGGGCAATCAAAACAGCGTGACCTTGACCCGCGACTCGCATGGCTTGCACCATGACATTCGTAAAAAAGCTGCGGTGAGGTGAGGTGAAAACTTGTACCGTACCTTCGACAGCATGCAGCCAAGGATGTGCCTTGGCACGAGCGGCAGGATCAGGAGCGGAAAGGGGTAGCGAAGCCCGGAGCTGTGAAACCATATTTGGGGGCGTTTCGATTTCGGTAGGCTAAATATAGCGCAATTTCTCTCAGAGAATTACTTAAAAACTCTATATATATCGTTTAGTTCAAAAACACTACCCAGAATCATATCACCCGTTTCAAGATTGGGAGCACGAATCATCCGTTTTACTGGCGATCGCGGCGAGATCGCCTCAGCGGCAGGGTACGGATGAATGATAGCGACATTACCGCCGCTTCATGGCGAATTCACGCCAAAAAAAATTGATCGCAACAATCCTCATGTCGCAATCAAGCAAGGAGATATTGAAAAACCACCACTTAGATCAGGTCGAGCAGTCGCCCACGGAATGATTTGGCGATGCCCCCTGCCATTCTTTTAGCGTGATTGGGCCGTCTACCAGTGAATCACACGCTAGACGACCAACCGGATCGCCGCTTGGAAAACAGGAAGTTGGAAAACAGGAAGATAGAAAACTCGCTCATTCACTATGAAACGTCGCGAAGTTTGCTCATCGACCACTGCCGTCCGCCCAAGCTCTCAAACTAACCAGCGTGATTGAGCCACACAAGCAACTCTCATTCAGTGAATGTCTGATAGAAACGTTGCTTACAGACCGAGGGTGGTGTCAGAGTTAGGGAGCAGGCTGTCACTCGGAGCGATCGCAGGTTTTGGAATGGCGATCGGGGGTTGATCTAAGGCAATTTCTAAATTGTCTGTCATCTCCGATGTGGCTGTACGAACTGAGCCTAGGCGCTCAAGCGGATATAGCGCTCCGGAAAAGATGCCCACCACGACAACCGCAGCAGCGGTCATGCCAGCCATCCAAGTTCTTCGAAACCGTTGATTCAGCTTGAAGACGACTCGATTAGCCGTGTAGAGATGATCTTGGGATTTTGCAGTCTCGTGACCGAGCCCTTGAAAACCTTGACGCAGCTGGAGTAGCCGGCGATATAGACACTGAGCCTCGGCATCATGGTCGAGCCAGGTCGCTACGAGCCGTCGCTCAGCCGGAGAAACTTCACCATCAAGGTAAGCACTCAACAACTCAAAGCGATCACGTTTAGTAGCATCGATTTCTCTATGTTGACTCATCGTGCTGTGCTCTGAACAGGACAAGGCGCTGGGGAGGCCGCCTGACGAATCTAAAGGTTGATAGCGTTCGCTCATAGTTTAGGAATCAACTTTTGAATCTAAGCCAATACGATCACAGACGCTGTACAAAGGGACTGAAGTTCCAGCGAGTAAAGGGACTATCTTAAAACAATTACCCAATCAATCGCTGTTTGCCAACAGTAGTTTTTGCACAGAACGAAAAGCTGACCCTGCCAAACTATATTTTGGCATGAGCCGCTTTTCATCATAATGGCAACGCTTATCAGAGTCAGCACTCAGACGATAAGAATTTATGTTCAATACGGCTGATACCCGATGAGTTGAGTCTATGTCTCAGGCTTGAGATAAAGATCGAGTTCCTTCTGCAACCGATGGCGGGCGCGAGCAATGCGCGATTTGACAGTACCCAGAGAGGTGCCCGTAATGTCAGCAATTTCTTCGTAGCTCAAGCCTTGAATTTCGCGCAAGACAATGGTGGTACGAAAAACTTCGGGCAAGCCGGAGATCGCTTGCTCTAGCTGAGCATAAAACTCTTGCGTCATCAGCGTATCAACCGGATTGGGTGCGTCAGAAGCGACTTCCCACTCCATTTCGCCGTCCGACAACATTTTTGGCGCATCCAAAGACAACGGCGATTGATGCCGTTTGCGTTTGCGCAGTTCATCGTAGAACAAGTTGGTGGTGATGCGGCCCAACCAGCTCTTAAAGCGTTCAACCGTTTGCAGCTTATGAAGATTGCGATAGACCCGAATCCACACTTCTTGAGCCAGATCAGCACGATCCGACCAATCTGGCGCGAGATGATAGAGCAAGCGCTCTACATAGCTTTGATATCGCGTCACGAGTTCAGCAAAGGCAGCTTTATCAGGGCGACGCTGTAAACAACAGCGCTCAATTAATTCATAGTTTGATAGTTGAGCCGGTAAGTCGTGGCGCAGGGCCGATAGGGCAGAGCGAGCAGACGTCCAAGGTGTAGAAAATGAATAACTCATAGATTCAGACACGGCTGTGGTGTGAGTGAGCAGAACGTTTAGTAGCTGACCCTTGTGATAAGCAGGATCCCTGTCGGGAAAAGCTAAAAAAGCGACTCGCGAATTCCCTTGTGTTGTACAGCGATCGCGTTAGCTTCATGTTTAGATTGTGTGCCTATCGTTTTTGTGTCACAGTCATCTCTAATGAGGCTGGCGGCGAAAGTCTCTTCGCCTCAGTGGTCAGGGTATACTCAACCCATTAGAACGATTTCCAGCCTATGCGTTATCTGGCAAAGGTAGAGCGGGCTTCTTTCCTCGGAAACGCCGTCTTGCAACTCCTGGCACGACAAGTTGATGACTATCTCTGGGAAAGGCTGTCTCAGGAAAAATCAGTCGAAACCAGTATTGCCCTAGGCGTTGGCGATGGGGCCATCGTCTTAGTGGATATGGAGCCTGAGGCGGACAAGATCTTGGCCGTTGAGGATGTCGTACCCTGGTTACTTACGATCGTTGAACAGTTTCTTGCTCAAGGAGTGACACCCGAGTTTTTGACCCAAGAAGCCGAACGAGCCGAACAGTGGCGGCAGTCTTTAACGTTGGAAAGCCAAGAAGTTGAACGCCGCGCCCTCGAGACTGCGGCCCGTCGCGATGAAATCCAAGAACTTGAGCGCAACTTAAAGACGGCACGCGAAGATCTAGACCAGCGCGAAGCCGAATTTTTGACCCGTCAGCAAAACCAAGAATAACGCCGTATTTTGAACCTGAATAGTCAGGCAAAACGATACACTGCGGTCAGATGAGCCACTCCGGCCTGAATGCTTACCAAAGGTATGCGGTGCAGCGGAATTATTCTGCCGGATAATATAAGTAGGGTGTTCAGCAGCATTCACCGACCGGTGCAGGTCTCAGGTGCCGACTAATGCTGAACAGGTGGCTAGTGATATCACTAGCAGCACGGCTTATCCCAAAATTCTTGTTCCTTAGTCCTAGCGTCTGTGGTTTCAACAAATGCGTGTTCTCAGCCCGTTATTTTGGGATTTGACCCCGGACGGCAAAAATGTGGCTTAGCCGTCATGGGGTTAGACCGAGTTCTCATGCATCGGGCCGTCGTCGCGGCAGGGGCCGTGCTGACCACCATCGAACAGCTGCAGCAGCAATATCCCATCTCACTCATTGTGATGGGTGATCAGACCTCGGCCAAAGACTGGAAAACCCAGCTCACTCAACTGAGTCAGCCTTTGCGAGTGGTTTTAATCGATGAGCGCTACTCGTCGCTAGAAGCCCGCGATCGCTACTGGCAAATGTATCCGCCAGCCGGGTGGCAGCGATTATTACCGCAGGGATTTCGCCAACCGACTGTGCCAATTGATGACATTGTCGCCATGCTGTTGATTGAACGCTACCTCAATCGTCTTACCGAGGGGTAGCTCGTAATCATTCCTAGGCGATGCGCAGATAACTCTACAGCTTGGCACGAATGGTGAAGGAATAATCGCCCCCGGCTTCGAGCTGATAGTCGAACTGCTCTAAAAACCGACCCAGCGGTTCGCGAATCAATGCGCGCCCCAAAGACGGTTCAATTGTCAGTCCCCCTTTTGAAAACTGCCACTGAAACTGCCATTCATAATCGTTAGCGCTCACCTCACCTTCCAGTCGCCCCAAATGCCAAGACTGGTACGTAATGCGGACGTGGGCAGTGGTTTCTGGCAGAGATCGGTTACGGGTCACAGGAGCAATACGAAATCTCAACAATTAGTCATGGGTCGTGCGGGAGGCCGCGATCGCGGATTTAGCTTTGACCTTAACAGCTAACATAGCCGTGTTGCCCCTTAGAGATCTACTCCTCAAAGAGATTTATTTTCAAGATTTGCCAATATTTCAAACTGCTTTTTGTTGATGGCAGCCTTCGCTTGGCGCTCTCATATCGGCAGTAAAGAGCCAGGGAAAGAGGGCAAGAGACGGTTGTATGCAGTGGGCTTGATGACCATACCGCCCGACAAATCGCACAGCCGCCGCTGCCGGGAAGATATCGCCAGCCGCAGTTTGATCCAGTCCCTCCAGACAACTGAAATCACCCTCTGGTGAGATTTTTAACGCCGACTTCCGTCGGGCCTGGCACTTCTCGAAGGGTATTCTGCATTCCGAATTCTGCAATAGGTGGAACATCACAGCCAAATCTCACGAGCTTTGCCATCGCTGCCAATCTTGGGGGGTGTTACAGTTTGCCAGCATGTCTACTGGCACATCGACAATGGGCCTGACTGACTGCGGCCCCCCTGACAACTGATCAAGCCAGCCCTGAAACGATCGCCGCCCCGTGGTGAGATATTGCTGCAAGCTAGATAAGCAGACCGAGCGATAAAAACCACACAGCGGTTCCCAACCTTGAGGACGACGGGGCAAATAGGCGATCGCAGTCGGGGGCAGTTGCGGTAATGCTCGCTGCCATTGCTGCAGCACACTGCCTTGTAAATTGGGCAAATCACAGGCTAGCAGCAGCGTCCATTCGGTCTCTACCGTCTCCAGAGCGCGGGTAAAGGCGATCAGTGGCCCGGCAGCCGGGGCTCCAGCCAGTGGGGCGGGTTCGATTACCCACTGGGCCGTGGGTGGCAAGAGCGGTTGGTAGCGATCGCGCCGTGGTGTCACCACCCGCACATCAGCCGTAACAGTTTGCGCCACGTCCCATGTATGGCGTAGCAGAGAGATGCCCTTGCGCAGCAGCAGGGCCTTGTCCTGTCCCATGCGCTGACTCGCCCCCCCGGCCAAAATGAGGCTGTCAGTGCCATCGCCAATCGCCTTCCATGTCAACCAGATGGCCCCAGCGACAACAAGCCAGTGGCATGGCAACTGACTTGATCACCGTTGCGGTTGGCGATGGCGATTGGCCCACACCAGGCCTTTGGTGAAATAAAGGCTTGCTGTAATGACCGCTAGTAATGTGTAAAACAGGCGAATGCCCCACCCAGTCAGCATAAAGATGCGAGTAAATAGTCCGGGCTCTAGGCCGCTAAAGCGCGTCAGCTCAGAGCGAAACCATTTATCGTCTTGGTCAATATTTTGCAGCGCTCTGAGGTTGGTCGGCAAGATGGGTACCTGCACGGTGTAGCGAAAAAAGCCAATCAAGCCGCCATTGCCCGTAGCTTGCTTGAGCAACGTATCGGTCACCTGTTCAGCTTGAGTAGGCAGCAACTCCGACTCTACAGCGACTTCTTGCATCCAGAGGTGATACCGCATGGCATAACCACTCATAAAGACCAGCGGCACCGCCACTAACAGTGATAGCAGTTTTGGCCAAAAGCTCCAATGTCGGGGCAGCCATAGTGTAAAAGCCCCTAAGCTGACTCCCAAGATGGCAAACACGATCACGTTTGTCACTTCCATCAGCTCTAAACTTTTGAGCAGCCCACCCATGAGGGGAAGGTCGTAGACCACGGCTTCCGAAGCCCAAGCGATCGCAGCCTTTAAGGCCATCATGCCGACCACGAGCAGTACCGTGGCACAAACATACCGCAATAGTTTAGATGACTTGGCGGCGGTTTTGGCACGCGCCTTAGGTTTCCGGTTTGATGAAAGTCTTGTCGTCATGCGAACCACAGGCTAAAGACAGGCGGGTATTAAACAAATCGGCTCAGCAAAATCTTGGAAAGGAGGGTATGAGCCAGGCAACCCGACGCGCCCTCAAGATAACATCCACAGGCTAACGTAGGCGGCGACAGCGATCGCCCGCAAGGTTAAACGTTTAGGGGGTGTCAAAAAACCTAAAACCGGGAGCAGCCATTTTCCCCAGGATGGACTTGAGCAATGAGACGCGATCGCCCCTGATTGCTTATGAGGATAGTTGAGAATATTGGAAATAGCCGCAGATTTCACCCAAATTCGTCAGTATTTTTACATCTCCGCTAGGGCACGTCTTCAATCAGACTCGAAAGCCTTACGGTATGAGCATCATCGTGCCCGCTCCATAAACCTAGCGAGAGGCTGAACCGCTTTCAGCATAAGGACTCAGCCATTAAATGATGGCCGCCTCTAGAGACATCCGCCTCCATTCAAATATTTTGGCTATTAAACAGCAAATCCCGGCGAACTGAAGCGGGTTTACCCTTCATTCACCGGGATTGCGTAGAAGCAGTTGCATCGCCATCGAGTGCCCAGCTCAGCAGCTTGCTACTCACTCGCATCTGGAACGTTAGCGTTCGTCAGCTTGATTGAAAGACGGCGATCGCCGCCTGCCAGTTCAGAGTCTACTCAGCCCAAGACACCTGGTTTTCATAGAACGTCTTCTCCGTCAGCACGCTGGGCCACATTGCATCGGCTTTCTCAATATTGCCAGGGATATCTTGTACCCACTGCTCTTGCACTTCTTGGCTGTAGTTGAGATAAAGCTTGCCATCAACGATCTTCCAAGCGCGGGGGTCAACCGAAGCCACGTTACCTTCGCTCATAGCTTTGGCACAATAGCCGCCGTAGGCAGGAGCAAAAGCTTCAGGCTCAGCCTTAAACGCTTCCTTATTGGCAGCGCTGCTAAAGCGCCAGGTCGCACCATTCCACTCGTACTCATATTGCGGCAGACCAGCCACTGCTTCGCCCATCGTGAAGTAAGCCACCGGGTCAGCGCCGCGAATAGCCAAATCACTTGAACCTTCAATGTAAACCTCAGGGTGGGGCGGCTCAGCTGCCGACACCACATCCGCAGCCGCACAGGGATTCGCCGCGCAAGGGTCTGCCGCACAAGGATTCGCTGCGCAAGGGTCTGCGGCACAGGGGTCAGCGGCACAAGGGTCTGCCGCGCAGGGATTCGCGGCACAAGGATCAACTGCCGCGCAAGGATCAGCCGCACAAGGATCAACTGCCGCGCAAGGATCAGCCGCACAAGGATCAACTGCTGCACAAGGCTTCGCTGCACAAGGATCAACTGCTGCGCAAGGATTCGCCGCACAGGGATCAACTGCCGCACAAGGGTCAATTGCTGCACAAGGATCGACCTCGGCAGCACAGGGGTTGGCCTGCGCTGGGCTAAAGATGGTGGGCAGAGAAGCTACCCCAACGGATAAAACAGCCGAGGCAACAAATGCGGTCAAATACTTAATCTTCATCGGGCAACATCCAAAAAACGGCAATTGTCAGTCAAAATCTGTCGTCAAACAGCACAAATCTATTGACAGGGTGTATTTTCTCTTGCTTGCTGTCAGTGAAGTTCGATACCTCACGACCTAGGCTCACAGTCAACCCCGCTCTTACTAAACGGCATCTCGATGAAGTGCGTCTGAGGAAGATCTGAGAAAACGTTGAGAATTGCCATGCAAAACGAATTAGAGGGAACATCAAAACCCTCATCCGTGCTTTTTTGGCTGAGCCGCAGTCGATTGATGGCGTCGGGCTGGTTCTCGGGAATCTGTCGCCATTGAAATCGCGTATACCTAGCAGACAATCGCTTCCAGCCCCTCGCGATTGACGTTAAAGATCTCCACAGAGGCAGATTTTGTGGATGCCCTGTGGCAATGAAATCCCGGTTTCTCGCTAAACCTATTCCCGACAGTGACGATATATCTTTTTTCGGAAATCTCCTGAGAGCCAGATATTTAGTCAGCCATGACGAGGGCCGCCTGCTGTTTGAGCTGAAAAATGCGCTCAATGGATGCTTCGACGGCGCGATCGGGGGTCGAAGCACCCGAGGTCACACCGACTGTAATCGGGCCTGCAGGCAACCAATCTTCAGTGACCGTGAGCTCACCGTGTAGCGGCTTATGTTCAATACGGTTGTCTGGCCCAATTCGCTCAGGAGCATCGATGTGATAAGAGGGAATGTTGCGCTCGATCGCGATTTCTTGCAAATGCGTAGTGTTTGAAGAGTTATAGCCACCAATCACGAGCATCACGTCCACAGTCTCATCGACGAGCTCAAACATGGCATCCTGACGTTCTTGGGTGGCGTCACAGATGGTGTTGAAGGCTAAGAAGTGATCATTCAGCGATTGCGGCCCATATTTTTGCAGCATGGTGTGCTCAAACAGCTTACCGATCGCCTCGGTTTCTCCCTTCAACATAGTGGTTTGGTTGGCTACACCGATCCGTTCGAGATCTTGATCCGGATCAAACCCTTCAGAATAGGCCTGTTCGAACTTGGTGAGAAACTCATCGCGACGTCGCTGCTGCGCCTCGGGAAACTCAGCTTTGTGGAGAATATAGTCGGCCACATACTGGGCTTCATCCAGATTCAGTACCACTAAGTAAGTCTGGGCAAAAGAACTGGTAGCGACCGTTTCTTCGTGCTGATACTTGCCATGAATAATCGAAGTGTGGGCTTTTTTCTTATGCTTTTCGACCGTATTCCAAACTTTCGACACCCAGGGGCAGGTCGTATCAACGATGGTGCAGCCTTTATCGTTGAGTAGCTTCATTTCTTGCACGCTAGCGCCAAAGGCGGGCAAAATCACGACGTCTCCTTCACCAACCACGGCAAAGTTCTTCTCGCCGTCGACCACTTCGATAAAATGCACGTTCATGTCCCGCAGACGCTGATTGACGCCGGGGTTATGAATGATTTCGTTCGTGATCCAAATGCGCTCAGTGGGAAAATGCTGGCGCGTTTCGTAGGCCATCGCGACCGCCCGCTCGACGCCCCAGCAAAAGCCAAAGGATTTGGCCAGGCTGATGGTGACCTCGCCTTCGGTCAACACATAATTGTTGTCACGGATTTTTTGAATCAGACTGCTCTGATATTCCGTTTGCATTTGTTCGGCGACGTCTTTGCCGTGCCCCAAACTGTTGCGAAAATATTTATCAGAGTGATTCAGTGATCGCTTAAAGGCTTTGGTATCCATGACGCTCCCGGTCACCAGCTGCTTGTTATCTAGGATAGCGGTTTGCTGCCTTCCTACTCAGAAACTCACCGTTGAAAGAATCAATCATGACGCTAGATCAGCTCACTAACCGGGCGACGCGATCAGCCCATGCGCCTTGACCGATCATCCTGCCCTGTGCGGAGAAAACCCATCCCAGCCGGAGAGTTTACTCATCGAGCTCAGTGCTGAGCAGGAGCGCGATCGCCGTGCGCCAGACCAAATAGCCGCGATCGTTTAAGTGCAGACCATCCGTGGTGAGATCGGGCCGCAGCGCCCCTTCGCCATTGGCAAACAGCGGGTACAAATCGAGATAGTCGACATCATGCTCTTGGGCAATATCAGCGAGGACGCTGTTGACGGCCTGAATGCGATCGTTCGGCAGCAGCAACAGACGTTCCCGGCCTTCCCAGGTGGCATTGGCGGCCCCGTGAGGCAAAATTGACTGCACCACAATATCCGCCTCAGGGTGTTTACGCTTTAGATATTGCACCGCCTGGCGGATATGATCGGTCACCTGACTCTCAGGCTCTCCAGCAATCAGGTCATTGATGCCAATCATCAAGAAGATCGTCTCGACCTTGGCCTCATCCAGCGCATTCAGCCGCTTCAGCATCATGTCAGAGCCTTCGCCCGAAATCGCCTGGTTCAGCCAGGTGCGCTGTCCGGGCAGCAGATCCTGCGGAAACCAGAGAGAAATTGAGTCGCCCAGCAGCACTGTCAATCGGGGCACTGACTCATGGGCTTTGGCTTCTTGCCGTAGCAGCTCGACCCATTGCTGATATTGCAGGTATTGGCGATCGCCAAGTTGCGGGCTGAAATTATCGACGGCGGCGGGATTATCGGCCACAGAAGCACTGGCTTGCGGCAACACCGAGGCATTAGGCGCTGTCGCTGTCGCCGGTTGGCGATCGCGCAGACCCATGATGACCGCCATGAAGAGCAGGACATTCATGGCCAGCGATAGCATCATCCAATTGGGAACTGTGCGAAAGCGTTCCAGCGTTTTCATGAAAAGAGACGCATGCAGAATGGCTCAAATTGTATCAAGCAGTTCGAGACTGTGTTGCATTCCCACATAAATCCTACAAATGATTGAGGTCGAATCTCATCAAGCGTCACAGACGAGTAGACGTCACACGAGTTTCCATCAACGACATAGCAGGTAATACGGCTGGCTGACAGTACCAGTCAGCCGTGGAGTCATGGGCGAGATCGGGCCGAATCACAAAGGATATAAAGTGCTGAAGTCGCTGCGCTTGTCCCTAGACGTTAAAGCGAAACAGCATCACGTCGCCTTCCTGCACGGTATATTCCTTGCCTTCACTGCGCACCAGACCTTTTTCCTTCGCGCCATTCATTGAGCCCAGATCGACTAAAGCCTGATAGGCCACCGTTTCAGCGCGAATAAAGCCTCGTTCAAAGTCAGTGTGAATCACGCCTGCCGCTTGAGGGGCCAGCATGCCCGCCGTAATCGTCCAAGCGCGGGTCTCTTTGGGGCCAGTGGTGAAATAGGTGCGCAGGCCCAATAAATCATAAGTGGCCCGAATTAAGGACTGTAAGCCCCCCTCGGTGACGCCCAAAGCTTCGAGGAAGTCCACTCGATCTTCAGTAGATAGTTCCACCAGCTCAGCTTCCACCTGGGCCGAAATAATCACCACCTCTGCGCCTTCAGTCGCGGCGATCGCCCTCACCTTTTCCACATAGTCATTGCCCGTGGCCAAGTCGTCTTCGTTGACATTGGCAGCATAGATCACGGGTTTACGCGTCAGCAGCCCCAGGGGTTTGATCAAGAGTTCTTCATCAGGCGTCAGGTCAACGGTGCGGGCCGTTTTGCCCTCGTTGAGCACCGGCATCAGCTTATCTAGCACATCGACTTCCGCCTGAATGTCTTTCTCTTTGCGCGCCTGTTTGCGCGCCCGATCGAGGCGCTTCTCAACCTGTGAGAGATCCGACAGCGTCAGTTCAAGGTTGATAATTTCGGCATCGCGCGCCGGATCAATCGAACCTGAGACATGAATAATGTCGTCATTTTCAAAGCAGCGGACGACATGGACGATCGCGTCCACTTCGCGAATATTGGCGAGAAACTGATTGCCTAACCCTTCGCCTTTACTGGCTCCGGCCACTAATCCGGCAATGTCAACAAATTCCACTCGCGCCGGGACGATCTCCTGGGACTCCGAAATTTCGGCGAGTACGGCGAGGCGAGTATCAGGCACCGCCACGACCCCCACATTGGGCTCAATGGTGCAAAACGGAAAATTCGCTGCCTGTGCTTTGGCGTTGGCCACCACGGCGTTGAACAACGTTGATTTGCCCACGTTGGGTAGCCCGACAATTCCGGCTCTCAGCATAGCGATCGCACTGACACAGTAAATAAACCTTTACCAGCATAGTGGATGTTCGCAGCGAGGATGCGCCCGCGCAGACATCCGCCTGGGTCAGCCATCCCCCAGGGTTTCGATCAGCAGATCAACCTGCTCTTGCCGCGCTTGCAAGAAGCTTTCACACTGCTGCAGATCGACTACGGCCTGCTCAAACTCTTCGAAGACAGCGGCGAGCGGTAGTTCTCCCTGCTCTAGCCGAGTGACCGTCGCTTCGATTTTGGCCACTGTCGCTTCGTAAGACCAGGTGACATCAGTTTCTGGCGAGGACGTCTCAAGGGAAGTAGTCTTTGGGGTTTTGGCGGCTTTGGTCATTGTTAGTTTTTTAGTTGAGGGCAAGGTTGGGCGGAAACGCAAATATTAGGCGATCGCAATTAAGGAACGGGGCTGACTCAAACTGAAGCGGGGGGCGACTCCGGGCGGGACTCAGGTGGCGCCACAACTGCTTTGACCTCGGCCTGCAGCGCTCCCTGAGCCAGCTGCACCTGCACGGTATCGCCCACTTGCACGCCAGCCGTCGTCTCTAAAACGCGATCGCGTTCGGTTCGCACGATCGCATACCCCCGTTTCAACACCGCCGCCGGATCAAGACTCTGCAGCGTTTGCGAGAGATAGCGGCAATGTTGTTGAGCCGTTTGCAAACGGTTTGGTATCCCCTGCCGCAGCCGGTGACGATACCAATTCAAACGCTGTTGCTCTTGCTGCAAAGTTTGATCAAGGTGCAGCTGCTCGAGGCGGCGACGCAGGTCAGCCACCTGTTCATAATGCATCTGCACCGCCGACTGCAGAGCCGCTTTCACGATTTGCCGCCGACTATCGTGGGCAGCCCAGAGCTCCGCCAGGTGAGGTACGGCCTGCTCCGCCGCGGCGGTAGGCGTGTGAGCGCACAGGTCAGCCGCCAAATCCGCTAGGGTTTCATCCCGTTCGTGTCCAATCCCCGTGATCACCGGGACCGGATGGAGGGAGATCGCCCGCACCACACGCTCGTCGTCAAATGCATCTAAATCTTCCCGCGCACCGCCCCCTCGCGCCACCATCACCAGCTCAGCGCGGCGGTCAGCGGCCACCCGTGTCAGCGCTGCCGCGATCGACTCCGGCGCTTGCGACCCCTGCACGATTGCGGGTGACAACAGCACGCTCAAGCCAGGCTGTCGCTGCTTCAGAGTCTTTTGAATATCGCCCCAAGCCGCTGCCTGGGGCGAAGTCACCACCGCCACACAGCGAGGATAAGTGGGCAAGGGTCGTTTCAGCTCATCGTCAAACACCCCTTCAGCCGCCAGCCGCTCATAGAGTTGACGGCGGCGCAGCGCCTGCAGCCCCGCGCCCGCCGGGAGGATCTGTAGGGTATTGAGCTGATACTGGCCGCGGGCCGCGTACACCCGCACCTGCCCGAGCAGAAACACCTGCTCGCCCGCCACCGGGGGCGTCACCAACTTAGCGCGCTGTGATCGCCACACCACCGCCTGGATCGACGCCGTCGTCTCGGTGTCTTGCAGGGTCAAAAAGAGATGCCCATTGCGATCGTGGGCACTGGAAATCTCACCGACCACCCATACCTGATGCAGCTGCGGATTCTGCTCTAGCAGCGCTTGAATATAGGCCGTCACGCCCGCCACACTCACGGCCGCTTCGGGCACTTTCACTGAAATTTGCGACACAGTCATCATGCTTACTGAAATTGATCGCGATGCTCATGCCATCGCCTAGAACCGCCCTAGAATTTTAGTACACTTGTATGTATGATGAGAAGGTAAAAAAATCAGGTTTATCGTTAGACTAAACGATAACTTTGCATCAGCCTCATCGCTGACCGCGTAACCAGCACTCTGCGACCTAAGGGAAAGTATGGCTAAGACGACCACTGGCAACCCTGATAAAGATAAGGCGTTGAGCATGGTGCTCAACCAGATTGAGCGCAACTTTGGCAAAGGCTCAATCATGAAGCTCGGCGACGCCAGCCGGATGAAGGTCGCTACCGTTTCGACCGGAGCGCTGACCCTGGATATGGCCTTGGGGGGCGGCTTGCCCAAAGGGCGAGTCATCGAGATTTATGGCCCCGAAAGTTCGGGTAAAACGACGCTGGCGCTCCACGCTTTGGCCGAAGTGCAAAAGCAGGGGGGCACTGCCGCCTTTGTGGACGCTGAACATGCCCTTGATCCGATTTATGCGCGGGCTCTGGGCGTCAATATCGATGAGCTGTTTGTCTCGCAGCCGGACACCGGCGAAGCGGCGCTAGAAATTGTCGACCAGCTGGTGCGATCATCCGCGATCGATCTGGTCGTCGTCGATTCGGTCGCGGCCCTAGTGCCCCGGGCAGAAATTGAAGGGGAAATGGGCGATGCTCACGTCGGCCTGCAGGCGCGACTGATGAGCCAAGCCCTCAGAAAAATCACCGGCAACATCGGCAAGTCCGGCTGCACCGTCATTTTTCTCAACCAGCTCCGTCTCAAAATCGGCGTCGTTTACGGCAATCCAGAAACCACCACTGGCGGCAATGCGCTGAAGTTTTACGCCTCTGTCAGGCTCGATATTCGCAGAATTCAGACGCTGAAAAAGGGGACGGAAGAATACGGCATCCGGGCCAAGGTCAAGGTCGCCAAGAATAAGGTCGCGCCGCCGTTCCGCATTGCCGAATTTGACATTATTTTTGGTCAAGGCATCTCCACTCTCGGCTGCATCGTCGATTTGGCCGAGAAGCACGACATCATTATCCGCAAAGGGGCTTGGTACAGCTATAACGGCGAAAATATTAGTCAGGGTCGCGATAACGCCATCAAGTTACTCGACGAAAAGCCCGAACTGGCTCAAGAAATTGAGGCCAAAGTCAAGCAAAAGCTGGAAATCGGCGGTGCCCCAGAAACCAACGGCAAGGGGGCGACCGATGACCTTGACGATATGCCTGACGATGATGATTAAGCCATCAACTCTGAAGTCGCTCAGCGACTGAGCGTTCATCGCCTAGTGAAGCGGCTAGGAATCCTGGAGAAACCGGCACTGGCAGCAATCGGCCGAATCGCGGGTTTTTCAACACTATCAATCGTTGCCGCCAATCACTGACCTTACTTAGCTGCGGTCTGTAGAGAGGGGGCGATCGCGGTGGCCAGTTTTCTCAGCATTTCAGCAGTCTTGTCAAAATTGACGCAGGCATCCGTAATGCTCTGTCCGTATTTGAGCTGAGTCAAATCGTCGGGAATTGGCTGCTTACCTTCCACCAGATGACTCTCCACCATCACCCCGAGAATATGCCGGGCTCCCGACACCATCTGCTGGGCGATGTTATCTAACACCACAATTTGCTGGTTGTGGTCTTTTTGGGAGTTCGCGTGGCTGCAGTCCACCATCATGCGGGGATTGAGTCCCAGTCCTGACAGTTCTGCTGCGGCCTGCTGCACAGAAGCCTCATCATAGTTCGGCCCGTGCTTCCCACCGCGTAGCACCAGATGCCCATCCGGATTACCCGTCGTGGTCACAATGCTGGCCAAACCGTGATGGTTGATGCCCAAAAAGTGATGGGGGCGGCTGGCGGCCACCATGGCATTCATCGCCGCTAACAGACTGCCATCAGTATTGTTCTTAAACCCAATCGGCATCGACAGACCAGAGGCCATCTCGCGGTGCGTTTGGCTCTCGGTCGTGCGTGCACCAATCGCCGTCCAGGCGATCACATCCGCAATGTATTGCGGCGTGATGGGATCTAACAGTTCTGTCGCTGCTGGCAACCCCATATGAGCGAGATCTAGCAGCAGTCGTCGAGCTAATCGCAAGCCCGTATTAATGTCATAGCTACCGTCTAGATGCGGATCGTTGATCAGTCCCTTCCAGCCCACATTGGTGCGAGGCTTCTCAAAGTAAACCCGCATCACGATCTCTAACGAACCAGACAGCTCGGCTCGGAGGGCAGTCAGCTTTTGACCGTATTCCAACGCGGCGTCCACATCATGTACTGAGCACGGGCCGACAATCACCAGCAACCGCTGATCTTCGTTGTACAGAATATTGCGAATGCGATCGCGGGTCTTCGTCACCAACGCCGCTGCAGTTTCAGTCAGGGGCAGTTCGTGGTGAATTAGTGCCGGACTGGCCAACGGGCGGGTTTCAACAACATGAAGATCCTGAGTCTTGTGCATGAACTTTGATAATTGCGAGCGGTGTTTTAAGTATCTCTCATCATTGTCGTGGTTTCCGCGTCGGTTGTGAGCGCTTTCTTAGCAAAATATTGTCTGTAGAATTGTCCAGCCCATTCGGTTTGCCCTGAGTTGTCTCCCCAGGATCGCCGCCGGTGAAATGGCCCGCCCCCTCCAGAGCGTTCCTATCGCTACATTCAGAGAGAAATATATCGTGAGAACATTACTTCCACTGACTACTTAGCGGGTCTATTCAGTCTCTGAGCTGGACGCAAAAGACTGCTGCCAGGGAACGCCGCCAAGCGCTGCTCATCAAGCTCGAATACCCTTGAGCCCCCATGGCAGCCCGCAAAAACCGCAATCTCCGTCTTTGTGCAGTGGTACAGCCCTGACTAGCAGCCTAGTATCATTAGCGTCAAGATAAATTATCAGCTTCACTAATGTGAGCTGCCCCGTTTGTTTAGGGCCAATTTTTTGTCTTTTAACCGGCCCTGCCACCCTTTAAGATGCCTTTGACCAGAACCGTCAGTGCCCTCGTCGCACTCTTGTTTGCTTTTATGATCGTCGTCCTGGGTGGATGGTACTTCACCCTGGCGTTTGGCGTGATTGTCTTTTTGGGGCAGCGAGAGATCTTTCAACTTGTGCAGGCAAAGGGGATCTTACCCGCTGCAAAAATCACCCTGTGCGTCAGCCAACTCCTCATCATATTTGCCCATATTTCGCCCGATTGGGCTAATGCCGTCTTGCCTTTGGGCGGTACCTTCATCTGTTTTTATTTACTCTTTCAGCCCAAGTTTGCTTCTATTGCCGATGTGGCCGCTTCCATTTTGGGTTTGTTTTACGGCGGCTATTTGCCCAGCTATTGGATTCGACTTCGAGATTTAGGAGCCTTTGGCTCGTTACCTCTGGGCGGATTTTGGCCCCAATTGCCGCTGGAGGGGCAATCTCTGCCGGTCGGCCTCACGGCGACGCTGCTCGCGTTTGCTTGCATTTGCGCCGCCGATATCGGGGCATACCTGATCGGGCGGTCTTTTGGCAAAACACCGCTGTCGGGAATCAGCCCTAAAAAAACTGTCGAAGGAGCCGTCTTTGGCATGTTTGCCAGCATTTCTGTCGGTATAACCGGGGCCGTGCTGCTGGCTTGGCCCCTATGGCCTCTATCCGGAGGAGCACTCGGGGCGCTGATCGGCATCAGTAGTTTATTGGGCGACCTCACTGAGTCACTGATGAAACGGGATGCCGGGGTGAAAGACTCAGGGCAGCTGATTCCCGGGCATGGCGGCATTTTGGATCGCACCGACAGCTATGTCTTTACGGCCCCCATCGTCTACTATTTCGTCACTTGGCTATTGCCCAGCTTGCCGGGTTAACCCTCGCTAGCAGCGATGCATTACCAGCGTAGGAAAGATCGCCCGCCACCGCCCCTCAACAGTGAGAATGTGCATGGGGTGGGTGATCGCACTGCCGCAAAAATCAGCCCATTCAGCCCTGCAGCGGAGCCATAATCTCACTGTCAGCCCGACTGTTTCTCGTCAGCTCAGCCTGGGCGCGACAGACAAAACTGCCATCACTCAAATCCCACCCTTGATGTCTGGATCACGCTGATCAGCGATGTCATGAATGGCCCTGATCGGCCGTTTTTTTCTACCAGCTATAAAGGTGGTTCCAGGCCGTCTGGCCAGGTGCGATCGCCGCCGTTCTGCCCCCATCTATCGCCAGATCGCTTGATCCCGTCTCTCGTCACGGCCTACTATCCGCCATTCCCCTCCTCTGATAGACTGAATGACTGAGGTTGGATCTGGTCAGACCCATGAGAAACGGCAGTTTTGGAGGATATGAGCCTTGTTAGAAACGACACTTGGTTTAGAGATTATTGAAGTTGTTGAGAAGGCAGCGATCGCATCGGCTCGCTGGATGGGTAAGGGCGAAAAAGACACTGCTGACCTTGTCGCCGTCGAAGCCATGCGGGAACGCATGAACGAGATTCACATGCGGGGTCGCATTGTGATTGGTGAGGGCGAACGTGATGATGCCCCCATGCTCTACATTGGTGAAGAAGTCGGTATTTGCACCCGCGAAGACGCTAAAGACTACTGCAACCCCGACGAACTTATTGAAATTGACATTGCGGTTGATCCTTGTGAGGGCACCAACCTCTGTGCCTATGGTCAGCCAGGCTCGATGGCCGTGCTCGCCATCTCCGAGAAGGGTGGTCTGTTTCACGCCCCCGACTTTTATATGAAAAAACTGGCGGCACCCTCTGCGGCCAAAGGCAAAGTTGACATTCGCAAGTCGGCCACTGAAAACCTCAAGATTCTGGGCGAATGCCTCGACCGCGCCATTGATGAGCTAGTGGTCGTTGTGATGAAGCGCGATCGCCACACTGAGCTGATTCAAGAGATTCGCGATGCCGGTGCTCGGGTGCGCTTGATTAGCGATGGCGACGTCTCAGCGGCAATTTCCTGTGGCTTTTCAGGGACGAATACCCACGCGTTAATGGGTATTGGTGCCGCTCCCGAAGGAGTCATTTCAGCGGCCGCCATGCGCTGCTTGGGTGGACACTTCCAGGGCCAGCTCATCTATGATCCGGCTATTGTGAAAACGGGACTGATTGGTGAGAGCCGCGAGTCGAACCTTGCCCGCCTCAAGGAAATGGGCATTGATGATGCCGATAAGGTCTACGAAGCTGAAGAGCTGGCTTCTGGTGAAACCGTCTTATTCGCCGCTTGCGGCATCACCTCCGGCACCCTGATGGAAGGCGTCCGCTTCTTCCATCAGGGTGCCCGGACGCAGAGCCTGGTTATTTCCAGTCAGTCACAAACTGCTCGCTTTGTTGACACCATCCACATGCCTGAGAAGCCGAAGCTGATTCAACTCAAATGATCCTCAGGCAATCAACTCAACCCTTGGGCTAACACCGCCCTTGCTCCGGGTCTAGGGGCAGTGGCTCGGTTATCAGCTAACAGCTGCTCATTGAATCATGGCTCCAACTAACTTCGTCAGAGATGCGATACCGTGTCTCTGACGTTTTAGTTTGTCCCCAGCCGCGACCAGACTGGCATCGAGTCAAGTTTGGATTTTGATGGATTTTTGTTGAGTTTCCTTGAGTCAGCCTACCGTTGGTCTTTACTTTCAGAAATGCTGTTAATTAAGCCAACCGCTTTTGCGCCTTACGTTTGCGGATAAAAGCACAATTTCAATCTAGGCAGATAACAAAATTTATTTCGTTGGGAGGACGCATGAACATTGCTGTTGTGGGCCTGAGTCACAAAACTGCGCCGGTAGAAGTCAGAGAAAAACTAAGTATCCCTACGCCGCAGACTGCCGAGGCGATCGCTCAGCTCCTCAGTTATCCTCATATTGACGAAGTTTCGATTCTCAGTACTTGCAACCGCCTCGAAATTCACATCGTTACGGAACAAGCCGATCAAGGCGTGCGAGAGGTGATTCAGTTTTTGTCCGACCACGGTAAAGTCGCGCTGCCAGAACTGCGTGAGCACCTGTTTATCTTGCTACATCAGGATGCGGTGATCCATCTCTTTCGCGTCGCCGCTGGGTTAGACAGCTTGGTCCTCGGAGAGGGGCAAATTCTTGCTCAGGTCAAGCATGCTCACAAACTGGGCCAACAGCACAAAGGCGTGGGGCGAGTGCTCAACCGTTTGTTGAAGCAAGCCATCACCACCGGTAAGCGCGTCCGCACAGAAACCAGCATTGGCACCGGGGCCGTCTCGATTAGCTCCGCCGCTGCCGAACTCGCCAAGCTCAAGAAGCCCGACCTCGAAGCGTGTCGCATCAGTATTTTGGGAGCGGGCAAGATGGCGCGCCTGCTAGTGCAGCATTTGCTGTCTAAAGATTCCTGCCAGATCACGATTCTCAATCGGTCGATCGCCCGAGCCGACGAATTGGCCGCGCAGTTTAACGGGGCTGGCATTCAGACCGGCACGCTAGACCTGATGATGGAAACCGTCTGTGCCTCAGATGTAGTCTTTACCTGTACATCAGCAACGGAACCGATTCTCGACAAAGCTCGGTTAGAAGCGGCCTTGGTGCCTAGCCAAGCGCTCATGCTGTTTGATATCTCAGTGCCGCGCAACGTGCATACCGACGTCAATGCGCTCGATAATGTCCAAGCTTTTAATGTGGACGACTTGAAGGCCGTCGTGGCACAAAACCAAGAGAGTCGTCGGCAAATGGCGATGGAAGCAGAAGTGCTGCTGGAAGAAGAACTCGATGCCTTTATGGACTGGTGGCGATCGCTGGATACCGTTTTCACCATCAGCAGTCTACGCAGCAAGGTGGAATCAATTCGAGAGCAAGAGCTGGAAAAAGCCTTGTCTCGACTGGGTGAAGAGTTTGGCAGCAAAAAACAGCGAGACGTCATTGAGGCGTTGACACGCGGCATTGTCAACAAAATTCTCCATGACCCGATGGTACAGCTACGGGCTCAGCGCGATATCGACACGCGCAAACAAGCGATGACAACCCTGCACACGCTCTTTGACCTCGAACCGCTGCCCAACGAAAAGTTTGGTTGAGCTGAACACTCTTAATTTCGAGGGGACTCGCAAATAAAGACCGTCCCAGGACAGAACCGTCTTCTGTAAGGGGTTGGCAGTGCCAAACCCCAGGGGCGAAGCCCGGCTCGATGATTGCCACCAACACCCGGATCGGCTGACGCTGTTGGACGAGAAACAACAAGCCTGGCTTTGGCATGGTCGCAAAGTGGCCGATGGGATAAGCCAGTGCTTAGAACACCCCATCAATCGCCAACGAGATTGGGAGTATCTCAAGGCCATGGCATATCCCCTGCGGGTGCCTCACCCCCACAATTCCGACACCGATGCACAGCACCCCGTGGCGTGGGAAAAAGTTGCATCAGGAGTTTGAATGGTTTTGGCTTGACGGCTTTGGGTGTCTGCAGACGGGGCAAACCGACTGGTGGCTGATACCGCGAGTGAAGACCGAGAGCGGCAGCCGAGTCCTGCCGGATTTTGCCCCACCTTTTGGAGTGCGTACCAAGCAGCAGCTTGTGTGGGTGCTGGAGCAAGCCCGATGACACCCGACTCAAACGCTCGTCCTTCCCGAGGGGAGGCACCGGGTCTTTCGACCGCCCGATTCGCCGGCGTGGTAACCAGCCAAAAGATAATGGCCATTGATCCACAAAGCGATCTCTCCCCAGTCTTGCGAAACCATCGAGAGCGGGGCAGCAGCCCTCTGCTATCGCTGTCAGGACTGTTGAAGCGCCCCGACTTAATTCGAGGGCTGACTCTAGTGGCAGTGATCACCTACCGTCTCTCCTATTTAAGTGTGCCTCTACATCCGGACTTGATATGCGATCCAATGACCGGGTGATTTACCTCGCTATCCTCAGCTAGCGATGAGGTATCGATTGCGATGGGCAGCAAGCTGAGATTAAGAAACACTGATTCGTTATTCAGCGTCATGTAGTAAGTCAAATACGATACCTGCTACCTATTCTGCTGGGTGACTGTCCATTTTCTAAATTACCTGGAACTGATTGCCCTGGCCGCAACCAACCAATCATCCCCGCCCTGGCCCCCGACTGTCGCGCCACAGCCGTAGTAGCATCACTACGTCGTGATTGACTCAGTTCTTCTCCCCTAAAGTCTAGATTTAATTCCTATGAAATTTCGTACTGCGTTTGCCCTTAGCCTCGCTGGCTTGATGCTGGCGATCGCCTTTTCCGCTCTCCTACCGCCCTTGCCAGCCTGGCAAGCGCTAGCGGCTCAAGTGCGCACCTACGGCCGCGATGGCCGCGATGGGATCAATGGTCGCGATGGTCGCGATGGCCGTGATGGCGATCAACAGAGCATTTTTATTGACGGCGCTCCTCGCCGGGTAAGTACCATCGGGGCCTTAGGGCGTGATGGCGAAGAGGGCGGTGATGCTGATCGCCCCACCTGTTCAGCGCAACCCCACGATGTGCGTTATGACCTACAGGCACCCGATGGCGGCGATGGCGGTGACGGTGGTGAGGGCGGTCGGGGCGGGCAAGGTGGTGCAGTCACCCTCTATTACACTGACCCAACTCAGCTGCGCCAGGTGTTAGTCAATGCGGCTGGGGGCGATGCGGGACGCGGCGGTCGGGGGGGGCGCGGCAGCGGCGGCTGTCGCTGTGATGACCGCAGCTGGCGGGTCGAGGTGTGTCAAGACGGCAACTGCCATGAAGAACGCTATGACTGCCGTGATGGCGACTCAGGACGGTATGGCCGCGATGGCCGTGACGGCGCTACCGGCTCACCGGGTCAGGTTTGGTTGATTGACCAAGTCGAGTTGCTACCACCCGAGCGACCGACCCTGACCGAGCCGCTATCCACCTGGTTGAGCCAGCCCGCTACTCTATCCAAGCATCGATGGGAAGCGCGGTCAGGCATCGGGGCTTTATTAGCCAGCGGCTCCGTGGTCGCGGATACGTACAACCAGTATTTGGGGCAAGTAGAGGCCCAGGTGCAACTCCTGTGGCAAGCGCCGCGATCGCCCACGCAGTTTTTAGGCTTGAGCCCCACGGCGACCTTGGCAGATTCGGGGGACGTACAGATTCAATTTCCCGATCGCTATTGGATCGACGGTCGTTTTGATCGCAACAGTGCGACGACCACTTACACCATTGACCAGATTGTTCGAGCCGACCGAGTGACCGATTTAGCGTGGGGCAACCCCAGTGGCTCTGGGCAAGATTGGACGCTCACGGTGATTGATTTAGGTCGCGAGTCGGCAGCCGTCACGACTCGATTTGAGCTGGTTTATCGCACGACCGATGACGACCCGCGCAGCCGTCGCCGAGCCCGCTATCAAGAACGCTTTGCTGGCGTGCTCCCCCCGCCGGTCGTGACGCAAGACCAGAATCGGTTTGTGCTAGCTCTAGGGCAACTTGATATTCGCGATCGCGATCTGCGACAGGGCACTTTTGCTCAAGTGGAATTACGCATCCAGCGATCACTCGGCGAACACTCAGCGGAGCAACGATTAACCTGGACCGGGCAACTGTAGTTGCGTAACATGGCAAGCTGCAGTTGGTTGAGGTTACCCCAGATGGCTGCAATTACCAGCCGGCAGCCCTTTCAAGTCTGCATTCTGACTTCTGCATGCCGTAGGGCTTTGCCCTTCCCGTAGGGTATTCGGCTATTGGTCAACTGCTGCAGTCTCGAATTAGCCCCAAGGCTCAGCCTCTGGAGGGTCACTGTTTGTCGGCTCGGCAGTCTTTGTCAGGATTGCAAGACCATTCCTCAGTTACTAAGCTGGCCAATCAAAAAGGCACGATTGAGCTCGCTCAATCGTGCCTGGCAATGCGTGAGCAAAAAAGTTGATGCAGCTAGCGATCAACCGACCCCATAATGATGTCAATGCTGCCCAAAATTGCCATGATGTCGGCAACCTTCATGCCCTTCAGCAGATGTGGCAAAATTTGCAGGTTGTTGAAGTCAGCGGCGCGAATCTTAAATCGCCAGGGAAAGACATTGTCATCTCCCATGATAAAGACGCCCAACTCACCTTTGCCGCTTTCGAGACGTACGTAGTGCTCACCCGCCGGAATTTTGAAGGTGGGCGGAATCTTTTTGCCCGCGAACTGATAGTCAAATCCATTCCATTCAGATTTGGGGCCTTCAGCCATGCGCTTGGCTTCTAAATTTTCATAAGGTCCACCGGGTAGCTGCTTGCAGGCTTGACGGATGATCTTGATAGATTCCCGCATTTCCGCTACGCGCACCACATAGCGAGCCATACAGTCCCCTTCGGTGGCATACTGCACGTCCCAATCGAGTTCGTCGTAGCATTCGTAATGGTCAACTTTGCGCAGATCCCATTTCACACCAGAGCCGCGTAGCATGGGGCCAGACAGCCCCCAAGAGAGCGCCTCATCCCGAGAGATGACACCAATGCCTTCAATTCGGCGCCGAAAGATGGGGTTGTTGGTGATCAGCTTCTCGTACTCATCCACTTTGGGCAAAAAGTAATCGCAGAAGTCCAGACACTTATTAATCCAACCGTAGGGCAGATCAGCCGCCACCCCCCCAATGCGGAAATAGTTATTGTTAACCATGCGTTGACCAGTGGCCGCTTCCCACAAGTCATAGATCAGCTCTCGCTCCCGAAAAATGTAGAAGAAGGGAGTTTGAGCCCCGACGTCAGCCAAAAACGGCCCTAACCACAACAAGTGGTTCGCAACGCGGTTGAGCTCCAACATGATGACGCGAATATAGCTGGCCCGCTTGGGTACATCAATATCCGCGAGCTGTTCGGGCGCATTAACGGTAATTGCCTCGTTAAACATGCCAGCAGCATAGTCCCAACGACTCACGTAGGGCACAAACTGGACGTTGGTACGGCTTTCAGCAATTTTCTCCATGCCGCGATGCAGGTAGCCAATCACGGGCTCACAATCCACTACATCTTCGCCGTCTAAGGTCACGATGAGGCGCAGCACTCCATGCATAGAAGGATGATGCGGCCCCATGTTGATGACCATGGGTTCAGTTTTAGTCTCAATGCGTGTCGTCATGAATACGCCTGGGATGATGTCAACGAGTGCGATCGCCCCCAACAGGGACAAGCTACGGTAGTCAGCTGTCTAAGCTCAATTAGGTTCGACAGTCTAACTGTCCGCTCTCTTATTAATATAAAAGGTCAGACCCCGAAGATCTACGCATTTTCATACCGTAAGCTTTGGGAAGCAATTGTAATCGCTAATAGCGCGGCACCCCACCGCCCAATCAGGCGAGAGCGAGAGCGGCAGCGGCGATCGCCGACGATTTATCTAGAGCTTGAATGACAGACGAAACGGCTTTCTTTCACCATGTGCCCGTCATGCCTCAGCCGGTATTAACGGGGTTAGGGGCAGCCGCCTCATCAGCGCCCCGGCGCTACCTAGACGCCACGGTGGGCGGCGGGGGCCACAGTGTGCTGCTGTTGCAGGCCAGTGCGACCCTGCAGCTCGTTGCCTTAGACCAAGATACGACGGCCCTTCAGGCGGCTCAAGTGCGACTGTCGGAATATCGCGATCGCGTCACCTTTTGGCACACCAATTTCAGCAATTTTGAGCCGGGCACCGACCGCTTTGACGGCATTCTGGCTGACATTGGTGTCAGTTCAGCCCAGCTCGATACGCCAGAGCGCGGCTTTAGCTTCCGCAAAGCCGCCCCCTTAGATATGCGCATGAACTCGCATCAAGACCTCAGTGCCGCCGATATTGTCAATCATTGGGATGAAACAGAGTTGGCTAATACCATCTATACCTATGGCGAAGAGCGGTTGTCGCGACGCATCGCCCGCCAGATTGTGGAAAAACGCCCCTTTCAAACCACCACTGAACTGGCAGCGGCGATCGCTGACTGTGTACCGAAAAAGTATCGCTATGGTCGGATTCACCCGGCGACCCGCACCTTTCAAGCCCTGCGCATTGCCGTCAATGCTGAACTGGAAGTGCTGCAGACCTTTTTAGAAAAAGCGCCCGACTGGCTCTTGCCCGGCGGCCGTTTGGTCATCATCAGCTTTCACAGTTTGGAAGATCGCATCGTCAAATGGGCATTTCGTCAAGATGAACGCCTGCAAATCATCACCAAAAAGCCCCTCGTCGCTACCGCCGCAGAAATTGCAGACAATCCCCGAGCGCGATCGGCCAAGCTCCGAATAGCCGAGCGCAAGCGACCATCACCCAGCAAGGGATAAGCCGTCAATCATCTGGGCCACCTCGCTGCTGACAGCATCACGCGCGCTCCCCATCAGTTGCCGCAACTCATCATCTCGCGCGACAACCAGTCATTCATGCGAAAATCAGCGTCAGCCTTGACTCAATTCTCTGACCGCAGAGAAGATACGGTAAGTATGGGTTTAAGGTGGGAACGCTAGAGCAGATTCAATCAACAGTATCTCAGAGGCAATGGCAGCGCTCACGAGCTGAGCGCTGGCCTCCAACTCAACCGACTGCCCCTGCAGCCACAGAACTCGCCCCTTTGCCGACCGTTAAGCTCACGCTGGCGGCAATCCCAACTGCATCCCACTGACTCCTGCAATCGTTCCCTATGAGGACTTTCCCGATGGCCTGGGAAGATGACAACCTCCTAAAACTCATGGTCGTAGATGACGAGCCAGACAACCTGGACTTGTTGTATCGCACCTTTCGACGGGAGTTTGAAGTTTATAAAGCGGAGGATGGCTTTAAGGCCCTGCAGGTTTTGGCTGAGGTGGGTGAAATGGCGGTGATCATTTCTGATCAGCGCATGCCCCGCATGAATGGCACTGAGTTTCTAAGCCGCACCGTTGAACAGTTTCCAGACACCATCCGCATTGTCTTAACGGGCTATACCGATGTTGAAGACTTGGTCGAGGCGATCAATTCCGGCAAAGTTTTCAAATATATTACGAAGCCCTGGAAACCAGCTGACCTGAAGTTAGTGGTGATGCAAGCGGCAGAGACGTTTCGGGTCGTCAAACAGCGCACCCGAGCCTTGACTCAAGCGCTATCGCGAGAGTCGTTTTTTAACGAAGTGATGAGCGCCATTCGCGAGTCGCTGGATTACAACAGCATGTTGCAGACGATCGCCATCACCTTAGGCAAAACCTCTGAGGCCTCCCATGTCGTGCTCTATGTAGTCAACGCGGATGAGACGTCAGCGGAGTTAGATAAGTCACTCAGTTTTAGCTTCACGACGTTAAGCGCGGCAGCGGCCACGAGTCTCAAAGGTCATAGCCTGTCAATGAGTGAGTGGACGCTGCAAACGGGACAGCGCCAGCTAGACACGATAGAGCAGTCCACACCTCTGACGGCGTTGACGCTACCGCTGCGATATCAGCAAACGACGTTGGCGATCGTCACGCTTTACCACTCGGCCTTAGTCGCTGACTGGGCCGAAGCCACGACCCAGTTGCTGGACAGTGTCGCCGAGCAAATTGCCCTAGCCATTTCCCAGGCCAAACTGTATCAACGCATTCAAATGCAGACACAGCAGATGCGGGCAGAACTAGAGGTCGCTCGGCAAATTCAAACCAACTTGCTGCGTCAAAGTCTGCCCACCATTGAAAACGTCCGCATTCAAGCTCGGTGCCTACCAGCCCGTGAAGTCGGCGGCGATTTCTATGAAATCTTTTCTCACCCGCAGGGCGATGTTTGGCTCGCGGTGGGCGATGTCTCGGGCAAGGGGGTGCCAGCGGCACTGTTTATGGCGAGTGCGATCTCTGTGTTGCGCCGCGAATTGTCTCAAGAGCGTTCTCCCTCACCTGAAAAGGTGATGCAAAATTTAAACCGGAGCCTTTGGGATGACTTAGTCAGCAGCAACTGCTTTGTCACGCTGGTGCTGATCTGCTACAACCCAATAACGCACAAGCTGCGGTATGCCAATGCCGGCCACATCTACCCGTTAGTGTGGACAGTCCAAACCCTTGCTGAACCCGCAGGTGAACCGCTTTATCTCAAAACTCGGGGTGTCCCCCTCGGAATTTTGCCGGATTGGACGGCGCAAGCTGGTGAGACTGAACTGGCTCCTGGCAAAACGCTACTCCTCACGAGTGACGGGCTCACTGAGGCCACGGTAGCCGCTGAGGCCTCCGAAGGAGCCGCCATGTTGCATCAGACGGGGCTATGGAAACTCCTCAAAACCCAACCACTCCCCTTAGATTTGGATCAGCTCTTAGCGTCAATTCAGTGGGGCAGCACTGAACAGGAAGATGACCAAACGGTGTTGTCGCTGGAGGTGTTGAAGTGATGAAAACTGAACTCCGCATTCCCAGCGATCTCAGATTTTTAGTCGTCATTGAAGCTTGGCTGTTGGGCACTTTGCAGCTAGAGCTAGGCGACTGGCCAGATTGGCCGAAATGGGAAAACCGCTTGCGCTTAGTGATTGTAGAAGCTTATTCCAACGTCGTCCGCCATGCTCACCACGAACAACCCCAGTTGCCGGTCTTGCTGAAATTGGAGGTGCAGGCTGACGTCCTATTTTTAGAGGTTTGGGATCAAGGAGAAGGCTTTGATCTCAGCACCTATTTGCCACCAGCGCCAGATACTCACCAAGAAGGGGGCTACGGCTGGTTGATCTTAAATCGGCTGATGGACAAGGTGGAATATCAGGTGAGAGTTCAAGGACAAAGCAACTGTTTAAGGCTACAGGCAGAACTGCCCACGGAGAGTCCGCTCTCTCCACTGCCTCAGCAGCGTTAGCACAAATACTTCATGCCGAACGGAGCGATGATTCAGCACAGCCATAGCGGGCCACCGTAAACTGGCCAGTTTGTTGGGTCGTGAGCCAAGCCCACAGTTGGTCGCCGTTCGAGAAATGCCACCATTCGGCAGGATGTTGTTGAAAACCAGCCGCTGTCATCAGCTGCCGGAGCAGGCATCGATGGACATGAAATTGCGAATGCTCCGCAGCCGCTGCCTGAAAATAATCGGGATGCGATCGCGCTGAGACCTCATCGATTGGCGACCCCATCGCGACGGGCAACCCTTGAGCATCCATCAGGGTGAGGTCAATCGCCGCCCCCGTACTGTGGGGCGGGGGCGTTTTCGGGTCAGGGCTCGGCAAGGCCCAAAACTGATACACCGTTTCGAGCAGCGCTTGCTGTTGAGCTGCGGCCATCTGCGACCAGTCGAGCCCCTGTTGGTGAGCCAGGTCTTGAGTGGTATAGTCCACCATAAATTGCTGCACCGGAATCGGGCGATAGGCATCAAACACTTGCAAACGCCAGCCCGGTTGCTCGGCTTGCAGAGCGACTTGAACCCGACGCAAGGCCTCGACCACGGTCTGGCGCAGCCAATAGGGCGAGCGATCGCCATAGGGCGCGCCTAAGGCCACATAGGGATGCGGCGTGACCACGGCCAACTCTGGGAGGGGAAGGGGAACCAGAGGTTCGTGACACTCATGAATCGGCACGTGGTGGTACGGTTTCATCCCAGCTTCCAGATTGCGGATATATGTGCGCCGGCCTGAGCGACAGCGATCACAGCTGACAGCAGCCCAACCAATCACAGGTTGAATTTAGCGAACCCTAAAGCATCCGCGATCGCACCAAGGTCCCCGGCAGACACATGATCTTCTGTAGCCTCGGGACGTAAGCCCGCTTAGTAAAAACGTCGTAGCCATTTTGCTCAATGACCGTCAGAATCTTGCTGTACAGCACTTGAGCCGCCCAGACGGGCCAGCGAGCATCAGGACTCAAGCGACTGATACCCTGCTCAGCTTCTTGATAAAATTTGCGGGCGCGTTGAATCTCAAACTGCATCAAGGCCCGCCAGCGATCGTCAATCACACCGTTCATCAAATCCGCTTCGGTGTAATCAAAGAGGGCTAAATCTTCAAGGGGTAAATAAATGCGCCCTCGCCGCGCATCTTCACCGACGTCACGCAAAATATTCGTCAGCTGATTAGCAATGCCCAGAGCGACGGCTTCTTTCATCGGGTTGGGTGAAGGCTCATACCGCTGCCAAGGGGCGGTTTGCTGCTCAGAATCAATGCCCATAACCGCAGTTGACATCAAACCAACGGTGCCCGCGACCCGATAGCAGTAAAGTTCCAGCTCTTCAAAGGTGTGATAGCGCGATCGATCCAAATCCATCCGCTGCCCTTCAATCATGTCTTTAAAGGGTTGAATCTCTAACGGAAACCGCTGCAGGGTATCTACCAGCGCCACATCAGTATTTTCAACGGGCTGACCTTGAAAGATTGAAGTGAGTTGTTTCTCCCAGCGGTCTAACGTCTCTTCGGTCGTGAGTGCAGCCTGCGGTCCATCGACCAATTCATCAGTGCGACGACACCAAACGTAGATAGCCCAAATTGCCCGACGCTTTTCGGGCGTCATCAGCAAAGTTCCGAGATAAAACGTTTTGGAATATTCCGCTGTAACCTGGCGGCAGGCCTCATAGGCATCCTCCTTGGGAACAAATTCCTTAGACCGCAGCGAGTGGGACAATTGCAGCATCAATCTTTATAGCTGGAAACTCGAAACATATTTAAGATTACAGCGCTCAGAGCCCGCTAGCAGCGGACTGGCTTCCTATCACAGAATACGTTAAAGCCAGCCCGATTTAACCGCTGTTTGCGGGATTTTGCCTAAGCAACAGAAGCTGGTTGGCGGTCGAGCTCAGTTTCAGGCAAATTCTCTGAATACTGGCGATTCACGGCTTGCGCCGCTAGCTTACCAGAAAGCACTGCCCCTTCCATGCTGCCTAGGTAACGTTGCATGGTATAGCTCCCCGCCAAAAAGAAATTCGCAATCGGCGTGGTTTGATCCGGACGGCAGGCCTGGGTGCCTGGCCCCGCCGTGTAGACCGAGCGCGGCGTTTTGACGATTTTTGACTTCAATAGCTCCGCCCGATGGTCGCCCGTAAGATGATCAGGGAAGAGGCGCTCTAGCTCTGCCATCGTAGCAGCGAGGATATCCGCTTCAGTGCGGTCAATCCAGTCTTTAGCCGGAGCGAGCACCAGTTCCAACATTGACTTGTTGGGGTCCGCATATTCGCGGCAGGTGTTGCTCATGTCAGCGTACACGCTGAGCAAATCGGAGCGAGAGAAGAGCAGCTGGTCGATATCGGTCATTTTGCGGTCAAACCAGAGGTGAATATTAATCACCGGCACCCCTTCCAGTTCCTGCATTTTCTGAAAGAAGCTGATGCCTTTCCAGGGTTCGGGCATCAGAACTTTCATCACATCGACTGAAGTGGCGGCAACGTAGGCATCAGCAATGATCACTTCATCCTCAGCACCGTTCAGCCCGCGCACCAAGAAGCCTTTCACGGTGCTATCGGCATTCAGCAAAATTTGTTTGAGGGGCTTATTGAGATGCACTTCGCCGCCCTGGGCTATGACGTGATCAACCACCGGCTGACAGAGCCGCTCTGGGGGTGCCCCGTCTAAAAAGGCCACCTTGGAACCGTAACGCTCTTGCAAAAACCGGTTGAGGGCGGTGAGGGGCACGGTGGCCGAGACGTCTTCGGGATTGATGAAGGTCAGCGCTTTGGAAGCGGCGATGAAGATATCGGAGTTGACGCGATCGCTAACGCCCTGACGCTCCAGCCATTCCAACAGGCTGTATTGATCCATCTTTTCGACATATTGTTGCCCGCGCACAATTGCGGGCAGCAGTCCGATCGCAAAGCGAATCTTTTGCTCCCACGTCAGCATGTCGTTGTTACGCAGAATCGACGTGATGACGTTGAGCGGGGCAGGAATATCAGGCACGTCAAACCGCGACAGCACGCCCGGCTTTTCCGGCTGGTTAAAAATGAGGGTGTGCTCTTTCCACTGCAGCCGATCAGAGATACCGAGTTCTTCCATCAGCTGCAGCATATTGGGATACGCCCCAAAAAAGACGTGGAGTCCGGTTTCATACCAGTCGCCATCTTCATCTTGCCAGGCAGCCACCAGCCCCCCGAGAACGTCACGACTTTCTAACACGATGGGTGTGTGACCGGCATCAACTAAGTATTTGGCACAGGCTAGACCGGCTAACCCGCCCCCGGCGATCGCAACTCGCATGAACCCTTATTCCCCTTGCAAATGTTTGGTTTGGCTTTATCGCTGTCTTAATAGTATATGTTTCATTTCGTTACAAACCCAGGTAAGGCGATTTCTCTACGAGAGTTTGCCGCCTCAAAGATCTTGCATAACCGTGACAAAGGGTAGTCTGCTCAGAACAAAACCCCTAAGATAATGAATCCAGAGTCTTCAATTCTCTGACTGCTTGGTTGCCCTCTCGGGCGATCGCGGCGGCGCGGGTAACCTCGCCTATTCCTAAAATGCCGATCTGAGGAGGCAGACCCGGGAAGCAGCAGAGTCTGGGTGAACTACGCGATGAGCGGACGAAAGTATCGAATCGGTTATTGGGGTTGAGAGCTGTGACGCAATCAATTTTGGAAATTCTTCAGGACAGTGATCCGTTAGTGGCAGATATCGTGCAGCGCGAGCTGCAGCGCCAGCGCGATCACCTGGAGCTAATCGCGAGTGAAAATTTTGCCTCGTCGGCCGTGATGGCGGCCCAAGGCTCAGCCTTGACGAATAAGTATGCGGAAGGGCTACCGGGCAAGCGGTATTACGGCGGCTGTGAATTCGTCGATCAGGTGGAGTCTTTGGCGATTGAGCGCATCAAAAAGCTGTTTGGTGCCGCCCATGCGAACGTCCAACCGCATTCCGGCGCTCAGGCCAACTTCGCTGTGTTTTTAGCGCTCCTCCAGCCTGGTGACACCATTATGGGGATGGACCTGTCCCATGGTGGGCATTTGACCCACGGGTCACCGGTGAACGTGTCCGGCAAATGGTTCAACGTCGTGCAGTATGGCGTTAACGCTGACACCGAGACCCTTGATTTTGATCAGATTCGGGCTCTGGCTTTAGAGCATCGCCCAAAGCTCATCATTTGTGGCTATTCAGCCTACCCGCGCGTGATTCCCTTTGAACAGTTCCGGGCGATCGCCGATGAAGTGGGAGCCTATTTGCTGGCTGACATTGCCCACATCGCGGGGCTAGTCGCGGCGGGCGGGCATCCCAATCCGGTGCCGCACTGTGATGTGGTGACCACGACGACCCACAAAACACTGCGGGGACCACGCGGAGGGCTGATTTTGACCCGCGATGCCGACCTGGGCAAAAAGTTCGATAAGGCGGTTTTTCCCGGCTCTCAGGGGGGGCCGTTAGAGCACGTGATTGCCGCGAAGGCAGTGGCTTTTGGCGAAGCGCTGCGCCCCGAGTTCAAGACCTACTCGCAGCAGGTGATCAAAAACGCGCAAGCCATGGGCGATCGCCTGCAGGCGAGAGGACTCAAGTTGGTTTCTAACGGCACTGACAATCATTTGATCTTGGTCGATCTGCGCTCAGTTAGCCTGACGGGTAAGCAAGCCGACCAGCTAGTGAGTGAAGTCAACATCACGGCAAACAAAAACACCGTTCCTTTTGACCCCGAATCGCCCTTTGTCACCAGTGGTTTACGGCTCGGTTCGCCGGCGATGACCACTCGCGGTATGGGGATTGCCGAGTTTACCGAGATTGCCGATATTGTGGCAGATCGATTGACCCAGCCGGAAGATGAGGGGGTGCGCGACAATTGTCTGCGGCGGGTCGCAGCGCTGTGCGATCGCTTTCCGCTTTATCCTTACCTCAGCCTGCCCAAGCCCGTTATGGCTTAGTCTCAGCAGATCCGCTCAAACTCATTCGCAGCTTGATCCCAGCTCTATGGGGATATGACAGTAGACAACCGGTTTGATCTGTCATATCCTTCATGGAGCTTTATAGTAGTGGCTAGATTCTAAAGATTATTAAGAGAATCAACTATCTTCGACAAGTAAGTTTGAACTTGCTTGGCCGGCTTTAGTATTAATCCCGAATCTTTTCATCTCAGCTGATTGCTAAACTTCAACGCTGTTGAAGCCCTCTCTATGCCTTTTCAGCTCTATCATCTATTAGCCTTTGTGATTTCTGGCGCAGTTGTGCTGGTATCGACTCCCATCGTGCGACAAATCGGCTTGCGATCCGGGCGGGTCGACCAGCCCGGTGGGCGCAAAGTCCACACTCAACCAATGGTGCGCCTCGGAGGGATTTCGATTTTTCTGGGTACGCTGATTTCCCTCTTGTTTGTCTGGTGGTCAGGCGGTTTTATCGACGCTTCGGGCACTCACCTCAGCCCCACCGACGAATATGAAATCTGGGGCGTCACACTGGGGGGATTCGCCTTCTTCTTAATCGGTCTGCTAGATGACCTCTTTGGCTTGTCGGCCTCTAGTCGCTTGCTCATGCAGGCGCTGATTGCGGGAATTGCCTGGCATGTGGGGGTCAGCATCGATTTTTTGAGTATTCCTTTCGTCGGGCTGGTGTCACTGCCCATCTGGATTAGTCTGCCAGTTACCATCATTTGGCTAGTGGGCATGACCAACGCCATCAACTGGATTGATGGATTGGATGGACTCGCCGCCGGGGTCTGTGGCATTGCCGCGCTGATTATGCTGGTGGTGAGCTTGTTTATGGCTCAACCCGCGGCGGCGCTCATCGCCGCCGCATTGGCGGGCGGCTCTCTGTGTTTTTTGCGGTATAACTTCAATCCGGCAAAAATCTTTATGGGCGATGGCGGCTCCTACTTTATTGGGTTTACCCTAGCCGGAGTCGGCGTGATTGGCCTGATTAAGAGTGTGACCACGGTCGCCGTGCTGCTGCCCTATCTGATTCTGGCTGTGCCGATCTTAGATATGTCTGCCGTCATTCTGGATCGCATTCGCTGTGGCAGTTCGCCCTTTGTCGCTGACAAACGACACCTGCATCACCGTTTGCTAAAGGCAGGCTTGTCGCATCGCTGGGCAGTTTTATTTATCTATGCTTTAACCCTATGGGCAGGCAGCTTGGCCATCGCGTTTGCGGGCATTCCCAGTGGCTTTGTCTACGCCGCAGGGGCCACTGGCTTGCTCACCTATGCCGGTTGGCGCGTCAAGCAACTGTCTCGATAGGCAGTCCGCCGAAGCGTCTGAGCATTGAAAAGCAGCTCACTTTTTAATGCCAACCCAACGAGTTTTCAAACATAAAATGCGGATGAAAGGACTTGAACCTTCACGTCGCGAGGACACTAGAACCTAAATCTAGCGCGTCTACCAATTCCGCCACATCCGCGTGCTTATTTATAGTATCTGACAGCGATCCGATTGGATAGCCCTAAACGGTAGGGGCCAATATTGGCTCATTATTGGCCAAAATATGGGCTCAGCGATCGCTCTCCTCAGTTCAATAGCAACCGTCCATCTTCTGAGTGCGGTTGACGCCAATAGCCCTACATATTAGCTCGGGCATCTCGCACCGCCGCGTAAAAGAACACCCCGACCAGCGGCACCGCCACCCCAATCAAGAGGCTCGTCGGCCCAGTGCCCCAATCGGGCTGCCCAGTGGAAAGTTCAAAAATCGCCGCCACTGCCGAGATCGCAGCGAGACAAGAACATAACAACAGCAAGCCACTCTTTGGCGTCCACACAGTACTCAAGCCTCACAACATCAAAGTGTCTTTTATCTAACGCAGACTGAGGACGCAGCGCAAGGGCTAACCGGTGATCGCCTTCACGTCTCCGGCCGAAAAGCCATTCTTCTGCAGCTCTTGAGTCAGCGCCAACTGATTATTGACACGGTCAACAAACATCACGCCCGTCAAGTGATCCATTTCGTGCAAAATGCAGCGAGCCAGCAGATCAGCGGCCTGCATCTTTTGGGGACGACCGTTTTCGTCTTTAAAGCTGACTTCGATCGCCGTCGGGCGTACGACATCCAGATAAACGCCCGGAATGCTCAGACAGCCCTCTTGATCAGTGCACTGCTCTTTACTCGTGCGAATCACTTTGGGATTCACCAAGATCAGGGGAGGAGCCGCCGCATTTTCGGGGTCAGTGTCCACAACGATTAGCTGCTTATTCACCGCCACTTGAGGCGCGGCCAACCCAATACCATCGGAGCTATACATGGTTTTGAGCATGTCATAGGCCAAATCGCGCAGCGCATTATCCACTTTGGCGACGCGCTTGGCGGGCTGGCGCAAGACGCGATCGCCCAGCGTATGGATGTCTAGCGGCGGATTCTTGAGCTTCGTTTTTTCGACCTGAATAGTAGCAGCCATAAATTCTGAAATTGAAGAATGTCGTTTTGAAAGATCTTGATAATAAAGTCGTTTGAGTCGGCTCAAGAGGCTGCCCCTAAAAGAAAAAGCCGTTGCCTTTTCCCTGCCTGTGCAACCCATAGAAAGGACTGTAGAGCCACACCAAATGGGCAAAACCGACCATCTGGCTGAGCTCGCAGCCAAGAATGATCACCCCAACTTGTCAACCCAAAGCCTCAGACTAGACCTAAATCCATCCTAGCAAGGGGATCGCCTATCGTTGTAGCCGGATTGGACAACATTGGGGCGTCGGCGATCGCTGCGGTCCGCTTGATATCAGCGACCGCCGGACGGCAAGCCGCGAGCAAGGGACGCATGTTAACCACAGCACCAATGACGGCAATGGCCGGGGCCGCAAACCCCGTCGCCTGCATCTCCGCTTCTATGGTCGCCAGGGTGGCGATCAGCTCATCTTGCTCAGGGCGCGTGCCCCAGCGAATCAGCGCTACGGGGGTTTCACAGCTCAACCCAGCCTTGGTCAGCGCCTTCACAATGTTGGGCAGGTTATGCACCCCCATATAAATGACAATGGTTTCTGAGCCTTGGGCGATCGCTCGCCAGTCTACCTCAGGGCGATATTTGCCCGCCGCCTCATGCCCAGTCACAAAGGTCACGCTAGAACTGAGGCGGCGGTGAGTCACCGGAATGCCCGCATAGGCTGGCACCGCGACGCCAGCTGTGATACCGGGCACAACTTCCACGTCAATCCCCGCTTCAATGAGGTAAGCCATTTCTTCACCGCCTCGACCAAAGACGAAGGGATCGCCGCCTTTGAGCCGCACGACAACAGCATATTGTTGAGCTAACTCATGCAGTAGCTGAGTGATTTCTGGTTGCGAGAGAGAATGATAGCCCCGGCGTTTGCCCGCAGGTAGCAGCTGGGCCTGAGGATTCACCATGCCGAGAATCGGCGGACTGACCAGCGCATCATAAACCACGACATCAGCGGCTTCTAACAAGGCCTTGCCTTTGAGGGTAAAGAGTCCCGGATCGCCTGGCCCTGCCCCAACTAAATAAACCTTGCCCAAGGGGCGATCGCTCTCACTGTGTGCATCAGCGTTTGTCACACCAGCACTCCTTCGTTTCCAACAGACTGTATGCTAGGTCGTCAAATTAGTATGACCTAACTCTCTGAAAGTATGCAGGAATACTAAGCGGTGATAGTATTTTTGGCTACCGAGTGCGCCGCACCCGGCTGCCATCGGCTCTTTGGGCTACCGAGAGCAGCGCTCAACGCGAGGTCGGCGACTACTTGACCCAAGTCAGCACTGATTCCCAGGGGACTGAGCAATCGCAAAGAAAGCTTGGGAAAAGCTTCGGCCAGTGCTTCGGTGCGACGCGTGATGACATCAGTAATGCTGCCCGGAAAGAGAAAAAACGGCGCGATCGCAATGCGTCGGTAGCCACGCTGCATTGAATTGGCGACTTGCGTTTCGAGATCAGGTGGCACCGACCAAAACGCCACATCAGTATCGAATATCGCGCCTAACTTTTGAATGGCGCGGTTACCAGCGGGGCGACGGCTGCCATGCGCTAGCAAAATGCATTGATCGGCCTCAACCCGAGCGAGGCGCTGGCTAACATAGTGCTTAAAATCGCCCGCCCCCCCCAGATAAGGTGCACAGGTGAGCTGTAGACGAGCGGGCAGCTGGGCTTCAGCAGCAGCAATTTCCTGCGGCAGATCTTCTTTGACATGAATACCCGCCAGTAAAAATAGCGGCACGATGACGACCTGCCGCATCCCTTGAGACCAAACGTTTTGGGCAAAGACAGCGATTTGCTGGGCCAGCGACACTTTATGGGCTTCTAAGGTGGCGACGCCAATAATCGGCGCATCTTGAGAGGATTCAGTGAACTGTAGAGACGATGACGCCAACGCATCCAGCGGCCATGATGCTGATGGCTGCGGCCAAGTCGAATTCAGGCTCGACTGACCGCGCAAAATTGCCGCCACGGACGGTGGCTCGGCTGCGAGGGAACGAGTGAGATACGGTCGTGTCGCTTGGGCTAGACGATTGAGACCCGCCTGGTGACGCGGATCAGAACTCCCATGAGACACTAATAAATATGCCGTACGCATTTCTTGTAACCCTGTATTCACAACTGATGCCCTGCATTCTCGCGGGTAGGTCAACACTCCTCATGCGGCGTTTGGTTGCATCGGCTAGAACAATCGACAGCCCACTCATCGTTCAGCCACCCAGCTGAATAGGGACAAAGTAGAGGATGTCTAGACAAAAACGACTCAAACGATACTGGGGCAGAGAAGGTAATCCTCTCCGCCCCAGTGGTTATTTCACATTATAAGGGGTTGTTTAGTCCGGCTGTATCAGAGAACGCTTTTGGCTAAGTTGGGGCGATCGCGCTGATCCTTCTTGCGATCACGATCGTTAGCACTCAGACCCAGCCAACGGCACTCGCTCGCGAATCCGATTCATCCTTTCACACTGATGACGTTGACGCTAACTGAGCCAGTTCCTGAGCCTGACTTTCTAACGCTTCAATGCGGGCAGCGGTATCAGGATGGGTGGCAAACAAATTGCTCAATCCCTGCTTCGCAAAGGCGTTGACGATCAGCAGTGGCTCAAAGGCAGGATTGCCAGGCATCGGCGCTGTTTGTGTACGGCCCTCCAGCTTGCGCAGGGCACTGGCCAAAGCCAGGGGATTTTTCGTCAACTGCCCGGCTCCCGCGTCGGCAGCAAATTCGCGCGTGCGAGAGATACTCATTTGAATCAAGGTAGCGGCCAAGGGCGCGACAAACACCGCTAGCAACAGACCGATGGGGTTGCTACCGCGACGCCCCTGACCATCGCGATTGCTGTAGCTGGCCCATTGCGCGAAATAGGCGAGAGAAGAGATTGCTCCGCCAATCGTGGCGGCAACTGCTTGCGTCAGCGTATCGCGATTGAGAATGTGAGACAGCTCGTGGGCCAGCACCCCTTCTAGTTCTGCCTGAGTCAGGAGGGCCATGATGCCTTCGGTAACGGCGACGGCCGCATGACTAGGATCACGCCCTGTGGCAAAAGCGTTGGCGGCCTGAGTTGGCATGACATAAACCTGAGGCATCGGCATCTCGGCCTCTTGACTCAGCTTCTCGACGCTGGCGTAGAGCTGAGGGGCGGCTGCGGGCGTGACCGGCTGCGCTTTGTAGGCTCTTAAAGCAATCTTGTCAGAGAAATACCAGGAGCCGAGGTTACTGACAGCGGCCATCCCCACCCCCACCAAAATGCCGGTGGGGCCACCAATCACGAGGTAGCCAATGCCAACTAACAGGCCCGACAACAGGGCTAATAAAGCTAGGGTTTTAAAGTGATTCATAGCGATGTTTGCCTTTGAGAACAACGAACACGGGGTTGGGACACAGAAACCTGCAGCGCTGACCTTAAAACTCCTATGCAGCGGCCAGTATAGCTTGAGGATGCGCTGACGCTTACAGTTCTGCCACCGATCGCTCAATTAGCCGCCGCGCCAGGGTTTGCACACCCGTGTGCTCGTAGTATTTCACCGACACATCGAGAAAAGCTCCCAGATAGTCCAGCTTGCTTTTCGAGCCTTCCACAAACCCTGACAGGTTATCGACCACATTGCTTTGGGTGATCCCTTTATCGCTGACGAACTTGTCCATCCAGCCCTTCGTGGATTCGAAGCTTTCGGTCATAAAGGACAACTTGCCCTTCGCATTACCGCCCGGAATCTCTTCTTTAACGCCTTTGAAGGTCGGATTGTTGTCTAAATCAGAAGGCCCCATGCCCTTAATCAGATTCAGCGCTTTGCCACTAAAGTCAGCGCCGAGGGGAATCACCCCATCAAAGGACACCAGCGCCGCCATCCGCATCAATGACTCGCCACCGTAATCGCCGAGGGCAGACAAAAAGTCGCCCAGGCTATCGCCCGGAATGCCATTGATGTGGCAGAACGCCACAACTTCAGTGACCAGCTTAACGACCAGATCAACTGTCTGGGCTTTTTCTGGTTTAGGCGAGATATTCTTCAAAAAGCCGAGAAAGGTATCCTGACCGATGCGGTTGGCCATGGCCGCTGCGCCCAGTAAGCCCGAGGCTGAGTCTACCGACTCATACATCCACAGGGCGCGCTGATAGCCCTGCGATTTATCGTTAAACAGAGCGATCGCCCGCTCGGCGATCGCCTGCACCATGGCTTCATCGGTCTCACCGGTCACCTGCTTAATTGTGTGATCAAACCCGACGAGATTTTCCCACTGTCCCGGCACAAACTTATCCAGGCTGTTGAGAGCCATGACCGTCAGCCCGCCCTTGGGCAGCTTGTCGACTTTCTCGTAAATTTTCTTGCTCACAATGCGCTCCTAACAATAATGACTACTCAACCGACTGTTACTAACCCGCTGGCTGGGGTACCAACGTCGGTACTGTCTCGGGTTCAGAGTTTGGGGGGGTAATCCGAATCGCAGGCGCAGCAGTTTTTTGAGCCTTACGGAAGGCTTTGGTATCGGCCTCCAACTGGGCTAACCCCTGCAGGTCAAATTTCTCTAGCCAAGCCGCTCGATCCGCTTCGGTAAAAGAGGCATCCCGAGAGAGCACCTTGACCTGGTAGCGATCGTTGACCAAGAGGCCTGTGGCGGTGCTGCCTTGAACAACAGAAGGAAAACCGGCAACCATCGTCGTGGCGTTTTCATACTTAGCGGCGGCAGCTGGCAAACTGATGGTGTCGTTGATGCTCAGCATGGCGACGGTTTCGCCATCGCGCTTGAGCTTGTATTCCGCAAAGCCCTGCTTCTCTTGAGAGGGCACTACAGCATAGTCACCTGCCGCTTCCGGAAAAAATTGATTGAACGTACCGCCTTTTTTCGCCGTCTTGTCTACCGCTGCCGGGGCTGTAGAGCCGGTGGTGTCGTCTTGAACTTGATCGTACTTAGAGGAAGCTGAGCTACAGGCGGTGAGCGTAATGACGAGGATGAGAACGAGGGGAACCAGGCGTTTGAGAGAACGAGCCAACTGCATGATGATGCCTTCTACTGCAAGGTTAAACAAACGTGCGGAGGGGTGAAGCCAATCGGCTGATTTCACCAGCTTTTGTATAAGTCAGCGATCGCTGACTTATACAAATTTACAGTGCTGCCTGAGGACAGCTTTTTTTGTTTCGACAAGCTTTATTCTCGTCTGCTGTGGACTGAACAAGTGTGGTTTAAGCAAATCGCTATCCAGGCTGCTCAGGCTAGGCTAGGCCAAGAGCCGATTTCAACTTCGCCAAGGTCGCTGCTTCAGCTTCGCTAACTTTGGCCCCGGTGCCAAACAAGCCGCTGCCGGCAGCGTTCGCCACCGCGTTACCACAGTCATAAACAAACTGCTTATATTCCGCAATTTCGGCTTCTGTCGCCCGCCCTTGCAGCATCTCAACAACCGCACTGACCTGAGTTACGGCCTGAGCCACGAAAGCCCCTGACTTAATATCTTCGGGTTGAACTTGAGGTTTTTGAATATCTGCCTTTCTGAGCGATTCAGGTGAAAAAGCGGCCTGAATAACCGAGTTATCAGGATATTTTTTAGCTGCTCCAGCAATTTGGCTGGTGATAGCAGCGGCTTCGATCGCAGTTGAGATAATGCCCATATCAACCATCGCGACAGCCATGCCCACGTTCATGGGAGCTGACACAATCGATTGGATTTCGGTTGGCGTATAAACACTCATAAAAACCTGTCAAAAGATATTGTTACTAACCTGCTCTCAGACTCAGACCAGCTTGAAATCATCAAGGCAATCTACCCCTAGATCCGTCTCAAATCATCGACTATTAACGTTTCAAAAATTGCGATAACGACCAGTCAATGTGACTATCTAACGCCGTAAAAAACAAAAAGCTGCTTTAGGGAACCCTCTAAGAGCGTCTTGATAATAGGACATGACGAACTCTGGCCCATCCACCATAGGACGTAAATCTTTATGGCAAATTGTCTGGGCTTTCCTCTACCTGGGAAGCAGGCTCAATGTCGCAGTGTTGCCTCGTCACCGGTATTAGATCGTCTAGCGAGCAGCACTAAGGTTGAGAGAGAACAATGCTGATCGGAACCTTGGCCACTGTCATCAAAGCGTCGCTCTTGGATGCTCAGCAGCTGACCCACCGGCAAGTTCGGACATCTAGAGCCCGAACAGCCAACAATACGGCTTGTCCCCCTGAACTTGGCTAGTTTTCTACACTGTTGCTAACCAATGACTTTGAGGATAATGAAACCGAAGCTCAGTGGATATCAGCAGCATGGAAAATTTTGCTCAGTCTTTTTACACCTGGTACAAGCAAACAATGCGTCATCCTAAATACCGATGGCTGCTGATCGGCGGAACGTTGGTGTACTTGATTTCGCCCATCGACATTGCACCAGACTTTATTCCAGTTATTGGTTGGATTGACGACGCTGCGATCGCAACATTATTAGTTGCTGAGCTTTCTCAGGTTTTCTTGGGATATTTGAATCAGCGAGGAAATCCCGTCAAGAGCGATGTTCAAGATGCCCACAATATCGACGTGAAAACAATTGATGTTGAGTCGTAGACTTCGCTAAATCACTAAACTTTCAACAAATCAAAAGGGGACGTTCAATTAGCTTGAATGTCCCCTTTCAAATAAAAGCGTAGAACAACTGTCACCAACAAAATTTCGCAGTTCCCACTCCGGCTTCACGGGACTGGGGTTGACGTGGACGTGCGGTGGTCGATGGTCTCGCGCACATGTCAGATAAATCACGCCGCCTAGCCGAAAAATCGTGACCATTTTTACCCTGATAGCCAACATTTCAGAGGGGCTGTGGGCGATCGCTCCGTTCTTGAATGCGATTAGCCGTCCGCAAAATTTGCCCCGCTAGCATCGCGGCCCCAAACCCATTGTCAATATTCACCACGCCGATACCAGTCGCACAAGAGTTCAACATCGTTAGCAGCGCCGATACACCGCCAAAGCTCGCCCCATAGCCGATGCTAGTGGGCACCGCCACAATCGGACAGTCCGAAAAGCCCGCCACGACACTGGGTAGCGCCCCTTCCATACCCGCCACCACAATCAACACATCGGCCTGATCGACCACCGCACGATGCCGCAGCAGCCGATGAATGCCCGCGACGCCCACATCCCAGAGCCGCAACACTTGGAATCCTGACAGCTCAGCCGTTACTGCTGCCTCTTCGGCCACGGGCAAATCTGCTGTGCCCGCCGTCAAAACACCAATCAGACCAGCATGTTGGGGGCGCAAGTTCATCGGCACCAAGGCACAAATGCGGGCGGGGTCAAAATACATCGCCGCCGGCAAAGCCGCGCGAATCTGCTGAGCGACTTCCGGCTCAATGCGGGTGGCCATGACGACAGGGGTGCGATCGCGCATGGCCTGCATAATGCTCACGATCTGTTCGACCGTTTTGCCTGGCCCCCAAATCACTTCGGGAAAGCCGGTGCGTAGCGAGCGGTGATGGTCAACTTTGGCAAAGTCTTCGACCGGCTCATATTCCAAATACTTCAGCTGCTCAAACGCCGATTTGGGACTGACCTGTCCCTGGGCGATCGCCTCTAACAGCTGCCGCAAAGCCTCTGGCTGTGTCACTCAACGTCCTTAATTGCAACGTTTCTAGGCTACCGTGGCGGAGTTCGGAATGTGGCATGCAGCGTTCTGAAAACAGAGCTCTGAAAACAGATTTTTGAATGCGGACTGGCATCCGGGCAAGACAAACGTGGCTGAATTTGCGGCTGTTCCCCAGAGACTCCCCAGCGTAGAACCGCGACTCAGGGGCTGGGCTCTTAAACTAAGTCGGCTTCTGCCTCTAAAGATTCCAGTGCGGGTTCCGGGGGGTATTTGGCGGGCGCGTTATCAGGCAAATCGGGACTGATCGTTTCTGAGGGTAGGTCGTTCAGCAAATCGTCAGGCAAATTGGGATCTGGTAAGTCCAGCCGAGGAGCATCCTCGGTCAGATCGTCCACTGCCAAGCCTGAGGGTGAGATGGTTGCCTCCGGGACAGCTTCTACAGAGGCACTCGATTCAGCAGATATTTCGTCGTCTGGTAACGCTGTCGGCTCAGATTCGTCTATCGAATCAGTCTCATCGATCAGAGTTTCCCGCTCACCCAAACTGGAGGAGTCTGCTGCTGGGCCAGGCTCATCCGGTTCGATGGGGCGGTCGGCCTCGTCGAGATCGGCAAATGGTGCGGCTTCAAGGGCGTCATCGCGATCGCTCAGCGGGGCCGGGGCAGTTAATGCTTCATCCGCCTCATCGGCGTCTCCGGCCTCTATCGTCGGCGCCAGATCGTCTTCTCGTGCGGACTCTTCAGCCGACGGGGCGATCACCTCGCTGGGGGCCGACTCGGGCGCTGTCGGTGGGGCGGCGCTGTCTGGCAGCGCGACTGGATCAATCGGCTCAGGCTCAGGGGCATTATCAGACTCTGGCGCTGATAGCGCTTCCGGCTGCGGCTCAGGGCGTTCTTTAACCATGGGCGTTGGGGGCACATAGTTAGGGTCAACCAGCACTTTGGCTTGTGCCAAAGGAATCTCGCCCCGAATCAGCTGTGATAAGGCGTCTTCACCGCCGGAGTGGTAGTCGATCACGCGGATACCCGTGTTCAGCGCGTTGTCGATCAGACTGCCGTTTTCATCAATCAGCTCCAGCTTGACCCAGTTTTTGCCAGGGTTGAAGCCCCTTAAATAGATCGGCTGCCAGCGATCGAACACAAAAGATTCGCCGTTGACCGTACACCGAAGGCGCCAATCACTCATCGATTCGTCGGCTTCAGCGACCCAATGCAGCGGCGCATTGGTGAGGTAAAAGTCCAGCATGATCGGCTCTGCCCCATAGCTCCCTTGGGGCTGGCCATAGGTCAGCAAAGCCTGGCTGTCATCTGGGCTGTTTTGGGGAGAAGCGGCAAACACGTCAAAGGTCACCTGATCGTAAGCCCCCTCGTTTTTAAAGCTTTCGTTCCAGGGGCGAACGGCGAATGCCCGCAGAGTATGGGTGCCTGGGGCTAAATCAGCCAAGGTCAGCGAACTCTCGGCGTCATAAATCGCCTGGTAAGGCTGATCATCAAGGAATAAATGCAGGTGAGGCCCCAACCCCAAATCTTGATCTATATATATTGGTAAATCTCTTACCTGCAGCTCAACTGCCACAGTGGTCTCTTGCAGCGTGTCACCGTTACGAGGTGAAGTAATGCGAACTTGCGGCTCATAAACGTCGAGGTAGGGCTTGAGCTGCTGAATACTCTCTGGTGGAGAGACTTCAGCGATAGCTCCCACGAGAGGATTGGTGGCCTGAATGGTCTCGCCATCATCCAAAAGCACGATGGGCACGTCGCGATCGCCCCCGCAGCTCGCCAGTCCCAGGGCTAAGACTATCAGCCATAGCGCGATTGCCCGTCGCAAGCTCGACACCATTCCCACACTCCCGTTTCTGTTGTTCCGTTCAGATTTTCCCTCACTGCGGAACCGGGCGAAAGCCCGATTACCCACATCGCCAAATCACCTAAACGGTTGCAACGTAAATTAAATTTTTCAATCACTGCAATAAGCAGAAGATTACAGACATTTACCAAAAGCCGAAAAACCCAGAAATTCGACGCCAGAAAGCCAATTAAATACATCAAAGTTCACATTCTTTAACAAAATGATGCACGAATGGCCTCAACACCAGAGAAAAGCTAAGGAAGTTGATTGAGAATTATTAATAATGTGCTTTTTGTACAGCTTTCTGATTGCCATTGGCGGCTGAAAGTCAAGCGGGGTGGTTATTTCCCTAGGTTGAAATATTGTTAACCTCTCGCCAGAGAAGGAAATATAGGCGTCTATAATGCTCAACAGCAACTGTAATTCGATGCCCCAGGAAATCTAAGGTTTCTTAACCTTTAGTTGGCCGGTTCGGCGATCGGTGTACAGTACCAACTTGCAAATGCTCGTTTGTCTAGAGAGAGGAGAGTCTCCATGACAACTACCCCACGCGAGCGGGAGGCAAGCGTAAAGGTGACTGTTGATAAAGATCCAGTTCCTACTTCTTTCGAGAAGTGGGCCAAACCGGGTCACTTTGACCGCACCCTTGCGCGAGGTCCCAAAACCACAACTTGGATTTGGAACCTCCATGCTGACGCTCACGATTTTGATAGTCATACCAGTGACTTAGAAGATATTTCGCGCAAAATCTTTAGTGCACATTTCGGCCATTTGGCTGTTGTGTTCATCTGGCTTAGCGGCATGTATTTTCACGGCGCTAAGTTTTCTAATTACGAAACCTGGATGGCCGATCCTCTGGCCATCAAGCCCAGTGCTCAGGTCGTTTGGCCCATTTTTGGCCAAGAGATCCTGAATGCTGACGTCGGCGGCGGTTTCCAGGGTATTCAAATTACCTCTGGTTTCTTCCAGCTGTGGCGAGCTTCCGGCATTACCAACAGCTACCAGCTTTACTGCACCGCGATCGGCGGTCTCGTGATGGCGGGTTTGATGCTGTTTGCTGGCTGGTTCCACTACCACAAGCGGGCGCCGAAGCTCGAGTGGTTCCAAAATGTGGAATCCATGATGAACCACCACCTAGCAGGTCTGCTGGGTTTGGGTTGTTTGGGCTGGGCCGGACACCAAATTCACGTGTCGTTGCCGATTAACGCGCTGCTCGATGCTGGCGTCGCCCCGCAGGATATTCCCCTGCCCCATGAGTTCATCTTGGATAAGAGCCTGATGGCTGAGCTGTACCCCAGCTTTTCCCAGGGCTTGACCCCGTTCTTCACCCTGAACTGGTCTGCTTATTCTGATTTCCTAACCTTCAAAGGTGGTTTGAATCCGGTGACTGGCGGCCTTTGGTTGTCTGACACGGCACATCATCACCTCGCTCTGGCTGTCCTCTTTATCGTTGCGGGCCACATGTATCGCACCAACTGGGGCATCGGTCACAGCATGAAGGAGATCCTGGAAGGTCATAAAGGCGATCCCCTCTTGTTTGGTGGCAAAGGTCACGACGGTTTATACGAAAACCTCACGACTTCTTGGCATGCACAGCTCGCTGTGAACCTAGCAATCTTGGGCTCGTTGACCATCATCGTGGCGCATCACATGTATGCGATGCCTCCCTATCCGTACATTGCGACGGATTACCCCACACAGCTGTCCCTCTTTACCCACCACATGTGGATTGGCGGCTTCATTATTGTGGGTGCTGGGGCACACGCCGCCATCTTTATGGTGCGTGACTACGATCCCGAGGTGAACTTTGACAACGCGCTGGATCGGATGCTCCGCTCTCGCGATGCCATCATCTCCCACTTGAACTGGGTCTGTATTTTCCTCGGCTTCCACAGCTTTGGTTTGTACATTCACAACGACACCATGCGAGCCTTAGGACGTCCTCAAGACATGTTCTCTGACTCGGCGATTCAGCTTCAGCCGATCTTTGCCCAATGGGTGCAAGGGTTGCATACGGCGGCAGTCGGTTCGACCGCGCCGAATGTGATGGCGAGCGTGAGCCCCGCCTTTGGTGGTGATGTCGTAGCAGTGGGTGGCAAAGTCGCCATGATGCCCATCACATTGGGTACAGCTGACTTTATGGTTCACCACATTCACGCGTTCACTATTCACGTGACGGCGTTGATTCTCTTGAAAGGTGTGCTGTACGCCCGCAGCTCGCGTCTGGTTCCTGACAAAGGCGAACTGGGTTTCCGCTTCCCTTGCGACGGCCCTGGTCGTGGCGGCACCTGCCAGGTGTCTGGTTGGGATCACGTGTTCCTCGGTCTGTTCTGGATGTACAACTCGTTGTCCATCGTGATTTTCCACTTCAGTTGGAAGATGCAGTCAGATGTATGGGGCACGGTTTCTGATAACGGAACGGTTTCTCACATTACCGCTGGCAACTTTGCCAACAGCGCGATTACCATCAATGGTTGGTTGCGTGACTTCCTGTGGGCGCAAGCTTCTCAGGTCATTGGTTCCTATGGTTCGGCACTCTCGGCTTACGGTTTGCTGTTCTTAGGGGCTCACTTTGTTTGGGCGTTCAGCCTCATGTTCTTGTTTAGTGGCCGCGGCTACTGGCAAGAGTTGATTGAGTCGATTGTCTGGGCTCACAGCAAGCTGAAAGTTGCTCCGGCAATTCAGCCTCGTGCCCTGAGCATTACTCAAGGCCGGGCAGTTGGGGTAGCTCACTACCTCCTCGGGGGAATCGTCACCACATGGGCGTTCTTCCTGGCTCGAATTATTGCCGTTGGATAGAGCACGGAGGACTCACTAACCAGCTATGGCGACTAAATTCCCAAAATTTAGCCAAGCGCTAGCCCAAGATCCGACGACTCGTCGAATCTGGTACGGGATTGCTACGGCTCACGATTTTGAAAGCCACGATGGTATGACGGAGGAAAATCTTTATCAGAAGATTTTTGCTTCTCACTTTGGCCACCTGGCGATCATCTTTTTGTGGACCTCGGGCAACCTGTTTCACGTTGCTTGGCAAGGTAACTTCGAACAGTGGATCAAAGATCCGCTCAATATCCGCCCAATCGCCCACGCGATTTGGGACCCTCACTTTGGCCAGCCCGCAGTGGATGCGTTCACTCAGGCTGGTGCTTCTAGCCCCGTTAACATTGCTTATTCCGGGGTGTATCACTGGTGGTACACCATCGGCATGCGTACGAATACTGACCTGTACACCGGGGCTGTGTTCTTGCTGATTTTGTCGGCAGTCTTCTTGTTCGCAGGTTGGTTGCACCTTCAGCCTAAGTTCCGTCCCAGCTTGTCCTGGTTTAAGAATGCTGAATCGCGCCTGAACCACCACTTGGCGGCTCTCTTTGGCGTCAGCTCCTTGGCTTGGACTGGTCACTTGGTGCACGTGGCGATTCCCGAATCTCGGGGTCAGCATGTCGGCTGGGGTAATTTCCTGTCGACGCCGCCTCACCCGGCCGGTTTAATGCCTTTCTTTACTGGCAACTGGGGGGTATATGCCCAGAGTCCTGACACTGCCAGCCATATCTTTGGCACAGCGGAAGGGTCTGGCACGGCCATTCTGACCTTCTTGGGCGGTTTCCATCCGCAGACAGAGTCACTCTGGCTGACGGATATGGCTCACCACCACCTGGCGATCGCGGTGATCTTCATCGTGGCTGGCCATATGTACCGCACCAACTTTGGTATCGGTCACAGCATTAAGGAAATCCTGAATGCTCACACGCCACCGTCGGGTACCCCCGGCGACTTGGGTGAGGGCCACAAGGGTCTATATGACACGCTGAACAACTCCCTCCACTTCCAGTTGGCTTTGGCCCTGGCTAGTTTGGGGGTCGTGACCTCTCTGGTAGCGCAGCACATGTATGCCCTACCGCCCTATGCCTTTATCGCTCGGGATTACACCACTCAGGCAGCGCTTTACACTCACCACCAGTACATTGCTGGCTTCATCATGGTGGGGGCGTTTGCTCACGGGAGTATCTTCCTGATTCGGGACTACGATCCCGCTGCCAATAAGAACAACGTTCTTGACCGCGTTCTTCAGCATAAGGAAGCGATTATCTCGCACCTGAGCTGGGTTTCCCTATTCTTGGGCTTCCACACGTTGGGGCTGTACGTTCACAACGATGTCGTGGTGGCATTTGGCACCCCTGAGAAGCAGATTCTGGTTGAGCCGGTCTTTGCTCAATGGGTACAGGCCGCTTCTGGCAAGATGCTTTACGGCTTCGATAGCTTGCTGTCGAACCCTGACAGCATTGCGTTTACGGCTTGGCCGAATCAAGGCAATGTTTGGCTACCGGGTTGGATGGATGCCATCAACAGTGGCTCTAACTCATTGTTCTTGACCATTGGCCCTGGCGACTTCCTCGTTCACCATGCGATCGCATTAGGCCTGCACACCACCACTCTGATCTTGGTCAAGGGTGCTTTGGATGCTCGCGGTTCTAAGCTGATGCCCGACAAAAAGGACTTCGGCTATAGCTTCCCTTGCGATGGCCCAGGTCGTGGCGGTACTTGTGACATCTCTGCTTGGGATGCCTTTTACCTCGCCATGTTCTGGATGTTGAACACTATCGGCTGGACAACGTTCTACTGGCACTGGAAGCATTTGAGCATCTGGTCCGGTAATGTGGCTCAGTTCAACGAGAACTCGAACTATCTAATGGGTTGGCTCCGGGATTACCTGTGGCTTAACTCTTCTCAGCTGATTAACGGCTACAACCCCTACGGCATGAACAACCTAGCGGTTTGGGCTTGGATGTTCCTCTTTGGACACCTGGTCTGGGCAACTGGATTTATGTTCTTGATCTCTTGGCGGGGTTATTGGCAAGAGCTGATCGAGACCATCGTTTGGGCGCACGAGCGCACTCCCCTGGCAAACCTGGTTCGCTGGAAGGATAAGCCCGTTGCTCTCTCTATCGTTCAGGCTCGTGTCGTCGGTCTCGCTCACTTTACGGTGGGATACATTCTGACCTACGCGGCCTTCCTGATAGCCTCGACCTCAAGCCGATTCGGTTAGCGAGTCTAGCCGTTAGGTGAATAACTCAAAGCTCCTCGGTGCCTCGCGCTGGGGAGTTTTGTTTTACATGTTTTAGTTGTGCTTAAGCTTACGAAGCAGACAACGACTCAATGCAAGAGATCTCACAAACAGAGGCCCTAAATCATATTTTGGAAGTTAGTGATACAACTGCTGCTGACCTAGTGGGGATGATTGGCTCTGGTGTTGTCGTCTCAGAAATTCTTGAGGGCAAAAGGCTATTAGTAAGGAACAAACGAAAATTCTTGGGGCTCGCTTCAAAGTGTCACCCACTCTATTTGTCGAGTAGGCTACCTCCAAGTTTATTGATATGTTTGAACTAAGCGTTGACAGTCGTTTCTGACATGGAAGAACTTAATTGGGCAAAATTTTTAAACGAATTCAATTCGGTACTCACTGAGATATACAAACTTGAACAACTTGAGCAAGGTGAAGATGTTCTTGACATTAGTTACATTCAGCCAGGGGCAACCGCAGATGAGATTACAGCCGCAGAAGTCCGATTAGGAATCCAGTTGCCGCCTTCGTATAAAGCTTTTCTGCGAGTCAGTAATGGGTGTGGGTGGCCATCGGATGCCGCCCAGGTTGGTAGGCTACTGTCAACCGACAAAATTGAGTGGCTAAGCTCATATGACCCCGAATGGATCGAGATATACGGAGGCGATAATATCTCTCATGAGGAGCATTTGGATAATCAAGACCAAGGCATGTCGCGGTTTAACGGTAGATATTTGGAACAATGCTTGACGATCAGTGGACACGGCGATGCCTGCATTGGCTTACTATGCCCTGAAGTTATGACCCCAGAGGGAGAATGGGAGTTCTGGCGACTAGGGAGCTGGTGTGGAGCTGACCGATGGCCCAGTTTTCAAGATTGGATGACTCGCAACTATCAGAGGTACTATCGCGAAGCATATGCTTAGAAGGATAGAGTAGTCTGGCGATGCTGCGATCGCCCTCAATGGCAAATGCGATCGCCTCTGTTCGTGAATCCCAAGGTTGATATTGGCGAAATTTGAGGAATGTTAGGCGATCTCTGGTGATGAAGAAAACGATCACTCTCAGAGCCAGTTGAACTTATGAAATAAATCTCACCTAGACGAGGCTTATTGCGAATTCTAATTGGGCTCGCTGTAGGTTTGGAGCAGCCAACGGCCGATCTCGCTGGTGTCTTCAGTAATACTTCGCCGCAAAGCTTGGTTGACTAGCGCCAAACTTAACTCTGGTAAGACTTGAGAAACTAGGATTCGACCACTGCGTCCATCAGCAATGGCAAATGCGATCGCCTCTTTTTCCTGAGTATTAATGACCCAATATTCCTCAACCCCAAATTGTTCGTAAAGCAAACGTTTGCTGCCTAAATCATCGCTAAAGGAGGTCGCCCCGACTTCAACCACCAGGGTTGGCGCGCCCGATTGATCGACATCAATGGGCGCATTGTCGCGAGGCAATTCAGGTAGGTTGGCTCCAATGTAATAGGCTAAATCGGGCTGACATTCACGCACGCCCGTTTTACGGAAACTCGTATTAATCAGTTCTTTAAGGGGCAAGCTTTTTACCAAACCGTACAAAGTGACCACGGTAGAAATGAGAGAATTATCTTGCCCATGAGCAGATCCCAGTGGTGCCATTTCAATCCTCATCTGCCCGTCATCATAGTAAGCCTGCCCATTTTGGTAAGTCTCGCTATAGGCCGTGGCGACAAACTGCGACCAATTAGCCTGCATCCAGGTGTCGGTTTGAAGGGTTTGCATCGTGGTAAGTTCAGCCATCATGCTTGACCATATGCGCTTGTCACAAATCTATTAGCTTGATCTTACTCAGCTAGGACTGATCGTTATCTTGATTTACTGCATGCGATCGATGGTGCGATATTGAATGGCTTCGGCAATGTGTTGGGCCTGCAGGGTATCGGCATTATCCAGATCGGCAATTGTGCGACCCACTTTGAGGATGCGATCGGTGGCCCGCGCCGACAGCCCCAGCTTACGGACAGCGTTTTCCATCAGGGCTTGAGTGGTGTCGTCGAGGGGGCACCAATGGCGCAGATGGCGACTTTGCATATCAGCGTTGCACTGCAGTGAGGTTTCAGACTGGAAGCGAGCATGGGCGCGATCGCGCGCCGCCTCCACCCGAATTCGCACTTTTTCTGACGGCTCGCCCTCCACAACGCGGGTCATCTCTTCGGGCTTGAGTCGACCCACCACCACCTGCAAATCAATCCGATCCATCAGCGGCCCCGACAACCTGGCCCAATACTGCTCTCGACTGCGAGGGCTACAGGTACAAGGCTGTACCGAATCACCATAGTAGCCACAAGGGCAAGGATTAGTACTGGCGACCAACGTAAACTGGGCTGGAAACTCTACAGACTGGCGCGTGCGCGTAATCGTCACGTAACCATCTTCCAGCGGTTGGCGCAAAAATTCCAGCACATCCCGTTTGAACTCAGTCATTTCATCTAAAAACAACACCCCCCGGTGGGCCAGCGAGATCTCTCCCGGCTTCGGAAAACTGCCCCCGCCGACCAGCGACGGGCCCGAGGCTGAGTGATGGGGGCTGCGAAAAGGGCGGCTCGTCACCAGACTGCCTTTTTCTTTCAGCAACCCGGCCACCGAGTGAATCTGGGTCACTTCTAGGGCTTCTTCAAAGGATAACGGCGGTAGAATGCTGGGCAAACGACGGGCCAGCATCGTTTTCCCGCTGCCGGGCGGCCCAATAAAAATACAGTTGTGGCCGCCGGCAGCCGCAATTTCTAACGCGCGGCGGGCCTGGGCCTGACCTTTGACATCGCGCAAATCCATCGAGTTGGCGTTGGCCTTCGCCAATTCTGCTTGGCCATTGAGCTGGTAGGGCAGATGCTGAGCAGGATGGTTGAGAAAATCAACAATGTCGGACAATCGCTTGAAACCATAGACCGCTAGCCCCGGCACGACCGCTGCCTCACGGGCATTATCAGCGGGTACCACCAGGCCCTTGAGACCAAGTGATTTAGCTGCCGCCGCGATCGCCAACACGCCCGCCACTGGCCGCAAAGTGCCATCTAATGACAATTCACCCATGAACAAAAAGTCATCGAGTAAATCAGGCTTGATTTGCTCCGTGGCCGCCAATACGCCCATACTGATGGGCAAATCAAAGCTAGGGCCTTCCTTGCGCAGATCCGCTGGGGTGAGATTGATGACGATCTTGCGCATCGGGAAGGGAAAACCAGAGTTTTTGAGCGCAGCGCGAGTCCGCTCCCGTGACTCTTGCACGGCAGCATCAGGCAAGCCGACGACCACCATCGTAGGCAAGCCGCCCGATAAATCGACTTCAACACCCACCTTAATGGCATCAATGCCGACGATCGCCGCACTCCAGATTCTCGATAGCATGACACCCTTTAGATTGACCAAGACTGCCTTTAGAGTGCCCTTAAGCCGACCGATATTTGGCCCTGGGCGAGTCATCTTAGCTGACAACAGACTGAATCACTAAGCGTGATCAAGGATGAAAGCGGTGCAAATTAGCAGTTCGCAGACGAAGTTAGAGCTGCAGCTAACAAATGAAAACTGAAACTCTATGAACTAGAGAACACCGATTTAATTGAACTGGGGTGCCAGGATTCGAACCTGGGAATGGCGGGACCAAAACCCGCTGCCTTACCGCTTGGCGACACCCCATCATTCAGGCTTAAATAGCCTAGCAGTTTTTATCCCCTCTATGTCAACCGTTTTTGCTGTGCAGCGCCAAGAATTTGAGATTTTGCCGACCGATAGCAGTCCTCACTAAGTTTCAGACCGGTGATGGGCCTACACCCTGCGATGACGCCCCCTAACCTTGATTGACTAGATGATGATGCACGGTACCTGTGTTGCCAGCCTGGCTGAGCTGACGGCCCAACAGTCAGACCAATTCACTGCATGACCGAATCTTTTGCGCAGGCGTTTTGGCTCGGGCCGACCGCTGTTGAGAGGTGCTGGCGAATGATGTTGGCCAAAGCCTCTGGCTGCTCAACCATAGCCATGTGACCACATTCGGGCAATACGGCGACATTGCCTTCGGAACTATCAAACAACGGGTGAAAGCTCGCCAAATGTTGAACGTATTTTGTCTCCATGACTGGGTCTTGCGCCCCAGCAACAAAATAAGCGGGTTGCTCTAAGCTCGCAACCACCTGCGGCAAGCGATGCACCTCTGCCTCCGTAGTCGATTCCAACAAGACGCCCTGAGCGGCGGCAGCATCAGCGGCGAGCAGATCAGTCAGCCGCTGCTCACCCCAATGCAAAGCTAAAGGCTTATGCACCATCATGCTGGCAAAGGCTCGGTTTATCAAAGGCACGGCCTTGAGCCAGGGCGGTCGCCAGCGAACGACTTGCTGCCCCGCTTGGCGAAAGCGAGCAAACTCATCGGGTAGATACATACCCCCGCCAGCATTGACACAAACAACGCCCTGAACCCGCTGAGGAAACAACTTGGCGGCCCATAACGCGACGCTGCCGCCAAGGGAATGGCCCACTAGCCAGACCGAATTGAGGTCTAAGGCCGCTAACAACGCGCCCAGGTCTTGGGCATAGGCTTCGAGGCTAAAGGGGGTGGGGTCATTGCTCAAATGGGTTGCGGTGACCGGAGATCGCCCTGCTAGCCCCTGACTCGATTCGCCAAACCCTCTGAGGTCATAGCTCAAACATTGAAAATCAGGATTGAGGCGATCGATCACGGGTTGCCAATACCCTTGACTTAGCAGCCAGCCATGCACAAAGACCACCGTTGTTTCTGACTGTTGCGTCTCTGGCGTCAAGCGATAGGCATGAGGAACGCCCAACACATCAAAATAAGACATACTCCCATCATATATTGCGGTAGCCGCCATTTTGTCTGCCCGGCAATTCCCACGTTAAGCACTTTTGCTGAGCAACCGATAGCGAATACCCTCGGCAATCTTGTGACCGAGGTATTCCGGAATCAAACTTTCGTTCGGGCCTAACAGGTAAAGAATTAACCGAGTACGCCCGCGCCACACTAATAAATTGGCGTTGACGACCAGCAAATCTTCTTGCCAAATGGCGTACATCACCTTGTAAAACAATCCCGGCTGGTTATCGGCTTCAATCAGCAATGCGGGTAAATGGAAGACAGGATCGACGTAAAACTCCGTTTCGACCTGCTCTAGCCCAGCATCCAAATTGAATTCCACCGTGAGCATTTCTTCCACTTCGAAATGCCCCGCTAGGGCCTCTCGAATGGCGCGACAGACATTATCGGCAGTTTTGGGGGGCAACGCCTTGCCCCCTCGCGACACCACTAGTTTGATAAAAACCAGCATGGGGGGATAAATCTGGCCATACAGGCTGAGATTATGAATGGTGAGCCCATAGGCTGCTAACACCCCAAAAATATCGCTGAGCAAAAAGGACTGGTTGCGATAAGCAAAATGCAACGCACTACGATTGCCTTCGGGCTTCAGCTCAATCACAGCTTTACGAGTTTTGTAGAGCTGATATGCCAAGCGCAAGTTTTGCAGCTGAATCTCACTGCTGACAAACTGCTCATAGAATTGTGGAAAAGCGCGATTAAATCGCTTGAGCAGCTCTACCGTAGAGGGTTTTAGACCAGCAGCCATAACCGGGGAAACACTAGATAGCTTGAGTAAATCTGCGCAGGTGCCGGGCACTGCGGCGTCCTTATCCTAAATGCCGCTCGTTCTAAAAGAAAAACTCGCGGCTCTGACGCCTAAAGCTCTGAACGGTCAACCAGAGTCAGAACAGTTCTAGCGAAGGATACTTCAACCCTGAACAGTTCTGATACGAGCATCCGACTCGGCCATGGCCCAAGAGCCGTCAAAATACCTTCATAATATTATCGCTGCGGGTGGATGCTAGGTTGACGCTAACATCAGCACTTCAGTCAGGATGCCCTCAGGCTGAAGTAAATTTGGCAGCGTGGCAAAACCATTCTTGTTTTTTCTTTGTCCACAAAAGACAAACCTGAGCAGATATATTAGTCTAATAGACGCTACTGTACTTCCACTATCTATCATCCAAACCTGTATGGGTTTCTGGAAAAGCTTATTTAACGGTGCTGAGGCCGACCTCCCCCCTCGGGAACAAGCGTCATCAGCCAACACGCTGACCGAGGTCTCCAATCAAGACCGCGGCGCCCAAATCACGTTTAGCACTGACCGAGACATCGACCTCTACGAATTAGAGGAGCTGTGTGATGCTGTGGGTTGGGCTCGAAGACCGATTCGCAAAGTGCGCAAGGCGATTCAGCATAGCTTCTTAGTCGTGACGATGTGGGAACAGCAAGGCAGTCGTCGTCGCCTGGTTGGGTTTTCGCGCGCGACGTCTGATCACGCCTTCAATGCCACCATCTGGGATGTCGTGATCCACCCTGACTATCAGGGCAAGGGCTTGGGCAAAACGCTGATGAAACAGCTCATCAAAAAGCTCCGCAGCGAAGATATCAGCAACGTTACGTTGTTCGCCGATCCACATGTGGTGGATTTTTACCGCAATCTAGGATTCATGCCCGATCCAGAAGGGATCAAAGGCATGTTTTGGTATCCCGATTAGTCTAATTGGCGGTCTCACTCCAACGGTCAGAGGCGGCTCCATAGCCTGCAATATGGACCGATGGGGCCGCTCAACTGATGGTGCTCAAGCCCCACAAAGACTCGATTGTCAGTGCGAAGTGAAGCTCGATCTCTGATGCAGCAAGCACTTTCAGCAGTAGTCACCCAGTTAGGGATGCGTGATGACGCTACGCATCGACTGCGGTCACGGTGGCTCCTGTCGTATCGATCGCGAGGGGGCAAGCATCTACCACGTCAATGCCCTGCTGCTGCCAAGTAATGGTCATCGCCTGGGCGATCGCCGCCGCCTGAGCCGGACTGCCCAAGGCTAACAGGGTCGGGCCAGCACCGCTGATGGTGACTCCATAAGCCCCGGCCTGACGAGCCGCTTGGCTCACGGCCTCATAGCCCGGTATCAAGGTTTTGCGATAGGGCTCATGAATGCGATCGCCCAGGGCCGTGGCGAGCCAATCGCCATTGCCAGTGGCTAACGCTTGCATCAGCAACCCCAGATGCCCCAGCGTGTAGACAGCATCCGCACGGGAATAGTGCTGGGGCAAAACCTGCCGTGCTTTCGCGGTTGAAATCTCAAAGGCGGGGATTGCCACGATAGGAATGATGGCAGCCTGCCAGGGCACTTCACAAATCATGCCATCGCCGGCCTCATTGGCCGTGGCCAGCCGGCACCCCCCCAATAGGGCGGGCACCACATTGTCAGGGTGGCCCTCGATCGCGGTGGCTAGCTGCGCCAGTTCAGCGGGACTTAAGACCTGGTCAGCCAAGGCGTTGGCACCTAAAATACCGCCCACAATCGCCGTCGATGAGCTGCCTAAGCCCCGAGCCAGCGGCAGGCCCAGCTTAATCTGCAATCGCACGGGCGGCACCGGCTGTTGGATGTGGGCGAAAAACTGACTAAAAGCGACATAGGCGAGATTTGAGGCATCCGTAGCGACGCGCTCGTGCTCGGCACCGGTCACAGTGATTTGCAGGGGTTCAGCCCCAGTTAGCGGCGTGAACGTAAACCGGTTGTAGCGGGTCAGGGCAGCGCCCAAACAGTCAAACCCCGGCCCAATGTTTGCCGTGGTCGCTGGTACCGAGACTACATATGAATTGGCCATGGCGCGCTTTTCCTTCCACAATGCCGACAACTCCCCATTTCGCGAATCGCATATTACCATTCATTTAAGGACGTCCAACGATTGTTTGGCATCGCCTCTTGGCCCTGACGCCGGTTTTGCTCATTGTCAGCAGCTGTCATTCTCAAATACCCCACCCGGATCTCTGATGAAAACACCCGTTCTCTCCATTGGCGCCATCGGATTAACCGCTCTAGGCATGGCTCTGCTGACACCGGGTGCGATCGCTGGTTCCCTTTCAGAGCCAACCGCCTCAATGACAGACGTGCCCCTGCCAACGCTTACGGTTCCGGTCAGCACTAGTCTGGAGATGGCGGCGCCCCAACAGGCTCAGGTCTTGCCTGACGGTGGCTTTGCCGATGTCGCCCCCACCCACTGGGCCTACAGCGCTGTCAATACTCTGATCAATAACTATGGCTGCCTGGAAGGGTATCCCGATGGCACCTTTCGCGGTGATGAATTAGTTACCCGCTACGAGTTTGCCGCTGAGATGCTTGTCTGTCTGGACAACAGTGTGCTGTTTACTCAGCCGTATCCCTCTGAGAGTATCGAACAACTACTAGAGGAGCAAGAAGCGCTGAATTCGGAACTGGGCACCCTCTCAGATGCGGTCGAAGACAGCGAATCCAAAATTTTAGTGGATTAACGTCGGCGAAAGGCACTCTTCATCCCCGACTTGGGCGGATATGGTGGATGGCTGGCCACGTAGGTGGCGTAGGCGATCAAACTCAAAAACAGCAGTCCCAGCAGTCCCGCGAGCGGATTTCCCCCTAGGCCAGTGACCCAGGCTGGAACGTCATCCGTTGCGACAATCCAGTCATTCACGTCAAATTGATAGTAGGCAAACACGAGGCCACCGTGCAGTCCTGTTGCTAGGCCCAGAGTGGTGGTCCAGCGGGACTGGTGTATGAGCCTCGTCGGGACGCGCCGCGCCCAGACCAGCGCGGCGCCCAATAAGCAAAGTCCGACAAATTGCGGCCAGGTTTTGATGATTTCTGCCAGGGGGCGCAGATAATGGGCGATCGCAAAGATGCCCGCGTTAACCCAGAGGGCGACTGGTGCAGCGTAGTCTTGTTCCAACTCAAACAACAGCCAACCTCGGAAGATTAGTTCCTCTGCCAGTCCTACCCCAATCCCCACCAGCAACCCTTCTAACAGATTGCGGATGAGTGGAGTGTCGCTGGAATTAACCCACTGCCCCCAACCCAGAAACATCTGACAGCTGTAGAGCAACATCACGCCCACAGCCCCGGCCCCAAAAGCCGTTAGCCAGCCCCGCCACCAAGCCCATCCACCGTGCACCCCCAGCACCGCCCAGGGTGTTGAGCAGCGGTGGACTCGCCGTAGCCACAGGGGCAGACAACTGGCAAACACGGCACAGAGTAGGAGCGGTGCCCAAATGACCGATCGCCCATTGGTGGCCGCATATTCGTGCTGATAGAGGGGCACCACGACGGGCGATGACACCAACACGACGGCCAATACGTAGGTAATCGCCCTGACGAGGGCAGGACGATGCCGCAGCCAATCCCACAGCCTGCTCAACGTGGGGGGTTACTCCTCAGGTTCAATCGAGCTGGTGAGGCCTTGGCCTTTAAGCCCTTCACAATAAAACTCAGCATGTTCGAGGGCACAAATAATCACGACAGCCACGCCCGCCACATGGGCTTGCATCATGATATTGACAGCTTGCGGCATCGATAGGCTAGGGACGACTTTCATTAAAGATTCAACGACGTGTTCCATCGAATTAAAGTCGTCGTTGTGCAGCAACACGCGATAGCGCGGGGCTGGTTTTCGAACTGTGGATGTTGAGCGACTTTCGATCGTTTCGACAGCCACCATAGGCGCCTCAAATCACAAACTAAACGACTCAGACTGATGGATAACTGCTTTGGCTTGAGCGATCGCCCAGCGCCCCCGAGTGTACAGACTTACTGCAGAACTTTGAGACTGGTAGACTGGCCTTAACACCGTCACTCTGTGATGTCCTCTGCAGTTACCAACAAGCTTCTTAAAGCTTAATGGAGATTCTCAAAGGTGACAAAGATAGCGCCAGCAACCCAGACAGTTTTGGCAGCGCTAGCGACTGATTACACCATATCTTGTTGGAATTACAAAATTTTCGCCTTTTGTGGCCCTAGTGAGGGCGGCGATCGCAAATCGAGCTAGGCTGAAGTGAAGCCAATTGCTGAAAACTCCAGAGTCACCGAATCATGGGCGCTGTTGCTTATCAAGTTGTCTATATTCAGTGCGGGAATGCCCGCCTTTATGGAGAGCTGGTTCAACATATTACAGAGCGCCACAACTGTTGGTTACGTCCCCTGTCTTTGCTGTTTTCCCAACCGCTCAACGGCCAGCCAGAATTTTTAGACCTGCGCGATGGCCCTGACATTATTTGCTCTGATGAGTTGATTCGTCCGGTCATGGATTTAGATTGGCTGGTGATTTTAGAGCAGCTGACGGCCAGTAAGACTGGTTGTGACTATCCTCAGGCCAATCAGTATTTGCGACAGTTTTTAGCGCAACTGGCCAGCCAGCGATCGGTATCATCTGAATTATCCGATTAGGGCAGTATGCTCTGGGGCATGAGACGTCTCTGGGCCAATTTGTTGAGATAGGTCGATGCCCATAACTAACGCCAGTTTGGCTTAACCCCTCTCAGCGGGATACTCGATACCCACTCCGCCTTTGGCATCCTTCCCCAGAGAGGGAAGATTGTCGCCTCCACCGGCAGGTAAGCATGCTTAATGTCCTCGACGAAAAATCAGGGCTTTCTCCTCAAGCGCAGCCACACTAAAAGACAGCACATTGCCCTTGGCAACCTGCTGTCTCACAAAACCATTCACGCTGTGCACCTGCACAAAACATCGTCCCTAAGTGATGATAAGTAGCTGGGCTAATTCAAATGTAGGATGGGTTAGCGATAGCGTAACCCATGCGGGCGTTGGGTTTCGTCCCTCAACCTCAACCTACAGTGTCTTACGTTTAATTGGAACTTCCTACTTACTGAAACCAATCAATAAGCACCTTTGCGGTAAAGCACGGCTAAAACGGTCTCAAAAATCAGTCGGACATCATAGAAAACCGACCATTTCAACTGGTATTGCAGATCCATGCCAACGATCGCTTCAAAGTCGGTGACTGAAGAGCGGCCATGTACCTGCCATTCTCCCGTAATGCCGGGCTTGACGTTTAGGCGCTCCCAATGATGCGGCTCATAGCTCATTACCTCGTCTACGGTCGGCGGGCGAGTACCTACCAGACTCATGTCTCCCAGCAGAACATTCAAAAACTGAGGAAACTCGTCCAGGCTGGTTTTTCTTAAAAAAGCACCCACCCGGGTAATTCTCGGATCGTTTTTGTTTTTGAAAATGAGCCCTTGTGCCTCATTTTCAATTAAGTGCTTGATAGCATCCGCATTGGTCACCATTGAGCGGAATTTCCAAATGCGGAATGTTTTGCCCCGATGCCCACAGCGGATCTGGCTGTAAAGGATTGGGCCTGGGTTATCAACTTGAATCGCGATCGCAATCGGCACAAACAAGATAGCCGTAATGAGCAATCCGACTGATGCCCCAAGGATATCTAAACACCGCTTGAAGAGGTTAGTCACCGAAGGGTGCTTAGCAGGCAGGCTCGACAAATCATCGAGGGTGGCATTATTGACCGGCACGGTCTCAGCAATCTCAAGGTTGAACGAGGTGGCGGACTGGCTAGAGATGTTAACCACAGAAACTCAACTCCTTGATTACCCCTTTGAACATCTCCAGAGTATTCGGAGTCCCTATATCCGTAAAAGCCCCGAGGACAAGGTTCATAAAAACTTCATGGCGAATCGCGATCCCCATAAAGTGTGTGAAGAGTCATCCAAAATGGGCTCATTCCTGCCTGCCGTCGGGTGAAGAGAGGGGAATGAGTCGTTGAAAACACGGATGATAGATTTCCGTAGATTCCCCAAGGGCACCATCGCGTTGTCTTCATAACCGCTTGTTGATGGAGGCACAGTTTGCTGTCGGCGGGAGCATTGGCAGAGGGTGTCAGCTTAGAGAGCAGCTATTCATGGCCTTGGAGTAAAACGATCATCCCCAGCCTGTAAGGATTTAGCGGTGAATGGCGATACGCCCTCAGACTCATAAAGTGGGCTTTACACGCTAACGTCCGTACCCTTGGGAGCTAGCCAATTTATGCTGCAACAGCCAAAGCCCACCCAGACTGGCGGCGCTTGCCCAAGCCAAGCGACCACTTTGCAAATGCCCGGTGAGCAAGCAGATGCTGCCCCCAACCCAAAAAATTAGGGTGCCGCTACCCGCGATCGCCAACATAGTCCGAATTGCTTGCGTACTGGCCAGCAGTTGGGCGGCTAAATCATCACCCACTGGCATCGGTACCGATGCCTGCAGCGCGGCAGCAAAGGATTCATACTTGGCGAGGTCAATCTGATAGTAGGTGCCGAGTTCAGCATCTCTGAGTTCTTTAACGGAATACAGCCCGAACTGTTTAGTGTGGGCGATCGCCCGGCGAATCTGTTGTTTGGTCGCTAGCGATCGAAACGCCTCAAAGATCGACTCTCGATAAACACCAGTTTTCGCCATCTCGAGAATGCGCTGGCTCAATTCGGTATCAGAGAGGCGAGAGGCAATTGGCGACATCGGTTTAGCGATTGCTTTTAGACAGAATAAGTATGAGCGGCAATATCGCGCTGGCCACTTTGCTGAGGATACCGAGGAGCGCTGTGATCTTTAGCTCATCAGCAAAGTGGCTCCGCAGTCTTGTCCTAACCGGACTGGCGACTGCGATGAATGGCTGAACGGTCAGTTTGAACGTAATTTTGATTTTATAGTAATGATGTATTAAAGCCGTCAAGCTCTGTGGAGCTACACCAGCCAGCCCCTGTCCTTAAGATTAAGCATGGGAGTACAAAACGGCAGTTTAGCCGCTATCCCCATGCGGGAAAATGCCACACAGCTTTTGGCCCTTGGGTAGTGAAAGCCTTAGGCCATCTCGATCAACGATCATGCCTGTTGATGATGTCCATAAAAGGCACTGGCTCAAGAACCGTGATCGCGCCTTCATTCAGGATGCGGCTTGCCTATTCAATCCACACTGCTGACACGCAAGCGGCGAAAAACTCACTGACGGCACTGGGCTAAAACCGAGCCACTAGGACGAGCTGGTGCCTCAGCGTGGCTCGTTAAAGCGTAAGCAACCGAATTTGCATCAATCTTGACTGCTGCCCCTACAGGCCCACCAGTTCGCGGAACCAATCGTCATTGCGCAAATCGTTAAAGGCCGATTCGCCTTGGGCATCAGCGCGCAGATTGGGATCGAGTCTGACCGCTAGCTGAAGATTTTCAAGAGCAATATCATATTCTCGCTGCAGGCTGTAGCCAAGGGCTTTGTGATAGAGCGCTTTGGCATAATCAGGGTCAATCTCTAAGGCTTTGTTAAAGCTGGTCAAAGCTTCTTCATCGCGGCCCAGTTTCATTAGGGCGAGTCCCTGGTTATCCCAGGCTTTTGTGGCCTTGGGGTTAAAGCGAGTGGCCTTATCAAAGGATGACAGCGCCTCCTCAAATCGCTCCAACTCCAAGGCGGCCAAGCCCCGATTCAGCCAGGCCACCGCATCGTTGGCCTGAATCTCAATCGCTTTATCAAACGACTGAAATGCTTCGCTGTGCTGCTGCAAAACGCCGAAGGAAACTCCCCGATTGACCCAGGCTTCTTGGTAGTCCGGTTGGATGGCCAGGGCTTTATCAAAGGCCGCGATCGCCTCTTCGCGGCGACGCAGTCGGCCCAACACCATCCCCCGGTTGACCCAGGCTTTAGAATCTTCAGCATCTAACATCAAGACGCGATCAAAGGCTTCCAACGCCTCCTCATAGCGCTTGAGTGTGCGCAGGGCCAGTCCTCGCTGAAAGTGAGCGGTGACATTATCGGGGGCGCGCTCAAGGGCGGTGTCAAAGGCGGCGATCGCATCTGTCGGTCGCTCCAGTGCAACTAACGTCTGGGCTTGTTTGAGCCAAACCTCGACATTGTCAGGTTGAATCTCCAGCGCTTCAGTGTATTGCTCTAACGCAGCTGCGTAGTTGCCATCCGCCAGGAGCTGATCGGCAGCGGTAATACGTTCTGCCGCCGACATAAAGAGAGTGGGTCGATTGCTTTGCAGGCGCTCTAACAGGCTGGTCACGTTTTCGAGCTGCTGCTGCGTATTGGCCATAAAGGTATTGGCGACGTACTCAGGGACGACCTCACCCAACCGTCGCATGATCGCTTCTTTTTCACCCTGGGCCTCGGCCTGTAGGGTGATCAGTCGCTCTTGCACTGTGCGTTTGACTGCTTCGAGATCGGCAATGACGTCGGTGCGGCCCGAGGCAATGTCTTTTTGCAGTTCCGTAAGCTGATTGGCAAACTCGGTTTCCACCGTTTCTAAGCGTTGTTGAGCTTGCTGCTGCCGTTCGGCGCTGGCCTGTTCCAATGAGCCCACATGCTCGGTCAGGCGCTGGTCAAAGTCATCGAGTTTGCCCAACATGCGATCGCGGCGGTCAAAGACGACATCGCGCACCTCACCCAGCTGACGGCTGAGTTCCGTTTCTAAACGATTGAGGGCATCCAGGGTGGCCGTTGCGCGATCGCGGCTCTCCCCCTGCAGCTGCTGTATCGTTGCCGTAAACTCGCTGGCGCTGCGCTGTACGTCTTCCCACGTGACGGTTTTGCGCGTCTCTAAATCGTCGAGCATTTGCGCCAACTGCTGCTGAAAGCTACCCGCACTGGCTTCCAGCTGGTTGAGCGTGGCTCCTTGCTGCTCGTCGACCGCACTCTGCAGCGCGGCAAATTGGGCGACAAAGTCATTGGCTGACTGCTGCATATCGGCCAGGGTTTGGGCTTTACCCGCATCAATTTCGCCTTGATAACCGCTGAACTGGCCCAAAAAGTCGTCTAAAGAGCGTCTTAAATCGGCTAATACACTGGCGCGTTGAGCCAGCACTTCATCCTTAACTTGGCGAAACTGTTCGGCAAAATCCTGCGTCGATCGCTCCATCGTTTGCAGGGCGAGGTCGCGATGCCCTAAGGCACTGGCCTGCACCTCATCTAACTGCTGATCGACCGCTTGCTGACGGTTGGTCATGGCATCCATGACGCGCTGCTGGTATTGCTCTAACTGCGACTCTAAATTGTCGCGCAGCGATTCAAAGTAGGGGGCAAACCCTTCCTGCAGTTGTTCGAGGTCGGCCAAGGCGCGATCGCGGGTGGCTTCGACCGCGGCGGTCAGATTTTGCAGACGGTCGGTGAACTCGGTCGCCGAGGTATCAAGCCCCCCCAACGTTTGCTGTTGGTGGTCATTGGCCTGATCGGTGAGCGCGGCTAGCTCCTGCTGAAAGGATTGAGTCGTGCTTTGCACAGAGGCCAAGACCGCAGCCGTTTGAGTCGTGGCGTCGGCTTCAAACCCAGCAGCGCGCTCCTGCATTTGCATTTTGACGGCGGCGGCCTGTTCGGTCACGTTCGTGTCTAGCGCGTTGAGCGTCTGCTGCAGGGTGGTCACCTGATCTTCCCAGTCTTTCAGCGTGCGCACCTTAGAGCTGTTGATGTCTTCAATCGCCTGAGTTAAGGCGCGTCGCTTTTCGGCTAGCGTGTCTTTAAAGCCTTCGGCTTCCTGCTCAATGTCATCAGCGATCGCTTCAGCATCTTTCAGCACGCTGTTCAGCTCTCGGCTGGCCGTACGGATCTTATGTTCCAGGTCGGTCATTTGATTGAGCTGCCCCCGGACCACCGTGGCAACCTCCTGCACGACCGAACGCCGCAAAAACCACAGCATGACGACCCCGAGCACAATCAGGAGCGCCAGGGCTGCCAGCAAAATCGAGACGAGAGTGGTCGCGCGGGTAAAGGCCAGATTGGCTTCTTGTTGCAGCCGTTCGAGATCTTCTTGGTCTTGAACGGTCAGCGATTGAGCTAAGACTGGGCGCGTGGCTGGGAAGGCGGGAGCGGCAAGCCCAGTTCCGCTGCTTAATAGGCACAGCAACACCAGCCAGCTACTCTGCCATCCACGCGTTGAAAAGGGAAAGAAACGATGCCGCATCGGTCTTGCGATCACACTCGATAGAAGAAATGGCGTTCAGCCCTAAGCATAGCTAAAGCCCCGTCCAGAATACGCATAGCATACCTTGAAGCTTTGCCCAGTAGCGTTTTCCTTCGACTCAAGCAGCCAGAGCCAGTATTCTGATTCCTCTCAAAAAAGACAACAAATCTGGTCCTCGGCCTCGGGGCTCTCTCGCGTGACCAGGATGGCATCGGCAGTCTGCTCCCTGCAACAAAGTAGCCGTCGCGGCGGACGGCGGCGGGGGCAGTACTGGGCATGGCGCAAGGGAAAGCATTGAGGCGGAGTCGCGAACCGCGTGACTCACTGGTAGTAATGGCCATTCGGCAAAATCGTGGTGCGATCGCAGGCCGCTAAGGTCAGGTTGACCGCCACTGCCCGAAAGAGGGTGGCTCCATTGAAGCAAGCCTGCTTCAGTTTTGCTTGCGATAAATTGGCGCCGGTCAAGTCAGCCCCCGTGAGGTCAGCACCCTGCAGATTGGCCCCCTGTAAATCGGCGCGGCTCAAATTACAGCCGCGCAAATCAGCCTTAGCCAAGCAGGCATAGCGCAGATCGGCCCGAGATAGATTGATCGTATTGAGACGCGCCTGGGCTAAATCGGCTGATAGCAACTTGGCATCGCCCAAGTTACCAGCTTTAATCACGACGCCACACAGCTTCGCCTGGCTCAAATTGCTATAGGGCAAGTACGCTTGATCAATCACAGCGTCGGTCAAATCGACCTCGCGCAGATCACATTCAAAGCCGTCAGCAAACTTTAGAAAAACCTGCTGAAATTGACGTTCGCCCAAACCATAACGATCAAGCAAATCTGGAAAATCCACAGTTAGCATCGGGTTAAAAATACTCTGCAAGCTCACAGGGCACACCAACAAATCCAGAAGATATTGTGAGCAAATTGCATCAGCGGACAGCGCTGTCAGTGAGACGTCCTTCGCATTAGAAAGCGGCCCCTCGATTTACGCCGGGCCGATCAAAAGCCCCAACCGACCAAATCATCAAGCTGGCATTGCCGGAAAGAAAAACTGCCAGCGCTCATCGTGCGCAAATCCAAAAAACTGCAACACGAATTGTCTCTAGTTGCAAAATATCTTCACGAACTTTTGTAAACACCTGTCAATTTACAGCGAGGATTCGGAAAAAAGAACAGCCTTAAAGATGTTTTTGGATTTGTTGCGCCGGTCACACTTTACGCAAGTGCTATTTAGCTGTGATTAGTTAAACTTTTCGGGGTGATTATCGCGATTAATTCACGGGTGAGGGGCGTTGCTAGCCGCGATCGCAATGTTCCAAAGATCCAGAATTGGGGCAAGTGTAAAGCGCTTTTCTTAGGGCTCAACGTAGTCAAGGCGTCGGGTGGATGAGCCCAGGCTAAGGTTTGGCTCAACTTTAACCGTCAAGGTTGACCCAGAAGCAAGTAAAGAGGCGTGCTTAGACTGGTGATGAAAGTCTTTGGCGATCGGCAACAGCGGCTGTCCGATGGTTGGTGATGACAACATCCCAAGTCACTTGTCCGGATATGGGGCAGCGACAGCGAAATGCCCAAGGTGTGATGCCGTCGCGGGTACACCGATTGGGCGTTGAGTTTGGGGTCGGACAGCAGTACTGTGCAATCAGGGGGCGCGTTAGACCGAGATGACCTCTGTCTAGCCGACTGGTCGCGATCGCCGCACAATAGTGAAGAGACGGTATTTTGAAGTCAGAGCGGGGTGAGCCCCACGTTTTCCAAGCAAGTTATGAGCTATCAAGATTCGATTGCGGAGCACTTTCACGATCGCACGAAGTACAGCCCAGACACCATAGCCACGGCAGCGGGGGCCATGCAAGGGCCACAGCCAGAGCCGTTTAAAACCTATCAGTTAGGCACAGAGATCGACTTAAAGCCCTTTTTAGACGAGTCGAAAGTATCGGCGCAGGCCTCTCAGACTGATCGGGCTTGGGCGCGCCTCTCGCATTTTTTGATTAACGTCTATGGCTTAACAGCCCAAGTGAAAACGCTTTCAGGGCCAGCGTTTTACCTCAGAGCAGCACCCTCTGCCGGTGGCCTGTACCCCACCGAACTGTATCTCGTTTCGCGGGGGCACTCGCTACTGCCAGCCGGTCTTTATAACTATCAGGCTCGCACCCACAGTCTCTGGCGATTTTGGGATGATCATGTATGGCCGGCTTTGCAGATCGGCTGTTTTTGGCATCCCGCTTTGGAACACACGCAGTTGGCTGTGGTGTTGACTACCGTGTTCTATCGATCGGCGTGGCGATATCAGGCGCGGGCTTATCGGCGAATTTGTTTAGATGCCGGTCATGCTTTAGGCAACTTAGAGCTGGCCGGTAATCTGGTCGATTACCGGCCGCATCTGATTGGGGGCTTTATCGATTCAGCGATTAATCAGCTGCTGTATCTCGATGAGACGGCTGAAAGCACGCTGGTGGTCGCCGCGCTTGCTGACCTACTGCAGGTTGACCAAAACTTACCGCGGCTGAACACAGCTCAGCGGGCTCCGCGCCAAACCAAAGTCTCACGAATGGCGGATGATGAGCTATTGTCCTCTCTGCATCAGGCCACTCGAATTGAACAGGATGAAGATTTTCGCTGGCAGACCCGCGCCCGCAGCGCGGCTGAGTCAGTTGGCCCAGAGGCCGTGACTCAGCCCGATGATAAGTACAACTTTCCGTTTGGAGTCAAAGTTTCTACGGTAACCTCACCGATTCATTGGGACGATCGCCTGCAAGGGCTGGAAAAAACCATTCTTCGGCGGCGCTCTACCCGACAGTTCAGTGGAGCCTCGCTGACTTTGGATGAACTCAACACCGTGTTGGATTTTGTTTATCAGCCTCACCACTACGTCGAGCAAGGACTCGACAGCGATCCCGATTATTTTGACTTAAGCCTGATCCAGACCTTTGTGGCGGCTTCTGGGGTCGATGGCTTAGAGGCGGGGTGCTATTACTACGCGCCCCAGAGACAGGAACTTCGACAAATTCGATTTAAAAACTTTCGACAGGAACTGGGCTATCTCTGTCTCGGGCAATCGCTGGGCCACGATGCCGGGGCCGTTATCTTCCATACTGCCGATTTAAAAGCGGCGATCGCTCACTACGGCGATCGCGCCTATCGCTACTTACACCTTGATGCCGGGCATTTGGGGCAACGGATTAATCTGGCTGCCATTCGCTTGGGCTTAGGCGTCAGTGGTATCGGTGGCTTTTTTGATGATCAAGTCAATGATGTGCTCGGGATTCCGGCAGATGAAGCGGTTTTGTACATCACAACGTTAGGTCGGCCAGCGCTCAGTCAATAAAGCCTCATTCATCACTGCTCGATGAGCGCTGACAACTGACTCGCTGACGGCGGAAAACCCAGATCGCAGTAAGCTGAATCTAAGACAGTTCTACGTCAGTGCAACCGAGTTTCTTTCTGCCATGGTCACAATCAACGAAAATTATTTGAAGCTCAAAGCGGGCTACCTCTTTCCAGAAATTGCCCGCCGCGTCAAAGCATTTGCCGACGCTAATCCCAATGCCCCGATTATCAAACTCGGCATTGGGGATGTCACGGAGCCCCTGCCCGAAGCCTGTCGCACGGCGATGATTAAAGCCGTTGAAGCAATGGGCGATCGCGAGTCCTTTAAGGGGTATGGCCCTGAGCAGGGATACGAATTTCTGCGCGAAAAAATTGTGCGCCATGATTTTCAATCACGCGGCTGTGATATTACCGCTGACGAAATTTTTGTTTCTGATGGCTCCAAGTGTGACTGCGGCAACATTTTGGACATTTTTGGTGACGACAATAGCATCGCTGTCACCGACCCCGTTTACCCGGTATATGTCGACACGAACGTCATGGCAGGACATACCGGGCCAGCACGTGATGACGGCACTTATGAAGGGCTGATCTACCTCCCTATCACTGCCGATAACAACTTCACCGCTCAAATTCCTGAGCAAAAAATCGATCTGGTGTACCTCTGCTTCCCTAACAACCCCACAGGAGCCGCTGCTACGCACGCCCACTTACAAGACTGGGTGAATTATGCCCGTCAGCACGGTTCTTTGCTGTTGTTTGACGCCGCCTACGAAGCGTTCATTACCGATCCAGAGATTCCCCATTCGATTTATGAAATTCCGGGGGCGCGTGACTGCGCGATCGAGTTCCGCTCGTTCTCCAAAAATGCTGGCTTCACCGGTACTCGCTGCGCCTTTACAGTGGTGCCTAAAACCATTCAAATCAAAGCTTCTGATGGGACTAACGTGGATTTACATCGGTTATGGAACCGCCGTCAATCCACCAAATTCAACGGGGTTTCCTACATCGTGCAGCGGGGAGCCGCGGCGGTCTACAGCGACGACGGGCAAAAGCAGGTTCGCAAACTCATCCGGTTTTATTTGGAAAATGCTCGCATCATTCGTGAAAAGCTCTCAGAGGCAGGCATTCAGACTTTTGGTGGGGTAAATGCCCCTTATGTGTGGGTGAAAACTCCTCACGGTTTATCGAGTTGGGAATTTTTCGATAAGCTGCTGCACACCTGCCATGTGGTGGGGACGCCAGGATCTGGTTTTGGTGCCGCTGGCGAAGGCTACTTCCGCATCTCTGCGTTTAATACCCGCGACAACGTTGAGCAAGCCATGCAGCGCATTATCGACAAATTCAGCGCTTAGGGACATGCTCGAAAATAGCGTACCGATCGCAGGGGTTTGGCACTGCCAAACCCTTACAGAAAACGGTTCTGTCCTGGGACATTATTTATTTGCGAGTCCCTTAGTACCTTGGAAATAAAGTTTTCTGCCATTTAGAGAGCTTTGCCGACCT
>CALCCA010000089.1 GCA_937899725.1 uncultured Halomicronema sp.
GCTTTGAAGGCTTAAATAATGGTCGAGGTATTCCCGCCAGGGAGTACTAGGTGGGTGGCTGGCTGCCACAGGAAAAGTTACGCCTGGGCACAGTTTCCGCCAGTCATCCAATTTGACATCGCCAACTAGCACTGGGAGGTTAGAAGCATTCTCCAACAGCAGGGCGCTTCGGAGGATGCCGTTAGTGAGGCATAGCGGACTTCTAGGCCACATTTTCATGGCAGGAAGTGACCGAGGTTGCAGTACTCACTCTGGTGGTGAGCTCATCGCCGCAAGCCGGGAATCTGACATCAAAGCAACAGGCAATTTAAGTGAGAAGAGCCACTATGCACTCGGCAAGCAGGACAGCCCCGAACGATATGAGGGCATGTCATCGCCTAACGTGACGCACCAAAGCCTGCTGGGGCTTGCGCCACAATGCCCTCGACAGCATTGTTTAATGAGAACTCTTGAGTGATCTGATTGGAGAGGAACGCTAAAGCCAGATTCTGCGATCGCCTCCCATCACAAGGCAACGCCAGCCACCGGCGACATGATACGTCTGCCCTTTTTTCGATCCCATGCTCCGAGTTGCTCCCTCTCATTTGGCCCAATATTTCGTGGCTGAAGCAGGCTCAGGCGATCGTTTCAACCGCGTCACCATCAAGCTTAGGATGACCCATGGGCCAGCGCTAGAGATTGTCATCATTTAGCGGCTGAGTCCTTATGTTGAAAGCGGTTCAGCCTCTAGCTAGGTTTACGGAGTGGACGCGGTAATGCCCATACCATCAGGCTTTCGAGTTTAATTGATGACGCGCCCTCGGCAACAGCCGTTGATGAATGACCGCTTTGCCCCGTCTACAACGTCCAGGAGATTCGCGAGGACTGGATAACGAGGTGCCACAAGTTGGCTCCCCGCTAAATATAAGGATGATCCCTCAGGGGGATTGAGTCGTTGACTCCCTGCCGCAGCAGAATCTTAAACACTGGATAGCGACCATGCTTCATTGGCTCTTGCCTCAGAGCACAACGATTAAAGCTGAGCTGTTTCTAACTCTTGAGTTGTTTTAGTGGCAATACGAACTCAGACCTGAGTCAGTCAAAGCGACTGGCAGTAGTAGCATCACTAGCAGCGCCTTATGCCCCAATCACGTGCAGAAAAATCTATCCCCGTTCCATCGTCAAGGTCTATAAATGCGTGCAGCCTTTGCGATATGATGATTGCGTTTAGGAAATGTTACCTATTAAGTCTTTAGAGAGAACAGAGGGTAAAGCGCAGTGATTAGAGTAGCCATTAACGGATTTGGACGTATTGGGCGGAATTTTTTGCGTTGCTGGTTAACCCGCAACGATAGTTTGCTCGATGTGGTCGCTATCAACGACACGTCTGATCCCCATACCAATTCACACCTGTTGAAATACGACTCGATGCTTGGTCGACTCGATGCCGACGTGCAGGCCGGTGAAGATAGCTTGATCGTCAACGGTAAGACCATCAAGTGCTGCTCTGATCGCAATCCTAACAATCTTCCTTGGAAAGCCTGGGACATTGATCTGGTTATTGAGTCTACTGGGGTTTTCCGCAGTGTGGAAGGGGCCGGGCGACATATTGAGGCCGGGGCCAAAAAAGTTGTGATTACTGCGCCGGGTAAGGGCAGCGGTGTTGGTACGTTCGTCATGGGCGTTAATCACGAAGATTACAACCACAGTGATTTTGATGTCGTCAGCAACGCGAGTTGCACCACAAACTGTCTCGCACCAGTTGTCAAAGCTCTGCATGAGAGCTTCGGCATCGTTAAGGGCACGATGACAACCACCCACAGCTACACCGGCGATCAGCGTCTCTTAGATGCTAGCCACCGTGATTTGCGCCGGGCTCGTGCCGCCGCTCTCAACATTGTGCCCACGACCACAGGGGCAGCGGAAGCGGTCGCTAAAGTGTATCCAGCGGTTGCCGGCAAGCTGAATGGCATTGCCCTGCGCGTGCCCACCCCTAACGTGTCAATTGTTGACTTTGTGGCTCAGGTTGAGAAGCCCGCGATCGCCCAGCAAATTAACGATGCCATGAAAGAGGCGGCTGAAGGTAAGTTGAAAGGCATTTTGGGATATAACGACTTGCCGCTCGTTTCTTGTGATTATCGCAAGACCGATGAATCATCGATTGTGGACTCTAGCCTAACCATTGCTTTAGGCGGTGACCTCGTGAAAATTGTTGCTTGGTATGACAACGAGTGGGGCTACAGCCAGCGCGTTGTGGATCTCGCCGAATTAGTCGCTCAAAAGTGGAGTTAAGCGCCTAACTCTTAATTGACGCATCATTTCCTAGACGCCGGGTGTTTAATACACTCGGCGTTTTGTTTATAATCCGTTTGTTGATCAACCCTGCTGACAGTCGCAACGATTGCTCGTGAAGCCATTCTTTGCGACTGTCAGTGGCATCTTGACTGAAGATGGGTAGATTTCATCATGCATCCGCCTCGATGACAGCGCCCAAAATCATCAGGGTGAGTGGCTCTACACAGAGCGTTGAGTCGAATAAATCCGACTCGATTGACCCACAACTTACCGCCTGTTCTGTGGGCAATTCTGTCAAAACCGATGAGTGAACCTTATATCGCTCAAGCTCTGGTGTGGTGAAGATGAGGGTGTAAACCTAATGTCAGTTCGACGGACTTAACGTTTGAAGTGTGATCAATTTTGATATTCCTAACTTATGAAGTTTCGATCGCTCATTCGCAAATTGCACGGTACCCTTGCCCCCATTGTGCTGCTTCCCCTGCTGATGACCGTGATCACTGGCGTCGCTTATCGACTCTCAAAAGATTGGCTGGGCCTGACCCGCGATCAGGTGCACTTTTTGATGACCCTGCATGAAGGCGAATATTTGGGCTCAACGTTAGAACCGTTTTATGTGTTGCTCAATGGCCTGGGTCTGTTATGGATGTTGGTCACTGGCAGCATCATGGCAGTGCAAAATTTTAGACGGGCTTGGCAGCGCCCCGCCCCGCCCAAATCAACCAGCAGTTAGCGCCGTTTGTCTACCCAAGTTTGCCTCCAGCCGCTGCTGCCAACCTTAGTGACGTCTGCGCTCAATTCTCTCCGCAAATGTACCTGTGTTAACATCAGTGCAATATTCTTCAAGCAATCACTGATGAGCAAGGTTCTAGTGCTTAATGCCTCCTACGAACCGCTTAACATCACTAGTTGGCGTCGAGCGATTGTACTGGTTATTAAGGGCAAGGCTGAACAGGTTGAACATAATGGTCGATTCGTTTATCCCGATCTGCCTTTGCCGACCGTCATCCGTTTGAGACACTACGTTCGAGTGCCCTACAAAGAAATTCCCCTGACCCGCCGCAACATTCTTCAGCGGGACAATCACACTTGTCAGTATTGTGGCTATTCGGGCGATGGCTTGACGCTAGACCATGTGGTGCCGCGCTCGCGCGGGGGCGGTGACACCTGGGAAAATATGGTGACTGCTTGTGTCCGCTGCAATGTCAAAAAAGGGAACCGCACCCCGCGCGAGGCTGCGATGCCGCTGCGCAATCCACCCCGTCGCCCCCACAGCAGCCTATATTTTGAGGTGACGCGCCAAGTCAAAAGTGGCACCCACGCAGAGTGGAAGAAATATGTCATTGGGGTTTAAACCCTTCCCTCATGACGTTTCAGGTCATGACTGGGGAAGCAGGTCGCCCTTGCGGACACTCTCTGAGCAGCGTGGCGATCGCTTCAGCCCTCAGCGGTTTTGAAAAATAATAGCCTTGGCCAAATTCGCTCTTCAGTTCTTTCAATAGATAGAGCTGCAGTTCGAGTTCGATACCTTCAGCGGTAACATCCATCCCGAGCGTTTGAGCTAAGGCCGTAATGGTGCGCACAATTTCTAAGCTGTCGGCTTCTAGATGCATGCGGCTGACAAATGACTGATCGATTTTCAAGTTATCAATGGGCAAACGGCTGAGATAACTCAAAGACGAATAGCCAGTGCCAAAATCATCAATGCTCAACTGAATACCGCGCTGACGGATTTGCCTGAGCACATCAATTGCCTGTGCCGTTTGTTCGACCAGCGTCGTCTCCGTCACCTCTAAGCGCAAATAGTGACCAGCGAGGCCAACGGTGTTCAAAATCTGATCGAGCTTTGACAACAGCATCGGGTCCCACAGCTGCGATCCGGCGACATTGACATTGACCCGCAAATGCTGAAAGCGCGGCGCAATCTGTTGCCACTGCCTTAAATGACGACAAGCTTCAGTCAACACCCATTCCCCCAGAGGAATGATCAAACCAGTCTCTTCAGCGATGGGAATAAATTCAGCAGGGCTGATGACCCCCTCTTGGTAATTACGCCAACGCACTAAGGCCTCAAACCCGACAATCGCCTCGGTTTTGAGCGCCACAATCGGTTGATAAACCAGCTCAAATTCGCGGTTTTTGAGACCAATATGCATGTCATGCTCTAGCTTGAGCCGCCGGATCAAACGGGCATGCATTTCTAAATCAAACAGCTCATAGCTGGACTGAGGGCTTTCTTTAGCGCGATACATGGCAATATCAGCATCGCGCAGCAAATCGAGGCCAGCAGTGTAAACCGTGGTGGCGATCACAATACCGATGCTGCAGCCAGTAAACAAAGTTGCGCCGCTGATTTTTACCGGTTGGCTCAAGGCCACTTGAATTTTTTGGACTCTGGCGATCGCCTCAACGGTGGTATCGACATCGTCTAATAAAATAGTGAACTCGTCGCCGCCTAAGCGAGCCACAGTATCCCCCGCATTCACACATCCTAAAAGTCGATTGGCGACCTCGATCAATAGCTGGTCGCCAGCCGCGTGCCCCAAGCTATCGTTGACAACTTTGAAGCGGTCTAAATCTAAAAACAGCACGGCAAAGCCGTAGTCTGGCGAGCGGTGCTTACGCGCTAAGGCAGTTTCGAGACGGTCGACAAACAGTGTCCGATTCGGTAATTGGGTCAACCCGTCGTGCAGGGCATCGTGAATGAGTTGTATCTCAGCTCGTTTGCGATCGCTGATATCGGTCACTAGTCCCTCTATTCGAATGGAGGCCGTATCGTCTTCACCCACCACGATGTGGCTCCGATTTTTAACCCATCGCACCTGCCCGGTCGGCCAAACAATGCGATATTCAATGTCAATGCTGCCACGACTGGTAATGCTGTTCATACACTCAACCACTTCGGGGCGATCGTCAGGATGAATCACCTCAAACCAAAGTCGGCTGTCCTTTAAAAAGTCTTCTAATGGCCGGTGATAAATCTTCGCCGCCGCCGGATTGAGATACAAAATCTGAAAGGGCTCAATTGCCGCTGACCAGACAATATCTTGCAACGTCTCTAAGATATTTTCCAGCCGTTCTTCACTGGCTTTGAGGCGATTATGCACCGTTTTTAGCTGCAGTGTACGTTTAACGACCCGCTGTTCTAAATCACTGTTGACTTCATTTAAATGCTTCCGGGTGGTTTGGACTTCCAGTTGATTACGAATTCTCAGCAGCGTTTCTTCGATTTCAAAGGGCTTAGTCAGGTAATCAACCCCGCCCACCTCAAAAGCTTTAACTCGATCATCAGCGGCTTGCGAAGTACTGACAAAAATAATGGGAATATGGTGAGCTTGCAACGTTGATTTGATTTGAAGGCACACTTCGTATCCATCCAAACCAGGCATGTGAGTATCAAGCAAGATCAAATCAGGCAACAGAGCGGGAATCAATTCCAAAGCCATCGCCCCATCGCCCACACAGTAAGCGTCATAACCTTGTTCGCGTAGAATTGCCCCGATAGCTTTTCGATAAAAAGTCGAATCATCCACTAGCAATATTTTCTTTCTTTGAGGCATTTCTGAGGCAAGATGCGTAGTTCCCTGGTCGCCAAAGTTTTCCATATATAAAGAATTCAAGATAGATGTCAGTATTTTTGATTAATTGAGTCCACCTAGCATCACAGTTCAGGTCAGCAAATATCGCTTTACCGATTGAATAGTGGGGTGAAGTTTTTCGAGAAAAAACCATGCTTTAATTGGGCAGCTTATACTTGATTGCCCAAAAAACCAGTAAATGATGTCGATCTAAGACTTTTTCTTCAGGACTTCAAGTATTAGGCAGAGTGGAAACTGAGCTTAGCTGCTTTGAGAGGCTCAATCACATCTCCTTAAAAATCGAAATTTGTATTGTCTAAACTAGCATTAGCTTAGTCTAAGTTTGCAGGTAGCAACAAGCTATTATAATCCCAAAGATTTCGATCAAAAACTGACAAGAATACGCTTGACAAAGCCGAATATCTTCATAGCCCAATTAAATTAGCTGGTTGAATTGGACAGTAAAATCGGACCCTCTCTGCTCTGAGACAGTTGATGACCTGCAGGTCTAGTAAACACCCTGGCAACAGACCGGATTTATCCGAGTTGTTTGAGTAATGCCGGCAAGCGCGCCTTTTCCACCACGTAAACATGCTGCACCTGGCTAATCGAGGCGGCAACGTGAGCCTGCGAGAAAGCCACTATCGGCGTCACGAATCGCCAGTCTCGCTGCTGTTTGAGCACCAAAGCTTGTCGCTTCACCTGTTTGAGAAAATCCTTCTCAAACGCATATTTTTGTTGACCCATCACGCGATAGAGCTGCTGCCCATCCGTCACCACGCGACCGCGATGAGATTTGACGTCGATCGCATAGGCGTTGTGACGGGGTGATCGACACACCACATCGACATCGCCCAACCCCTGACCCAAACGAACGTTGTACTCAATCTGCCAGCCAGCGGCGGTTAAGCCCGCGAGGGCGAGGGCGATGTCTTCTTCTCCTTTGGCTCCCTGATCAGCGTGATTGGCTCGCCGCCACCAATAAAGGCCGTTGGCGATCGCCCCCAAACTCGCCATCACAAACATGAGGTAAAAGACAGGGGGCACCTCAAGACGGCGAGACGCCTGAGCACTGCGGAAGGAAAGTTCAGCAAGCAGGGTGCCAAACAGATGGGGCAACATGAAGGGCAGCAATAATAAAAAACCGGCTGAACCAAAAGAGATGACGGCTTTGACCCGGCGTTTCAGGGCCAAGTCGCGAATATTTTGTCCGGCTTTGCGCGAGGATGACTTCATTGGGTTGAGGGCTGCAGGAATAGCGAAGGGCGATCATGGGCCTCAGCTGGCCACTTTGCCCCCCTCTCTATGGAATTTAACAGCTCAATCCCTACCGATTGGCTGGAGACAGGTATTTGATGGCGACCGCCAACGGCCTCTGGTTAATCTTGCGCTGCAGATAGGACGGAAAGCGCTCAGGAATGTAATACGAATTAAGCCATTGCTTAAACTGATCAAGTGCCGCAATGGGATAAATATAAGTCTTGACAGCGCCCGTAGGCATGAGCCGCAGTGGAGCAGTTGACTCCCGCTGACGACGCGGGAAGCGCTCTCCATAAAGCTCCCACAGTTTTTGAGTATCCCAATATCGACTCCAAGCCTGCTCAATACTGACATGCGAGATCGCCTGAGAACCGAGGAGCAAACCAGTTTGCATCGATCGCAGCTTAACGGCTGAAATAGCCTGAACAACACTGAAATAGTTGGTGGCAATGTCATCCGGCGCGGGGCGATCGCGAACAGACCTTTGGGGGGCACTGGCGACTTTTGGGGGCTGATAACCGGTGGCTTCGTAGATAAATTGCGGCAGCTGCTTTTCACTCAGAATGCGGAGGCTATTGCGGGCGTCTGCTTTGTTGGCTTCAAAGCAGTAGTAGTCTAAAAACGCCATGCAGACTTGGTAGGGATAGGCACTGACGTTAGCTTTGCCCGCAAATTTAACGCCGTTCGGTACTCTCACAAACAGGCGATCGCCGTGATAGCCATAGGTCGCTAGCAGGGCCGCCATTTTGCCCGCTCGATATTTGTCGCCGATTTGGGGCGGCAGTTCCCCCCAGCCGACCAAGGTACTGTTAGAAATTCCACAGGCTTTAGCCAGTCCGCGCCCTGACAAAAAAGGCGTCCCGTCTGGCAAAACCCCGACTTCAATCGGCAAGCCTGAGACTTCGATGGATTGGGTGACTTCGAGGTGGGTAGGCAGAAGGTTCTGACTAGGCATCGTTTTAAGCTGATTTGCTGTTAAGGCGCAACAGACATCTTGATGGGCGCGATCGCTCATTCGCCTGAGGATGCCGCCACATATAGAGGCATGCCAGTAGTTTACCGCCTTTCAAGCAGATATCTAGCGTATTTATACGTTCCTCCTGCCTACGCCAGCCGCGATTCATCATTGAGAGTGTGGCGCGAACCTCATGGGGGATGGCTCTGCCACAAGTGAATATTGAACTGATCGAGCCGATGGAACTAACGGTCAGGCGCGACCACCTGCCTGAGGAGACATGAGGGATGTCTGAAAACGGATATTTGCACCCTCATACCAGTTCTGCAAATTACAGCGACACAGACAAGTCGGCTTTCTCCCAGTCGGAGACCCTGCGGGTTGGCCTGGCCTGCCCGTCGGGCTGACGACTCCGCTCAGCCGACGTTCCTTGAGCGGAGTCGAGAGGAAGATCTGTCGTCCAGCTTCAGAGAATTGGTATCAAAGCATCAGGATCAAAACCGTGTAGAGGGCAGCGCCGCCGACAAAAGACCCAAAGCAGCTTTTTTGCTCGTCTGGTAACTCCCGCTTCAGAATATTGAGGATGATGCTGCCAGCGAGAAACGACCAGATCAAGGCAATGGCTGCTTCGTTCAGTTCAATCGTTTGCCCCGCGATCGCCCCCACCATGATCGCCGCCGTCAATAGCCAGCGTCCCTGGCGGTCGTAGGGGGTTTGGTGATGCTCTCGCAAATTATGGTCAATGATGAAAAAGTGCAGCGCCACCGCCACGAAAAACAAGATGCACTCAAAGATGCTGTGGGCGGCTAAATCTTGGAGCAGATAACCAAAAATCCCGTTTAATACGGCAAAAGCCGTGATGTGAATCCAAAATACCGCCGTGCCGGTGCTGGCGTCCTGCCTGGTTTGGCGATTCCAGCGGCGAGAGGTGAGCACCAAAATATCCAGACCATAAAAGACGAGTAATCCCAACAAGGCCAGGATGTACACGTGATTTTCTAGATACGCCACCATCGGCACAGCCGAATGTGTCAGTTCTTCTTGGGCATGGCTGAGTTCTGGAAAAATTTCTAGAAAGACATAGCCAATCGAAACACCCCCGGCAAAGGAAACCCATCGATGCTCAGGGACAAACGACAAAACATTCAGTTTTGAGGCGAAAGCATGAATCGATGCTAAGCCAATGGCTAAAACCAGACCTGGCCCTTGCATGATGAGTGGCCTCTTTGAAAGTTTAATCCAACTAGCCAGCGCTCACAGAGGCGGCCATCTTGGCCTTACAGTAGTCAATTTTGATACTGAAGCAGGGCTTTTTCACAAAAATAAATTTTACGCAAAAGTGAATTCAGCCGGTTTTCGCCTCTAAATTGATTGATTTATCAGCAAAAAGATGGTGATCATTTTTTTTCGTATCGACTTAGTTCAGAAGATTGATCAGCAGCATTGGTTTTTATGATGCTAGTTAAACCAGTCATGAGCGGCGATCGCCCACTTAATCTAGAACAACTGTTGGGTCATAGCGCTATTGAGAGCTGAGAAGATTTGCTGTCCAAGCTCGCAGCGATGCGGCAGGTAGCCGCATCGTCTGTCATTAAACCTCGAAAGCTCATCCTGCTCCCTTTAAAACCACTCAATTCTGGCGTCTCACTATCTGCTTCGGAGAATGATTGACATCGAGTTTACTCAATTGAGTATATAGACATTAATACAAGCATATTCAATACTGTCAAAACCTAGTTGCGTATCCTATACCAATATTTTTTAATAGGTTCATAAACTCTGTTGAGCACTACCAATGATTCCTGAAGGTCATCATCTTGAGACACGCTTAAAAAAAGATAAATCCTCTGCACCAAAACGCGGCCCAGGCGTAATTGTCTTACGCACAATCGCTGTAAGCGTTTCTGTACCTTTAACTTTTACACTCGTGGATACACTCCTGGGCTTTGATCCTGAAATCAATGTAGGCGTTCAAGAAAGATCGCCAGAAGGGGTGACAGCCAGACCGGACGTGCTTTCTAGAGAAGAATTTATAACAATTGGAGACTCTGTTCCGAATTCGAGCGAAGAGTCTGCAACGTCTGAAGATTCCATTCTTGACATTGACGAAAATTCCGGGAGTTCTGAAAATCTTGATGCTGGCTCTAATCAAGAATCTGAGCCAGAAAGGCCTTTGGCAGAGTCTGACTCAGATGAGAGATCATCAGAAAATTCAAGGGAGCATTGGGTGCAAATCCCTCGATACTGCAATGGACTCTATGCTGGAAGTGCAAATTTCCGAGCTTCTCCGTCACTCTTACCGTCGGAGATTAAGGGCGTTGTCATCGTGGGTCAATGGGTTTCACTCACAGGGCAGACGGCCTACGGTGACGGAATACTTTGGTATGAATCCGTTAATCAAACAGCTTTAAATGCTTCTGCTGAGCCAGAGGCTCGAAATCAGCTCAATGCTGGTCAACCTGGATGGCTAGCAGCTTGCTTTGTTGGTTAAACGTTGGCACTGAGACAAAAATAGTTTCCGTCGTAATTCTCTAAATTACCTAACCCTAAAGAGTCACTCAAAAACAGCTTTCTCTATGAATTGGTGGTGGCGGCTTAATTGTGTCGGTAAACGATCTCTGCTCAGAACTTAGACCACCGATGCCAAGACGAGTGACGACAACGCTAAGACGGCACCTCTAGCGGTAGGCGTTGGTGGCAAGTCCAGGAGCGATCGGGGTGTTGTTGATAGAACCGGAGTTCCCACGTGACCGTCGCTTGAGCGTCAATCAAATCCGCAGCCAGTGATTTGAGGCACTCAGCCTGCTCTGGCGCAAAGCCATAGGCCAGACTCAAATGCAGCCAGTCTTTGTGGCGCAGGGGCGACTTGCGAGTGGGTGAGGTAGCCGTGCAGACGAAGTCGAGCACCAGCTTTCTCAACCAGTCGGATGAGAGTTCTAAACCGTACCAATCGGGACGAAAGGTCAGGGTTTGAACTTCGAGCGGTGGGGTCGGCTGCGATCGCCGCAATCGCTTAAGCGATCGCTCAAGCGATTGCGTATATCGAGGCCTTGCACTGCTGACATCTTCAAAAAAGCCCGTCAGCGTGCAGTGGGGCATGTAGTCATGGGCGGTATTGGGGCCGCAGAGGTGACGACTCTTGTCGAAATACGTATCGAGCTGAGTTGCTAACTCACCCACCGGACAGGCATACACAATGAATCTAGACATTAATGACATCGATCGCATCGGAGGGGTCACCTCCGCCTAGCAGCAGGTCGTCATGTTCACAAATCGCCTAGTAGACTGCGGCACCCGAGGCAAACTGAAAGACGAGACAGGGCATCAATGTCACCCCACAATCCTCAACAGCTCAGGAAACCATGCCCGTATCACAGAGGCAGTGCCGTTATGCTCAATCCCAGTCTCCCTCAGGCGGGGGCAGCTGTTGGTTAGAACGGTCTTAGCCTGAACTGTTGCTTGGCTGAGAGGCGATTGCACCACCCCGTTAGCTCAAAATGCGAATCATTGTTGAGCCCAATTAAGGTCGAATAGTCCCTGACCAAAGCATATGGGAGGCGGTCTATGGTGCTATTAACGCGGGTTTATGGGGGTATTAACCGACTGCAGCAAGTGACGTCGTCCCTCACCAGCCGAGCGACCTCGCAGTCAGCGAGGGGCGAGCAGCCGAATGCCCGCAGTCGCTGCGGTGGCATGATTGCCTGTTGACCTATTGAATGCTCAGGTTTTTGCTGAGGTTGGAATACTCGGTCACCAGGCCCCGTCGAAACGTTACAGTGCTGCCTTCAAAGCTGAAGATTTCTTCGCAGCTGTTGTCTACCCGGTTCACCGCGGTGGGTGTCGTTTGCTCAGCTTGCAAAACTGCCGTGCGGTTAGAGCCCAAGCCCCACGTCGAGGTCACGTCACCGCTGCCGACCGCTGGCATCATTGACACTTTTAAGTCGCCCAGCGGGTTGGTGTAGCCCACCACCCGATTATTCACCAGTTCGATGAGACTCTCGTTGTAGTGCAGCGTCACAGCATCTTGAGAGGTGCTCGTGCGGGTAGGAGTCCCCTGCGCTTGAAACACGTCTTCTTGAGTAGACCCTAAGGTCCACGTATTGGCCCGAGGCTGCACCGACAGCGCCACCTGTTCATCGCCTAACACGGTGAGATTGCGATCGAAGTCGCTGTAGTCCACAACGTAGCCGTTCTTCAGCTCAACGGTGCTGTTGCCGTAATACATCACCTCTTTGCAGGTCGTGCTGTGCTGATTAACGCGAACAGGCATGCCTTGAATTTTGAGCACCAACTCGCGATCAGAACCAATCGTCCAATAGGATTGCGCGTTGGGTTGGCTCGCCACACGAGAATCAACATTACTCTGGGCGTACTTGAGATTGCGATCGTATTCGACCAGCTTTTGTTGGGCCACGTCGTAATTAGGATGCGACGGTGAGACCGCCTTCATACTGCTAATCGCTTGCTGCCAGAGGATCGCCACCTGGCTCCAGTCTTCTTTGAACTCAGCAGTTTGCGTCAATTCTGCGGCGCTCATGGCCTGGTTAAACGCTTGCCGGAAGGGGTCGTCTGCGACTAGGGACGGCTGTCGTTCTCCCAGCCGGAGCTGCAGCGCCGGCAACAGCTGCAAGGCCCCCACGGTGAGCCCGACTCCCAGGGTGAGCCCTAAAAGCGTCCACAGCAGTTGGTTGCGGCGGGTAGTGCCCTGACGCTTCAGCTCGAAGGTATAGAGCGGTTGAGACTGATAGCCTTCGAGCTCTGGATGGCGTTCATTCGGCATAGGGGTGAAGGGAGATGGGGCAAGGTGTAGATGTATTGACTGATGGGGACAAGCTCAGGAGCCAGTCTCACCGCATCGATAAAGCCTCCAAACATCTTAACTGCGCCCAATTAAGGTAGCCAAGGATATGTAAATTCCCCAGTAGATCAGCCGGGGAAAATGAAAATTTAGTGAACCCAACGCGCTCCCTCCGGCCATTAACGTCAGCAGGGCAGAACGTAACTCAGCGTCTATGACCGGCGGCGATCGCCCTTATTCCAGCGACTAGCTGTGCTGCTGGCAACGCCCATATCACCCTCTCGGCAAGCAACTGAGGCTCCATCAAGCTCTGACTCTCGGGGCTGAGACGGGCTCATTTTGATTGAGTATGAGCCATGGACTGCCCGACACCATCGCAACTCGCAATAAGTGCGATCGCCAGAGACACATCAACTTTTATTTACATTGATCTGGTCATGTATTGACCAAAAGCCCGATGCAGCCAGGTCCAACAACGAAATTACGTAAAATCTAATTTTCTTACCGAAAAATACTGATCAATCGACAAAGGACTATGAATTTCTTGTGAATTGAGCCTCATTTACGAGGCTCCGAGGAAACCCCTAGACTATGCTAGCCGTCAGTTAGAGATGTCTGTGTTTCTTTGGATGTGTATCTTCCGATCAGGTTTTTCCGAACCTGATTGCGTTTGTCAAGCGTCACGGTAGCGATCACTATGCCGAGATATTGGTTTTTGTTAAGTGCCTTTGTGTTGTCAGGTCTATCTGTCGTAACAGTGCGGCTTGGCGTGGGCCAAAAAGACGCCACCTTACAGTCTTTGGTGTCTCACCCTAAGGTGATCGTGTCTCCCTTGATTCCCCTTGAGGGACGAGTTGACGATATTTACACCGTTAAAGGGAGATGGACTTTGCAACCCTACAAGCCAACTGTGCGGATGCGGCAACCGAGCTTTAGACAGCGGGTTCGTCTCATACACCACAAGCTGGCCGCCCAAGATGCGATCGCCCAAGCCCAATCGCCATTGTCGGCAGATGCGCCGTTAACCGATATCCCGTCGTTTATTGCTCGATTTTCTGACAGTTTGGCGCGGGTCAGCGACCTCGGCAAAGAGTTGCTAGTTGTGGTGCCTGGTGGCATCAGAGGGATAACTTTTCACGACTATGATTTAGAGAATTCCTGGTACGACGACGGTCGCAATCTGCCTAGCGATTGGCAGTACTTCGACGAGCCAGCCATTGAAATGCTGACGAGCTTCCGTCGCACCATTTGGAGTGACATCAATGAACCTGAGGACATCGCCCCGTAGTCTGATGGTCTCGCAGTGACCTTTAGCGGTCAATATGGGCTCGAAGATTCTGATGCAGCTGGGTGGTAAGGCTCCAAAAACGCCAGTTTGAGGAAGCATCTGACACCGTGATAAGGCTGAGATTATAGGCTGATCAGCACGGTGAATCATGGCAACAAAACGCCGCTTCGTCTGCTCGCACGCTCATAACCGAGTCAGTAGGTAGACATCCATAAACGATGCTGTCGGGTGCTGTTAGGCGTAGCCGCAACGCACCACCCGGCAAGGCTTTAATGTTGACGCTATCGCTAACACTTCATTAGGAGTATCGCGATCGCGTCATCAGCCATGGCCCTGAGGAATACCCTGGGCTCCCTGCCTCGCGGCAAAGATTCCCCCTGACGGGATCGAGCATCGCGATCACGCCATGAAGCCTGGAGAGCATTGTGGCTAGCTTTATCGACATAGCCACTGCCACCACAACGATGGCTGCGATGAAGAAATTCTTCGTCAACCGCCTTAAATATTATCCTGACGGCCTGTATTGGGGGATGATGAAGGCTAGCACCGCTTTTCGCCTCCATTGAGGAAGCGTGAGCCGGTACGTTGCCGCATCGAGCAGGGCGCAGAGAGGCTGTTTGATTATCGATTTTTATCAATGATAAACAAATCACAAATTGACTCAAGCCAATTCACCCCTAGACGAACGTAGATCCCTGCCGGTACACTGAATAACACATAGACTTAATTCAATCCAAAGTCAGTCCGCATAGATTTACGCCTGGAATTTTAGTTTGATCGGCGAGGTCAAAATTTCGAGCGATCGCACTGGGGAACTTGCCTTTGACTGAGTTGGGTCACGCCGATTGCCCCTCTGAGCTGACATCAGAACCCCATGATTACTGAAACGAGTTGGCTGATACCGCTTTATCCCCTAATGGGGGCCTTGCTAACGATTCCCTGGTCGCCGGCCTTGATTCGCCGCACGGGACCACGACCCGCTGGCTACCTCAACATTGCCACCACCTTGATGGCGTTTATCCATAGCTTGTTGGCCTTCAATGCGTTATGGGGTAAATCGTCCGATCAGTTTTTCTTCGTGCCGTGGCTGCAGGTCGCGGATCTGAACTTAACCATTCCCCTGGAGGTGTCAGCAATCACCGTTGGGGCTTGCATCCTTATCACGGGGCTCAACTTACTGGCGCAGATTTATGCCGTGGGCTATCTAGAGATGGATTGGGGTTGGGGGCGATTTTTTGCTTTCATGGCCTTTTTTGAAGCGGGTATGTGTGCACTGGTGCTCTGCAACTCGTTGTTCTTTGCCTACATGCTGCTAGAGGTTCTGACACTCGGCACTTACCTATTGGTGGGATTTTGGTACAACCAGTCACTGGTGGTGACTGGCGCGCGCGATGCCTTTTTAACCAAGCGAGTGGGCGATTTGGTGTTGTTGATGGGGGTGTTGGCGATTTATCCCCTGGCCCATACTTGGGATTTTCGAGAACTTGCGGCTTGGGCCACCACGGCTAATGCTGATCCGAGGTTGCTGACGCTGTTAGGCATTGGGTTGATTGCGGGGCCGATGAGTAAGTGTGCTCAGTTTCCCCTGCATCTGTGGCTGGACGAGGCAATGGAAGGGCCACTGCCCAGCACAATCTTGCGGAACTCGGTCGTGGTGGCGGTGGGAGCTTGGGTGCTATTTAAAATTGAGCCCGTGTTGGCACTGTCACCGACGGTGCTCACAGTTACCACGGCTGTGGGGGCGATCACGGCGCTGGGCGGGGCGTTGATTGCGGCCGCGCAAATTGACCTCAAGCGCAGCCTGTCTTATCTCTCTAGCGTTTACATGGGCTTGGTCTTTATTGCGATCGGGGCTCAGCAGCCAGAAACTGCTTTGCTGATGGTGCTGACCTACGCCCTGGCGATGGCAGTTTTGGTCATGGGGGCGGGCTCCATCATTATTAATGTCATTACTCAAGACGTGACTCAAATGGGTGGGCTTTGGGGTCGCCGCCCCGTCACCGGCATGGCGATGTTGACGGGAGCCTTAGCGCTGGTCGCCCTGCCGCCACTGGGCGGCTTTTGGTCCATGCTGAAGCTGGTTACCGGCCTCTGGCTCGATCATCGGCTGATTTTAGTCATCCTCGTGTTGACCGTCAATTGGACGGTGGCCTTTGGCTTAGCGCGGGTCTTTGGCCTGATCTTTGCAGGCGAACAGCAACAGATGACGATACGAGCGCCGGAGCCCATCTGGCTCATGGTGATGCCGATGGCGATCACGACGGGAATAACGCTGCATCTGCCGCTGATTTTGAGTGCGTTGGGTCTCTTGCCGAGTTGGGCAACGCTGAACAAAGACATGGGGGTGGCCCTAATCTGGTCGAGCATTCTTGGGTTTGCCGTGGGCACGGCGCTGTATATCACGCCGCGGGTGACCAATCCGGAGAAGCTCGTGCCGACTGGGTTACAAAATCTGTTTGCCTTCGATTTCTACACGCCGCGCTTGTATCGCGCCAGCGTAGTGTTTGGTGTCGATATGCTGTCTCGGATTACGGACTGGCTCGATCGCTATTTGGTCGATGGGGCCGTCAACCTAGTGGGATTGGCATCGGTGTTTAGTGGTGAAGCGCTGAAATACAACAACAGCGGGCGGCTGCAGTTTTACGTCTTGACCATTTCGTTTTGCGTGGCGGTCATCAGCATCATCATGAGTTGGCAATACCTCCCCGGTGTCTTTACCGCCATGCTGTCTGGGCTTTGAAGATAGGCAGTTTCCCGATTTGAACGACGACGCAGTTAGTTGATGGCTCTTTTATCTGGCTTACGATCATGTTGAGTGTTCTGATTTGGCTCCCAATTATTGTGGCGCTGCCCTTGGCCTTTTTGCCCCAGGTGACGGCCAAGCAGGCGCGGGCGATCGCCCTGTCCACCGCTGGCTTCAGCGTGCTTTGGAGCGCCTGGCTGTTTACCCAGTTTGACCTGAGCAATCCGGGCTTTCAGTTTCGCGAGTTTTTGCCCTGGCTGCCGCTATTGGGGCTGAATTACGACTTGGGGCTGGATGGTCTCTCCCTCTTGATGGTGGCCCTCAACAGCCTAATCACCTGGATGGCGCTATGGAGCAGCCGCAGTGAGATGGAGCGCCCCAAACTGTTTTATGGGCTGATGTTGCTGGTCAATGGCGGGGTGGCCGGGGCGTTTCTAGCACAAAACCTGCTGCTATTTTTCCTACTGTATGAAATTGAGCTAGTCCCCCTCTATTTATTAGTCGCGATTTGGGGTGGGCAGCGGCGCACCTACGCCGCGACGAAGTTTTTGCTATATACCGCCGTGTCGGGGGCGCTGATGCTGGCCAGCTTCTTGGCTACTGTCTGGCTCACCCAGCAGACTGATTTTGCCTATACCCCAGCCTTGGGGCAAACGCTGCCGATGACGGGGCAGCTGATTTTGCTGGGCATGATGCTGGTAGCGTTTGGCATCAAGATTCCGCTGGTGCCGTTTCACACCTGGCTGCCCGATACCTATGTGGCCGCTTCGACCCCCGTGGCCATGATCTTGGGCGGCGTGCTGGCCAAGTTAGGCACCTACGGTTTGTTTCGGTTTGGACTCGGGATGTTTCCCGATGCTTGGGCAACCTTGTCACCCTATTTAGCGATATGGGCCGCGATCAGCGTGCTGTATGGGGCCATCACGGCGATCGCCCAAAAAGACATCAAGCGGATGGTGGCCTACAGCTCGATTGGGCACATGGGCTATGTGCTGCTGGGCGGGGCTTCGCTGACTGATTTGGGCCTCACGGGAGCGGTCAGCCAAATGGTTTCCCACGGTCTAATTTTGGCGATTCTCTTTCACTTAGTGGGGGTGGTCGAGGCCAAAGTGGGCACTCGCGAGCTAGATGTGCTCAACGGGTTAATGAACCCCGTTCGCGGCCTGCCCCTCACCAGTGCGCTGCTGATTTTAGGCGGCATGGCCAGCGCGGGCATTCCTGGGCTGATCGGCTTTGTGACTGAGTTTTTGGTCTTTCAGGGCGCCTACAGTATCTTTCCGCTGCCAACGCTGTTGTGTGTCGTCGGCACGGGCATGACCGCCGTTTACTTCGTCATTTTGCTGAACCGCACCTGCTTTGGCAAACTCGATAACGACCTCGCCTATTTTCCTAAGGTAAAGTTTGTCGAACGGTTTCCCGCCATTGTGTTGGCGGTGCTCATTTTGTTCTTAGGCGTGCAGCCGACGTGGCTGGTGCGCTGGGGTGAGCCGACGGCGGTGAGTTTGGTGGCCCAACTGCCACCGCCGCCGCTGGCGATCGCCCCGGTCACCCCCAAGCCGCTGGCCACCGCCCTCTCTGGGGAGGCGCTGGAAGGACCGCTACAGTAGCTCCCACAGGCCTTTGGGCACTAGGGTAGGCGACCCTTGGCGCAGTGCCTCTAGCGATCGCCAGCGAGCCTTAAAGGTGCGCTTTCCCTCCGTGACCACCAGGGTGGATTTTTCATACAGGTGCCCATCGACAAACCGACCGTCATACACAAACACGATTTGGTGGCCGGGTTCTCCTTCGTAAACGTAGATCGATTCCACAATGCCTAACTGCTTCACATCGACAATGTCAGCCCCCAGCTCTTCGCGCATTTCGCGAATGATGGCGGTGCAACTGTGTTCAGTAAAATCGATGCCGCCCCCCAGCGGTCGAGCCCACCGTTCACCGGTGACCTTATCGCGGCCTTCTTGCACCAAAATGCGATCGCCCCGCCGCATCAAACAAATGGCGATCGCGCGAATCCGTGGCTTTTTCGCCATAACCGTCGCTCCTATGGTTCACTCCCTTGCTTTTCCCTGCGCCTGACCGCTTTAAGCTTGACTGCCTGACGATACTCCCCCTTAAACACCATGACGACCACCTTACCCGCCGCCGAAATCAACCTAATTCCGCCCTCAACGCATCCCCATGCCGCGGTGATTCACCGCCTCGAAGCAGGGGGCTCAATGCTGCCGGATACGCCCGACAACCTGATGCAGATTATCGGCATTTATAAGGCCTACGCCGTGCCGATGGACTTTTACTGGCGGGACCTGCTGTATATTGCCGAGCGCGTGTTTCTGGATCCGCTGCCGGCCTTCAAATACTTTTTACCGCAGGAATATCTTGACCTGCACAATCACTATGCCGGTGAGACCGCTGACCTGCGGATTTGGCGCGGCGAAGCCACTGCCCACCCCGAGCTGCTGGAATTTATGGCGCAGGGAGAGGTCAACCGCAAGTGGCCTAAACTGTTTCACCATCTCTGGCACGATCGCGTCAATATGGAGTTTGCCGAAGCCTGCATGAAGGCTATGCTGTGGCACCAAGATATGGGCGGCCGCTACAACGATTACCTCTACACCGACGAATACAAGGCCAACTGCGATCGCGCGATCAATGCCTACTTCAAGCGCAATCCCCTGATGCTGGGGCTGCACAAGCTGTTTCCTGACATGTTTTACGAGAAATGTCGGGAGCTGTCTTACTACTCCAACTTGGGGCTGTTTTGGGAAGTGATGGCCCCGGTCTTTTTTGAGATGAGCGACATTTACGACGAAGGGGGCTTTGCCGGGGTGCCCGCCGCCATGGACTTCTTAGTGAATGGCATTTTTGCTGTGGCCGGTCGCCCGATCTATCACCATGTTTATGTCGGTGATGAGTGCTTTGAGCTGGTGCCCAAAGCAAAGGGCTTTAACTGGCTCTATGAAGCGGCGCTGCCCTATGTTGAATCCGTGTTTTACCGTACGGCCCCCTTCCGGGGCACGAAATCTTACAACGCACAGGCGGGTCAGGTGCCGTTAGATCAAAACGACTTTCACTACGGTATTTTGTATGCCGATGTCTTCCCCGTGGGCAGTGCCGGCATTCCGCCCACCCTGCTGATGCAAGACATGCTGCACTTTTTGCCGCCCTATTTGATCGACTACTACCAGCAGCATTGCCGGGGCGAAGACGACATCCTGATTCAGTTGGGCATCACGTTTCAGCGATCGATGTATAACGTTACGTCGGCGGTAATTCAAGCGCTGCGGGGGGCCTTGCTATATCCCCTCGATGATCCCAACCCCCGACATCGCCTGGCCAACCGCCAGTTTTTTGAACAGCAGATGGATCGGTTCTTGCGTCCTGAAGCTCGCTTGAACGAGATTCAGACGCCGGACTATCGCTAACGTCACCGTGCTTGAACGATCCAGACGGCCTCAGCCAACCCTGTTCTATCCCCCCGAATAGAGGAGCCTCCCATGCGCCAGCGCTTAGATCGACTCGATCCGTTTTTTGCCGCCGCCGCGATCGCGATCGCCGGGCTGACGGCGATGTCCCAAATGCCCTATCCGCTCATTGTCATCAACCTTGATTTGCCCGAATGGCGCGAATTGAGTCAGTAGCCACCGGTGGCGACGCCCGTCCTTTATGCATACCGCCCTGAGAAAACCATGCCGACCATCGTTGATATTGCTGTGAACAATGAAGGCTTCTCGACCCTAGTCGCGGCAGTAACCGCTGCTGGCTTGGTTGAAACGCTGCAAAGCGCTGGCCCCTTCACCGTTTTTGCGCCCAATGACGACGCCTTTGCTAAACTGCCCCCCGGCACGGTGCAAACGCTCGTGCAAAATCCGCCGCAGCTAGCCCGGATTTTGACCTATCACGTGGCGATGGGCAAACACACCCAAGCGGAGCTAATTAAGCTGGGGCAGATCGATTCAGTTGAGGGGTGGCCGATCCCCATTGATGGCACCGACGGGTTTGAGGTCAAAAACGCCACCGTTTTAGCCGCCGACATTGAAGCTGACAACGGTATCATTCACGTGCTGGATAACGTCATTTTGATGGGATGAGGTCGGTTTGCTTCAGGGGCATTAGAAACATCGGGAATTGATGGCTTGTCGAGGAGTCCTGAATTCCGCAGGCCTCGACAGCCTACAAAATGCCATCGCAGATTTTTCTCTAGAAAAATAAAATATCTACTTTTCCAGTCGGTGACGCGGGGTGATGGCGGGCGATCGCGGCATTTATATCCAACATTAGAAAACCCAAAGCCGATGAGGTTGTCAAAGTCCCGTTTTTTTGTTGAAATAACAATAGACTAAGTTATATTCCTTTTGGATTTGCCATAGAATCTCGTCAATACTTCCTTGTCGTAGTGTTGCTTGAGACGGGGTATTCCTACTGGAATTTGGCTGACGTCGTTATCTCCTGATAACTCCTGTATCAACGTGGGTAAGGTTCGCCTTACCCATTTTTTTTGACCTCATCAGCTCGCTAGAGGTGTCGTCTCAAGACATCATCTCAATGCCGGTGACAGGGGTGAGCGGCCCGTTTCCCCCGCGCTTTAGTGAGGTGGCATTCGTGCCGATGATCGATGCCTTGAGAGTATTGGCTGCGGACAATCCGTTGGTAGCTTTTACGACGCTGCTGCTGGTGAGCCTGACCTTGCCGCCAATATTTGAGCGCTTGCGCTTACCGGGCTTAGTCGGCCTGCTGCTAGCGGGGGTGATGCTTGGGCCGAGTGGGTTGGGCCTGTTGGATGCCGACGGCGAAATTGAAAAGTTCTTTGCGGATGTTGGCAAGGTCTACCTGATGTTCGTCGCGGCTCTAGAAATTGATCTTAAAGAGTTCAGCCGCAACCGCGATCGCTCTCTCGTCTTCGGCGGCCTCACCTTTATCATGCCGCTCGGGGGCGGCATCCTGCTAGGACGGCTGACCGGGGCCAATTGGCCAGCAGCGATCTTAATTGGCTCGCTGCTGGCTTCCCATACGCTGCTGGCTTATCCCATTGTGATGCGGCTCGGCACCTCGCGAGATGAGTGTGTCACTGTCACCGTCGGGGCGACGATTTTTACCGACATTGCCGCCCTGCTTGTATTGGCAGTTTGTGTATCAGTGCAGGGGGGTAATTTTTCGCCCTTAGGCCTGGGGGTGCAGCTGGCCGGTTTAGGGCTCTATGCCGGTGCCGTCCTGTTTGGGTTGGATTGGGCGGGCAAACTGTACTTTCGCCAGACCGGTGACGAGCAGGGCAACAAATTTTTGTTTATCTTGCTGGCGGTGTTTCTCGCCGCAGTGGGGGCACAGCTGATCGACATCGACAAAGTGGTGGGCGCGTTTTTAGCCGGGTTGGCTGTGAACGGGGTCGTGGGCGATGGCCCGGTGAAAGAGAAGGTGGAATTTTTCGGCAGCGTGCTGTTTATTCCCTTCTTTTTTGTCTGCACCGGCTTGCTGCTCGATGTCCCTGTGTTTCTGGCGGCGCTGACCGATCGCCTCGGCCTCACCCTAGGCCTAGTGCTAACGCTGATCGGCACTAAATTTATGGCGGCGGTGATCGCGGGCCGCTGGTTTCACTATGGCTGGCTGCAGATTTTGACGATGTGGTCGCTGTCGTTACCGCAGGTGGCAGCCACCCTGGCAGCAGCGTTGGTCGGGCTGCAGGTCGGGCTGATTGACGCGGCGGTCTTCAACGCCGTGATCGTGCTGATGCTGATAACTTCCCTGCTCGGGTCGATTACCACTAGCTATTTTGCTCGACAGTTGCCGCTGCCTCCGACCCCTGTTGAGCATTCTGATGACCCCACCTGGGATTGGCCGGCCGCGCCGCCACTGCCCAACCAGCCCTTTGTCGTCGTCGTACCGATCGCCAATCCGCTGACGCAGCGCAATCTGATCGAAATGGCCGCCCTCATCGCCCGTCACGAAAACGGTCACATTGTGCCTCTGACGATCGCCCCCGCCCACGTCCATATGGATGACGCTAACCTCTCAGCGACGCTGGCTCGCAGCCATGAGCTGCTGCAAACGGCCCAGGCGATGAGCCATGAGCGGGGCACCAAAGCGATCACCCAAATTCGCATTGATGATGATGTCGCCCAGGGCATTAGCCGCACCGCCCGCGAACAAGCGGCACAACTGATTGTCATGGGGTGGAGCCCAACTGCAGGCTTGCGAGCGCGGCTGTTTGGCACATTGATTGACACCGTGTTTTGGTCAACCCACTGTCCGGTCGCGGTCACCCGGTTGCAAACGGCCCCGGTCGAGATGCGGCGAATTTTGATGCCCATCAAGATGATGACCCCCCAAACGGTGCGCACGCTGCGGTTTGCCCAGGTGTTTGCCTACACCCACACGGCGACGTTAACGCTGCTGCACGTCAGCGATCGCGATCGTCCCCCAGCGGAGCAGCAGGCGTTTAAACGCGCCCTGGCGGCACTGATGCAAGAGGGGCCAGCGGTCGCACATGCCATCAAGTTTGTGCGCCACGACGATCCCGGGGCGGTGATTCTCAAAGCAGCCCGTTATGTGGATCTGGTAGTTTTGCGATCAATGCGACGGCGCACAGCCGGGGGACTGGCAGTGAGCAACGTGACTCACCAAGTCTTGCAAGGGTTGACCGGGTCGGTGGTGCTGTTTGGTGAGCCCCACTCCTAGCGTGGCTGGACGAGGGGATGATCGGTAGAGTCTTTGCCGCCGTCTGCCGGTTATCTTTCGTCACTCCCTCAGATTTTCTATCCACTGGGCGCGGTTCAGCCTTTAAGATTGAGAAATCGGCAATGTGGCAACTCACTTTTCGGTTGCTGTCACTAACGACTCTGGCAACTAAATTTCTTGCCGTATCGCTGCGATAGTTGCTTGATCCCCCGCTGTCGCCGCCCCCTTGAAGAAGGGGGGCTATTCACATCCAGGATTGGGCTGCCCCCTTTTTCCAGGGAGGTTGGGGGGATCAAGCCGCCGTCACTAACGGTCAAAACCTGAATTCACGCTGTCACTAACGTTCACCTGAGCCCCCATCATGACCCTCGATGTTCCCTCGATTCTGCAAGTGTTGCGCCCCGTTCAAGACCCGGAGCTGCAGAAAAGCCTGGTCGAGCTGAACATGATCCGCAACGTCGCGGTCGCGGACGGGGATGTTAGCTTTACCCTGGTGCTGACGACGCCCGCCTGCCCGCTGCGCGAGTTCATCGTTGAAGATTGTGAAAAGGCGGTGCGCCAGCTGCCTGGCGTTAACACGGTAAATGTCGAGGTAACGGCAGAAACCCCCGCGCAGAAGTCTCTGCCCGATCGCCAGGGCATCGACGGCGTCAAAAACATCATTGCGGTTTCGAGCGGCAAGGGGGGCGTCGGCAAAAGCACCGTGGCCGTTAACTTGGCCGTGGCGCTAGCGCAGGTCGGGGCCAAGGTGGGCCTGATTGACGCGGATATCTACGGCCCCAATGCGCCCACCATGTTGGGGTTAGAAGGGGCCAACGTCGTTGTGCAGCAGGGGGCCGAGGGCGAAGTACTCGACCCCGCCTTTAACCACGGTGTCAAAATGGTCTCAATGGGCTTTTTGATCGATCGCGATCAGCCGGTAATTTGGCGCGGCCCCATGTTGAACGGCGTGATTCGCCAGTTTTTGTATCAGGTCACGTGGGGCGAGCTGGATTATCTGGTGGTGGATATGCCACCGGGCACGGGTGATGCGCAACTGACGCTGGCCCAAGCGGTGCCGATGGCCGGCGCCGTCATCGTCACCACACCGCAAAAGGTGGCCCTGTCGGATGCTCGCCGCGGTTTGCGCATGTTTCAACAGCTCAAGGTACCGGTGATGGGCATCGTGGAGAACATGAGCTACTTCATTCCGCCCGATATGCCAGAGAAGCAGTACGACATTTTTGGCTCGGGCGGCGGCGAAAAGGCTGCTGCAGAGCTGGGCGTACCGCTGTTGGGCTGCGTACCGCTAGAGATGACAGTGCGCGAGGGGGGCGATCGCGGCGTCCCGATTGTGATCGCCGAACCAGAGAGCGCATCGGCTCAGGCGTTGGTCAATATCGCCAAGGTAGTCGCGGGCAAGGTGTCGGTCGCCGCGCTGACATCAGTTTAATTACTCATTTGTCGGCACTAGGCAGCCTGATCCATAACAGTTCCAGCCCTGTCCAGCCCTGACCGACCCAAAACAGTAACACCAATTCTCTGAAACTGGACTACAGCTCTTCCTTTCGACTTCGCTCCAGGCACGTCGGCTGAGCGGAGTCGTCAGCCCGACGGGCAGGCCAGGCCCACCCGCAGTGTCTCCTACTGGGAGAAAGCCGACTGGTCTGTGTCGCTGTGATTTGTAGAGCTGTATAACATCATCGAACGGCGCAAATGCTGGCAAAGACCACACAACCGCGCCAGTTTTTCTGCCCCCCGAGTTCCCCAGCCCCCCATACTCACTCATGGTTTATGAACTAGCATCGCAGTCTACTCCTTAAGGCTTTTCCCGGTTGAGCTAGCAGTGCTACTGTAATGAACGATTCAGGGCCGCGATGGGCCACCTCGCGCCTGCTGCAACCTGGACTGAACTCATTCGTCGGATCGTCTATGTCCACTTCGTCATTACGTGCCAAATCCGCTTGGCAGCGCTGGCTGCAGCCCTGGCAGCATCTCGATTGGGTGCTGTTGCTCATGCCCGTGTTGCTCACTGGCTTTGCCAGCTTGGTGATTACGAGTACCCAGATCAACCTTGATACAACCGTTCTGGGCTGGAATCATTTCATCTTAGGCACGATTGGCCTGGTGCTCGCCCTGTGGATTGCCCGCATTCGCTATGAGGTGTGGCTGCAGTGGCAGTGGATTATTTATGCCATCGTTAATCTGTCGCTGGTGGCGGTGATTTTTGTCGGCACGTCGGGGTTTGGCGCCCAGCGGTGGATAACGATTTTTGGCTTTAACGTGCAGCCGTCGGAGTTTGCCAAAGTGGGATTGATCATCACCCTGGCGGCGCAACTGCGCGACACGCAAGCAACGACGCTGTTGGGTGTGGTCAAGGTGTTAGCGATCGCGGCGGTGCCCTGGTCGTTGGTGTTTGTGCAGCCGGATTTAGGCACGTCGCTGGTATTTGGGGCGATCACCCTCGGCATGCTGTATTGGGCCAACGTCAATCCGGGGTGGTTGGTGTTGATGATCTCACCACTGGTGGCGGCCATTCTGTTTCACTTTTCGCTGCCGAGCTGGCTGGTGTGGTCGATCGGCATGGGCATCATTGCCTGGTTGACGTTGCCCTGGCGGCTGTTCAGCACGGTCACGGCGACAGCGATCAACCTGATATCAGGCAAGCTGGGCGAAGTGTTTTGGGGCTTTTTGAAGGATTATCAAAAAGATCGCCTCATCTTATTTCTCGACCCCGATAAAGATCCGTTGGGCGGCGGCTATCACCTGATTCAATCACGCATTGCCATTGGGGCGGGTCAGCTATGGGGGCGGGGCCTGCATCAGGGTACGCAAACTCAGCTCAACTTTATTCCCGAACAGCACACTGACTTTATCTTTTCCGCCGTGGGTGAAGAATGGGGCTTTGTCGGGGCGATCGCCGTCATCACCGCCTACTGGTTGATTTGCCTGCGACTGGTGCTCATTGCCCAAAACGCGAAGGATAACTTTGGTTCACTGCTGGCGATCGGGGTCTTTTCCATGCTGATCTTTCAAGTCGTGATCAACATCAGCATGACCATCGGCCTGGCCCCGGTGACGGGCATTCCCCTCCCGTGGATGAGCTATGGGCGCACGGCTCTGGTGACCAATTTCATTGCCCTCGGCATTGTGGAATCAGTGGCCAGCTATCGTCATCGCCTCAAGTTTAGAAATTAAGTCCAACGCCGAACGTGGCTCATCCCCTATCGCAGAGCATCTTGTAGCAGACCGATCAGCTCTCAACGGTCGGTGAGCATGGGCGTTATTAGGCACCGCGGCCGGACGATGACAGCGGGCCGACTTCCATCGCTTGAATCAAGCCATCCTTAAAAGTAAAACGGTGGCCAACGTACTCATCGGCCAGCCCGGCTCCAGCCAGATTGCGCACGACCTGATGCACTTCGACCAAGACCTGCCCATCCTCCTCCAGGTAAAAGGCCACTGGCTCGTTATGGGCATTGATCTCGCTCCCCTGCTCGGTCCAGTAGGCGCGGACTTCTTCAGGGCCACGGACAAACCCCCCTTTGAATGCTCTTGGCCAATGCACATCGGCAGTCATAAGGGCGAGGACGGCCTCAAAGTTACGCGCGTTAAAGGCCGTATACGCTGCGCGTAGCAGCTCGATTTTGGGTGCCGGTTGATCTGACATCAGCGATTGGTAAAGAAGAGGAGGACAGTGTCCAACCTGCGATAGGACGAACGTGTTCCCGGCGATGGGGATGCTCGCGACTATCGCCTTGTGTGGACACCCCTACAATGGCTTTAACCTCAGCCTGCCGTCTCATCCGATTCTGCTGAAATTATCCTCATCCTGCTTGGCATGTGCCCTGTCTGAAATGTGACATTTTGACTGAGTTCAAGTCCATCATGAATTATGCAACCGCCATCCTTGATCTGACCAACCAACAGGAAGCAGCGCGAGTGCTGCCACAAGCCCCCCTAGTCGCTAGCTATCATACGGGGTGGCAAGGGTTAACCTTCACCCACTACCGCCATCCTCCCCATGAAACAGTGGAGCATTGCCTGCTACAGCATTCACTGGTGATCACCGACCCCAAAAGTTGTTTTCAGGCAGAGCGGCGGTTGGACAGCAAATTTAAACACTACGCCCACGGCAACGGTCGCGTCGATGTAATTCCAGCCTTGCTAAATCATTGGACAAACTGGGATCGGGAAGTCGAATTTTCGGTGATTGCGATTTGTCCGACCTTGCTGCAGCAAACCGCTCAGCAGCAGGCCATAGAACTGATTCCACAGTTGGCGATCGCTGATCCGATCATCCAGCAGTTAGCCCTCGCGCTCAAGCTGGAAATTCAAACGGGGTGTCGGTCTGGCCGGTTGTATGGCGAATCATTGGGAACAGCACTGGCCGCTCGTTTGGTGCAGAACTATGCCGTCAGTCAGCCTGAGTTCAAAGCCAGCGGTTTGCCTCAGTCACAGTTAGCGCAAGTCATTGATTACATGCAGACGCATCTGGCACAAGATATATCAATTTTGGATTTGGCGACCCTAACCAACATGAGCAAGTCCCACTTTAGTCGCTCCTTCAAGCAATCAATGGGAATTGCGCCCTATCAGTATTTGCTGCAGCAACGGGTGAAACGAGCGAAGCGATTACTGAAACAGCCAGCCCTAAAACAGCAAACCCTCTCAATGAGCGACATTGCTCTAGAGTGTGGCTTTGCCAATCAAACTCATCTCACAAAAGTCTTCCGTCAGATGACCGGGGTGACACCCAAAACTTATCAAAAGCGATGATCTGAAACGGATTTTGGGGTCACAGGTCGACGCGCGGCAAGATGTCACCTAACGTTTATGAAGTACGCCTCAATGGACTGAGAAGATCATAGAAAAGGTAGAGCAGCCATCTAAAGGCTGCTCTACCTACATCACTCACTATTCACAAGCCTGAGGCCAGACGTTAGGCCTCGGCCGGCGTTCTCAGACTGTTGTCGCGATCGCCACTGGACTGCAGCGCTTCACCTTCAACAAAGGAACGCAGCATCCACGCCATGTCTTCATGCTGCTGCATGAGCCCGGTAAAAAAGTCTGCTGTGCCCTCGTCTTTGTACTCTTCTGCCGACTGCTCAATCGCTGTCCGCAGATTGCGGATGACTTGCTCATGGTCAGTGACCAGACGAGAGACCATTTCGTTAGCACTGGGCAGATCACCAGCATGCTCACGAATTGTGGCATGCTTCAAAAATCCCTCAGCCGTACCGAGCGGATACCCCCCCAACATCCGAGCCCGTTCAGCAATTTCATCAATGCTGATGGTCAGGGCTTCATAGTGCTCTTCCCACAGCGTATGCAGACTTCTAAACTGAGGCCCCACGACATCCCAGTGGTACTTTTTAGTCTTGATGAGCAGGAGATAAGCGTCAGCCAATGCCTGATTGAGGAGGTTCACTACACCCTGGCGTTGCTTGTCAGAAAGACCGATATTAATTGCCATTGAACTTTGTTTGATTTAGACGTCAATAATCTTATTTATATGAGTTTTATTAGCGTGACCTCATCTACCCTGTGAGATAACTCGTCGTCGCGGCGACCTAGGCTCAAGCAAGAGATTGAGCCGATATCCACCTCCAGCCAGATGTTTTGAAACAAGGCTCAGCGTACTGTAAGGACGATTGTTAACCGATAAATTTACAAGTTTAATGAGTAGCTCCTTTCCTTTGACTGGGCCAGAATTAGTGGATTGCGCGAAAGCAAATGCCGCCGCTGGCGCGAGCATTGCCGCCGAGCGATGTGGCTATGGCCAAGATGTTGCGGCCTTTCAGTCAGCGCTTCAGTCAGCCTGTGCAAAAATGGCTGTCGATATTGAGAGTCTGGCTGATCTCGTGACGCCCCAGCAGCAAGTCATGGTGCAGGGGGGAAAGTCCATCGCTCCTGAGACCTATTCAGACCTTTGATGTCTAAGTCTGACTGCAGGAAGTAGCCTTTTCAATGTCCTGATATATGACCGCCATTCTGATTGCAATTGGCTTACTCAGTCTGACGTTAGTGTCTACTTTTGGGGGCTATCTATACTTCAGCGGCCATTTTCGGCGGCAGCTGGATTATGGGGTAACAGGACTCCAGTCAGACTCGCCTCACTTTGTCTCTGCGATCGCGAGCTTTTCTGATTCGTTGGCGACCCAGGGCACTGCCACCAACTTTTGGTCAAATATTGACGAAATTCAGGCGGCACGGTTAGCGCTGATGGCGAGCGCTCAGCACAGCATTCAGTTTGAGACCTTTACCATGACGCCGGGGCGGCGGGCCAATGACTTTGCCACCGTATTGCAGCAAAAAGCCTCAGAAGGTGTCGTCATTGAGGTGCTGGCCGATAGCTACGGAGCTAAACAGTTGCCTGCCAGCTATTGGCGATCGCTCACCAATGCCGGGGTCGATGTCCGGTTCTTCAATCCTTTTTCGGCCCGAGCCCCGCTGGACTATTTGCGGCGCAATCATCGCAAGCTCTTAATTGTCGATCAGGCTGTGGCGATGATCGGCGGCGCTGGCATTGCCGACCGCTGGGATGGCAAAGATTCTAGTCACACTGGCGTGCCCTGGTGTGACTTTGAGGTGGCATGGCGAGGTGAGGTGGTCGGGTTACTCACCGGATTTTTTTGGCAGCACTGGCTCGATGCCGGTGGCCAAGTCGATCTGGCGCGCTATCAGATGCCGGGCTCTGCTCCCCCTGAGCCGACTCCCATGATCATTACTCCGGGCGATGATCCCTCAATCGGTGACTCGCCCATTCGGAGCCTGTTTCAGCTCTGTATCACGGCGGCCACCACCCGTCTGTGGATTGCCAGCCCCTACCTTTTGCCCGACGATGCCACTTGCCAAAAGCTCATTGCCCTTAAGCAGCGTGGCGTTGATGTGCGCATTCTGACGATGGGGCCAAAAGCTGACAAATTCTATGTGTATTGCGTCTCTCGCGAACGATATCCGGCTCTGTTAAAAGCGGACATCAAGATCCATGAATATCAGCCCAGTATGATGCACGGCAAGGTGGTGCTAATTGATGACCTCTGGGTCAGTTTGGGGAGCGCTAATTTAGATCCTCGCAGCTTTTTTCATAATGACGAACTTAATGTCTGCACCAATGCAGCCGGTTTACTGAATGAAATTGAAGCCTTCTTCAAAGCCGGCTTTGCCCAAAGTCAGCTGGTTCAATTGCCAGAGTGGCAGCAGCGATCGCTCAAAGAACGCGCCCTTGGCCAAGTCGGAAATTTCTTTTATTGGCAGCTTTGACATTGAGGAGCCCCCGCTGTCGCTGCCCCCTGTTCTCCAAAGGGTGGAATCGCTGCGACTGTGTAGTCCAGCTTCTGAGAAGGGCTACTTACTGTTTAAGTTTGCGAAAGGCATAGCGGCGTGACCCTCTAGCCCTTCGGCAAATTCACTCAATTGGCCGGAAAGCTAGATCGTCAGCCTTCGAGAGACCGATTTGATGACATGCCTTCAACATTCAGCCAACTGTTTTGGCTGATTTAACCACTGTCTGGGAAAAATAAGTCCGTATTTAGGCCGTAGCTAATTTGCTCATCAGCGACTATGGTTTCTTTCCCATCCAACCATCCGACCGGTCATTCTGAAGAAACTGTATCTGGTTCAAGCGCTGCCGTTTCCCCATTGGCTTCTATTCGTAATCTGCAGTTTTCGCGTAACTTGGTGGCTCGTCTCGTTGTGGGTGGGACGGCACTAGTGGTTGGGGTTGCAGCCTACTTTAGCTATCAGGTTGTGCGCAACACCACTCTGGAAAACCTGAAGGAAAACGCTTTACTGACGGTAAATACTGGCGTAGACACAATTGACCAATGGATCGCTCTGAGAAAATCTGAGTCAGCAGCACTGGCCAATCTACCCGCCACCCGCACAATGGATTGGGCCGCAATCAAGCCGCTTTTTCAGGAAGAACGCGATCGCCTCAATAGCTTTAGCCCGGGCTTAGGGATTGTTTATCCCGATGGTGCCTACTTCAATTTAAGAAAAAACGGCGATAACTCTAACCTGGGCGATCGGCCCCATGTCAAAAGTAGTCTGGCGGGCACAGCTAGCGTACAAGATCCGGTCATTTCGCGTATTACCGGTGAACCTGTCGTTGTCTTTTCTTCCCCCATTTGGTCAGGTCCCGTTAGCGCTAGCACTAGAGAACCTGTTGGTGTCTTAAATGCATCTATCGGGATTGAGCAAATTACCGAAGTGGTTCAAAGTTTGGCGTACGGAACAGGCAGCTATGCCTTTGCCCTTAATTCCCAAGGTGAAGCAATTACCCATCCTGATACCAACTTGATGTCTAATCTGGATCGACCGGCTCCCAGCTTAGCGGCAGCGACCGATCGCGAATTAGCCAACATTGCCCAACAAATGGTTGCCCGTCACCGGGGTATTGAGAAAACGATCATTGATGGGACTGAACAATACGTCGCCTTTTTGCCTCTTACAGAAGCCAATTGGTCGGTTGCGCTTGTCATTCCTCGTGACAATATCGAATCGAAACTACGGCTGCTCGATGGCATTGCCTTGATTGTCTTGGTGCTAGCAGGCACACTCATTGGGGTTCTGGTGTATGTGCAATCCACTGAGCAAACCCGCCTGAAACAATCTAAACTGGCTGCTGATGCCGCCAACCAGGCCAAGAGTGAATTTTTGGCCAACATGAGCCATGAACTCCGCACGCCCCTCAACGGCATCTTGGGCTATGCGCAAATTCTCAGTCGCTCAAGAACCTGGGGCGAAAAAGAACAGCACGGAACTCAAGTCATTTATCAATGTGGCTCTCACCTGCTGACATTGATAAATGATGTATTGGATCTCTCCAAAATTGAAGCTCGTAAACTAGAGCTTGTGCCCCAAGCTCTGCATCTTCCCTCTTTTCTACAAGGCGTCGTCGAAATCTGCCGCATCCGGACAGAACAAAAAGCTATCGAGTTTCGCTACGAACCAGATGCCGATTTGCCCGCCGGAATCACAGTTGACGAGAAACGACTGCGACAGGTATTGATTAACTTGTTGGGAAACGCGATCAAATTTACCGATCGCGGCCATGTGACCTTGCGAGTAAATCGCGTTGCCGAGGATGTTGACCAAACGGTACGACTCCGGTTGTCTGTCGCTGATACGGGTGTTGGTATTGCCTCAGACGATCTCCGCAAGCTCTTTCAATCGTTTGAACAAGTGGGCGCGCAAAGTCGCCAATCCGAAGGTACGGGACTAGGGCTAGCCATTAGCCAGCAAATTGTTCAACTGATGGGGAGCCGCATTCAAGTCAAAAGTGAGCCGGGTGTGGGTAGCGATTTCCACTTTGAGGTTACCGTCCCCTTAGCCGCCGATTGGAGCCAACAGCAGACTGCCTCAATTGGCAATATTGTGGGTTATGAGGGAGAACGGCGTCACATTCTCGTCATAGACGATCACTGGGAAAATTGCGCCGTCCTGGCTAACTTACTGGAACCGCTGGGTTTCCAAATTAGCAATGCACAAAATGGTCAGGAAGGCTTAGAAAAAGCAGCTCAGCTCAACCCTGATTTGATCATTACCGATATTGTCATGCCCATGATGGATGGCTTTGCGTTTCTCCAGCAACTCCGGGCTGATGCCCAACTGAGTCAACATGTCGTTATTGTTTCATCGGCATCGGTCGCCCAAGCCGATCACCAGATGAGCTTAGATGCCGGTGCCGATGACTTTTTAGCGAAGCCTATCCAAGCAGAGAAATTGTTTGGCTTACTGCAACAGTATCTGACCCTCACCTGGATCACCGAAACGGCAGCACCGCTAGAGGCGGTAGCCCCTGTGACTCCGATGGCAATAGTGATGCCTCAACGAACTGATCTAGAGCATCTCCTGATGCTGGCTCGGCAAGGTCGTCTGAAGAAGCTAATAGCAGAGGCCGAACAAATTCAGGGGCAAGATGATCGCTATCGGCCCTTTGTCCAAGAGATCTTGCCGTTAGCAAAAAGATTCCGGGCCGATAAAATTGTGCAGTTCATCGAATCCTATCTCTAAAGGTCTCTAAAGGTATGGTCATGGACACAGTACTAACTGGATTAGTTCTAATCGTGGATGATATGCCAACCAATATCGAGGTTGTTTCAGAAGCGCTAGAGACGGCAGGGTTAGAAGTAGCGATCGCCCTCAGTGGCGAACAAGCCCTGGAACAACTTCAGTACAGTCGACCTGACTTGATTCTGCTGGATGTGATGATGCCCGGAATCAACGGCTTTGAAGTCTGTCAACGACTCAGACAGTCACCGTTAACCCAGCACATTCCCGTGATATTCATGACCGCTTTAGCCGATACAGACAATCGCGTCAAAGGCTTAGAACTGGGAGCTGTTGACTATATCACCAAGCCGTTTGAAGAAAGAGAGGTTTTAGCACGGGTCAAAATCCAATTGCGACTGAGTCAACTCACGAACCAACTGGAACAACAAGTTCAAGATCGCACCCAAGCACTTCAGCAGGCGCTGGCTCAACTCCAAGCTTCTCAGGTGCAACTGATTCAAAGCGAAAAAATGTCTGCTTTAGGCAATTTAGTGGCAGGTGTCGCGCACGAAATCAATAACCCGGTCGGCTTCCTCCATGGCAGTATCGATAATGCTAAAGACTATATCCAAGATTTACTGGATTATATTGCTCTCTATGAAGAGCATCATCCAGATGCTGCCACCCTGGTACAGGATAAAGCCGCAGAGATTGATCTGGAGTTTTTGAGTGAAGACCTACTCAAGCTAGTGGGTTCAATGAAAAAAGCCTGCGATCGCATTGAAGACATCAGCACCAGCCTCCGGACCTTCTCCCGTGCCGACACGGCATGCAAACTCACAGCGAATCTGCACGAAGGTCTAGATAGTACGCTGCTAATCCTGAAGTATCGCCTCAAGGCAAATGAATATCGTTCGGCGATCGCCGTCATCCAGAATTATGGCGAGATTCCAGCGATTGACTGCTGTCCTGGACAACTCAACCAGGTGTTTATGAATCTGTTGGCAAATGCAATCGATATGTTTGATGAGGCTGCTCAACAGTCATCGCTTGCTCAACTTGAAGACACGCCTCAGCAGATCACAATTCAAACAGCGGCAACGAATACTGAAGTGCTCATCAGTATCAAAGACAACGGTAAAGGTATGTCTGAAGAGTTGAAGGCCAAGGTATTTGACCATCTGTTTACCACAAAAGCCGTCGGGAAAGGGACCGGGTTGGGATTAGCGATTGCCCGTCAAATTGTAGAAGAAAAGCATGGTGGTAGTTTGGTGCTGCAGTCAGAGCTGGGGCGAGGGACTGAGTTCTGCATTCGATTACCGATCATGGATTGCGCAACGGATGCTGTATGAAAGGCTGTAGATAGACCACAGACAGTTTTTATAGAAACCGGGGGCTTTGTGTTTCACTTGCTCGTAGAGCGCTTGTGCATAGCGCGTGGTGTAGTGGTGACGCCAGCATGGGATGGGCAGGGAAATAACATCCCAGTTGTGAGCAGTGGATGGGTGGATGGGTCAGTTTCGAGTGGGATTCGTTACTTTTATTTCGAGCACGTCCCTAAGCGAAAGTTTCCAGTTGGCCGTGTCAGAAAATAGGCTTATTGCGGTGATGACAGGGGCTTGAGAGAGAGATTGTTACCGATACGCTCAAGATGCAGGATGATAGCTATCATCAACATTCATCAACTATGTGTTTTGGCTGGTTCGATACAGCAAATTAATCTTAATTCGTGAGCCTGAATACCCGGCGAGATTACTCCTGATTCAAATGTGCTGATCCCTCTTGAATGACCTTGAGTAGCAGACACTCTAGCGCCTTGTTTTCTCGCCCGCTATTCATGACCTTCAAGGTTTTGGCAAACAGAAAAAGCTTGCCTTAGGATTTTCTCCGAAAGCTCTGACCGAAGAGGGGCGGGCTGGCGTTCGATCAGGGTTGTAAAAGCTCTGCATCATAGCGATCGTTTTGAGTGCCTAAAACCTTATCCCAAAAAGTGAAATAGAGACCGTAGTGCTGGCTATATTGGCGATGATGAACGAGATGATGGGTTGAGCCAATCAGCCATCTTCCCCACCAGCGGCTGGTTTGTGAAGAGGGCACTACCTGGAATCCGAGGTGATTACCCATCGCCCAGACTGCCATAGTAATTAAGATGGCCACTAAGACTCCCAAGTGTAAAGGAACTACAAAGGTAATGCCGAATAGAAAGGTCGCTTGAACAGCCGCCTCCATAGGCTCCAAAGCAAAGAAAGTCCAAGGAGTTGGAGGCTGGGACAGGTGATGCCCTTGGTGAAACCATTTGAACAGCAGCGGTAGATGAAATAACCGGTGAGTAAAATAAAAACAGGTGTCCTGAAGCCACAAAACCAGAATGTAGCTAAAGGCAATATAACCCAAGTCTTGAAGTTTCCACTGAGTATAAACTTGCGTCAAATCCCAGTCGTAGCAGACCATAAAGCAAGCCGCCCCCAGTGCAAAAAAGAGTCCTGAGAGAACGGAAAGCTTGATATCTTTTGAAATCGCTTCTCTACTCTTTTGTCTACTGCCACACGATGAAGCTGGCGGCTTCCGGCTCAAAACTGAATATAGCAGCCAATAAAGTCCGGAGGCAGCAGCAAAATAGCCTCCCATGATGATGCCGCAAAAAACAAACCAGTAAAACCAAAAGTTAGGTTGAATTGCCGGAATATTCACGGGGCTCCTAGGCTTTGTGAGGGATCGCTTGTTCTGACCCTGAGTCTTGCGTAAAGACTTTTAAGTCAGTGTCAGATGACCAGTAAGAACCGTCCGGTAGTCGAGTATTCCGACTAAAGCGAGCCTGATTGAAGTCGGCATTCTTTAAGTTAGCTCCCGACAAATCTGCGGCATCCAGGTTTGCTTCGACTAAATCAGCCCCCGTCAAATTAGCAGACAAAAAATTGGCATGGCTCAAGTTAGTGCGCCGTAACGTCGCGTCGGCCAACTCAGCTCCTTGAAGTGAAGCGTCTGACAGATTCGCTTCATATAAGTCAGCATCTGTCAGGTCACAGGTGTCGAGGGTGACCTGCTGTAAATCCACCCCATACAGCCAGGCGTCAGCGAGCAATCCCTGTTGGGCCATCCGGTCTAAAACCTTTTGACGTCGCTCCCGCGTGCGGGCGCGCTTCAGCTGACTGGTCAAATGCTCGCGGCGGCGGGTCAGCGCTTGGTCGATACGGTTGGCTTCGTCACGCTTTTGGTAAATCACTAACTCAACCAGCAAAATCGTGACGGCAGCACCCAGCATCTCAGTACCGACATCTTGCAGCCAATTACCCCACCACCGCAGGGAACTAGACGTTCCGCTGACAGCAAATGACCAATACCCCGACATGCCACCAACAAGCGCTAAGCCTAAAGCGATGCGTAAGCCGAGGGACCGCAAATTATTACGAGACTGTTGCTGCTGCTTCGTCATATTGCCTGCTACTAGCGTCTGAGAAGAAATCTCTATTTGGCCGTACTCAGCTGCTGAAGTTGAATTTTTTTACAGATACCTTCAACAGCTAACGTCAGCGACTTCATCAGTTCTGATCCGGCGCTGTAGTCGGCAAGGGCTAGGTTGCTGACTCGCTCGCCTTGACTAGGCTGATAATGGTCAGCCCACTGTTGCGCTGAGCCTTCAGGATAGACCCCGATCGCGGTGCCGCCTTCGCGGTTCAGCATGGCAAAGCAGGGAATATCGGAGTCGCCATCCCCCACGTAGATCACTTGGGGCAACGGAATCGCTAGCTCTGCCGGGGGCACGTCTTCGTAGACAAAGAGAATATCGTCCCGGCTGTCATCGTCGCGCACCCCTTTGGAGATGTAGTAGAGATAACGAGGTTTAGCCGGATGGTCAAGCGATCGCTTCAAAAACTCAATTTCCCCCGATTCGGAATAGTGAAATTCTGGCCCCCACATCGCTTTAAAGCAGTCAGCAATTTTGCAGCTGCGGGCCATTTCAACAAATCCACTCGTGATTAGATAGAATTCCACTTCTACTTGGGGGACGATCGCTGTTGCCGTTTCTTGCAGACGATGGAACATGTCAGTCACCCCGGCAAAGGGCTGTAGTGACTGCCCAAACTCACGGATGGTTTCTCGGGTGATCTTCTCACTCGAATTTGAACGACTTTTTGAGTAGTTGATAAAACTGTAGAATCGGGCGGAAATCGGATCCCAACCGTCAGCTTTGAGCGGGTCGTAGACCTGCTGGCGAAACTCGGTCGCATCCATACCCAAATATTCGATGAACGTGTCGTAGGTACTCGGCACCAATGTGTCATCAAAATCAAACGCGACGGCAATTTTTTCCGCTGTGGGATGAGTCGCCTTAACCATAAAAATATACGTATTTTCTACGTTGCCAGTTTAGTCAAGAAAAAAGGCGAAAAAAACATCCTCAAGGTAGAGGACATCAAAGCTTGGCTTCAGCGATTCTACGGATAGCTATCACGATGAACCATGCTAGAAGTTCTTAAATCCACAGTTAAGCCGCTGCTGCTCGACGAAAAGGTTTTAGAAGCTGCCTACTCGATTTATTTAACGGCACCGCGCACCAACACGCCAGCCATTAGCCTTAGACAGCTATCGCGGGCAACGGGTAAATCGCCGCTCAACTGTCGCAACGCGATTGTTGAGGCGAATAGTCTGGGTCGGTTCCCCGATTGTGAACTGCATCCCTAAACTGTCAAGTAGGTAGCCATAAGTAAACATTGCCGTAGGGGGTGTTGTGGTGACACCCCAACGCACCGCCAAGATTGGCTTGGGTGCGTCACGCTGGGCGATGACATATAGCAGAAGTCGGAATGCAGAAGTCGGAAGTCGGAGTTAAAAGGCTCGTCAGATGGTGATTTCAGCTATCTAGAGTGACCGGATCAAATTGCGGCTTGCTATACCCGACGATAGTTAGAGCTTTCTACTTAGCAGCCCGATCGCCGTCGGCAGTGCGACCCTTGCCCACCCAACCGCAGTCCACGAGTGGGACTTGCACAGTCGGATTTGGCTTTATCCCTGGAGTCTCCAGTGTGGAAAGGTCGACGTTAATGCGCCTTGGCAGGGGGAGAGACCAGGGGCACATGCGTAAGTTCTATGCGTGACTCACTTTTGGCCAAGTAAAGGCAAAGGTACTGCCTGCGCCGATCGCTGAGGTGACGCTCGCCTGGCCGCCTTGCCGCTCCACTAGCTTTTTCACAATACTCAGTCCGATGCCGGTACTCTCAACATCATCACGGCTTTGGAGCGTTTGAAACACCTTAAAGATGCAATCGTGGAATTCTGGGGCAATGCCCGGCCCGTCGTCTGAGATGGCAAATTCGATCCAATTTGCCTGAGGTTCGGCAGTGATGCGAATTTCACCGTCGGCCCGATCGTGATACTTGACCGCATTGCCAATCAGATTGGCGAGCACTTGCTGCAGCAAAATCTTTTGGGTGTGAACAACTGGCATCACCTCCGGAATAACGATTCGAAACTCAGGAGCCAGCGTCAAAGATGAACAAATTTCGTGAATGAGCTCACGGGTATCAACGGCAACAGTATCTAGGTTTTGACGGCCGGCCCTGGAATATTGCAGTAAGCCATTAATAAACCCTTCCATGCGGAGAATCCGCGATTGCATCAGGGCTAGCTGCTGCTGGTTTTCCTCCGGCAGCTGACCTTTCAGGTCTTCTTCGATCCAGCCAGCCAGGTTCGAGATCGCCCGCAGCGGTGCTTTCAAATCATGGGAAGCGACCGAGGCAAACTCGTCCAGTTCTCGATTGCGAATCGCCAATGTTTCCGTTGTTTGGCGTAAGGTCTCATTGATGGCCGCTAAGCGACTGGCCCGCTCTTCTAGGCTGGAGAGCAGTTCGCTTTTTTGAATGGCGATCGCCACCTGGACGGTGAGGTCATCCAACAAAGAGAGATCACCGGCTTGCCACTCTTTCGGGGCGCGACAGTTATGGGCAATTAATAAACCCCAAAGCTTGAGCTGATTTGGGGTGCTCATGTCCGACAACAGAATCGGTACGACGATGTTCGCCTTCACCTGAAACTGTTCTAACAATTGCATATGACAAGGCGAGAGGTGAGAGTCGTAGATATCGGGGATGACGGTTCTGTGGCCTTGCCGATAGTGATCAGTTCCCTGCTGTTGAAAGCAGGTATCGACAATATTGGTGCCCAGGCTGACTCGCCACTCCGGCAGCACGGACTCGGCTAAAATCGTGCCGCTCATATCGGTTTCAAAGCGGTAGATGATGGTGCGATCGCACTCTAGAAGGGCTCGCCCGCCTTCAACCGTGACCTGCAAAATGTTTGCTAGAGACTGTAGCTGACTGATTTTTAGGGCAATCTCAGCGAGCAACTGCTGCTGTCGTTGTTGATGGGCGAGCTGTTGTTGTAACAGCCGTTGGGTGAGCGATCGCCGAATCGTTTGCTCTAACTGTTCTGCTGACAGCTTGCCTTTAATCAGATAATCTTGAGCACCCAGTTTCATGGCCTCAACCGCCACCTGCTCGCTGCCCTGCCCTGTGAGCATAATCACGGCTGGCAGTGTCGCCCCACTGGCCTGCATAGTCTGCAAAAACTCTAACCCATCTAGGTCTGGCAGCAGATAATCCAACAACACGACATCAGGCTGATGCGCGGCAAATTTTTCTAATCCGACTTCGCCACAGTCACCTTCCAGGATTGAGCAGCCAAAAACGCGAGATTGCTCAAGATAGCGGCGATAGGTGGCTCGATCAACATCAGAGTCATCCACGATCAAAATCTTGCACGCCATGCCGGCAGTGTTACATGTCTGATACATCTTTAGGGCATTGAGGTATCCCCAATTGTGGACTTTTGCTGGAGCTTAAAGCTCTACCTTAGGGTAGAGCTGCCGATGAGAGGCCTATCGTTGTTGGGTAACCGCTCAAACCGTCGTCGGCAGCACCGCGACTTTGAACCAATAATCGACGAGGAGTTGCACCGATGTCTTGAGCTGCTCGATATTGGTCGGCTTGACCATATAGCTGTTGACCCCAAATTGGTAACAGGTGTGAACATCTTTGGGGCTAGAAGAGGTCGTCAAGACCACCACCGGAATCTCTTTTAGCTGTTCGTCTTGTTTGATTTCCATCAGCACTTCGCGACCGTCGGTGCCCGGCAGGTTGAGATCTAACAAGATCAATCCGGGTAAGTCGGTGGCACTAAGGTCGGTATATTGGCCGGTTTGGTGCAAAAAATCTAAAGCTTCATCGCCATCCGTACACCGAGTTAGCGGCATGGCAATATTGCAGGTCTTGCGTATGATCCGACCGAACGCTTCGAAATCTTCGTCACTATCCTCGACCACCAATAAGGAAGGATACCGTCTCTCAGTCATGCTGATGGCCCTTTAAGGTGAAGTAAAAAGTGCTCCCCTCACCATATACGGAGTCGATCCAAATTTGCCCGCCGTGACGCTCGACAATTTTTTTGACAATAGTCAGACCGGCCCCAGTGCCGCCACCGTAGCGATTTTGAGCATGCAGCCGCTTAAAGATTCGAAAAACAGACTCGATGTGTTTGGGCCGAATGCCCATGCCATTGTCTCGCACCCAAAAGACGTTGGCAGGGGGCAGCACACCGGCCGGCACAGTGACGTGCCCAGCGCGGATGATCTCAGCCGCTGTCAGACACCCAATTTTGATGACCTTTTCATCACTCGTGTTGTATTTAATGGCGTTGCTAATCAGGTTGGTAAACAACTCGGTCACTTGGGTGGAGTCGCACTCAACCAGCGGCAATGGCTGAGGTAGCTGAAAATTGACCTGCTCTGGTTTACTGATTTTGATGACTTCAATGACGTCTTCCACTAAGGCTCGCAGATCAACTGGCGTGATTTGCAAATCGGTGCGCCCCAGTCGGGAGTAATGCAAGAGCGAGTTGATCAAATTTTCCATGCGTTGCGTGAGGCGCATGAGGGTATTGAGTTTATCGACCCCATCTTGGCCCAGTTGGTCGCCGTAGTCCTCGATCAAAAAGCTGGAATAGTTGTGAATGCCCCGCAACGGTTCCTTTAAATCGTGGGAAGCCACATAGGCAAACGAGTCTAACTCCAGGTTGCTGCGTTCTAGCTGAGTGTTGAGTTGGGTCAACTCATCCGCCTTTTGCAGCACCAAGCCAACGACCATACTTCTCAGCTCTACGGCGGCTTCGATCTCATGCGATTGCCACGGCAAAGCGGCTTGATGCACCACCTCTTGCCATTTCTCAAATGATTTTCGCGGTGACATCCTGACTTGACCAGTGGCATCGATTTCTTGGGGTTTGTGCGGCGCTCCAGCCCAATCAACCGTTTGAACGATTTCTGGACGCAGCCAAATCATATAGATTTGCTGCACCTGTGAAATTGAGATTGCTAGCAAGCCGCTGCTGGTATCACTGAACTCAGCCGCTGGGGGATAGCGATCGCTGAGGCGAGCAGTGTGATAAACCACATCACTGGCCAATTGCTGGCTAAGCCAATCAATTAAGGGCCACAATGCCGATTTATCTGGGGTTTGCCCGATTAGGGTCACTTCGCCTTGGTCACACAAGACCGCCCCAGTCGCATTCACCAAACCGAGGAGTCGCTCGGCATCTTGAGTGAGGACATGCCGTAAGGAGTCATTGTGGGCAAAGGCTTCCACAAAACTAGCCTGTAGCGCCCGAGTCTGCAGGCGACTATCAACGTCTTCACTTTCTTGTCGGTTGGACAACTCCAGGCCGACAACCTGTCCCAAAAATTCACAGATTGAGCGCAACTCATGACTCAGCTGGCGCGGTTGTGGATGGTGGCACGCGATCAACCCCCAAAGGGACTGATTTTGCATTAAGGAAATCGACATAGAAGCCTGAATGCCCATATTGGCCAGATATTCTGTATGCAGCGGTGACACGCTGCGCAGATAGGATAGGCTCATATCGAGCGGGGTGTAGGTAATAGGATGGCGGTCGGGCACAATCGCCACTGGCTCGTAGCTCGCATCAGGAATCAACCTTAATAGGTTGAGGAGGTAGAGGTACTTTACCTGCTGGGGGATATCCGTCGCTGGGTAATGCAAGCCTAAATAAGGCTCTAAATCATCGCGCTTGGCCTCAGCGATTACGTGACCGGAGCCATCTTCGTCGAGCTGATAAACCATCACGCGGTCAAAACCAGACACCGCTTGGATGACCGTTACCGCCGTTTGACACAGTTCGGCCAGGGTACGAGTCCGTTGTATTTGGCTGATCGGACGCTTGACCGATTGATAAAAATCGAAAAAGTTGACTGATTCTGTAGCTTCAGCCGGTTCCAGTTCGATCACAATATTGTCGTCACTGCGATGAACCACCCCGGCAAAAGGGCGCGTTGCAGCCCCTGAAGTGAAGTCAAAGTGCAAAGGATTAATCGCTTCAAAATTTGCGGCTAAACACTGCTCAATGAGCTGAATCTGATGGAGTTCAAACAGCTCAGAGGCTGGCTGATTGAGCAAGGCTTCGATCGGTTTGCCCAAGTATGCTTCAACATTGGCACTGACCTGCACGATGGACCAATCGGCCTCATTGATCACCACCAATGCTCCATGAGGTTGAATCGCCGCTGGAATATGGATGGGCTCGCGATCACAATTGTTGAGATCTACCCTAGTCGCCGAAATCTTTGCATCCGTAATTTCGGCGATCGCGGCTTTTGTCTGAGCAATTAATTCTGTAATCGACATCAAGCATTCCTAGTTTAATCTTGGCTATTGCTGCTTTTTTCCAAGCAAAAATTGATCAACATGCAGCCTTAAAATACAGTATCTCTATCAGACTTTAATGCTTGATCGGCTTATAGTAGAGGTGCAGTCTCACAACACAAATAGGCTTCTAAAAAAGAATGAAATTCTATCTTGATGAATAGCCTAACCTATTTAGCAACTTGCCACCTGAGTCAGCACAAAAAAAGGCGACACTTCAGTGTCGCCAGGCCAACTGTTCAAAATTAGACTTGAAAGCTTTCGCGAGATTTAGCGAGCTTCCGTTCCCTGATTGGGGTCACCAGCAACGTCAGTGTTCTTATTGCCAGGGGCTTCGGGTGCAGCTCCATCTTTCACATCGCTAGTTCGAGCATCAGTGCCGGTACGGCGCTGTCCAGGGTCGATAGGCGTATCTTGACCACCGGTAAATGTGCTGTCTGAATTGTTCTTAGTCATAAGATTCCTCCTAAAGGCATTCATCAAACTTAAAGGTCATTTTTAACCAGTGATGAAAGCGTAACTTTTCTGATTTACAGCGGCACCTAGCTTAGGGTTGATATCTCTAGATATAGTCAACGAGAGCTCGTTTTAAGTCGAAATACACGCATGAATAATGCTGTAGAGTGCCGCTAGGCGCAGCCATAACGCACGACTCTACAAGGCTTTAATGTCAATATCGGAAACTAGTTTTTGGGGCGAGAAGAGCGATTTAAATCAGGCCATAGTTCGAGTTAAACAATCATTTTATGCGCTCAAAATCACGCAGCCGCTCAAGGGAGCTGGTCTCTTATGGCGACAAAATCCAGGATGGCTACTGACTAGATAAGACCTTCCAGCCTCTCGAAAAGTCCATCAAAAAGTTTGACCGTCATATAATCAACTCGCTCAAAGCAGAATCTTCCTGTTGATTGATCAATCAAGAATTACACTTATTACTTCAGGACGATGTCAGCATCCTGTACATCCTGGCAGTATTGTCTCAAGTTACGAACAGAGGAACGCTTTCATGAGTAATTCCAAAATTAAAAAAGACAGTTTTGATCCTAATTTGATCCCGGCTGAAACGGCGGCTCGCATCGAACGTGAGCAAGAAAATTATAAGCAGGTCAAAGAAGAGCCTCAGGGTGACATCAATACGACCGGTGGGGCCACCGTTGACCAAGAAGGGCTCGCCAATAACTACGCGATCGAGCCTGAAATGTATGTGAATGAACCCGGTGATTTGAGACATGAGCAAGCGGCCAACGTCGAGCGCCGGATAGCCGAGCGCGAAGCAGTCAACCAGACTGACGAAGACGGCAACCTGACAATGGAATCTGATCAGCGCGGCAAAGGCGTCGGTATTATCTAAAGAGTCCCAGAACTCTGTGAGCAGTGATCATTAGCCAGTGAGCTTTGATGACTGATAGTCTCCCCGAACCAAGAAGAGCATGAAACACAGATTAGTGTTTCATGCTTTTTTGTCGGCCTCCAAAATGAGTAGTTTCCTGATTGTCCAAACTCAGAAAGGAAAGATCTGTTGGCAACTCCTTCCGTTTAAGATTCTGGCAAAATCAGTGGCAAAATCACCGTAAAGGTAGACCCTTGATCGACTTCAGAAACCAATTCGATTTGCCCTTCCATCAGATCGACAATGCTGCGAACAATGGCTAAGCCTAATCCGGTGCCCGCGATCGCTCGGGTTTGTGAGCTAGAGCGAGCGTATGGATCAAAAATCAGCGATCGGGCGTCTTCCTCAATGCCGATCCCGGTATCTGTTACCTCGATTTCCCAAAACGCCGCATCCCTCTGGCGACAGACTACTCGAATACTCCCCTCTTCGGTATAGCGAATCGCATTACCCACTAAGTTAGTGACCAACTGCTGCACTCGCAGGCTATCTGTCATCGCCAAAGGTGGAGCCTGGGTGACATTGATTGATAGTTCAAGGTTTTTTTCAGTAGCTAAAGGTCCCAAACCGTCTTCGATGATTTCCTGAATCAAACTCCCAACTGACGTTGGGACAGGATTGAGTGTGATCTGGCCTTGGTTATAGCGGGATATTTCTAGCGTATCGTTAATAATCTGTAGGAGCTTTCGCCCATTTCTCAAAACTCGCTCAATCTGATCGAGATTAGTTGTTGTATCTTTCTCATTGAGCTTCTTGCGCTGTTTTTGAAGCAATACGCTAGAGTGGCCAATAATCGAAGTTAGTGGTGTTTTAAGTTCATGGGCCATATAAGACAAATTATCTTTATGAGCTTGAACTAGACGAGTCAGCTCTTGATTGGTTAAAGTCAGCTGGCCCTGCATTTGCCGTAATTCCACCAAACGAGATTCGATGTAGCTCTCCATACTGGCCGTAATCACTTCATCAAAAACCTGATCAATTAGCCGGACAGACTCTAAGACTTCTCTGGCAGAGCCCGACAGTAAGTCAGGTTCAAGAACGATTAAAACGACTTGGCGAAGGATGCGATATTCCCTAACGATCTCCGCCGTATCGTAGCCTTGCTCAGCTCGAACAGTACCGTGATGTAGGCTTTTATTTTCTAATTCTTCTTCATTGCCAGGCAGCCTAGGTGAAAGGAGCCCTGCCAACGCCTCAAGCACCTTCGGCAGGCTATTTCTGACGGACTCATAAGCCAGTTTTTTAGCGCTTTCGATTTCTGAGTCTCGATAGACCGCTTCGATCCATCTTTGAGTAATAATTTCGACGTTATCTTCTAAAGCTCGACCGAGGTCGTTCATATTGTTGTGCCACTTTGAGCAGGGAATATTGCCGCCTAATTAACGGGCCAAAATTCTAACGAACACAATTGCCGAGCGGAGCTTACTCCCCGCAGGGTGACCCCATGTAATGAGACCTTCGATCAATGATGCTAACGCCATGAGCGCCCCAAGCCCTTAAGTCAATTGCGCTTGGGGCGATGGCCGGAGGCTTCACTCACTCTAGGGCAGCATGAGGGCTTTAAGCATTGTGTCAGCAAATTTAGGAGCTCGGCCGATCACGGCTAAGGCCGCCATGATGCATTTGAACAAGGTCAGACGGTGAACACCGCCTAAAAGCAATGATAAATTTTAGGAAAAATATTCGCTAGACGCATCTATCCTACGGGGTATCATCGTCAAAATTGGCTCACAGGGGAAAAGGCGAGGTGATAGCAACTGCCACGCCCCACTTTTATAAGTCTCGGGCGGGCATCTTGCCCGCAAGCAGGACTGCGAGATGTCACCCTAGTCAGGCTTGAGGGTGCGTCCAGAGTCACTTCCAAAACCATGATTGCTGGCCCCTCCCAGATCCAAAGGCGGTCATCAATTAATCCCAGAAGTCTTTTTGGGGGGGCAAGCACAACCGCGCCCGCACCGACTCAACCGGCTAGGGGCTATCGTTCCTTTGCTGAAAAGCTTTGGCCACTAAATGATGACAGGCCCTAGCAATTGCAACTTTATCTCAGGGGATAAGTCGGTCGATTAGTCTAAACATAAGCTGATATGCACAACCGGGAAAAGTGCCCTCTATGCAACTAGCTCAAAACATTTCATCTCAACTTTCCAGGCTGAATCAAATGCCGCTGTGGGTTATTTCTATTTTTTCGCTCACAACTCAAAGAGCCGATTACTCATTAAAGCAATCGGCTCCTTGGCAATTCAATCTTCTTAGAATAATTTTAGTTGAAAGTCGCTGTTGTCAAAGTGACGGTTCTTTTAGGATGATCGCTCTACACTTCAGACTGAGCCGAGTTGGCGTTCAGCTCCCACCGCTTCTCATCCCGTTGATCTAGCTTTTCTTTGATGTCGATCGCTTCTTCGTCAGCCAACTCGATGCCTGTTCGCTGGCCTAAGCTATCTGCATTATCTCTTTCTGGTAAGGGGTTGGCATTGCCAGCAACGGCCCCTTTGCCGTCATAAGCGAAATTTTTACCGTGAGTCATACTCTGAATTCTCATAAAACTTGTACTGTATTAACAGTGACTTTATGCCGTTTGTCTGATCAATTCATCCCGCCAACGGCATAAATATGTGCCCTTAAACCGATGGTGCTGATGCCGTGTTTTCCTTCGGGCAGCAGTACAGCGCGGTCAGCCTAATCAGACTTAATCCAGCAGTTGCACCTCCTGCAGACAAAACATGAAACTCCTCACCCAGATAGAGGACTTCAAATTTGTGAAAGCATAATCTGGGAAGGCATTGTTTGTAGGAATGACTGTTTCAGGATAGGACTGTGCACTGATGACTTCAGCGTGAGATCAGGGTTCTATTCAATTTAATCATTCCTCTGGGCAGCATTTGTTGACCGCTATCTTCCAATTGCTATGGTGTCTTGGATTACTAACTGGCTTGAGTCTCTGGGCTACTTTGGCGTGTTCGCACTGATGGTGCTAGAGCACGTTTTTCCCCCGATTCCCTCGGAGTTGGTGATGCCGCTGTCTGGTTTTGTCAGCAGTCGCAGTTCTGAAATGACGATTGGCTGGGTGATTGTGGCTGGCTCTATCGGTTCACTGGTTGGCACCCTGTTTTGGTATTACTTAGGGCGGCAGGTCAACCAAGCGCAATTAATGAGGTTGACGGCCAAATATGGCAAGTGGTTGACCCTACAACCTAAAGATCTTGAAAAAGCGATCGCTTTCTTTCAGCGGGGCGGCGGGCATTGGGTTGTGGGTTTGGGCCGTATTGTCCCCGGCGTTCGAACCTACGTTTCAGTCCCGGCGGGGCTGACCAAAATGCCCCTGGTGCCCTATCTGTTTTACTCCGCCATCGGCACCGTACTCTGGACGGCGGCTTTAGCGATCGCAGGCTACGTTTTAGGCAATCGATTTGAAGCAGTGAGTGCGTTTATAGCCCCCATCAGCAAAGGGGTTTTACTGGCTTTAGGATGCACTGCTGTGGGTTGGGTGATTTACCGCTGGCGGCGGCGTCCCCCTTCGGCCTAGCGAGCCAGCCATTGATCTGAGCTGGGGGTCAGAAGCCGTTGAGAGAGTCAGACTCCGAAAAACTGAGGTAAAAAAAGACGCGTGAAATACAGTCAGTGGCTGACCCTCATCATCTTAGCGATTTGCCTATATGTATCCTGGCAAATTCGCACCATTTTGCTACTCGCGTTTGCGGCAGTCGTGTTTGCTGTGGTCTTAAACCGAGCGGTCAGTTTTGTGCAACGCTGGGTACCGGCTCGCAAAGCCGCTGTGCTGCTCGTTCTCTTGGGTGGCTTAATTGTCTTTGGGACATTTGGCATGCTCATTGTGCCCCCCTTTGGCCGACAGCTGAAAGAACTGATCGAACTCTCGCCGCAGATAGTTTATCGCCTGCAACTATGGCTGCAAGACCGCATCATTGAAAATTCTGACTTGCCAGACGATTTTCGACTGGTTGAATCACTGTATAACCAGTTGAGTAATTTTGATTTAAGGCTGCTTGTAAATCGTTTCTTTTTAGTTTTTTCGAATACCCTTTCCCTTACGGTCAATGTCTTGTTGGTGCTGGTGGTGATGCTCATGATGCTGCTAAATCCACAGCCCTATCGACGACTCTTTAAGGTTATCTTTCCGTCTTCCATGCGTCGCACGGTCGAGCAAGTTTTAGATCACTGTGAGGATGCAATCGTCGGCTGGTTTATCGGCATTACCTTCAACATGGTGGTCATTGCGATCATGAGCATGATCGGGCTATGGCTTTTGGGGGTGCCCTTGATGTTAGCGAACGGTCTGCTGGCAGGGCTTTTAGCGTTTATCCCCAATATTGGCCCGGTGGTGAGTGTGATTCCCCCTGTGGCGATCGCCCTGCTCGAAGCCCCTTGGAAAGCGATCGCGGTGATCGGCCTTTATATTTTGATTCAGCAGATCGAAAGCAATCTCCTCACCCCTTTTGTCATGAAGCAGCAGGTCGATCTGCTGCCAGCCATCACGCTCCTCGCCCAAGTCGTTTTCTCACTCTTTTTTGGCTTTTTAGGGTTACTCTTAGCACTGCCCCTAGCCCTGACTCTGCAACAGTGGCTGAACGAGTTTTGGGTCAAGCGCTATGCTGAAGCGCATTGATAGAAGCCAAAACCATTGCTGACCTGGAGCCCATGTCGGCCTAACCCAGACCAGAGCAACCAATCCTTGCGAGACGATGGTACCCGTTGTTCATTGCCGCTGTTTCTCGTATTAACAGCATGACCGGTTGCGATCGTGCTGTCAGTTGTTATCCAGCTAAGTGTGATGTTCAATGACCACAGTTCGCCGCTTCACTTCGTTTGCCACCCGCCAGTTCATCCAAATTCAACGTTGGGTAAATCGATTGTTCAATACCGTTTGGGCGCAACGGTTGATCCGGCTGGGCCATGCGGCTAAAGGGCTGCTATATGGGGCGATCGCACTGATTTCTATGCGGTCTGTTGTTTACGATAGTGAGTCGGCTGGGGGCAGCGACGCGGTCATCGCGGCCCTTGACGATCGCGCCGTGGGCAGTGTGCTATTGCTCTTTCTGTGCATTGGGCTAGCGGGCTATTCATTCTGGCGGCTTGTGCAAGCGCTGGTTGATCCAGACTACGCTGATCAGCCCATGACCCTCAAACGCGTAGCGCAGCGTTGTGGGTACACCTGTAGCGCCTTGACTTATTCTGGCATTGGCTATAGCGCCGGACGCTTGGCCATTGGCCTGACGGTCGATTTTGATGACACGGCAGAAGAGATTGCCGAAACCCTGTTTGAAGTGCCGGTTGGGGCCTGGGCCTTGTCGGCCTGTGGCGTGGGCGTGATGGGTATCGGACTGATTTATATTTACGGCGCTTACTCCGGCAGCTTTATTAGCGACTTCCAGACCAAGCTCTATTCAGCGGTCAAGCGCTTGACGGTCTTCATGGGTAAATTGGGATACACCGCCAGAGGGGTCAGTTTTGTCTTAGTCGGCGCCTATTTGATTAAGGCGGCTTACTTTTTAGATGACGAAGCAGCAGGCGGTATGGGACAAGTCCTCGATCGCTTAGACGATGTACGCTTTGGCAAAATTTGGCTGACCGCGATCGCCTTTGGCTTTTTTGCCTATGCGATCTATATGATTATGGCCGCCTTGTATCGCAAGTTCCCCACCGAAAAACGGTTAAGATGACCTGCTGACATGAGTGCTTGACGGCTACTATTCCAGGCTCCCAGCTCATTGGCCATGCCATCCCGTCGATCAGGAATGCAATTGGTAAACCACTCCTGAGTTTTGCCCAATGAATGTGCCATAGCAGCTTGGGAATTTGCAGGCCGTCAAATGCCATGCACCGATACCTAATACCAATTCTCTGAAACTGGGCTACAGATCTTCCTTTCGACGCCGCTCCAGGAACGTCGGCTGAGCGGCGTCGTTCGCATCGCGTCTCCCCGAGGGAGAAAGCCGACTTGTCTGTGTAGCTGTAATTCGTAGAACTGGTATAAAACAACTCCCCCTAACCTGATATCAGAGGTTAAGGGGGAGTCGTGGATGGACCCTATGTGAAAACTTAGCTGGAAGTTAGACCGCCAGCGACATCTAACAGTGCTCCCGTTACAAAGCTGCTATCCTGAGCCGCCATATAAACGTAGGCCGGTGCCAACTCTTCTGGTTGAGCTGCCCGGTTCATAGCGACATCCGTGTCGAAGTTGCCGACTTTTTCTGCGGGCATCGTGGCGGGAATGTTGGGGGTCCACACGGGGCCAGGCACCACGGCATTGACGCGAATTCCCCGCTCGGCCAGGTTCAACGCGAGGGATTGAGTGAAGGTATGCACGGCACCTTTGCTAGCGGCGTAGTCCACCAACATGTCTTTGCCAACTTTGCCAACAATGCTGCCGGTGTTGATAATGACATCACCCTCTTTGAGATGAGGCAGAGCCGCTTTAGCCATGTAAAAGTAGCCAAAAACATTCGTTTCCATCGTGCGTTGAAACTGCTCTACAGAAATGTCCTCAAATTTTTTTTGAGTCATTTGGTAAGCGGCATTGTTGACCAAAATATTGAGCTGACCCAATTCGTCGACGGTTTTAGTGACGGCAGCCTGACAAGCCTCAAACTCGCGCACGTCAAATTTGAGGGCTAAGCATTTACGACCGAGTGCCGTCACTTTGTTGTAGGTGGTTTCGGCATCGCTGTCGTTCTCGTTATAGAGAATCGCGACGTCAGCCCCTTCCATGGCATAGGCGATCGCCACAGCGCGACCAATGCCCGAGTCCCCGCCAGTAATCAGGGCGACTTTACCCTGGAGCTTGTTAGCAGGCTGATAGTTCGACAAATCACTATCGGGAACCGGTACCATATCTGACTGTTTGGCCGGATATTCGAGCTGCTGAGCAGGAATTTCATCAGGGGTAGGACGGCGTTCTTGAGTTTGCATAATCTTTCCGTAAATGAACTGTTGAGGCTGCGAGGGTTGTAGCGGCTAGCAAGACGATCGACGGCAGACGGGTTCAGTAGACCTCTTGCAGGAATAAAATAAAGCCCCCTTCCGTCCCCCAAATTGGGGGGAACGGCTCTTGAAGGTTCGGTATGTCGCTAATATCGGCTCGAAAGTCCCCCAGTATTGGGGGATTTCGGAGGCGCTCGATCTTGACGCAAGAGACCTACTCAAAGTAATCAAGGCGTTCTGCGGCGCTTTCGACCCAGGCACTGAGATTAACCATGGCTGACGCATTAATCGTGAGAAACTCTCGTTTTTTGCCCATGGGCAGTCTGCGGGGGATACAGCCTACAGGCTAATGCTGGCGACTGAGCCGCCATCGACCCGATAGTTTGCCCCCACTACAAAGCTGGAAAGTTGAGAGCAGAGGAACGTGATGACGGCCGCAACTTCTTGCGCTTTGCCCCGGCGCTGCAGTTCTAAATGTGGGCGTTTTTCTTTGAGGAAGGTGGCGATCGCGTCATCAAAACTGACGCCGAGCTTGTCCGCCCGCTGCTTCATCATGGCGTCGGTCATGGGGGTGGCAATGAAGGCGGGCGAGACCGAGTTTACCAGCACGCCATCCTGGGCGTAGGCCTTCGAAAGGTTTTTCGTCAAGTTAAGCAGACCGGCCTTGGCAGCACAGTAGGGCATTTCATCGGTGTAGGGCTGCACAGCATCTTCTGAGGTCACCAGCACCACCCGGCCCCAACCAGACTTTTGCATGAGGGGAATAAAGGTGCGGCAAACCCGGACGGCACCCATCAGATCGACTTCGATCGCGTCATGCCAGTCGTCATCACTAATTTCCAGAAAGTCGCCAGTCGCGCCCGTAATGCCCGCACAGTTGACCACCATATCGACCGTGCCGTAGTGCTCTACAATCTGGTCGCGAGCGGCTTCAACCTCAGACAGATGGCGGAGGTCAGCCGGCACGGCCAAGGCCTCGCCCACGGTGTTGACCTCTTCGACAGTGGCTTGCAGTTGCTCCGTTGTCTTATCCAACAGCGCAATTTTGACCCCTTCGTCGGCCAGCAGTTTTGCCGTGGCGCGGCCCATGCCTGAGTCACCGCCGGTGATCAAGGCGACTTTTCCTTTAATTCCGAGTTCCATACCGTTACCTCACCATACAGATTTAAGTTAATGAACGGTGACCGGCAATTGCTCTACCGTTGTATAGAAGCTGGACCAGCCCGGAGAAAGATTTGCGAGCAGGGCGTTGCTGAATAGCAGTATGATTTGCCCCCTAGCCCCCCAATTCTGGGGGGAACCGAGTCTTGAAGTCCCTCAAAATTGGGGGATTTAGGGGGCATACCAAGTTGGGTACAAAAACCGACTCATACCTTGGTTAAGCAACACCGATTTACGAGCAGCAGTCCGAACAGAGCGGCATCGCATTCGCCATCGCCGCCCCGATGGCGTGATCGTTGCAGACCCCAGTGCCCGTTGCTGCCCACAACCGGCTTAGGTTTGAGGCACCCAAACCGAGACTGACCCAGCTTCGCACCGAAATTCGGCCCAGCCTTTCTCATTCGTCGTGACGGGGTCAGGCACGTGTTCGGTAATGTCGATATATGTCTGGTGAGGCTGCGCCGTTTCCATCCACTTAAAGCCGCGATCGCCATTGCTCAAAAGCACTGCCATCCCCCCCGGCTGGTCGGCATTGCCTAACCGACTCCAGCCAATGGTTTGAGGATGATCGAAATAGTCGTATTGCTCGCCATAGGCGTAGGTTTGCCGGGCGTATAAAAACTTGTCGATCAGCCATTGATGACTGTCGAGCCAAATCTCATACTCGCCGCCATCGGTGCCGACATCGGTATAGTGCGCCCCATAATAATCGGCATAAAAGATGCAGGGGTAGCCGTCTTGGCGCAGCAAGATAAGCGCATAGGCCAACGGCTTAAACCACGGTTCGACCACTGACTCTAAGGCTTGCAGCGGTTGCGAATCATGGTTGTCAACCAGCGTCACCGCTAAGGCTGGTTGCTGCTGTACGAGGGTATTGTCAAAAATTTGCCGCAGGTCGTAGGTGTCGCCCGCCTTACTGGCTTCCGTAAAGTTGTAGTGCAGAGGGGCATCAAACAAATGTACATCCCCCCCAGTGACATCAATAAAGTGATGGAGCGCCTCGATCTCGTAGGACCAATACTCCCCCACGGCAAACAGGCGCTTACCTGACTCGCGGCGACAGTGGTTGAGCCATTGCGGAAAAAAGCCCGCTTTGACATGTTTCACCGCGTCAAAGCGAAAGCCATCGACCTCGGTGGTGTCAACGTACCAGGTGCCCCAGTCATTCAACGCGGTGCGCACCTCCTCTGACTCCATGTCGAGGTCACAGCCCATGAGGTAGTCAAAGGCTCCCTTTTCCAGATCAACGTTGTCATCAAACGACTTGTCTTGCAGCAGATAAACCGCGTTGAAGTCGGGGTCATGTTCGTTGTAATCCACCGCGTCAAAGTGCCACCAGTGCCATTCCATATCGCTATATTTGCGATCGCGCCCCTCAAACTTAAAGTGCGTCCACACTTTGGCGGTTCGCGGTTCGCCAATGGCTTCTCCGCGATTGTCGGGATTAAAAGGGGTGGCCTCAACTTCTTCCGGCGCGTCACCGCCCATCATGTGGTTAAACACCACGTCGGCATACACGCGGATGCCAGCATGTTGTACCTGTTTGACTGCTTTCAAATACTCATCTTTGGTGCCGTACTTGGTGCGGATACTACTCTTTTGGTCAAACTCCCCTAAATCATAGAGGTCGTAAACACCATACCCGACATCCAGACCGCCGCCTGAGCCTTTATACGCTGGCGGCAACCACACCGAAGTCACGCCTTTCTGAGCCAGCTCATCAGCCTGCTCGGCTAGCTCCTTCCACAAGTTGCCATCAGATGCGATGTACCAATGAAAGTACTGCATCATTACGCCGTTCAGTTCAGACATGATCTAAAAGCCTCCACCACTTCAAGGCACAACTAGACAGAGTGACAGACGTTTAGACGAATTTCGCCCTGCTTGAGATAGATCTCGTGAATTTATTCAGTGAAGCGTCTTGAGCACTCAGTCAAAGACCAGAAGGCGATATTTCGGGACGGTTCAAAACGGACTTAGCGACGCTCTCTCTATCTTGAGACAGAGGCTTTTAACCACCTTTGACAGATGTTTACCTACACTTATTTAAGTAATATGATTGTTGTAGATAAATTGAAAGTTAAAGTATGCGTTCGTTTGCTTATATGTCTTTGATGGAAATACAAGCCGCTAGTGCTCCTTATTTTTCTAGCATTGCAGTTGTTGGCATTGTCGGCTTTATTGCAGCAGTTAGTATTGGCTCCATCGCCTGGTACAACTCTAAGCGTCCGGCTGGTTGGGAGAACAAAGAGCGTCCAGACATTATCCCCAATGTAGAGAAATAGCGTCAACTATTAATCTGTCGCTCCGAACCTGTCTGGCGACAGATGAAAACTCAATATTATTTCAAAAGGCATTCGATTCTTAGTGAGTCGGATGCCTTTGATTGATTGATGCAAGTCAACCTGATCGTAAGTATTTTTATGTAAAAAGAGAGATGCTAAGCGAGTGATTTTCTTGTCCAATGAGAGTGCTGTTTTGCTGATTGAGGTGAACTAATGCTCAGATATACGCTACTCTTTTTCATTGTTGCTATTATCGCTGCCGTGTTTGGCTTCAGTGGTATCGCGGCGGGGGCTGCGAGTATCGCTAAGGTTTTATTCTTCATTTTCTTGGCGTTGTTTGCGGTATCGTTGGTGATGCGTTTGCTCAAGACGGCCTAAGTCGGCCAAAACTCGAAAGCCTCCCGAAAAATGATCTTTCAGGAGGCTTTGCTATATCTGAAGAATTCTTTGTCAAGAAGTTGATTTTCCGTTACAGATCTTCTAGCGGAAACTCTTGGTGAAGCTGCTTGCAAGCATCCCGTAACAGGCCATTTTCGATGGTGTATTGTTTGGGCGATCGCTGAAAGACTTCCTCACAGGGAATATCAATCATGTTGGGATTGCCATCGGCAAAGTCAGCTGACCCCACGCCGTAGACAATGTGCTGTATCCCTGCCCACAGGCAAGTCGCAGCGCACATCGCGCAGGGCTCACAGGTTGAATACAGTGTATAAGAGCCCGACGGAGCAGCATTGCCGAATCGTTTAGCGAGCTGACGAATCGCATTGACCTCAGCATGGCAGACCGGATCTTGATCCGTTTGTACCGTATTGCCAGCCTGCTCAATGACTTCGCCCTCTTGAACAATCACTGCGCCAAAGGGAGTTTGACTTTTGCGAGCTTCCTCAATGGCGAGATGCATAAATGCTTCTGGATTCATAAACCGATTTATCCCCTTTCAAATAAAAATCCGCAAAAAAAAGAGGCGAACATTGCGCCTCTTTTTTGGGTTGAATGCAAAAGAAACTAGTCAATCGCTTTCTTGACTTGATCTTTCACGTCTTCTTTACCGTGCTGAGCGCGAGCCTCTACTTGCTTGGCTTTACCTTCAGCTTCGTCAGAAGTGTTACCCGTCAAATCACCAACAGCTTCTTGGACTTTACCTTCAACGTTTTTAGCAGTTGCTTCTACTCTATCTTCGATACCCATAATCACTGAGTCCTCTGAAAATTATCTACTCTTCTACAATAAAAAGAACCTGGATTGATGCCCTCCATCTAAAGGGTGATCCGGCGCTGGATTGATTTACTTCGAAATGGGGATTACGTGGCGATATTACCGCGAACAGGCGCGTATTGAAGACTTCCTCGCTAATATGCTGCGAGGAAAAAACTTTATGAGATGCCAACTAGCTGAAGGCGATTTCTTTAGCTGTGAAGTCCATCAGCAAACATCTGGCTGAATTAGATGTTTGCTGGCGCAACGCGCTATTTCTACTTTTGGCGTTGCTACGCGATTAATTAGATGTGGAGCAAGCACCGCAGCAACTACCGAGGAGAAATGCTGAAGAGTTCTTCAGCAGAGGTGGGGTGAATCGCGACAATTTTGGCGAGTTCTTGTCGATTAATGCCTTGCTTTAAGGCTGGTAGCAACCCTTGGATGATTTCTGGCGCTTGGTCACCGGCCAAATGCACGCCTACCACCTGTTGGGTCTGACGATTGAATACCCATTTGATGACGGACGCGGGTGAGTCGGTCATCAAACTGTACTTCAGGGGAGTAAAGGTTTGCGAGACGGTTTCTACCGCGTCATCCCCCAATTGCTCCCGCGCTTCGGGTTCAGACCAGCCCACTGTGGCGACGGGCGGCATGCCAAATACGGCCGAGGGGATCCAGCGATAGTCCATGCGGGTGACCTGCTGACAGATCGTTTGTGCCACGGCCTGCCCTTCGGCGATCGCCACGGGTGTGAGCGGCAGGCGGCCCACACAATCGCCCACCGCATAAATTGACGGTTGCGAGGTTTGCCCGTAGTCATCCACCACAATTTTGCCGTCCTCTACCTTGACCCCAGCAGCTTCTAGATTGAGCGGAGAAAGTTTGGGCGATCGCCCTACCGCTAGCAGCACGGCATCCGTTGTGACGGTTTGGCTTGACTGATCCGACCCCGATAGAGATAAGCGATACTGTTCACCCTGACATTCGATCTCCTTGCCCGTCATTTCGGCAATGAATTCGACGCCCAGGCGCGTCAATCCGGCTTGGGCGGCCTCTCGCAGCACCGGGTCAAACCCTGACAGCACCTGCTGATCGGTATCAATGAGCGTGACTTGAGTGCCCAACAGCGCAAAGATATGGGCAAACTCTACCCCAATGTAGCCGCCGCCCACAATGGCGAGGTGATTGGGGCGGTTGCTTAACTGAAACATCTCCGGTGACGTTAGGGCGCAATCTGCCCCCGGCATATCAGGCACCGTCGGAGCGCCGCCCACGGCAATCACAATATGCTGCGCTGTGAGGGTCTGCCCAGCCACCTCGACCTGATGCGCGTCGAGCAGCCGCGCTGTACCGCGCACGATGTGAACGTTGGCGGCTTGCAAGCTCTCTTGCTGTGACTGCCGGATGCCCTGCAAATGCTCAGCGATCGCAGTCTGCAAACGCTGCCAATCGAGCAGGCCCGTCGGATTTACCCACTGCAATGAGGCCGCAACCTGCTGTTGGTGGATGAACTCAGCAGCGTTGACCAGCAATTTTTTCGGCACGCAACCACGATTGACACAGGTGCCGCCTAAAGTTCGGGATTCAGCGATCGCAACTCGCGCACCCAGGCTCGCCGCTTGCTTGGCGGCCGCTAACCCTCCCGAGCCCGCACCAATCACCAAAATATCGAAGTCAGCCATCTTCACTTGTCCCGTTTTTCTTAAAGGCGTCAAATTAACATGCTCACCTTAAGAAAAATCGGTAATGGTGCCATCAATCGGCAGAGATAAATAGCCGAGTTATCTACCCTTTAGCCGGTAGATAAAGGGTGAATGTACTCCCTTGCTTCAAAGCTGACGTCACGTCAATCAGGCCCCCATGCATTTCCGCAATCCGGCAGCATAAATGTAGCCCTAAACCGCTGCCCGAGCGCCGCTGGTCACCTTGACGAAACCAATCAAAAATCTCCATTTGATCCGCTTCAGAAATCCCGATACCCGTATCAATCACCTGAAGCATCAGCCACGGTGACTGGTCGGCATCGTGATTATTGAGCAGTTGGTGGTCTGGGCCTTGCTGCGAACAGCTGATTTGAACGAAGACATGACCTTGGTCAGTAAATTTCAGGGCATTGCCCACCAAGTTTGTAATCACGCGACGCAGCTCAATCACATCACCCTGCATTGCATAGGGGGTAGCGTCAGCAACGGGATTGCCGGAGCGATCGCCCATTTTGAGCGTCAATTGCTTCTCATCGGCGAGGGGCTTTAACGTATTCACCACATCAGTCGCGATATCACACAAATTGAGCGCCGTCATGGTGAGAGACTTGTGCCCTGCATCATGGCGATAAACCTCTAGCAAGGTATTCACCATATCGAGCAGTTGCTGATTATTTTGAATCGTTTCTGTGATAGCCTCCTTGGCGTCCTTCGCCACCTGCCCGAAGGACTCATTCTTGCAGAAGGTCAACATGCGGTTAGCGGCGACTAACGGCGTTCTCAGATCATGGGTCAGTCGCGCCACAAAATCATCGCGTTGACGAATCATGTAGGATTGCCCATCCATCGCGGCTTTCATGCGCAACAGCGATCTCACTCGGGCCTGTAACTCTTCAATATCAAAAGGTTTACGGATAAAATCATCAGCCCCGGCGTCTAAACCTTCTACCAGACTCACATGGTCATGGGCCGTGAGCAGCAGGATAGGAATATAAGGCAGCTGGGTAGCCTGGCGGATTCTTCTCGTCACCTCATAACCATCCATGCCCGGCATCATGATGTCCAAGAGGACTAAATCGGGTGGGGAGGCCTCGATCCTGGTTAGAGCTTCTTTGCCACTTTTAGCGGAATCTAAGTGATATTCATCGTCATCCAAAACCGTTTCAACCAGGAAAAGGTTGTCAACAGAATCATCAACGGCAAGAATTTTTTTGGCCTGCATCATATCATTCGTCATCTATTATTCTTAAGCCAATGAATTTTGAAGTTAAATTAAGTAATGCTATACCTTCTAACGCTTACATAAGTCTGAGGTTTTGGCCTCTGACTTTCGAATGATTTTCCAGAGGATGAGTCAAGAACGCTTGTTTTCTAGCGATAGCCATGACCTAAACCACTTCGGCGTTGCGATTGCTGGGATAAATTAATTTTGGCAGGCCCGTGTGAAATTAGAGCGGCTGAAATTCGTTCATCCCTGATTTCAGCAACGCTCAAAAAGGTCGCACGGCCATGGTATTTTAGGCCCGCGTTGCACTCGCAACTGCTGCGGATTTGGGCTCATAGGACATCAGCTTTCAAGCAGCCTTAAACCTTCGTTCCGCCTGATCCATAACCCTTATCCCTGCAACAATGCTACTGCAACCTCCGAATTCCCCACTCCGTGGAACTCGACTCTTCTCACCGGGCACTCCGAATTCCGAACGCCGAACGCCGAATGCCAAATTCAGGACTCAGTGCGGCGACAACACCGCTTCCTCATTCACCTCAATTCCCATCTCCACCGCGTGTTCCCAACCCAACCCTTTGCGTTCAATTACCGGCGCTTCTGGGTCAGCCAGATTCAAGATGGTTGAGAGGCCGTAGCCTAATTCTTGGTCATCGTCGATGATGAAATCAACGCGAGGCCCGACTTGGTCAAACAGCGCTGCTTTTGACGACACCGGCACCGACTCTGATTCCACTAGGGAAAGGGCGGAGGTCGAAACAATGGGATTATCGAGGGCCTCGATCAGCGCTAAACAGATGGGGCAGTCGGGGACACGAATGCCGGTTGTCTTGCGTTTGGGGCTCATCACCAGCTTGGGCACCAGCTTGGTCGCCGGCAACAAAAATGTGTAAGTGCCGGGAATCAGGTGACGAATCTTGCGATAAGCCGGGTCACTGACCCAGGCATATTCGGCAATGTTAGACAGCGACGAACACATGAATGTCAGCGGCTTGTCGTTAGAAACCTGTTTGAGCTGCTGCACGCGCTGCACCGCCGATTTCACCGTCAGATCACAGCCGATCGCGTAGACCGTATCAGTGGGGTAAAGCATAATTGCGCCCTGCCGCAGCGCAGCGCGGATGGTCGCGATTTTGCGCGATTGAGGATTTTGGGGATGAACTTTGTAGATTGTCGTCATCGCTCGGGCTCCTGCATTTTCCTGCGAAGGTTGCCTGCAAAGGCGTCTTCATTATGGAAGATGGAGGGGACGCTGCGGAGACCTTGTATGAAGACTTTAGCCTTTCTGGATTGTCCGACCGGCATTTCGGGGGATATGTGTTTGGGCGCGTTGGTCAGTGCTGGGGTGCCGCTGAGCTATTTACAAGCCCAAATCGATCGCCTCAACCTGCCAGAAACGGTCAAATTAACGGCGGCGATCGCCCGCAAAAATGGCATTGCGGCCACGCAGGTCAACGTTGGGCTGCCCCACGCAACCACTGCTCAGACGCCCTCGCCGCCGCTGCGTCATCTCCATGACGTTGAGCAAATCATTACTGTCGCCGACTTGCCCACCCGCGCGATCACCTGGAGTTTGGCCATCTTTCGGCGGTTGGCCGAGGCCGAAGGGGCCATTCACGGTATTGCGCCGCAGCAGGTGCATTTTCATGAAGTGGGGGCAACCGACGCGATCGTCGATATTGTCGGCACCTGCCTGGGTCTCGACTGGCTCAACGTCGATGAACTGCACTGCGCCCCCTTGCCGACGGGGAGGGGCACTGTCCGCGCCGCCCACGGTCGTTTACCCGTCCCGGCTCCAGCCGTGCTCAAACTGATGGAAATGGCGCAGGTGCCCATCTACAATGCTGGGCTGGTAGGCGAACTGGTGACTCCCACTGGGGCCGCGATCGCCACCGAACTCGCCGCCCACTTTGGCGAGCCCCCGGCGCTCCAGCTGCAAAAGGTGGGCCTCGGTGCTGGCACCAAAGACCTGGCCCTGCCCAATATTCTGCGGCTGTGGCTGGGGACGACAAGCACACTGGTCTCGCCCCCGATGCACCATACCCATCAGGCCCCGAGCCCCCCGGCGGCATCGACGGCGACCCACCGCCATCCCCACGAACATTCGCTCCCTGAGCCCGCCTTGCCGCGCGATCGCACAGCAGGGCCTCCAGCGGATGATATTGAGCGGCGAGCCGGTCAAGAAACCGTCGTGGTTTTAGAAACTCAGGTGGATGACATGTCGCCTCAGGCGATCGGGTATTTGTACGATCGCCTGCTGCAGTCGGGCGCGCTGGACGTTTTCACCCAAAGCGTCACGATGAAGAAATCTCGCCTGGGCCACCTAATTAGCGTGATCGCTTACCCCGAAACAGCTGACGATTGCGAACGCATTTTGCTGCAGGAAACCACAACTTTAGGCGTGCGGCGATCGGTGCAGCAGCGGCTGCGACTGCGACGAGAGATGCGGTCCCTCGCGACGCCCCTCGGCCCAATTCGCATGAAGCTGGCTTTTGCCCCTGGTCAAGATCACCCCCTCAAGGCCCATCCTGAATATGAGGACTGTGTCGCCCTGGCCCAGCAGCATCACCGACCCTGGCGCGAAGTCCACAATCAAGCGTTGGCGTGCTGGCAAACCCACCTCAACCAGGTGCAGGAGAGCTAGCGCGAGGCGGGGCTTCTTTCCCGCATCATCCCGATTTCTTCGAACTTGGAAGATCGCCCAGTCCCCGCCAGGTGAGGCATTGCTCAAGGCCTCAGCCCCGATTTGATAAGTTAATAGAGCCCAGTGTCAACAAGCTATGAAGAGTATGTGCCAGGTGAGTGCAATCGGGGTCGGTATCTGCCTCGGACTGAGTCTTTGGGTCGGTGATGCTGTAGCGCTGCCAGACCCCGAGCGGATGGAACCGCGCCAGATGACGCAACTGCAGCTCACCGATCAGCCGGAGACCGCGATTGATTGGCTGCTCGATGCGGTTGAAGAACAGCCCAAAACCGCCGAGTCTTTTATCCTCGCTCACCCTAACCTCACCGCTGAGCAGCAGCTGCAGATTCAAGAAATCTATGCCCGATATGACCACGACTTAGAGATCGCCGTCGAGGCCTATCTGCAATCGGTCAATTTACTCACCAATTTGGTCAGTCCAGAGACGGCCAATGAAGCGATCACCTATGTCCGGGGTGAAGTGCTCGCGAACGAACAGGTGGTTCACGACCTCTTGTTTCAACGGACGATGGCCATTCGCGCCATTCTGCCGGTAGCACAACGTGCTTCCCTCAACCAACTGCTGCGATCGCTGCTCAATTTAGGCACGCCCATCGAGGCTTCGACCTTTCCCTTTGACCTGATTGGGCAACCAGCAGCATCCGTGACCGATCAGCTGCTAGAGCAGGGCTGGAACCTGTCGGTACAAACGCCACGCACCCTATTTTTTGATAAAGAGGGGCAAATGCTTGACCTCATCATCAATGGCGATCGGCAAGTCGCAGAGGTGCAGCTAACTCCCTAGCAGACTACGGCGTAATTTTACCCACCATTACCGATGACTGGGGGCCGTAGGGGCCAAGGGGGCATCGAAACTGGAATGGTCGTCTTATTTCTGCCGTAGAGTACTAGAGGCTGTCATCATTTAGCGGCTGAGTCCTGATGTTGACAGCGGTTCAGCCTCTATCTAAGTTTACGGAGCAGGCGCGGTAATGCCCATACCGTCAGGCTTTCGAGTTTAATTGATGACGCGCCCTAGTGCGAGTAGCTTCCGGCCCAGCGTTTAAGCCTGTCTCACGACAAACCCGTTTTCTGCTGAGGTTTGGCCCTAATCCCGGCGATCACCGCCTCATCTTGGAGCCACTTCCTCAGGATGCTCTATTAGGGAGCATCTGTAGACCGTCCGCTCTCAAAACACCTGATTCCAGCCGTAGACCTGATAGTCTGTCCAGATGCCGTTTTCCCAGTAAGGATCCCCTTCTACCAGCTGCCGCACCGTCGCTTCATCGTCAGCCTCATAAATACCCAAGACTTTCGTGTTATCGACGGTTGGCCCGAGGGTGACCAGCACCCCGCTCTCTTTCTGCGATGTCAGTCCGGCGAGGTGAGCGGTGCGGTAGGGCGTCCGCTTTTCCAGCGCGTTCTCACAGTAGCTGCCCCACAGGATGAATTTCGCCATTGATCGCGTTCCTATCGCTAGATGATTTCAAATTCTACGTGGAAGCGCGATCGCAAGTTGCAGGTTTGATGATCAACGACGTTGGTGTCGCTCAGCTCTAGGTTATAGAAATCCACCTCTGGCGCGTCAAACAGCGGCCCCGCATGCCAGGTGCCTACATGCAGTTTGATGAAACAGTCACCAGGAATCGTGAAGGCACGAATACCGGCTGGCTCCGGCTCTGTAGCGGCTCCCGGAGCCGCTACAGCCATCAACCAGGGAATGCCATTGAGAGATCCTAAACATTGCGTGCAGCGCTGATGGCGGGTGATTGCGCCAAACTGACGGCCCTTAGTCGGCAGTCGCATGATGTAAAACCGTGGAATGCCCTGACTCAGGTCTAGCTGGGCATCCTCTGGGCCATAGGCGGTCCCATCTTGGGAGGCTTTTATCACCTGACCAAAAGGAGCAAAGGCGTCGGGGGTTAGGGGCTCAGCCGTCAGCGATTTGAGGGTGATCGGGGTCGCAGTCATGGTAATACTCAAGCGATCGACTGCTCCCAATCTAGCGCCTGCCGCCCGCCTTCTACCGTTTTTGGCGGGACGATCGCCCCGCCAGGCGCTACCCGTCCGGTGCTTGCAAGATCGCCAGCGACTAAGCATCTATGTCAGCCCCGATCACTTTCCTGGGTGCCGCGATCGGGGCTGACCCATAGGGCTGTCCCTCGCCACCGCCTTAGTTATCTGACGGCAGTTCCTCTGGTGGCGCTTCTTCTGAGGACAATTCCTCTGGAGACGCCTCTTCGGGGGATGATTCTTCTAAGGGCAAGTCTTCTGGGGGCAAGTCCGCTGGGGTTAATACGCTTCTGGTCTCAGCATCCCAATAGCGGTAGTCTCGTCGCCAGTCCTGGAGCAGTGTTGGCGTCCATAGCCAGTTGTTCCAGGTATGGGGCGATTCATCGATTTGGCTCACAGCTCGCGGCGTCACCCGTTCCAATTCGTCCAGCCTTTGCAGCGTCAAAAAATAATCTTGGGCCAGGGCCAGTTCATTTGCCGACTCGATATCTAAAATGGCCTGCTCATCTTCGCTCGCCTGCTGTAAACCCGCATCTTCTTCAACTCCGGCAGGATTAATATTGCCAAGCATCGTGTGGGCCATCACCAACCCCGCGTAGGCGTGCAAAATGGTCGGATCTGCAGGCGCCGCGGCTGGATTCGGTTGACGACGGCGTTGCTCATCGTAGAGGGTCAATGCGGCTTCCCAATTGGCGATTGCACTATCCCAATCGCCCATCGCATAGTCAGCAAAACCGCGAGCAATACGGCCTTCAATGAAGCGATCGGGGGTGCGTTCCCAAGCCGTGCGAGCTTGCTGGGCAAAGATGCGCCCCTCATAGCGACTATTGACATCTTCTGGCTCCGATTGCATTAGGCTGCTTTCTTGCCAGGCAATGCGGCCCTTGATGTAAAGCAAGTCGGGCTCTGTCGTATCGCGCACCCAAGCCCAAACAGCATCACCCACCGTCGTGGGGTCGGCATTGCCAAGCAGGGCTTGGGTCAACGCCTGATCAAACTCGTCGCGCGCATCGGCGTAGCGGTTTTGCTTGAGGGCATCTTCGCCCCGCTTAATCAGGGTAAAGGCATCAGCGTTAGCCGGTTGTGGTTCTCCAGAGGGTGTGGTTGGCGTGGCGGTCGGCAGTACCGGGGGGCGGACACCGTTTTCTGACCAGCGAATGGCCAAGAGGCCCAGACCCATCATGCCGACTACGCCCACGAGCCCCAGGGCAAACCAGACCAAGATGGGTTTTTCGGGGGAGCGCGGCAAGTAACGGCGGCTGGCGCCAGCGTTGGGTGTGGGTGTTGCGCTTTGATCTGGAGAGTGGTTGATGGTCGCCGATCGCGCCGGGGGCAAAGGCTGGGGGCGATCGGGCGGCGGCACCTCAGGCAGCGTCTCATAGATCTCTAGACCGGCCTGCCGAGTTGGGTCACTGACTAAGACCTCGCCCTGATCGGCAGGCATGGGGGGCTCATCGGGGCTGCTCGCGTTTTTAGAGAGCTGTTCGACGAAGCTGACCAGCAGCTCATCTTCGTCGGCATCGGGAAGGGGGGCCGTTTCTAATTCCGTGAGCAAGGTGGCCGTGACGCCCTCAGCTAGAGGCACCTCGGGCACCTCAGGCACTTTGGGCACCTCGGGTTCGTTGACGAGGGGTGTTGGCGGCGGCGGCGGCACGGCGGCCGCGGGTGCCGGCTCCGATCGCGGCAGCGGTACCGGTGGGTTGAGGGGCAGCAAATCGGTATCAAGGGACTCATCGGTGGTTCCCCCGCCCTGAGTCAGGTAGCCATCAAAATCTGGCTGCAAATATAGGATGGGCAAGGCCCAATAATGCTGATCGGAGCCAAACCCGGAGATTAGGCCCTGCCGGGTGCGGCTCAGGCTCATGTCGATGGGAAAGCCAATGCGCAGGTTGTGATAAAACAGCCGCGTAAAGGCGATCGCCACCTCATCGGGAATCCGTTCGGCCATCGCGACGACCCCCGGCACCCCCCGATTGACTAGCGCCTGCACCAGGTTTTGCTGTCGCCAATCCATTTCGGCGTCATCGGCGGCGGTGTGGCCACTGCGACAAGAGTTGAACACCGCCAGCGCCACGTGATTGTTGACCAACAGACCGGCCAGATCATCGCCCGACAGTCGCTCAGTCAGACCCGTCTGCCGATTGACTAGGGATAAATCGCCGCCGTTTTTACCAAAGTCGCTGTGGCCCGCATAGTGCAATACCTGATAGGTGCCTTGCTCTAGTTTCTGGGTGAGCAAAGCGCGATCGGGCTGCTCTAGCACGTCAATGCAAACGGGAGTCGCCTCACCGGGCTGGCTCGTAAACAGTTCGCGAATGTGCCCCGCTTCTTGCAGCAGCTGCAGATGATCTTGGTCTTCAGGGCCGGCGATGACCAACAGCACGTTGATCGACGTGCCGACTTCGAGGCGTTGGGGGGCACTGGCCGTGGGCTCCATCAACGGGTTGGCGGCGTACCGCGCAAAGGTGAGGTTTGGCCGGGTGGTCAGGGGTTGGCCGCTGTGCTGCAGCACTTCCCAAGGTAGCCGCTGCAAGCGACTCTCTTTTAACCCCAGCCGCAAGCGCAAAACCTCGTGGCGGTTTTGGGCAATGCCCCGCGCCCGCAGCCAACTTTCGCGAATTGCCTCATCTTGAAACAGCGCATTGTAGAGTTTGCTGCCCAGTTGAGGCAGGCCCGCTGGGTGATCGCTCAAATCCACCGTGCCCTGCAGCAACCCCATCAGCGGATCATCCATCGCCGGTTGCGCCAGCTGTAGCCACTCATCCACCGGCCAGTCAACCTGGGCTTCGGCGACGGGCACCCCCGCGGCAGCGTCTTCGGTGCGGATCAGGTAGCGATCGCTGCCCAGCGATGTAATTGAGAGATGAAATTCTTGAGTCACGGTGACAGGGGCGGTAACAGGGGCTGTCTAGAGCATGCCCAAAAGCGGGGCATTTGCAGAACGTTATCTCTCAGGGTAAGTCACCCCTCTGACAATCGGCTGTGGGGGGTGACCCCAATTGCTTTTGGCATAGGGGCGATCACTTTAGGATAAATTCACCTGACTACCCCCTTAAGCTGACTATGAACCAGATCGTTTTCTTCTACAGCGGCTCAGAACCCCTGATTCGCATCGTTGTCGTGGGTTCCTTAGCCTATTTCAGCTTGGTGCTTTTGTTGAGAATTTCTGGCAAGCGCTCACTCGCGCAGCTGAATGCTTTTGATTTTGTCGTGACCGTCGCGATCGGCTCTACGTTAGGACGACTGATCACCGCCAAAGGCACTTCTCTGGCCGAGGGCATCACCGCCTTCCTAACACTGTTGCTGCTGCAATATCTGGTCTCTTGGTTCACCGTGCGCTCATCTACCTTTGAGGATTTAGTAACCGCTGACCCATCATTACTATATTTTCGCGGACAGTTTTTGCCGACCGCGATGCGGGCACAGCGGGTTACTCAATCACAGCTGCTGGCCGTCGTTCGCCAGCATCAAGTGGTCTCTCTCTCTGCCGTCGAAGCGATCGTGATGGAATCAGCTGGGACTATCGCCATCATTCCAAAGGCTGCTGATGGAACCCCTGCCAATGCTGCCGTATTAGACAATGTTCGCGGAGTTAGTTAAAAGATTGGCTTAAACCATGTTTCTAGAACTGCCAACGTTTCTGTCAGGGTTGGGCCGTGCCAAACGCCTGCGATCGGGAAACTATTTTTGAGCAACAATTCATGCGACGCCTCAAACGACGCAAGCCTTAGGGGGGAGCATTTGCGCACCGATGCATCGAGATTACCGCCAACCCTAGCGAGGCTGAGCGTCACCCAATAGCCAGTTGGCAAGCCCCCGGGGTCTGGTGCCTAGCGCCCTTGCCTGCTAAACCTTGGCCGCCAGCCGCTGGCAAAACATCAGCACCGCCTGCAGCACCACTGGCGAAATCTCATGCCCGATGTTGTATTCCTTGTAGGTCACATCAACGCCCTGCGCGGTGAGGGCATCGCGCGACTGATGGGCTCTGGCCAGCGGCACCACCTGATCTTGCCGACCATGCACCATGAGCAACGGCCCGAGGTCGGGGTGCGGCGCTGGCGCACTGTGGCTGTAGCCGCTCAGCACCAATGCCCCAGCCAAGGGCAACTGCAACCCCACATCCATCGTCATGGCCCCCCCTTGTGAAAATCCGGCCACCAGCGTGCGCTCCGGTGGAATGCCGGTTTCCTCAGCCATTTGCCCCAGCCACGCTTTTAACAGCTGCCGACTCTCTTGCAAATCGGCCTGTTGTTCAAAATCATGGTCACTCTGAAAGTCATACCCCGTCGGAAAGCTGTACCACATCCGCCCTCCCGGTGCTTCAGGATGGGGAAACGGCGCATCAGGAAACAGCATTTTGACCCCCGGCATCGGCATGTAGCCCGCCAGTGCGGCCAAGTCTTGCCCGTTGGCTCCCCAGCCATGTAGGCCGATCAGCAGTTTATCGGCCGACTCACTTGTCGTTTTGGCGATCGCGCTCAAACTCACAGGCTGACCTCAGTATCGTTTCCGCAGACGATTTTAACGTTTAACCAGCAGATGACAGCAGCAGCTGTGCCGACGGCATTCAGAGCATGCCAGAGCGCATATCGAAGTTAGCAGAAGATCTCTGCACTTTGTCCGCCAAATACCTCTCCGCTCCCACGCTCAACTCCGAATTTCCAACTTCCAACGCCGAATTCAACCCTCCCAACTCCGAACGCCAAATTCCCCCTCAAACCGCCCTTCCTCCGCACTACCCCGGTATATTGAGATTTACACGAGACGGAGACAATGGGCATGTCGCGGCTAGCACTACTGAGCGTATCGGACAAAACGGGACTGGTGGATCTGGCCAAAGCGCTGGTGGAATCCTTTGACTTTGAGATCGTGAGCAGCGGCGGCACCGCCTCAGCGATCGCCGAGGCCGGCCTGCCAGTCACCAAAGTCGCTGACTACACCGGCTCACCAGAAATTTTAGGCGGTCGGGTGAAAACGCTGCATCCCCGCATTCACGGTGGCATTTTGGGCCGTCCGGCCCTGCCCAGCGATGCCGAAGAGATGACAGCCAACGACATTCGGGCCTTCGATTTGGTCGTGGTTAACCTCTACCCCTTTGAGCAAACGATTGCCCAGCCCGATGTCACGCTGCCTGACGCGATCGAGCAAATTGATATTGGCGGCCCCACCCTGCTGCGAGCGGCAGCCAAAAATCACGCCTACGTCACCGTGCTTTGTCAGCCCGACCAATACTCAATATATTTGGCACAAATGACCGAAAACGGCGGCGAAGCCTCTCCTCAACTGCGGCAAGACTGCGCTCGGCAGGCCTTTTGGCATACGGCGACCTACGACCAGGCGATCGCGAATTACCTATCAGCCTCAAAAGTCGAGGTAACAGCCGGGGCGGCTTTGCCCCAGCGATGGACGCTTACGGGCACGCAGCGCCAATTACTGCGCTACGGTGAGAATCCTCACCAAGCGGCGGCCTGGTATCAAGCGGGCAACGTGCCGTCGGGTTGGGCCGCAGCGGAACTGGTGCAAGGCAAACCCTTGAGCTACAACAACTTGGTCGATCTAGAAGCCGCGCGGCGCATTCTGGCCGAATTTCCGCCCCAGTTACCGGTTGCCGCCGTGCTCAAACACACCAATCCTTGCGGTGCCGCCCAGGGAGATTCGCTCGCTGAAGCCTATCAAAAGGCCTTTAATGCCGATTCGGTCTCCGCTTTTGGTGGCATTGTGGCCCTTAACCGCGCAATTGATCACGACACGGCAACGGCGCTCTCAAAAACGTTTCTCGAGTGCATCGTGGCCCCTAGTTGTGATGCCGATGCCCGAGAAATTTTGACCCAAAAGAAAAACTTACGGGTACTCTTGTTGCCCGACCTGTTCAGCGGCCCGACTCATACGGCTAAGGCGATTGCCGGAGGCTTTTTGGTGCAGGCAGCTGACACGGTCGAAGATGACCCCTCAGAATGGGAAATCGTCACCGACCATAAGCCCGATGCTGACATGTTAGAAGAACTGCTCTTTGCCTGGCGCTTAGTCAAACACGTCAAATCCAACGCGATTTTAATCACCAAAAACCGCACTACGCTAGGCGTCGGGGCTGGTCAGATGAACCGAGTTGGAGCCGTTAAAATTGCCCTAGAGCAAGCCAATGAGCAAGCTCAAGGCGCGATTCTAGCCAGTGATGGCTTTTTCCCCTTTGATGATTCCGTGCGCACGGCAGCGGCGGCGGGCATCAAGGCGATCGTGCAGCCGGGGGGCAGTAAGCGCGACGAAGACTCGATCAAGGCGGCGAACGGCTTGGGGGTGGTGATGGCCATGACCGGCATCCGCCACTTTTTACATTGAGGTGCTGCACTACGGAGTTTGAGGCCAGGTCAGCCACCCTTTAATCAACCGATCGCGATCGCGTCTGGGCATGCCAGGGCCTGTTTACTCATGGCATCGGGAGAGCCGAGTCGTATTCGGGATCAGGCATCATGAGGCACACTGACCCACCGGTTGAGGCGACACCCCGCTTTGGGGTGGGGTGCCCAAGGCGGGGTGGGTATCGCTCCTTCTGCTGAGAGTTTGTTCAACCCACCCCATTCGCTCCTCCCTAGAGGGGCAAGAAACGGAGTTTGGCTTAACCCGAACTGACGTTCATTAGTCGTTGTGGCTGACAGAATTGGGATTAAAGCTTGAGCTGCCACAATGCCTGAAATTAATTTCGTCGCTCAGCAAATCAGCTAGATTGATGTGCCTCACAACACACCGTGGCAGAGCGATCGCCCACCGAAATCAAACTAAATCCGACCTGGGTAATTGCTATCGTCCGAGTGAATCTGCATTATGGAGCTGACTCAAAAGACGATGAATTATTTCTCGACGCTGATCACCTTACTGCGCGATCGCCCCAGCTTTTTAGAAGAAATTCGCAACGGCACCAAACTAGAATCGAAAATTGTGGCGCTGATTGTTGCCAGCTCCTTATTTTTTGCCATTTATGGCGCTATTGTCGGGGCCTCAAATGGTTGGCAGCAGATGTTGCTTTCAACAGTTAAGCTACCGGCTTTATACCTGCTGACACTGCTGATTTGTCTGCCCACGCTCTACTTCTTTGACATTCTTTTTGGGTCGCAGGCTAGCTTCAAACAATACGCTGTCCTGAGTCTGACAACCGTTTCGGTCATTAGCGTGCTGCTCTTTAGCTTTGCGCCCGTGACGCTCTTCTTTCTCATTTCAATTCGCGATTATCACTTCTTTCTATTGCTAAATGTGGCTATCTTTGCGCTGACCGGCTTTATTGGCGTACAGCTCTTTTATCGCGGAGTTAAAAGCGTCATGAAATTCAACGAAAAGACCCCGCCGATCCGCCAAAGACTGCTGCTATTTTGGCTCGTCCTATATGGTTTAGTGGGCAGTCAACTGGGCTGGACGCTCAGGCCCTTCTTCGGCGCACCTGGAGAGCCGTTTCAGCTATTCAGGCCCATCGAAAGTAATTTCTACGCTCAAATCATTACCAGTATTCGCTGGTTTTTATTCGGAAATTGAGCGCTCTCAAATATCAATAGTGACCGGCAAAGACTCTTATCAGCCAGGGGAGAACATGACTTTTCGATCTCAGTTTGCCAACTTAAACCGCGTATGAAATCTGATTTAGAGGATTTAATCATTAGTCAAGACCAGCTTGAGCAGCTCACAGAATTGGAAGTCGGCAAGATATTTATCGGTGGCGTAGTCAGGCCGTCAGCGCTCCGATCACCCGGTCAACTCTGCTCGTTTTTAGTGGCAGAATTTTCGCTCCTGGCGGTTGTGTTTATTGTCTGCCTGGGCCTTGGATTAGTCATCGTCCGCAGTTGGGCCAGCTTCAACAACCTGTTCGGGCTGATTGCGGTCGTAGTCGGGGTGACGATCACGGTGGCGATCGCCTGGCATGGCTATCAGTGGCAGCGCTACAAAGCGCTCAAGACGCTGTCGCATCTGCTGGATGAGGTCGACCGACACAACGACATTGTGCAAACGATTCGGGTGATGGATGAGTTGCGGCTAGCCCAGTCGCCTGCCGCTGCCTCCAGCCTGCGCAATCGTACCGAAATTATCGCAGCGCTAGAGGCGACCCGCGACAGTTTGATTTCCGCCTTGATGACGGAGCGAATCTTGCGCTGCCATCAGACTGTACTCCAACAGGGCCGTGACCTGATGGGCAGCATTGAAACTAATCTAGTCGCGCTGCAGGCGCTCCATATCAACAATCAGGCGATCGAATATCAGCAGTTTTTGCAAGAGGCACTGGAAATTGGGTTAGCAGTTCAGCAAGAGATGACCACTAAAACCGGTGTGGATAATTAGGGCTTTCTACTTAGCTGCTCACCTCTCGTTCATCACCAGCGATGATCTCATCAGCAGGGATCTGTACAGGGTCTGTACCTAGATAAAGTCTCTAGGACAGGTGATTTTCTGCAAAGGTTTGACAGAATTCCACCCCGGAGATCGGGGCGACCAAAGCCATCGCAACTCTCTCAGTTGTGATGGCTTTAGCTACGTTTATCCCCGCTGGACGAGCGATCGCTTAAACAAAATAGCGATTGAAGGTATCTGCATCCAGTAGTTATTCTTGGTCAGACATTGCCTAGAGAACCTCGCCTGCCGTAGCCTCTGTCTAGAGGAATTGGTCCAGTCACTACGGTGTAGACAATTGGCACGAAACAGATTTTCTGCACTCGGTGGTGGAAAATAACAGAACCATCATTGATTTTGGTCACGACATCATCCCAGCCATGTTTGGTTCGCAAACTCTTTAAGAAATTGTCTGTAACTTCATCAGGAGTCCGGGAAGGCTGCGTGTAGTTCTGATTATCAAGTGTCAACTTCTATACGTGGCCGTTGAGGTGAGTCCTCTGGCGGTTGGTGAACCAAGTCGAACGCTCATCTTCCCTTCTCTGGACAATGCTATGGCTAACTCGATCGCTGCCAGAATCAATCCTCAAACCGCGATGCCTGGCATCATTGGCGGGGTCGGGCCACTTGCCCATATTCAGTTTGAGCAGATTTTGTTGAACCGCAGCTGCCAACGCGGCGCCTGTCGCGATCAAGATCATCCTGAATGGATCTTGATGAATGCGACCCAGATTCCCGATCGCACCCAAAGCATTCAAGGGATGGCCCCCGACTGCGCGCCTTGGTTAGTCAAATATGGTCATCGGTTAGAACGGGCCGGTGCTGACTTTTTGATTGTGACCTGCAATACGGCCCACGCCTTTTATGCCGCCGTCCAATCTCAGTTAACGATTCCTTGGATTCCGCTGATGGGCGCGACATCGCAATGCATTCGTGAGCAGTATCCCCCGGTTCGCCGGGTCGGCATTTTAGCCACAGACGGCACACTGCAAACCCAGCTATATCACAAAAGTTTAAGCCAGGTCGGCCTCAAACCTGTCAGTCCTGCGCTCAGCTCACCCATGCAAAAGCGCATCATGCAGTCGATCTACCATCCGGAATGGGGAATAAAAACCACAGGCGTGCAGGTGTCGAAAAAAGCGCTGTTGGATTTGACTCATGCAACCCACTGGCTCAAAGATCAAGGTGCTGAAGTGATCATCGCTGGCTGCACCGAACTCTCTGTGGGTCTGGCGCAGATTCCCGATCTCCCCCTACCGTGGATTGATCCCTTAACGGCGATCGCCGATATGACGCTTGACCTAGCCCATGGTCAGCGCACTGCTGAAGCCCTAATCGCTGCCTAATCGAGGTGACTGACTGTGTCTAGCTGTCTAGATTTCCGAGCCCTTCGCCCCCCCGGATTTACCCTGCGGCGAGCCCTTACTTTTGTAGTTTTGACTGTCTTGCTCTGGGTCGGGATAGGGTTTACGGGAGTGGCGCCAGCCTATGCCCATGCAACTAGCAGCTCAGCAACCAGTTCTAGGAGTAACCTCACAGCATCCACGACTCAGTCTCAGAGAGGCAGCAGTGAAGACGCGACTGCGACCGCGGCCACAATGCCCCCGGATATTGCTCAAATTTTAAAGCGCGGCAAGTTGGTGGTGGCCGTGTTGGGCAATGATAACGCCCCCTTCTTTATGGATACGGGGGAGGTGCAGCCCGGTGGCCTAGACATTCGACTGGCTCAGGAAATCGCCGACCAGTTAGATGTGAAATTAGAACTCAACCGCACTGCTGATACCTTCAACGGCGTAGTCGATACTGTTTACAACCGAGAAGCCGATTTAGCGATCTCGAAGATTAGCCGCACCATGAAGCGCGCCAGGCGCGTGCGGTTTTCGCACCCCTATTTGCAAATGCGCCAGGGTTTATTGGTCAATCGCCTGCTGCTCGCCCAACAAACGACGAATGAAAATGTGGTCGAAGCGATTCGGCAACTGACGGGCGACGTCGGGGTGATTACAGGGTCTTCCTACGTGGGCTTTTTGCAACAGCGATTTCCGAAGGCCACGATTGTGGAGCTGGAGTCTTGGGAAAACATTGTGGCCGCTGTGAGCAGTGGCGAAATTTTGGCCGGCTATCGCGATGAGCTAGAAATCAAAAAGGTGGTGTTGACCAAACCCGATGCGGCCCTGCAACTGAAGACTGCCGTGCTCACCGACACGCAAGATTCGTTAGCCATGGTGCTGCCTTGGGATAGCTCGCATCTCTTGGCCTTTGTCAATCAATATCTCGACACCTTAGAGACTGACTTGACCGTGGATGGCATTTTAGAAGAATTTTCATCCTATTGGGAGGCCCAAAAATCGGCTTCCTAGAAAGCTTTATTGCGATCGCGCCGCCTACCCTTGCCCCTTAAACGCCTCGGCCCATGACCGTCTCTCCTTACCATCGCTGGACATCGCACTCACCATGACAACTTTCCTCAAAAGAAGATCGCTGCCCCCTCTTTCACTGGAATGGTTACGAAGCCCGTGGTGCATCTCACTCAGCGTCGTTTTAGGTATCTATATTGGCACCTCGCATAAGCCTTTGGCTGAGGCTATCACCCCTGTCGGCAACCTTTATTTAGGGCTGCTGAAAATGTGTGTGTTGCCGATTTTGCTCTCAGCGATTTCTAACAGCATTGGACGATTGATGCAGAGCCATGACGCCAAGCAGTATGTCCAGCGAATTTTGGTGGTGTTTCCCACGGCGATGGTGGCCGTGAGTGGGCTAGCAGTGGTGGTCGCCTCTATCACCGGGCCGGGTCGCAACCTGTCGACCGCCACGCTAGAAAGTTTGGGGGGTTTAGTCAATCAGTCAAGCATCGACTTAGAAGTTTCTTTGAGCGGTCCCCTACCAGTAGAAGAAGCGGGCCCCGACGTCGGCTCCTTTTTAGTCAGCATGGTGCCTGACAATATCTTCTCAGCGTTGAGTGAGGGCCAAACTCTGAGAGTTTTGATTTTTGCCATTGTTTTTGGCGTTTCTTTGGGGCTGATCAAAACCGCTAAGACTGAAGCCATGTTCGACGTTCTTGACAGCATTTATCAAGCCTTTAATCAGGTCATTCACTGGCTGACATATCTCCTCCCGATTGGGTTGTGCAGCCTCCTGGCTACCCAGCTGTCAAAAATCGGGCTGGATGTGCTGTTTTCGATGGTCAACTTTGTGGTCGTGGCGATGGCGCTTTTCGCCGCTGTCTACATTGCGGGTACGGGCGTCATTTGTTGGCGGTCTAAACAATCGCTCTGGACCGTCTTGAGAGCGCTAAAAGATCCCACCATCTTGGCGCTGGCCACGACCAGCAGCTTAGCCTGTCTGCCGGCGGCGATCGCCAGCCTGCATGAAGATCTGAACTTTGATCGTCAAACGACCGATTTAGTGACACCACTTTCCATCACCGTGTGTCGCTTTGGCTCCATCATTTATTTTGCAGCGGCCACCCTGTTTGTCATGCAGCTGTACCAAAAACCGCTCGACTTTGGCACACTCTGGGTGATTTTGGTGGGCTCAGTGTTGGCGGGGATGGCCACATCAGGGGTGACCGGTATTTTGACCTTAACCATGCTGGGGTTGGTGCTCGCCCCCCTGAAGCTGCCGCTGGATGCAGTGCTGGTCCTCTTTGTGGCGATCGACCCGATTATCAACCCCTTCCGCACGTTGAGCATTGTGCATACGGGCATGGCCACAACGGCCATGATTGCGAACCTACACACCGAACATCAGCCAGTGGTTGCCAGTGCCTCTGGGTTTCCTACCGAGGCCGTCTAGGTAGCAGTATCAACCCCGGCTTTCATGCAGACAGGACGCTGACAATTTTGAGGCAGCTTCCTGTTCGAGTTGAATGAATCTGAGCTAGGCTGGCCACTAATGCAATACCAGAGATAGCTCGATGATAGAAACCGGCAAAACCGTCAAGGTTCATTACACCGGCACGTTAAACGATGGTTCAGTGTTCGATTCTTCACAAGGGCGTGATCCGCTCGAATTTCAAGTCGGATCGGGCCAGGTGATCCCCGGCTTTGATGCCGCGATTCAGCAAATGGATGTGGGCACGACCCAAACCATCAAAATTCCCAGTCAAGAAGCCTACGGTGCCGTGCGTCAAGACATGGTCGCGCTGATTCCGCACGAGCAGTTTCCTAAAGATCTCAATCCTGAGGTGGGCCAAACGCTGCAGTTACAGACCCCTGAGGGAGCGCTGCCAGTACGGGTGTCAGACGTCAAAGATGAAGGGGTGATCATTGATGGCAATCATCCTCTGGCGGGCGAAGACCTGACCTTTGAATTAACTTTGGTCGAGGCCGCTTAGGCGAACAGGACGATGTGCTGGTGATGGTGGCCAGCGCCGCCGCCTGCAGCCACCTGGACGCACCTCAGACGTGCCAGCCCTTGGCCATTGGCCAGAGTCAGAGGGTGGCGATCGCGCTTCATCAAATTCAGTTGCGATGATTGGCTGACAGCAGTCGCAGCAACAGCCAGATTTAGGATAAAGTTCTGTCACAAATAAATTGGATTGCGGCAAGGTTCTTTACCGTTATCTTTGTTCCTAAACCAGATCACTGTTCCTAAAGCAAAATTACTCTGACTGTCGGCTAGAGATGAAACCATGGGCGAGTCTGAACAAATTCGGGTCGGTGTTGTGGGCGCTTCGGGCTACGGAGGTGTCCAGTTAGTGAGGCTGCTCAGCGAGCATCCCCAAGCAGAAATTACTTATTTAGGAGGGAGTCGCAGCGCCGGCAAACCCTACAGTGAAATTTATCCCCATCTCTCGCTGCCGCTGACGGTTGAGCCCGTTGAGGTCACCGCGTTAGCCAATCGATGTGATGTGGTGTTTCTCTCGTTGCCCAATGGCATTGCCTGCACCCTAGCGCCCGAGCTGCTGGCCCGAGGCTGCAAAGTTTTAGATCTCTCTGCCGATTATCGATTTGCTGATCTACAGACCTATCAAACCTGGTACGGCAGCGATCGCACCGATGGCGCGGTCAATCAGCAAGCGGTTTATGGCTTGCCTGAGCTATTTCGCGATCGCCTGCCTGAGGCGACTCTGATCGGCTGTCCGGGATGCTATCCCACCGCGAGTTTGCTGGCGATCGCGCCGCTGCTCAAACAGGGCTTGGCGCAGCCAGACAGCCTGATTATTGACGCCAAATCTGGGACTTCTGGCGGGGGGCGTCAAGCCAAAGAGCACCTGCTGCTGGCTGAGGCCGATAACTCTCTAGCGGCCTACGGCGTGGGCAAACACCGCCACACGCCAGAGATTGAGCAAATCTGCTCGCGGCTGGCCGGTCGAGAGGTCATGGTGCAATTTACCCCCCACTTGGTGCCGATGGTCCGGGGCATTTTATCGACGGTTTATGCCAATCTGCGCGATCCGGGCCTCGTGCGCGAAGATCTGCACACGATCTATTCAGCGTTTTATCGGCGCTCTCCGTGGGTCTCTGTGTTGCCCACGGGCACCTATCCCCAAACCAAATGGGCCTGGGGCACCAACCGCTGCTACATCGGCATTGAGGTCGATGCCCGCACCGGTCGGGTCATCGTGATGTCGGCCATCGATAATTTGATGAAAGGGCAGGCCGCCCAAGCCGTGCAGTGCTTCAATCTGATGTCTGACCTAGATGAGCAAACGGGTTTGCCGCAACAAAGCTTTTATCCTTAGGACGCTGCTTCAAAACAGCCGCCCCGCGCGCCGGAATTTGGCCGCGCTCAACGCTGACAGACCATTGTCTGCCCTGGAGACCCATTGCAGCGCCGATCTGGCTCATTCATGGTCAGCCGCTGCCGCCACCAGAACGCCCTCCTGATGAGCCCTGATCTGGGAAATAAACTGGCTGCACCGCGATGCCCCGCAGCTAATCTCCGACAATTTTCATCATTGGGGATGTCGTGCTCGCGTCATGCGCCATTGCTATGATGACCTTGAATAGCAAACAAGTCCGTCGTCTTGGCGGCTGGTATTGTTTGCCTGACGCCTGGCTGCTGAATTCTGTCCGTTTTCGATGATGTTGTGATGACTGAGCTGCTAACCCTCGACCATTTTGCTAGTTGGATTTTGAGCCCACTCTTGGGGCTTTACACCCTGTTGTTTATCGTGCGCATCGTGCTGACTTGGTATCCTGAAGCGCAGGGAGATCGCTTTCCCTTCAATTTAGTGATGGTGCCCACCGAGTTTTTACTCATTCCCGTGCGCAAGGTCGTGCCGCCCTTTGGGGGGGTCGATATCTCCCCCATCATTTGGGTGGGCATCACAACCCTCCTGCGAGAAGTCTTGCTGGGGCAACAAGGGCTTTTGCGCATGTTGGCCTAGGGTGGGCGCGTCCTCGCTTGGGGCATGCCACCTTGCCTGCTCATCGTCAACGTGAATGGGGGGATGGTGGCGTCGTTGACCACTTCATCGTGACCGACGCTGACCCCGCTGCTGCTGAGAGAATGGCTGTCCCTCCTTGTCAGCGATTGCTGAGACCGTTAACGTTCCAGTCTGTTGCGGCCCTGGTGGGCTGATAAAATTTGTGCAACCTACGTGTTGCTGACCGAGAAGACTAAGACCCTCAAAATTAGGCGATGATGAACTCCGGTTTTCTCCGCATTGGCAGACAGCAGAAGGATTCGTGCTGCGTTGCCAGCAAATTAATGACCGGTGGATGAGTCGCCGCCTTGCGACCAAGAGCTACCGCAGGCGGCGAGGGGCGATCAGTTGCTCAGGTTGCCTCTAATCACGCCGACCTGGCAACACCATGTTCAAAATCAGGGCGGTCAGCCCGCCGGCCGAAATGCCCGACGAGAAAATGTTTCTCACCAGCGGTGGCAGCTGCTCCAAAATATCCGGCACGTAGGTCACACCCAGGCCAATCCCCAATGAAACCGCCGTAATAAGCGACGCTCGCTTCGTGAAATTGACGCAGGATAAAATTTTGATGCCGGCTGCAGCGACCGTGCCAAACATGATCAGCGTCGCCCCCCCAAGCACCGGCTGCGGCATCGCCTGAAAGACCCCACCCACCACCGGGCACAGCCCCATCAGCACAAAAATTACCGCAATAAAATAGCCGATGTAGCGACTACCAATACCCGTCAGCTGAATCACCCCGTTGTTTTGACTAAAGGTGGTGTTAGGAAAGGTGTTGAAACAAGCCGCGATCAGAGAGTTGATGCCATCACCTAAAACCCCGCCCTTAATCCGCTTCATATAGCGAGGGCCGGTGATGGGTTGGCCGGTGAGTAGGGAGGTCGCCGTCAGGTCGCCAATCGACTAGATCGCCGTAATCAAGTACAAAAACGCAAAGGGAATAAAGGCCGCCAGGTCAAAGCCAAACCCATACCGAAACGGTATCGGCAGCAGGAATAGCGGCAACCCGGCGAGATTATCGAAGGACACCAGCCCCAGTGGCCAAGCCACCAAATAGCCCACCACTAACCCAATCACGATGGAAGACATGCGCAGCAACGGACTGTTAGTACTGTTGAGCGCCAGAATGGTCACCAGCACGAGGGCCGCCACGCCCAGATTCGCCCAGCTGCCAAAGGTGCCCGCATCACGCGCAGCAAACCCGCCGCCCACGCTGGTCATGCCGACATTGATCAGCGTGAGACCAATCAGCGTGACCACAATGCCGGTGACTAAGGGCGTGATAATTTGCCCCGCCAAATGTAAAAACCGGCTGCAAAAAATCTCGACAAACGACCCCAAAAAGCACAGACCAAAAATCAGGCCCAGCGCTTCAGTCGGGGAACTTCCCGCAGCGATCGCGCCCGTGCCCGCTCCCAAAATCGGGCCAATAAAGGCAAAACTGGTGCCTTGAATACTCAGCAGCCCTGACCCCACCGGGCCGAAGCGGCGAGCTTGAATAAAGGTGGCAATGCCCGAAACAAACAGTGACATGCTGACCACAAACGCGGCATCGGCAGCCTCTAACCCCAGCGCCCCCGACACGATTAAAGATGGCGTGATAATGCCGACAAAACAGGCCAGCACATGTTGAATCGCGGCAAAAATTGCCTCTCGCAACGGCGGGCGATCGTCGAGGCCATAAATCAGCTCATGCTCAGCGGCAGCAACGACCGCTGGGGCAGCGGCTTCGTTGGTCACCGTTGAGCGCGAGACCGGTTGGGGGGCATCATCCATGCACAAGAAGCAGACACCGTCACCGGTGCTGTGTCGTAAACAATATGGGTGGAGCAACCGGCTGCAGTCGCTGACCGGTGAGCATCTAAAATAACTGTGGTAAGCTACCGAACTTTGGGGCGCTATTTTGCAGGCGTTGCTACAAACTGCGATCGCACCTGCCCTGTCAGTCACCTGTCCAAGTCACCAGCGCCCCATTCAGTTTGGTGGATCAGCCCCGCCCTGAATCGGTTCGCCAATCTCCCGTGCAGGCCCGCTGAGAGATCTGCGCTTGCATAACATCCTTAAGGATCGCCAATTTTCGCCCAGGTTTGACAGTGCCAAACCCGGGCGAGCGGTGAGGGCTATTTGGGCGCAACTTCCTGGGTGAGAATCTTCGCTGTCGACTAAATCCGTCGGGTCAGCGTTTTGCCGTGGGTGTCAGTGCCGCAGGTGCTAAGCAGGCCAAACTGCTGAGCCAGTTGCTGCATTGAGGGCGTCTTTTTTGGACAGGGCCGCCAGTCTTTGGGGTTGTCATAGGCATAGTAGGCTTCAATCCCATCAATGCCATATTCGACGGCTTGGGCCACCAGCTCTTCGGCCGCTCGCCGATAGCGACAGGGATGAGCCAATACCGCCATGCCGCCCGCCGCCTGAATCGCATCAATGACCGCTGCCGCCTGTCGCTCTTCCCCCTGCGGCGAGTGGCGATTGAGGTAAGGCTGCATGGCGACATGGTTGGGCTTAAAGGCGTAGCCCAAGATATGCACCTCCGTTTCCATCAGCAGGGAGGTGATTTCGACCCCAACCCATAGCCGAGGTAAGCGTCGAGCGCGGGTGCGCCGATGCGGTGGCTGAATGGGCGCCGGATGCTTCCACTGCCAATCTTCCAAATGCTGCTTGGCTTTGCGATACCCGCTGACCGTATGATGGTCGGTGATTGCAAATTCGTTAAGACCCAGCTGAATCGCCTGCTCTATCAGTGCTTCGGGAGCGAGTTGCCCGTCGGAATGAAGGGTGTGCATGTGGAAATTCAACTTTCCAGGACAGCTAGACTCGTTGACCGTCTCAAAAACACCTCGAAGATCTAGAGCACTCCGAGCCGATGCCCTAGCCGAAACGCCAAGTTGGGCGGGGCTAGTTACCATTACCTATCTTCTTTGTCGCATCTACCACTACATTTATTTATCTAATATAGCGGCCCGCAAAAGTTTACGAATAACTGTTTTTGCGAAGAGAGTCCACTTTACAAGGATTTTTAAGAAACGTGAGTCACCGGGGCCGCCCCGAGCGATCGCGCTTGATCAACCACCCGACCGGTGATTCAGCAACGCTTCAGGACTCAGCCGTGCCCTATTATTGCCATTTTTTAGCTTTAGAGTACCCGCCAAAGTCGTATCGTCGCCTTTTTCTGGCCTCAATCTTTTGGCTTTATTGAAAACGAATCCCTATTTCCGCCGCCAGCGGTTGGATCGATGCCGGCCCGGCACTGTGAGCCGCATCTTCGGTGTTTTGCTGGATGACTTCGGGATCAAGGAAATTCGATGCTTGGCCACCGGCTCCACAACGGCTAATTGGATAATCGATATTGGCATCAGCCCATCAGAGCCGGTATGACAATGGCTGATTTGAGGGCGTGATTTCACCACTGGCAGTTTCAGAAAGCCGGTTTTCTGGTTTCAGTTGAGAGCAAGTATCAATAGTGATAATATGGCTGCCAGCGATTTTAATCACACTCATTCTCAATTAAGGACGGAAAGTGGTAATGCACAAGTTGACCCGACGCTCATTTTTGGTTGCTGGTGGAGCTACGGTGGCTCTAACGGCGACTCAGCTTCAACGCCCTCGATTGAGCTGGGCACAAACCGGCGAGATTAACCTGTATTCGTCTCGACACTACAACACAGACGATGCTCTGTACGAAGGCTTTACCGAAGAGACCGGCATTCGTGTCAATCTCATTGAGGGCAGCGCTGATGAGCTGCTCGAACGGATTTTGAGCGAAGGTAGCAACAGCCCCGCAGATGTCTTTATGACGGTTGATGCGGGCCGTCTCTGGCGCGCCGCCGATGCCGGTCTCTTTACGCCGGTGAGTTCGGCCATTCTCGCTGAGCGGATTCCGGAGAACTTGCGAGATGCGGAGGGGTTGTGGTTTGGTTTCTCAAAACGCGCCCGCGTGATTATGTACAATCGCGATCGCGTTAACCCCTCTGACCTCTCGACCTATGAGGCTCTCACCGATCCTCAGTGGGGGGGGCGGATTTTGATTCGCACCTCCGGCAACATCTACAACCAATCCCTAGTGGCAGGCATGATTGAGGTGAATGGGGAAGCGGAAACGGAAGCTTGGGCAGCGGGCTTTGTGGAGAACTTTGCTCGTACCCCAGAAGGCAATGACACGGCGCAAATCAAAGCCGTTGCCGCTGGGCTAGGCGATATTGCGATCGCCAATAGCTACTACCTGGTGCGCATGGGCAAATCTGATGACCCGGCTGATCAAGAAGTGTTTGATCGAATCGGCGTCTTCCATCCCAACCAAGACGGTCGAGGTACCCACGTCAACATCAGCGGTGCGGGCGTGTTGACCACCGCCCCCAACCCAGACGGGGCGATCGCCTTTTTAGAGTACCTCTCGACCCCGCGGGCACAGTCCTTCTTTGCTGAAGGCAACAACGAATACCCAGTGGTCGAAGGCACTGAGCTTGACCCGGTGTTGGCCAGCCTGGGCAGCTTCAAGGAAGATACTGTCAATGTCGAAGCCTATGGTCAAAATGCTGGTGAAGCCGTACAGCTGATGGATCGGGCTGGTTGGGCATAGATTCAATTCAACCCTGGCAAGACCAGAACATGACATCGGAGGGGCTGACTAACGCCAGTTCGGGTTAAGCCAAACCCCGTTTCTTTCCCCTCTGGGGCGGGGCTAATGGGGTGGGTCAAACCATTCTCAGCGGGATGATCGGCCCCCCACCCCGCCTTGGGCACCCCTCTCCAGAGGGGATTGTCGCCTCGACCGGCGGGTCAGCAGGCTTGATGCCCTGATCCCGAACTCAGGTTGACTAAGGAAAGTTGCTTAAAAATAGCCTCCCCGATCGCGGAGGGGCACTGCCAAACCCTTACCAAAAGTTGTCTGTTCTGGGGACATGATTTAAGCGCAGAGCCCTCGCCGGAGATGCTGACTGCAACTCCGGCGAGCCTGATCGATTTATTCACCTGACGTTTCTAGCGCGATCACGTCAGGGCCTGCAGCGATTTCGAGGGGGCGGCATCAGCCGAGAGATCTTCCTCAGAGACGATCGCGTGGTGCTGATCGACCCAAGTCAGTAGGGTGCGCTGCACTTGGCTACGTTCTAAAGCAACAATCGAAAAGTTGCGGGCACAATGGGCAGCCGTGCGCACGATGCGGGGCACACAGGCCGCATTGAGATAGACCGTGCCTTGACCATCGCGACTCAACCGCTGGCGTTGCCGGTCTTGACGATGCCGCAATGCATGGTGCATGTGGCCAAACGTGACTAGGGGCACGGTTTTGCCCTGCTGCTGAGCGTAGGCGATCGCCTCAGCCAAGTCAGGATCCCCAAAATCGCCGCCAATCGGCAGCCAGTCACGGCCACAGGGAGATTCCGGCGTATCGCCTAGCCCCGTAGGGCCGCAGTGCCCCATGAAAATCAGCGTGTCAAAGGCGGCATCATCCACCGCCTGCTTAATGCGAGCCAGCGATTCGGCAAAATTATGAACGCCGTAGCGATCGCGATAAAACGCCTCATATTTCCACTCAGAACCGCCCCAGCTAAAGGGCCGCCCCCCGATGACCGTCAGGCCCAACTGCGGAAAATCGCGCTTGCCGTAGCCGACATCGGCATCGCCCAGCAGCTCCATTTGCAGTTGTACCCAGTCTTCGGTGGCACGATCGTAGGGGCATTTTTTGCGGCCCCACGGCGTGGCTGTGTACCAGGCATCATGGTTGCCAAAGATCGCGGCTTTTGGCAGACTCAATCCGGCAATTGATCGCACCACGGCCACGGCCTCGTTGCCAAAATCACCCACAAATAGGGCCAGATCAATTTCTAAACTGTGGAGTGCCGCAATATCCGCCTCGTCCCACTGATCATGAACATCACCGATTACTGCAATCCGAAGCGCTCTATCCTGCATCGATGTGTCTGTCATGGTTCATGTTTTTTAGGCCCTTTACTAAGATAAAGCAAAGCTTGGACTCGCGACTTGGCAAGCCGATCCCCCTGGGCCAGCGACAACTCCCCTGGGCTACGCAAGCAGCAAATCGGTGGTCATCAAGTCGTGCTCAGAGATGACGTTCTCGCCCCGATACCCTGCGAAAACGACCCGTCACAGCCAGCCAGCCAGCCCATCCTGATTCCTGGGGACTCTTGCCCCAGGCTCTCGCCGCGACCATCGGGCAATCAGCAATTCGGATCAGTCAAAATTGACCCCTCATAGGATGATGAAAGCATTGCTCGGGAGCGGAAAATTATCATGACTGCGCTGATTGTCTTCACCGATCTAGATGGCACGCTGCTCAACGGCGAAAGCTATGCCTATGACGCTGCTTTGCCGCTACTTGAAAAGCTCAAACATCAAGGCATTCCCGTCATTCCGGTCACCAGCAAAACGCGGGCTGAGGTGGAAGCATTAATTCAGCAAATTGGCCTCACCACACCCTTTGTGGTGGAAAATGGCAGCGCCATCTATATTCCTCGGGATACCTGTGCGTTTGAGTTACCGGCGGGTGAAGACGATGGCCCTTATCGGGTCGTCGCCCTCGGGGTAGCTTACGTCATGGCTCGGGCGGGCCTGAAAGCGATCGCCCAAGAGCTGGGGCGGCCCCTCAAGGGTTTCGGTGATTTGTCTATTGCTCAGGTGCAGCAGTTAACCGGCCTCTCCGCCCAAGCGGCCCAGCAGGCCAAAACGCGAGAGTTTTCGGAACCGTTTCTGACGCCCAAAAACACCGTCGCGGAAAAGCTCACCGCCGCGGTAACAGACATGGGCTTCAAAGTCGTGGTGGGCGATCGCTTTTCGCATTTGATTGGGGGTGAAGCGGGCAAGGGGCGCGCAGTGCATCAACTGCTCGATCTCTACGGCTCCACCTTTGCCCCCGGGGCAGCGGTGGTGACGGTGGGCTTAGGCAATAGCCCTAACGATCTCGACATGCTAGAAAACGTGGATCACGCGATCGTGCTGCCCGGGGCTGATGGGCCGCACCCTCAGCTCCGCGATCGCGGCTGGGTGATGGCTCCGCAGCCTGCGCCTGAGGGGTGGGCGCTGGCCGTGACGCAGGTGCTGCAGTCCGTTGGTTTGGATGCGCTTTAACCGTTACCGCTGGGGGCTTATCGTTAACTGGAGCCACCGGCTTAGAGATGCGCTTGAAAATAAAGTGACCGCGAGACGAGTTTTCTCCTTACGGAGAAAACCGGATTTACCGGGATGTTGCTTAAGCACGATGCCCTTACTGCGATCGCTCCGACGATGCCCACAGCCCTTGTTGCACCATCACGCTCAGCAGCCAGTTCGTCATGGTTGCCCGGCGCGTCAAGCGCGGAACCAGCTGGTCGACGCTATAGCCCTTAAAGCCCAACTCAGTTTTTAACAGCTGCTTGTTTGCTTTGGGAATCGAGCGGGTGAGTTGCACCGTCGCTGAGCGACTCTCGATAAAGTTCGGCGGCGCGGGAAATTTCTCGGCCCAAGCCGTCTCGACTGCCGCCGTATTCCACGTTTGGCTAGCGGCCTCGTAACGATAGCCCAAATGATGCCACACCAGCCGATTGACCGTGCCGTCATCCAGCTGGTCGTGGAGAATATCCCAGAGGGTCTCGGCTGAAAGTGCCGGCAAATTTTCCATAGTGTGAGTCCCGACTCAAAACCAGGCGAGTAAGTTTGACCAGTCAGCTGGCCCCACTGCATCCTATCGCTGATGGGGGATCGCAGTGGGGCCAGCGATCCCCCATCAGTCTCTGATCCCCAACCGTTGATCGCCCAGCTTCCCGGCGCTGCAAGCGATAGAATCGAGACTAACCGCTATCCTCCAGCTCTTAGAAACTTATGGTTGCTCACCTCAACGCTCCCTCCACTCAGCGCCACTGGGCTCCGGTCATTCGCGCCTTTGAAAAAGCACTGGGTAAGGACCGCGTTGTGCGGCGCAAGGAAGAGCTGCTGGTTTACGAATGCGACGGTTTGGCCAGCTATCGCCAGCGGCCGCCAGTGGTGGTGTTGCCCAAAACAACAGAACAGGTCGCTGCCGCCATCAAAATCTGCAATCAGTTTGACGTGCCGTTTGTGCCCCGCGGGGCGGGCACCGGTTTATCAGGCGGTGCCCTCCCGGTAGAAGACGCCGTGCTGATCGTCACCGCCACCATGAACAAAATCCTCACGGTGGATTATGACAATCAGCGGGTGGTGGTGCAGCCTGGCGTAATCAACAATTGGGTGACTCAGGCCGTCAGCGGGGCAGGGTTTTACTATGCGCCCGATCCCTCTAGCCAAAGCGTTTGCTCCGTCGGGGGCAACGTGGCGGAAAACTCCGGTGGCGTGCACTGCCTCAAGTACGGCGTGACGACGAACCACGTGCTGGGGGTCAAGCTGGTGCTGCCCGAGGGGGAGATTGTCGAAATTGGTGGGGCCGTGGGTGAACAGCCCGGCTATGACCTGATCGGCTTGCTCGTCGGCTCTGAAGGCACCCTGGGCATCGTTACCGAAATCACCCTGCGTATTTTGAAAGCGCCCGAATCAATCAATGTGCTGCTGGCTGATTTCACCAGCGTTGAAGCAGCGGGCGCAGCGGTGTCAGACGTGATCAGTGCGGGGATCGTCCCGGCCGGCATGGAGATGATGGATAACTTCAGCCTGAATGCGGTAGAAGACGTGGTGAAAACGGAGTGTTATCCCCGTGATGCGGAGGCGATTTTGCTGATCGAGATTGATGGCTTGCCCAGTGAAGTGGCAACCTGTCGCGATCGCATCACCACCCTCTGCAAAAAAAATGGGGCGCGCCAGGTCACCGTCGCCGCCGCCCCGGCCGAGCGACTGCGATTGTGGAAAGGTCGCAAAGCCGCCTTTGCCGCGATGGGTAAACTCAGCCCTGATTATTACGTGCAGGATGGTGTGATTCCCCGCACGCAGCTGCCCTACGTGCTGCAGGAAATTGCTGCCCTGGGTGAGCAGCACGGCTATCGCGTGGCCAATGTGTTTCACGCTGGCGACGGCAACCTGCATCCGCTGATTTTGTTCAACAACCGCATTCCGGGCCAGCTGGAGGCCGTAGAGGAACTGGGCGGCGATATTTTGAAGCTCTGTGTTCAAGTAGGCGGCAGCATTTCCGGCGAACACGGCATCGGTGCGGACAAGCGCTGCTACATGCCTGATATGTTTTCCGCCACTGATCTGGAGACCATGCAGTGGGTGCGCACCAGCTGGAATCCCAAAGGCCTGGCGAACCCGACCAAAATCTTTCCCACGCCTCGCACCTGTGGCGAAGCGGCCCGAGCCACCCTGCCCCCGAAGCTCACTGAGGGCGATCGCTTTTAGCACCAGCTCACGACGGGGCTGTGCAGTATAGAATGCGTTACAGGTAACGGCGTTGGGGCACTGGCATGGGGGACAGTTCTGAGCGGCAAGCGCCGATGGCGAGATACAACCCGTTATCGCCAACCAGCACGTTAGAGGAAAGGCGACAACAGGCCCTGGAACAATGTGATCACCTGATTCGAGATTTTGCGCAGCGAGCTAATCGTCACAAAGCTCGGTACAAACGGCTGCAGGTGATGAGTGTGACGCTGGCCATCAGCACCACGATTCTGGCGGCCTTATCAGCGGGGCAAGGGCTGGGACAATGGGAGTGGATCGTGCCTGCCATGAGTGGTTTAGCGGCCCTAGCGACAACCCTGCTCAGCCAAACCAGCACGCAAAAAATGTGGATAGAATCTCGCAATATGGCTCAGCAATTTCAAATGGAACAGTTTCTCTATCTCCAGTCCAGCGGAGAATATGGCAAGATTCAGGACGAAGCCGAGGGCCTTAAGCTGTTTTCTCATCGGCTGATGCTGGTCTGGTCTCAAGCCCAAGAAAAATGGTCACAGCAAGCCGCTGCCAAAAACTGACATGATGCCGGTCTCTTCCCAGTCAAAATGGTCGCTCGTGGGGCGATCGCTCACTCCCTACCTCTTTCTGGCTCCAGCACTCTTGGTGCTGGGGCTGACGGTCTTTTGGCCCGCCATTCAAGCGCTGTACCTGAGTTTTACCAGCTACGGCTTTGACGTGACTCAGCCGCCGCTGTGGATTGGCCTCGCTAACTTTCAGGAGCTGCTGAGCGATCGCACCTTTTGGACTACCGTCAAAAACACTCTGCTGTATCTGATTGGGGTAGTGCCGGTCTTGGCGATTTTGCCGCTGCTGCTGGCAATTTTGGTGAACCGTCAGCTACGCGGTATTCGCTGGTTTCGAGTGGCCTACTACACGCCGGTGGTGATTTCGATGGTGGTGGCGGGCATTGCCTGGCGCTGGCTCTATGCCGAAAATGGCTTTCTCAATCAGATTTTGATCGGCCTGGGACTCACTGACAGTGGCGTGCCCTGGCTCACGAGTCCCACCCTGGCGTTGCCCAGCGTCATGCTCGTCACGATTTGGAAAGGGGTAGGCTACTACATGGTGATTTATCTGGCCGGGCTGCAGACGATCCCCCCTGATTTATACGAAGCGGCGGCCATTGATGGCTCCGATGGCTGGCGCAAACATTGGGATATCACCTTGCCGCTGATGCGGCCCTATATCTTTTTGGTGACGGTAATCTCAGCGATCGCGGCCACAAAAGTCTTTGAAGAGATTTTCATCATGACCCAAGGGGGGCCGCTCAACAGTTCTAAAACCATTGTTTATTACGTGTATGAACTGGCCTTTCAAGAACTGGAGTTGAGCTATGCCTGCACTGTGGGTTTAGCACTATTCCTCGTAATTTTAGCCCTGTCAATTTTGCGGCTAGTGAGCGATCGCACAGAGGTGGTTTAAGCCGCCTTTCGAGCACAGATACACCGGCATTGTCAGGGCGGATCTGAGATTAACCTGGGTGTCCTTTCCTGGTCTGATGAGGTGCATCCATGGGCCTGAACGCAGGACTGCGGAATCATTCTTGCTTGTCCCGCGCTCGCTTCAGCAACCGGTACTGGCAATCAACGAAATCAAGGCTAATGAGACGACAATCTCCTCTGGGGCGGGTTACCAAAGGCGGGTGGGTGTCGTCCTCCCGCTGAGAGTGGTTCAACCCACCCCCATTAGCCCCTCCTCAGAGGAGAAAGAAACGGGATTTAGCTTAACCTGAACTGGCGTTAATAACTGACCTTTGTTGACCCAGGTAGCGGCCAAGAGAATTCGGAGTTCGGAATTCGGAGTTCCAAATTCGAAACTTGCAATACCCCTGGGGAAGGGCAAGCTCTGCGGAATTAAAAAGCCTGTCCGAGACGGTCAAATACGACTTCTCACTTAGATGAATTCATGACTGTTGAAAACAAGCCAAAGCCTGAATTGGCGGTGATTACGGTACGGTTGGTTCGGTGTAAAAACCCTGCTTTTCATTAGGAAAGCAACACCTGTGCAAACTGCCTCAAGCTGACACAATGAACATGAACTTGAGCAGAGAACGCAATGAAGTCTTTATTCCGCACCCCCCTGATGAGATGGTTTAAGCGCCTAATTCGCAACCCCAAATATCGTTGGTTAGTGATTTTAGGTTCGCTGGTTTATTTGGTCAGCCCCTTGGATATTTCACCGGATGTCTTTCCCGTCATTGGGTGGATTGATGATGGCTTACTCGCCAGCATTGTCGTCACTGAATTAACTCAGATGGCGATTGATTACCGCCGCAAAAAGGTGGATAAATTTGGTCAGACTGTAGCTGCCACCGATAGCGAAAACATCATTGATATCGAGTCTGTCACCGTCGGCTAAATTGACCTGTACTCATCGCAAAAATCAACCACAATCTGAGGAATCTCACCATGACGACATCTGTAAAAGAACGCTTGAAAACTGATCTAGAGCAAGCTCAAAAAGGTGGCAAGCAGCGGGCCGCTAAGATCAGCGACATCTTGAAATCAGCTGCCTCGATGACCGTTGAGGAAATCAAAGAAGGATCGTCTGAGCTACATGTCCTCACGCGTAAATCACTCGCCGACCTGCTGGAAGAGCTGCATGTCAACTCCGACGAGGTTGATGCGGCAGCGGCAGCCACGGCACCGATCGCGGATGCCGCCGACACTGACGAAGCGCCCACCTGGCCCGCCATCCTCAAACAGGCTCTGGCCATTGTGCGCGATCGCAAAGGCGACTGGCTGCAAGAATTCCAGGCCCACTGGCAAAAAAATGCGGCCAAATTTGATCGTGATATGACCGATGAATACGGCGATCGCTATCGCCAAACCAAATCCGTCTTTCGTCAAGTGCTCGATTGGGTCAAGTCTCAGCCCACCGGTCGCCAAACTCAACCTCAGCCACCTCGACCGGTCACTGTAGAAGTCGTTGATGGCGATGCTGCGGCGGGCAATGCGGCCAAAACGATGAACTCATTGGATGCTGAATAGCACCCGCAAAACTCTTAAGAGGCTTTGTTGCCGATCTCTGTCCTGAGATAGTCAGGGCCATAGGTTCTTCAGGGGGTGCTTTTGGCGTCCCTTTTTTTGTGCGGGCAATTTCGGGGTTGGACGGATCATCCACCCGCGTCAATGCGGCCATTGCCGCATTCAGCATGCAGAGGTCGGAATGCGGCATGCGGCAATGGAAAATCTTGTGGGATCAACCCCCTCAACTCCAGCAAAATGCGTCCAGGTCAGTGCTGCCCATCCAGCCGCCAAACACCCACGAAAGAGCGCTGTGCCTGGCGATTTGCTCACGCTTCGGGCGACGGACTAATCGGCTCCTGGCGTTTTTGATAATACGTTTGTCGGTTAGACGCGACCGTCTCGGCCTCCCGCCATTGAGGCTCAGCCTCATGATGCAGATGTAGGTAAACCAAACGAGGCGAGCGGCACAGGGTGCGCCCTTGCCCGAGATAGCGCTCGATCAAATCTTGATCTTCGGCTCCCCAGCCAATAAAGGCTTCATCCCAGCCCTGGATATCGAGCAGGCGCTGACGGCAAAAGAACGGCATGACGCCAAATTTTTCGCCGCGCAGCAAATGTTTGCGCAGGGCTGTCGGCTGATCTTCGGGGGCGATCGCCGCTTGCTCGATCGCTGGGGGCAGTTGAGTCACGTCTAGCTCAGTCTGGGGGCTCATCAACCGATATCCCGTGATCAGCAGCTCATCTGATAACGTTGCCAAGTGATGGTGACAAGCCAGCGTCTCACCGGAGGGAATCAGGTCCACGTCTAGGGGTGCGGCATATCGTCCCTGAGCCAGTTGCAGGCCCCGATTGAGGGCACGCGTTTTGTGCAACGTGCCACGGTTAGGCAAAAAGTCATACCGCACCTGGTGCTGCTGTAAGGTCTGCGCCAAGCCGGGCGTGGGGCGAGTATCCGCTTCGACCACAATCCACTCGTAGTGAGTGTGATAGCCGGCCTGCTGCCACCACTGCAGCAAGGTTTGTAGATGGTGAGCTCGGCGGCGGTAAATCGTCACCAAAGAGAGTTCCATAGCGAGTCAGCGGATTAACGACAAGGCGGCGGCAAGTGTACCTGAATCTGAGGCCGCGGCTCAGGCAGCCTGAGTTGAGGGGCCAAACTGCCCCAAATCTGTCCCTTTTGAAGCGCTTCTAAACAGGTGATGATATTTTGGTCGCGGGTGGTGGTCGGCGCTAAGCCAGCGTGAAACTGGTTTCGTAGCGCCTCAGCATGAGACTGATGAACGACCTGACCGGCGGCGAGCACGGGAAGATCCATCAGGCGGGCTCGCATGAGTAAATCCTGATCTTCCCAGCCCCAACCGTAAAAGCATTCTTTATAGCCCCCGAGTTTGAGCAACGTCTGGCGGTGAGCACAAACGAGGCCGCAGCCAGGGCGCTGCGGCAAATTGGCCGGGGCTTCTTGCAGGGTAACCTGATAGCCCCGTTCGCTTTTGGTGACGGTATAGCGATATCGCCGACGTGTTAGGGCCATGGTGGTCGGGGCCGTCTCATCCACATCAGCAATATGGCAAACCGCCTGAGGAGTGCTTGCAAGCGTTGCTAGCAAGGCATCGACGGCGGCCCCATTCCATAAAATGTCAGCATCAGACAGCAGAATCATGTCGGCCTGCGATTGAGCGATGCCGTAGTTAAGCAGTGTGGCTTTGTTAAACCCAGGCAGGGGCTGCTGCAGAATTTTAATCCCCTTGACAGCGGCCAAATGCGACAGGGTGACCACCGTCTCTGGATGGGTCGATGCCCCATCGCAGATCAAAATGGTTTGCAGGCGATCGCCCAATTGCCTCAGCGAGTCGACACAACCGGATAGACAACGATTTTTGACGGGGATCACAACATCGAGGCTGGGCATCAATTCAGACCAGAGACTCTCAGCGGGGAACAAAGTATCGTCATCACTCGATATCGCCGTGGCCCATTCGGTGAGGCCAGACGGCGAACCAGACCGCTACGCTGCCCCCACGAGGGCCTTGACTCGGCGTAGCCAGCGGACTGCTCAGCCCTATCTTAACGGGGGGCCACCCAGGTGACGCAGAGTCACCCGAGCCGCCCGACTCAGCGGTGCCAAATTTAAGTCAGCCCGCCGCCGCGCCGCCTGATTGGCAATCGCGCGACCTTTAAGCGTCGATAACAAAGCCTGGCGGGCGGGCGAGCCGAGTCCGGTTGAGGCCTGGGTGGTCAAAGAATGGGGGCGTTTTTGGCGGAAGTAAGCAAATTGAACATCATTGACGATCCGCCCGACCCAAACCGCCCGCAACAAAAACTCCGTATCCCCCCCAAAGCGGAGCCCCGTCGCAAAGCCGCCGACGGCCATCACCAAGCGCCGACTGACCAAACTGGTGGGGTGGAGCAGCGGATGTCCGGGTTTTTTTCGCAAAGCGGTATTGACATCCAGCGGATAGCTGACCAGCGTGAGCGCACCGGTGTGAGCATCGACGCGAATTTCTTGCGTGCCGACCAGGTCAGCGTTCGTTTGGCGAACCGTCGCGAGTAATCGGGCCAGGCGATCGCAACTCGACCAATCATCAGCATCTTGAAAACAGTAATAGTCATAGGCAGTGTCTTCGATCACCTGTTGAATCAGCCGGTAAGGCCCCACATTCACTGACGACGCCAGGAGGGTCACGCTGGGAAAGTCGGCCAGTAGCTCTAGCGGTGGCTGGGGAGACCCATCATCGACCACGACGATCTGGTCGAGCGGGCGAGTCTGCTGCATTAGCGAGGTTAGGCAGCGATGTAGCCAAGGTTGGCACTGATAGTGCGGCACGACCGCCAGCACAGCAGGCGCTGGCCCTGTCTGCCCGCTGGGCAGGGGTGGGCGATCGCTGGCTGCCAATACGCGCCATTGAAATGCCACGCCGCGCTGCTCTAGCGCTTGGGCGATCGCCAGTAGTGACCAGGCTGACGGCTGGCCCAGCGTGGGCCACACCGCCCTGAGCAAGCTCGCCGTGGCCACCCAGCTAGACAGGGTAAAAGCCGCCGCCTGGGCAGTTTCTTGAGGGTAGTCTGGCGGCGGCATCCACAGGGCCAAAAACGGCGCTTCAGCCCCGTCAAACAACGGGTAGCGCAGGCCCAGGGCAGACGGCGAGGTCGCTAACGCGATATAGCCAATCCACTTCAGGGTTGACCCAGACAGCTGGCGAGGCAAGTCGGGCCAGGTCGTCCTAGGCAGTCTACCCACCCTCGGAGCTGCTGGGTCTTGCAGCAACACACAGCATTGCTGCAAGGCTGTTGGCCAGGTGTCAAACCCAGCTTGCAGTGCCTGCAGCGTCGCTGCGGTCGACACCTGACGACCGTCTAAAATCACCCGGAAAGCACGGCTTACCTGAGTCATGTCAAAGGGGGCAGTTGCGGGCAGAGATCAACCAATACAGACTGCTTTTGATTAAATTGCGTGGTCAACCGTTCAAAGGCCGACTGCTGGCGCGATGTGAGTGTGGCTGCCAGCAAACAGCGATAGGCCAGCTCGGGTTGACCTTGTTGGTACAGCGGTTGCACCAAGGCGCTCACAATCGGGAGCCAGGGCGTCAAGCTGGCGGGGCGAGCCGGCGGCGCTGCGGTGAGGTCAGCGGCATGGGTGTCAATGATGGGTAGCCATTCTTGCGGATCAAGCGGGACGTGACGCAGGATATCGAAATATCCTCGCTCAACCTGAAGCCGCGCTTTTTCCGCGTCCGAACCCGCGGCCGCCGTTAGCGCTGCGAAGGGTTCACCGGCTGTCAGGGGCTCATGGATCAAGGCTTGACGCCAGGATAGCCAACTCGCTAAAAAGGCCGGGGCGGAAGCCGCTGCCGTGAGCGGGCGCGGCAGGTTCGGCGGGGCCTGCAGCAGCTCTGACCAGTGATGCAGATGGGCTGTCGTCAAGTTAGCAGCCCAGAAGCTGAGATCACCCACGAGAACCGCTAAGGGAGGACGCAGGCGGCGTAGCGCTGGCGATCGCTGAGTCGGTGAGCGCCGCTGCAGAGCGACCTCAAAAGCGGCGAGCAAATGCTGCACATGCAGCGGGTCCAGGGGCCAGGTTTCTTCAATAGCGGCAATGGCCCAGGTGGGGGAGAGCATCGACGTGGGCAGATGCAAAGCGGGAATCAAGCGATCTAGTTGGAGGGCTGAATCCGGTGCCGTCGCAAGTTTTTGCTGGCGAGCAACGGCTTGAGTGTAGATATCTTGAGATATTGAGCGATCGCTTATACAGCTGCAGGCCAACAGCAAGATTCTCACTTTCATCGCCTCAACGGCGGGGTCAGCCGCCGCGTCACTGCTAGTCAGCGCCATCAGCTGTTGCTGAATGACTTTGGGCAACTCCATGCCAATGACACGGGGAGCCAGCAAGGCTCTCAGCATCAGCGCTAGTGGGCGGGCTTCGCCGGTGGGCTGGGCTGAGGTCGCTAGCCAGCCACTCAGCGACTGTTGAGTAAGGGTGGTCAGCCAGCGGTGGTCGCTCCATTCCTCGGAGGGCACCGCTGGGGACGCCACGGCGGCATGATGAGTCGTGCGGAGGGTGTGATTGCCCAACGTCTGGTTGACCCAGGTTTGGAGTGAGGCCTCTGCCACCGCAGTCGTCGGTGCAGACAGTGAATTATCCACCTGTATCTGAGCAGCGACCAGGGTGGGTGACTGGCGCTGCAGGCGATAATGCAGCAGGCCCGGCAGTGTTGGCAGGGCCAATTCTCCCGGCATTTTGAGCCCCTGACGCGTGTCAATCCGATCTTCGCTGCGCCCCAAAACCTGTACCGTCAAGCCGGGCCGACCGCAGGGACAGGGCGTTTCATGGCAATGAACGCGATCGCCACATTGGTAACGCACCAGCGGCATCGTTTCATTCCACAGGTCAGTGGTGACCAGAGCGCCGTCAACAATTTCCAAAAAACAAGACTGCTCGTCTAAATGTATCCGCCCAAACTCAGGGCAGGTAAAGCCGCGCACCGCCGCCTCGTGACAGCCATATTCATTAATGACCGGTGCTTGAAACCGCTGCTCCAGCAGCTCACGCTGATGCGGAAACAACAGTTCTCCGGTGCAAATAACCGCTTTGACGCCGGGCAACGACGGCGGCAGCAGGCTGGCAATTTCACAGAGGCGACTCGGATAGCCCCGCCCCACCCAAGGGCGATTTGCCAAGTGCGCCCGTAGCGACTCGATAAACTCTAAATTCACCGGCCCTACGATCGCCCAATCGGCCTCTCGGCCCGGCATGAGGCGGCTCGCTAGGTTCACGATCGGCACCGCTGGATCGATACCCCACCAATTCAGGAAGTCTTGGCGCGATCGCAAGCGTTGCTCATTCCAAGCTCTGTTAGCAAAAAAGGTATACGACCGACTGCGACTACCGCTGGTCGAACCGCGATAGATGATATCTGCAACCCCAGCGAGATACTGCCCAGGAGCTTGCCTCACGGCGGCTTTCTCTAGCGGGGGGAGTTGGGCGAACTGCGCCTGCCAGTTGGAAACCAGGGTCGGACGTTCAAGCCCAAAGCGGCGGGGCTGCATCAGGCCCGCCGCCCGAAAGCGGGCCTGATTGCCGGGGGCCTGCAGGGCTGCCTGCAGCACCGCCGCCAATCGAGTCGGCAACCCGTGTGGAGCCGCCGGTCGCGTCACGACTGGCGAGGCGTTTGGGCAATGCGATCGCCCATCTGCAGCCAGTCTTCCTGGACGGTATATTGCTGGGCGTCAGGGCCTGTCATGAGCTGCACGGCGGCCATGTCTAACGACGGTTTTTCACAAAAATCACCCAGCGCGGCCAGATAACGACTGGCGACCCAGCCCTCTCGAAAACTCGGGGCAGAGCCAAAGCCAAACTCCCCAGGGTCGCCAAAATGGCTCGTAATCTTCGTCCAGTCGCCCGTATTGTTGACCTCTAATATGACCACTGCCCACCCTTTGGGCACCGCGCCGATAATCCGTCCCCCCGGGGTAGCGCGGATGCGGAGCGGATCTTCCTGAGTGATGATCCGGGCATAGGCTTGAGGCTCTTGCCAGTCATACTGACAAACGGGCGGCTCGGCCTGAGCGACCGCCGCCGCAGTCGTCACCGAGGGAGTTTCTGATGTATCCGAAAATTGCTCGGTATGAGCGCTCACACTCTTAATGCCGACCAAAGAAAAAATGATTCCCACACAGTAAACAGCGACCCGTTTCCAATCACGCAATAAGCTCACTAGACTGAGGCTCCAGCAGACGATACTTCTACACTTAGCAATCAAATTTACCCAGACCAGCCCAAGACATAAAAAGTTGTAACAGTTTTCACTCGACTTCGTGATCGCCTCGGGGTCACCGTGATGGCAATCGCCAATCCGGTTAAGACCAGCCTGCGGCACCCCCTTGGCTGCTCCGCGCAGTCCCAGAGTGCTGCGAGGTGTCCTCAGCCAACGGCAGCAGAAGCAGCCTCAAACTTTGGTGTCTGCTTCTGCTGGCTGACGTCTGTTAGAGATGGCGGTCTGCCAACGGTTCCAGACGGTGGCGTGTAAGCTCAACGTCTGCCAGCGATCGCCCGTCGCAGCCGCATCACCTTGTCCCACCATGACCGGGACAACCAATGGATTCGCGGTCTAGAAAGAACGCGGTGAGGTTGCGAGCGGCTACCGCAAAAGGCCTTGACCAGGTGAATTGGGCCGGTGGCTCAGGCGATCGCCGAGAACCGGAGCAGCGACGATATGCTTATTGCGAATCATTCTGCAACTCATAGGCGAATTAAATATGTAAGCACCACGCCAAAAGCGATTTCGGGTGCTAGAATTTTTGTGAGATTGTTCAGATATCGGTTGCAGCATTTGTTCGAAGTACTAACGGGTTTTCGCGTTTTTTCATTGGCAAACTTCTCTCCGAAATTTCTCTCTCAACACTTCCTAAATTTTGGAGACAATTTATGTCAATTTACGTAGGCAACTTGTCCTATGACGTTACAGAAGAAGATCTTTCTTCTGTTTTTGCTAAGTACGGTTCGGTGAAGCGCGTTCAGCTTCCTACCGACCGGGAGACCGGTCGTGTGCGCGGCTTCGGTTTTGTCGAGCTGGATAAAGAGTCAGAAGAAGAGGCTGCCATCGAAGCGCTGGACGGCGCTGAGTGGATGGGCCGTGACATGAAAGTTAACAAGGCTAAGCCTCGTGAAAAGAGAAGCAACAGCTTTTCTCGCAACTACTAAGTCTTAAATGACTGCCATTTAGAAAGCTGTCATTAAATCAGGATTTATCCTGACAGCTTAATAAGTTGTGAAAACAGGTTTGAACATTCTGTTCAAACCTGTTTTTTGTGCGTTTAAACCCGCTGTAAGCAACATTGAATTGAGTAAACAAAGTATGTCTGAGCACAACGCTTTGTGATAGCGTTTGGTGACGGTATTGGTTCTAGTGGAGATCAGCCACTAGAGGAAACGGGGAAAGAGCAGTGAAAATCTGCCGCTGTCCCGCAACTGTGAAGGAGGTGATACCTCCCAGTCAGAATGCCCGCCAATCCACCACTGTCCTTTATTCGTCTGCGAGGTACGGATGAATCACTGCATCATTTCTAAGGTTGGGATTGGCCCATCACCACGCCGATTCAAAGCCACTTTATGTTTGAGAACGCTACTGGAATCGCCACCAGAATCATCTTGTCACCTGGTTAGGGGCTGGCACCTCACCTAATGGCACCGTGCTTTCACCCTAACGCCAGAAAATTCTGGGACGGCGGGTTTTGGTCGGCCAGGCCGATCATCCCCTAGGGAATGTCTGGTCGCCGCCTTAGGATACGAGCAGTGGCTCGCCTGAGAACAAGGCCCGCTCATGCCCCATGGCCAAGGCTTTTGCCATCACCATCACCACGGATGCGCCGCCCCCGCAGGAATCCCAGCGGCTGCGGGCTGACGCTACTGTCGTGGGTTGGGATGTGCTGCCCACAACCGTAATAACCCGATCGCGGTGCCCTCTCGGCGAGCCCCGCAATCGGCCGTCCATAGCACCTAGAGGATTGATCTAGGGGTCGATCGCCCCCGCTTTTAACTGTGGATTTGGCGAACCAACTGCCTGCCCTAGACTGTTTCACCGCTCTTTGGCCGGTCTCTGAGCGGCTAGCGCTGGCCGCTCTTCAGGCTGGCCCCATCATTTGCCCAATCAAAATCAGCCGCGAAATTAGCTATGAATCAAACCACGCTTTTTGTCTGTGCTCTCTGTCGTTTCTCCCCAACCGAAAAATCGCGGCAGGGGGTCTCTGGCGGCGAACATCTGATCGCTCAGTTACGCACCCAACTCGCAGCCCGCAATCTGTCGAGTGTCGTGCAGCTGGAGCCCCTGCGCTGTATGGCCGCGTGCAGCCAGCCCTGCAACGTTTCGGTAGCGGCCCCGGGCAAGCTTACCTACATTCTCAGCGGGGTGGCTGCCGCTGAAGATGCCGCCACCGTGGCGGAGTTTTGTGCGCAGTACAGCGACAGTCACGATGGCCGGGTGCCCTATCGCGATCGCGCTGCCGCCATTCGTCAAGCCACGGCCTTTGTTTTGCCGCCACTCTCCGTCCAGGCTTAATTGCTGCGTTTAATTCATGATCCCCTCATTTTGGAGACTTTCTTACCGTGCATAAAATTCCGGTGACGGTGATTACGGGCTTTTTAGGGTCTGGCAAGACGACCCTCGTGCGTCATCTGCTACAAAATCGTCAGGGCCGGCGGGTGGCTGTTTTAGTTAATGAATTTGGCGAAGTCGGCATTGATGGCGAGCTGCTGAAGTCTTGTCAGGTCTGCGATGACGAGGCAGCGGAGAGCGCTATCGATACCAACATCGTCGAACTGGCCAACGGTTGCCTCTGCTGTACAGTACAGGAGGAATTTTTGCCCACGATGCAGGCTTTGCTCCAGCGCCGCGAAGATATTGACTGCATCGTGATTGAAACGTCGGGCTTAGCCCTGCCCAAACCGCTGGTGCAGGCCTTTCGCTGGCCCGAAATTCGCACGGGGGCTACGGTCGATGGCATCGTTACCGTGGTTGATGGCGAAGCGCTGGTGCAAGGACAAGTGGTCGGTGACCTGGCCGCCTTGACCGCCCAGCGCCTGGCCGACGATAGCCTAGAGCATGAAACCCCGATCGAAGAACTGTTTGAAGATCAGCTCGCCTGTGCTGACATGGTGCTACTGACCAAAACCGACGTGATTGATCGTAAGGAGCGCGATCGCGTGCAGCAGTGGTTAGCCAATCAGGCGCCGACAGGCGTCAAGGTGCTGCCGTGCCACCAAGGGGAAGTCAATCCCGATGTGCTGCTGGGGTTTAACGCAGCAGTCGAAGACGACCTCGACAATCGCCATAGTCATCATGACCACGAGGCCGAGCATGAGCACGATGACGACATCAACTCAGTCTGCTTAGAGCTGACCCAAGAGTTTGCGCCAGAACTGTTGATTGATCGCCTACAAGCACTGGTGCAAGCGCAGACCATCTATCGCATTAAGGGCTTTGTCGCAGTGCCGAACAAGGCGATGCGACTGGTGTTGCAAGGAGTGGGGCAGCGGTTTGACAAATTTTATGACCGCCCCTGGCGAGCGACAGAACCGCGAGCCACTCGCCTGGTCTTCATCGGGCATCGTTTGGAAGCCGAGACCTTGACCAAGGCCATTGCCGGGTAAGGGAGCAGGGGTGGCAGTGCACCCCCCCCTGAAAATGTGGCTGTTCTCAGCTGTAATTTGAGCGCCGCGCCTTTACGGGGCAGTCATCTCAAAGAGGTACGAGTGAGCCCCGGTAGGATCTTCAATCATGGCGAAGAATCCCGTCTCTGGAATGGCGGTTTTGGGCACCACAATTTTGCCGCCGAGCGCCTCAGCCTTATCAGCCCACTCGCCCGCTGACGGCACCGCAAAATAGGTCAGCCAGTGGGGTGGCATCTGAGGCACATCGGGGGGACGCTTGAGCAAACCGCCGACCTGCACACCGTTGCTTTTAAAACTGATATATTCTGTGCCATTCATCGCCATGGGGGCGGCAAACTGCCAGCCCAACAGCTCCGAATAGAACGGCAGCAGAGGGGCTGGATCATCGACCATCAGCTCCATCCAACAGATTTCACCGAGGCCATTACCGATCATATTCATGGCCTCCTCATCTTGGGCCGGCGTGAATAGATGGAAGGTCGCTCCGGCGGGGTCACCGATGACCGCAGTGCGACCCACCGAGGGAATGTCAAAGGCAGGGACGCAGACGCTACCCCCTAATTCCTTAGCGCGATCGCAGGCTTTATCGACATCCTCGACGACCACATAAGTCATCCAGTGACTAGGGCCAGGAAAATCCGCCTCTAATGGCACCGGATGAGCAAAACCGCCGCTGTCTGTGGCGTAAAAGTCCGATGGTTCATGCCCAGGGATGTCCATCTTATCTAGCTTCCAACCAAAGAGCTGCTGATAAAAGGCCGTGGCCTGCTCAACATCTTTGGTCATCAAACTCCACCAGCAAAAACTGCCTATTTGGTCCTTAAGAGCCATGAGGTTGCCCTCCAATAACGTCTTGTAGGACAATCGTACTATGCAAAAACGGCAGCGTCTAGATCGTTAAGGCTTCTTACCAATCCGCTGTTGGCTCAGCGTCATCCTCACCGTGGCGACACCATTGAACGCTGCTGAAACCCTTGCCCATGGCTGAATTCGGAGTAATCCCATGCTCCGAAAATCGGCGTAGGCCTATTCTCCCTTTACCGGCGACCCTCAACTCCTCAACTCCGGAATTGATAGCCCGTAAAGGAACGTCTCAGCCGCCGCTGACGGGGGGGATCAACACCACTTCGTCACCTGATTGCAGCGGCGTATCGGCGGCCACAAACTGCAGGTTGACGCCAAAGCGGGTGACATCGCGCCAGCGCTCTAGTTCTGGATGTTCGGCCAAGAGGCGATCACGCACAGCAGCGACCGTCGCGCCCTCGGGCAATTGCAGGGTCAGCTCAGGCACGCCGTAGGCTTCTTGGTAGGCGGCGAAGAGTTTGACGGTGATGGCAAGGGGAGGCATGGAGGGTAGGGGGTGGAGGGAAGTAGAGGTGGAATGCGGAGTTCGGGGTTCGGAATGCGGAGTTTGGGGTGTGGGAAGGGTAAAGGCTGAGGATGGGTGAAGAGGGGGGTGGGCGATCGCGGCTCGTGATGGCGTTACCCCAGCACGGGACGAAAGTAAAACGCGAGGCCCAAGATAGCGTAGGTCGCGAGGAGCAAGGTGCCTTCGAGCCAGTTAGAACGACCGTCGGAGCTGATCGAGTTGGTGATGAGCACAGCCACGGCTACAGCCACAAGTTCCAGCTCGTCAAAGTTGAGATCCATCGGTTTGTCGAGCAACCAGCCTGCCAGCACCAAAATCGGCGCGACAAACAGAGCGATTTGCAGACTTGAGCCCACCGCCACCGAGACAGAAAGCTCCATTTTATTTTTCATCGCGACGGTAACGGCGGTGGCATGTTCGGCGGCATTACCAATGATGGGCAGCAAAATCACCCCGGTAAAGAGCGGTGACAGTCCCAGTTGTTCGGTGGCGGGTTCCAGGGCATTCACCAGCAGCTCTGATTCGGCAGCGACGATGAGGGTCGCGCCCACTAGCACCGCTACCCACAGCTTGAGGTTAGGCGGGTGAGCGGCTTCGACCGATTCAGCCGCTGGTGGACTGTCGTTCGGGGTAGCGGCGATCGCGATCGCCTCATCGCTGTCGGCAAAATCAGCGGTGCCAGCGTCGTAGAGGTAGGTGTGAGTTTTCATCGAAAATAGCAGCGTCAGGCCGTAAACGCCGATCAGCACGATCGCCACGGCATCTGACAGATGTTGTAAGGTGCCTGCCGCCACGCTCGTGTCAGGGGCAAAGCCGACGGCAGTTGGTAGCAAAATGGCCACAACGGCCAGATTCATTGCTGAAGCATTCACCCGAGCCATCACGGGCTGAAAGTTTTGCTCCTTATATTTAATACCGCCCAGCAGCATCGAGAACCCCAATACCAACAGCAAATTGCTGATAATCGACCCGACAATGCTCGATTTCACCACGTTCACTAGGCCTTCGTTGAGGGCGATGAGGGCAATAATCAGTTCGGTGGCGTTGCCAAAGGTCGCGTTTAGCAAGCCGCCCCAAGACGGCCCTAACACTACCGCAATCTCCTCTGTCGCCTGCCCCATCCACCCGGCGAGGGGAATGATGGCCAGCCCAGCCGTGATAAAAACAATCAGCTCACCCCAGCCCAGATATTCAGCGGCGATCGAAATGGGCACAAAGATCAGCAGCCCGTAAAAGATAAGGTTCTTGATCAACATAAAGTGACGTACAAAAGAAGATGTCAGAATAGCGCCACGCGATCGCAGTCGCTTGTCCGATCAGAACAAGACTGCGAGCCAGACCGCTGCGATGGCAGAGGGGATTATACCGAGACCCTGCAACCAGACGATAAATCTGGCCCCCTTGCCCATCCTGCTCCCCGGCGTTGCCAAGATGGTATGGGGAGGCCGAACATTGGGCATGGGTATGACCTTTCCTCGGTGTCACCAGCGGATTGGCCAGCCCGATCACCGACTGACTGCTCCTCATTGTGAGTGGCCAAGTCATTCCACGCAAGGATATTGTGACTACATTCTCAAAGCCTCTAACAATTGCCATGACTGGACTTTTAGTGGTGCTCGGCGGCGGCCTGGTGGCCGTTGGCCTGTTCTTTTTATGGGCCAGTTCGGGACGACTCGCGGAGTCAGAGCTAGCCCAGATCAAAACCACTGAGGGCCTGACGACGCAGGCGACAGCCGATGAGTTTACGGTGGTGGCCTACAACATCGGTTATCTGTCGGGGTTGACCAACAACCAAGCCGTGGCTCGCGACGAGTCGCTGTATCGTCAAAATCTCGCAACCGCGATCGCGGCGCTGCAGACCGTTAACCCCGACATCTTGGCCCTGCAGGAAATTGATTTGAATGCGCGGCGCTCGTTTCGCGTCAATCAGGTAGAGGCGCTAGCGCATGCCCTAGCCTATCCCCAACAGGCAATCGCCGTTAATTGGGATAAGCGGTATGTGCCCTTTCCCTACTGGCCGCCGACCGCTCACTTTGGTGAAATTTTGTCGGGGCAGGCGATTTTAAGTCAGTTTTCCCTGACGACTCACGAGCGGCTGGTGCTTGATCGCGTGCCAGGCAACCCGTTTTATTACAACGCGCTGTATTTAGATCGGCTGGCTCAGGTGGCAACGGTGCAAATCGGTGAGCGATCGCTGGTGATCATCAACCTGCACCTCGAAGCCTTTGACGCCCCCACGCGCCGGCGGCAAACGGAGTTTGTGCTGCAGCTGGCCGCAACCTATGGGCAACAGCAGCCGGTCTTGCTGCTGGGTGACTTTAATAGCGCCGTCAATCGTGAAGCAGAAGGCGAGCCGCGCTCGATTGCCACGATGTTGGAATCATCAACGATGGCGGGAGCGGTGCCGCCCGATCTGCTGGCGCAGCCGGAGCAACTGACCTTTCCCTCTGACGAACCGCAATACAAGCTGGACTACGTTTTTTACACTCCCGATAGTTTAGAAGTGCTGGATGTGCGGGTGCTCACTGCCGCCGCGCAGGCCTCTGACCATCTGCCGGTTGTTGTACGGCTGCGGTTCCGATGAGCCACTGTTTAAATCCTGACTGCGGCCAGCCCAAAAATCCCAGCGAGCATCGCTTTTGTCAGCGCTGCGGCTGGCCGCTGCGCCTGGGCGATCGCTATGAAGCCGTCTCGGCGCTCAAGGTTGGGCAAAACAGCCGCACGTTTGTGGGCCGTGATCGCACCACGCTGGTGCAACCGCAATGTTTGATCAAACAGTTCACGCCCTATGGTGAAACGCGACTAGAGCACGCAGCCGCTGCCGAACGCTGGCGGCGCGATGTCGGGCATTTAGCCACCGCCAGCCAGCATCCTCAGATTCCCGATGTGGTGGCCTATTTTGAGCGCGATCGCCATCAGTTTCTCGTGCAGCAATTTCTGACTGGGCCGCACCTGGATCAGATCCGGCAGGAAAAATTGGGGCCGTTTGACAGCGACGAAGTTTGGGCTTTTTTGCGGGATGTGCTGCCCATCCTGCATCACTTGCACCAAAATCGCATCATTCATCGCGATATCAAACCCACTAACTTTCGCCGTCCGCTCGATCAGCCCCATTGGTGGCTAGTTGATTTGGGAGCGATCAAACCGTTAACCGCCACCCGCCTAGCGCAACCCGGTACCGTGGTCGGCAGCGCAGACTATGCGGCGCCTGAGCAGTTGCGCGGTGAGGCTACCGTGGCGAGCGATCTCTACAGCTTGGGGGTGGTGTGCCTACATTTGCTGACGGGGCTGCAGCCCTTCGATCTGTTTGATAGTGGCCAGGGGGGCTGGCACTGGCGCAGCATCGTGCCCGATGTGTCACCGAGTCTGGCGGCAATCCTCGACTCAATGGTGCAGCCGACCCTGCGCGATCGCCTAGCGGATGTGGCGACAGCCATGATGCAGGTGGGCTTATCGCCTACCGCCACTGTCCCTGCCGCCGACGCACACTCCCGCGCTAGTCAGTGGATCGCTGAACAAACGGTAGATCTGGCGATGCCAATATTGGCGGCGGTGTCGCTGCCCCAGTCCGATCATCTCTTGTTGCTCACGGCAGCGGGGACGGTGGTCGGGAGATCGCTGAGTACCCTTGGGGAGTCCTTTCCCACGCTGTCGCTGCAATCGCCTCAGGCGACGGCCATCGCGGCACATCCCCATAATGGTGCCTTCATCGTGGGCACGGCCCGGGGGCAGCTAGAGCGCTGGCAAGAGCAGGCCGACAGCTGGCAAGGCAAGTCAGTCGGGGCGATCGCCCATGGCATCACTCAGCTAATGTTTGTGGCCGAGGGGCAGCAGCTACTCATCGCCGATAACCACGGTCACCTCTACCGCTGGGATGCTCAGACGCATCAGATCGTCGCCATCGGGCCCGCCCATGCCAGCAAAATCACCAGCCTTGCCCTGAACCACAGCGACACCCTGCTCGCCAGCGGCGACGACCAGGGACAAGTCGCTCTGTGGCAGTGGCCCACCATGAGGCTGCTGCGAAAACTCAGCCGTCAGCCAGGGGCCATCACCGCCTTAGCCTGGCAGGCGGACGATCAAACGCTGATCACTGCTAGCTGGGATGTCACGGTGCGCTGGCGCTGCCCTCAAACGGGCCGCGAGTCTCAGGTCGCCCAGGCCCAGGGCTTCTATTTGCCGGTGCGATCGCTATGGGCCCACCCCACCCAGCTCGACCTCGTCACTGGTAGTCAAGATGGCCATTTGCAACACTGGCAAGGCAGTGACGAGCCCGCGTCGCCGTCAGCAAAGGTAAGCGCCGCCGCGATCGTCGCTACGCCGGCGATCGCTCTGTGCTCTCAAACCGGGGCGTCACAATCTGGCTTCGGCCTAATTAGCATCACGGCCTCTGGCCAGCTCGCGCAATGGTTGTTGCCCGGCTCCGAGTCCTGAACGCAGGAGAGGATGGGGAGTAGAGGGTAGGAGGTGGAGAGTACAGGGTGGAGGGCAGGAGGGCAGGAGGTGGAGGATAAAGGAAACACGGGTGTTGGTGTTTTCGGAACCCCCAGTCGTTAAAACAGCGCTCCCACTCCCCCACTCCAAATTCCGTACTTCCCATTCCGAATTCCGACTTCATCACTCCGACTTCCAAACTCTTCACCCTCTACTCCCTACCCTCCACTCTCCATTCCATAAAACTCTGCCCTGCTCACAGCAGACTCCCCACTCTCTACCCTCCCCCTCCGACTCCCCCTCCTGGCCAACATCAATCAGCAATCTCATCCGGCTTTCAACCCTAAGAAGATTTTCTGCGTAGGTAAGAATTGTGTCATGATAAACCCTGAAAAGACGGACACAGCAGCGTTCGCGAATCATCGCCACAGCGCCGTCCAGTCAAGGGGCTAGGGAGATCCCTAGAGACGTTAAGAGATCGACCCAAGCGGATACACACAGGTAGGCAGCAAGATGGCAAATGAGGAGCAGCTGGCGAAACTCCGCGCAGGCATTGATAGCTGGAATCAGTGGCGTCAAGAGGTCGAGACGGCCGCGATCGACTTGAGCCGCGCCAACCTGAGCAACGCTGTGCTCAACGGGGCCAATCTGAACGGGGCCGACCTTTCTCGCGTCAACTTTATTGGGGCTTCGCTCTCGGGGGCTGATTTATCTCAGGCTGATCTTTCTCGGGCTGATTTAAGTGGAGCCGACATCAACAAGGCAAATTTAACCGGAGCCACCCTCACCGGAGCTAATTTATTGGGGGCTGACCTGGCTGAAACGATTCTCAGCCAAGCGATGATGTCAGGCGTCAATCTCAATCGCTCTGACCTCTCCAACGTCGACTTAAGTGAGTGCAATCTCAGTCAGGCCAGCTTAATTGGCGTAGAGATGAGCCGGGCTGACCTCACGGCAGCTAATCTCAGCGATGCCAACCTCAAGCGAGCGGAGCTACAGCGGACTAAGCTCGTCAAAGCGGATTTATCCGGGGCTAACCTGGCGGATGCGCGGCTGTTGAACGCGGACTTAAGCGAAGCGCAACTCCAAGAGACGAATATGAAGGGGGCTCGTCTCAACCGGGCCAACTTGACCAAGGCGAACTTTCATGCAGCCAATCTGGCGGACGCCAACTTGTTGGGCGCTAATCTGACCGCCGCGACGCTGACCGCCGCGAATTTACTCAACGTCAACTTGAGTGGGGCTGACCTGACTTTGGCCACGCTGCAGAATGCAGACTTAGAGGGCGCTGTTTTAGAAGGGGCGACCCTCAACCAAACAGTAATGCCCGATGGCGCTGTACGCACTGAAGCATGATTGGCTTGGCGATTCACACCAGCAGTCCTGAACTGGGGTTGGCACTGCTTGAGTTAGCCCCAGAGGGCACCAGCGCGATGAAATCGCAGGTCTGGCCACTGGGTCGCGACTTGACAGCCTATCTGCATACTTGCCTACAGACGTTTATGGCTCCCTATGCCTGGTCTGATCTGGCTTACATCGCCGTAGCAAAAGGCCCTGGCGGTTTCACCGGCACACGCATTGGCGTCGTCGTCGCGCGAACTTTAGCCCAGCAATTGACCATTCCCCTATTTGGGGTCTCCAGCCTAGACGCGATCGCCCAACATCATTTTTCCACCCTGGTTCCAGAGGCCGCTCCTCCCAGGGCTGACCAACCACCCCATACCGCTGTGGCCCTGCGCGCGCAGCGGGGGGAAATGTTTGGCGCGGTGTATCAATACCAAGAGTCGAGTTTGCAAGTGGTGCAGCCCGAAGCGCTGTATGCCCAAACTGAATGGGACTCTAAATTGGCGACCTGGCCGACGCAGCATCATTTGATTCAGGCCGAAGGAGGACAAGCTGCCACCGTCACAGGCGTTTTATCGCTGGCTCAGGCCCGGTGGCTAGGGGGCGATCGCCCCGATTGGCAAACGGTATTACCCTTCTACGGTCAACATCCGGTGCGATGATGAGCGGGCATTAAGCAGCTGTGGCGTGAACCGTCGGCAACCGTCGGCCATCGGCTTGGGTTTGCTGCAGCTGATGCATGTGCTCAAACAACTTCCAGCAGTAGGGCTCTGGCAGCCCGCAGGTATAGGCTCCGCGCAGCACCACGCTGAAATACCAGTCATTAGGGGCAATCTCTTGGTTGAGCTTTTCCTGCACGGTGTAAGTGCGAATGTTGGAGTAGACGCGGCCGGCGCAGTTGACGGTAATCGACTCATGGTGATAGCCAATCTCGCGCTCATCAAGGGCCGCACTCAGGCGTTGGGGCAACCGATAGAGCACCCCCTCCACCGTATGACGAGTATCTCTGACAACGTCTAAAACGCCGCAGTTGCGACGCTCTGATTTACGAAAAAAGCCCAAACGATACCCGGGCAGGGTGGCTGGACCGATGACATAGGCGTGCGTGCTTTCGCCAAGCGATCGCTTCAGATCAACCGGGCACATGCAAGACCCATAGGCAAAATAATAAAAGCTCGATTCGTCAGACTTTTTCGCCAGCAGCATTGTCATTGCTATCAGTCACCTTTTACCAGGCAATGGAGGGATTGTACCAAACTTTCTGCAGAATGGAGCCGACCAATCTACTGTAAGACGATGGACTTACCGTGGATTAGCGATCGCTGCAAAAGTTTACGTCTTTTCCCCCGTCCACCCCCCCGCGCCTGTTCGCTTTAGTGAGCCAGGGGCATGATGCGATCGCGCCATGCCCAACGAGGCAAATCGCCAGGGGCATCTGCCCTACGAGGCGATGGGTTTAGGGCAACGCTTTTGGCTTCCCTGAAGTCCTCCAAGCTCGATAAAGGAGAACTTTGCGCCCATCTATGGAGAGCTTCCTTTGCTGTGGCGAAGCCTGCCCACAGGGCGTAGGCATGGACAGTAGCAGAGCACCCAGCGATGCTAGACAGATGCTTTGGCACTGCCCAAGCCCCGATGCTCAAAGACTCTATATGATTGGCAACGCCCTTAGATAATTACCAGGTTGGCGAGGCTACCGCTATAGCCAGTGATTTCAATCACGGCATCATTAGCGGCCTGAAAACCAGCCACCTCATCATTTAGCGCTAAAAACGTGCGATCTTCTGGCTTAGCCGCCGCTCCCATTGAGGCCGATAGGTCTTCAGTCAACACCCCTTCGATGGTGAAAGTCGCCGCCCCCTCTGAGGCAAACGTTTCTTCAGTCAAGACCTCTTCAATCTTTTCTGGGTTGAGGGTTGCCACCGTTCCGACTTCTTGAACAGCCCCCGCGGCGATCGCAAACGGGCCGTCAATCATATCGACGGTTGCTTCTACCGCCGACAGATCGGCGGGCGATTCTGACTCTGCGGTGATATCGAGAGCAGAGTCCGGGGTATCGGTCTCAGCCCCGTCGATAACTGCAGCAAGATTAAAGTCTGTGATGACATCAAAGTCATCTAAAGACGAATCAGTCAACTCATTAATGACAAATACATCTGCGCCTGGGCCGCCAGTTAAGAGATCGCCATCGGCACCGCCGTCAATCTCGTCGTCGCCCAGGCCGCCGATCAAGACGTCATGGCCCTCACCGCCATGCAAGATGAGGTCGGCTTCAGTGCCCGTCGCATCCACCTCGTCCTTAAAGGGAGAACCGATTAACTCTTCAATGCTAAAACCGGAAAAGACCGCTTCGGCAAACGAAAGACCCTGCAGTGCCCCGCCCGCATCAATCGTGTCAAAACCAGGGCCGCCAAACATACCTGCGGGAATCCCAATAGGATTGATGACGACATCGTCCGCATTAGCCGCACCATCGTCAGTCTCAGCAGGCGCACTGAACCCTTCTGAAAACCGAAAGGTATCGTTTCCAGGGCCACCGTAAAAGGTATCGAAGCCTGGCCCATCGTTAAATACATCGTTTCCAGGACCGCCAAACACGACATCATTGCCGCTGCCATCATTAAAGATGTCATCCCCGTCTGTGCCGGAGAGAAAATCAGATCTGTCGCTGCCTGTTATGGTTGCCATTGATCTTTAGAAACTGTGGATAGTCGAGATCGGGTAGATGCGTTAGCGCAGGCAAATCACTGCCTAAATCTTCGATGATTGATCGCTTGAGTCCGTTGAGAGTTGCTGATAGCCGAGAATCGAGTTGTGACGTATCTGGTGGCTCGGGGCTCTGACAGACTAAAAGACCTGACGTAGCACCAGAAGCGGCTTCTAATACCTCGCATACTGGGATAACTCACTTGGCCTCAGTATATCCCCCGTCATTAACCTATCGAATTGATCAACACTATCCTCATATTTAAACCATCTTTATCAAAGACTAATCGCTACTTCATAGAAAATTCACGGAATCAACATCATTGTCTTATTCGACTTTAAATTAGCTGCTTGCTCCCGCCTTTGGCATCCCCATTTTCTGAGATGGCTACTTTAAAGATTGATGCTGACGCTGTCATCTGACGCTGAGATCCTCGATTTATATTGGCTTTCCCCGGCTTGCCTGTCACCCAGACGACGATAAGTAGCTTCATATTCTCAGGGATTCCGAGTGCCATTACCCCCTTTCGTTACACCGAAAATTATTGTGAATTCAATAAAAATTGGGGACAAACCAAATAGGGAACAGTCTGGCTAGGCGATCGCTCATAATTTTTTTTAACTATCGCGACATCTCCTCTAAAAATCCCTTAAGAGATTGCAGAAAGCCGTTAGGTTTGATCAGGAGTCGTCACGGATACCCGTAGATTTACAGAGGCGTGCTCGCATGTCTCGCGGCTCCGGTTCATGGTTTGTGCGGAGAGGGTCAGGGCCGTGCGGGGGGCCAACGGCGATCACCGCTGCAGACCGTGCCAAGATGGAGGCAGGACACTCAGCAAAGGAAGGGACAAGCTTGGAGATCACCTTTTTGGGAACGAGTTCTGGTGTGCCAACGCGATCGCGCAACGTGTCAAGCGTGGCTTTGCGGCTGACTCAGCGGGGAGAAATCTGGCTATTTGACTGTGGTGAAGGCACCCAGCATCAGTTTTTGCGCAGCGAGTTTAAGGCCAGCCAAATTCGTCGCATTTTCATTACCCACATGCATGGTGACCACATCTTTGGGCTGATGGGGCTGTTGGCCAGCTGCGGCCTCGCCGGGAATCCCCAGCAAAAGGTCGATATCTATGGCCCTCCTAAGCTGCATGATTATTTGCAAGCCTGCCGTCGCTACTCTCAAACCCACTTTTCGTTTCCGATCAAAGTTCACACGGTCGAGCCGGGGCGAGTTTATGAAGATGATGACTTCGAGGTGACCTGCGCCTTGCTAGAGCACCGAGTGCCCGCCCACGGCTATCGCGTCAGCGAAAAGGATCGTCCGGGACGCTTCGACGTCAAACGGGCTCAGGGCTTGGGCATTCCGCCGGGGCCAATTTACGGCAAGTTGAAGAATGGCGAGGTGGTGACCCTGCCAGACGGACGGCGCATCAACGGCAAAGACCTCTGTGGGCCCACGTTGCCGGGGCGCAGTTTGGCCTATTGCACCGACACGGTTTTTTGTGAACGGGCGGTCGAGCTGGCGCAGAAGGTTGATGTGCTGATTCACGAGGCGACCTTTGCTCACCAAGATGCGGAGATGGCTTATCAACGCCTGCACTCAACCTCGACGATGGCGGCTCAAACCGCCCTGCTGGCTCAAGCGAACCAGCTCATCATGACCCACTTCAGCCCGCGCTATGCCCCGGGCAATGCGATTGAATTAAAAGACCTCTTAGCTGAGGCGCGGTCAATTTTTCCCAACACGGTCATGGCGCGTGATTTTGACACGTATCCCATTACCCGTCGTGAACCGGCGGCGCTGGTAGTCCTGTAGGGACGATTTGAGCGAGCTGACGGGTTAAACGGATAGCTCCGGACTCTGGTGCCGCCGGTCGGGCAGGCGATCGCCCAACCGTTGACGAATGTCATCCAGCTGTTGACTGCTGCAAACACCGGCTCGGGGCTGCGGCACTTCGCTGTTGGGCCAAGAGTCTAAGTCCCCACAGGGGCAAGGCGATGATTTGACACCGTGAACGAGCATGGGGAGCGGCATTACGCAGCGCGCACAATCAACAATGTCCCACTCATCGCTCAATAGATCAGCGATGCTTTCATCGGTACCGCGCAGAAAGCTATCGGCTGAGTTTTGCAGGATGGTTTGCCAACAGTGGTGGAACGCCACACTCAGCTGCGAGCCGTGAAAAATGGGGCTGGGCAAGCACTGAGTTTGGCTGTGCTGGAAGACGACCGGTTTGCCCAGCTGAAACCAATAAGCTAGGTAAGACTGAACTTTTTGAACAGAGGCCATAGATTTCCTTCCAGCTAGAGTTGACGACCGGCTGGTTGATGCAACGCGTTCTTCATTTAGATCGTAGTCGGTTAGCTAGAAAGATGGTCTGTTATCAAGGGTTTGCAAGATGTTGTAATAATCAGCGGAGCGGCTCTTTACCCGCTTTGAGAACGGGAACGCCAAGTTGACTGAGATCAACGGCAAAGCCAGCGACGACGAGATAGGTGACGTCGGCAACGGCCCCGACCTGGCGGGTCAACGTTCCTAAGCGATCGCGAAACGTGCGGCCCAGCGGATAAGCGGGAACCACCCCCCAACCCGTTTCTTCTGCGACCAGAATGAGGGTGCCGCGAAAGTGGGCGATCGCCTGCAGCAGCCCGTCAACCTGCGGCTGCCAGTCGTCGTGAGCGGCCTCCAAACCATTGGCGACCCACGTGCCCAAAGAATCCACCAGCCAGCATTCTGTCGCCTCTGCCCGGCCTAGCGTAAGGGCTAAATCGACCGGCACTTCTAGTGTTTGCCACTGGGCCGAACGCCGCTGACGGTGAGTGGCAATACGAGCTTGCCAGTCAGCATCCTCAGCCTGTTGACGTGCCGTGGCCACATAGGTCACCGGCTGCGCTGACTGCCGGGCCAGCTGCTCTGCCCATTCACTTTTGCCTGATTTGGTGGGGCCTGACACTAAGATCCGTTTACCCATCGCTGCGGTTTTGGCCATCGTTGTCATTGAAAATTGGGCATTGCTGAACTGAAGGATGAGTCCAGTGTTCGAGACTGCGGGCAAGATGCCTGCTCTCCGTGGTTAATGGTGCATCAACTTGTGTCATTTCTCTGGTTGGCGATTCAACTCACACCCAAAATCAGCAACGCTGAAAATTGCGGTTATGGTCCCGGCGAGCGCGTTATCCACTAGCGCCGAAGACTTTTTGCGCAAACAGGCTCCCGTGACCGCATCCGTCATGCCGGTCACCCCTATGGAGTCATAGCGAAATGGTCACAGTCACTAGTTTGTCAGTTTTTCTTCATGGCTCTCAGTAGGTCCCATTTCTTGCCGACAGGTTTTTGCTTGGCAGAGACGCTAACGCGTTGGTCTTGCCTGCCCGTAGGGCTTATGACTCCGCTCAACCCTCAAATTCCGACCTAGCCAGCAATCGAGCTGATTGAGCGGCGGCGAAATCAGCCACTGGTCTAACAGTCATTCAGCCCCGCGACTTCCAGGGGAGATTGTCTAATACCAATTCTACGAATTACAGCTACACATACGAGTCGGCTTTCTCCCTCGGGGAGACGCGATGCAAACGACTCCGCTCAGCCGACGTTCCTTGAGCGGAGTCGCAAGGAAGATCTGTAGCCCAGTTTCAATAAGGGGGGGGCACATCACCGCGATCGCGGTCAGCCAGCATGTCGCGCTCCCAGTCGCCTCAAATTACCGCCTCAACGTTGTGTCCACGTTATGCCGTGCGACTCCGAAGAGTTTGATAAATTATGGATTGCCGATTTGTTTTCCTAAAAGAGACCGCATTCATGGTGTTTGCTGCCGATAATCAATTTTTTCTCCGCAATATTTGGTATCACGCCATGCCCAGCCGGGAACTCAAGCCCGGCAAAACGATCGCCAAGACCCTGCTCAACGAGCCGATTTTGTTTGGCCGGACCGCTCAGGGCGAGCCCTTTGCGATTAAAGATCTGTGTCCTCACCGGGCGGTGCCGCTCAGCTGTGGCTCCTTCAACGGTGCTGATGTGCAGTGTTGCTATCACGGCTGGCGGTTTGGTCCAACCGGCAAATGTTTAGAAATTCCCTCGCTGATGGCCGACCAGCAGATGGAGCTGAGCCGCTTCGACGTGCCGCACTATCAGGTGCAAGAAGTGCAGGGCAACCTGTGGATTTATATGGCCGAGTCCACCACCACCGCGGCTCCGCCGCCCGCGCTCGAGATTCCGCGAGTGCCCGGTTTTGCCGATGATGTGCAGCCCGCCATGACCTATCGGATGCGGTTTCCCTGCTTTATTGACCATGCCGTAGTCGGTTTGATGGATCCGGCCCATTCCCCCTTTGTGCATCGCAGCTGGTGGTGGCGCGGCACTCAACTCAATCCTGAAATCAAGTGGTTTGATCCGTCGCCCTATGGGTTTACGATGCGGCGTCACCAAATGCCCGACACGATGGGGCGCGGGTATTGGCTGATTGGTGGCGTCCCCCAGAACGAAATCATCTTTTACCTGCCGGGGGTGCGCACGGAGGAAATCACCACCGCTAAATATCGAGCCGTCAACCTAACCACGGTCACGCCGCTCAGCGATGACGAAACTGATGTGACGTTTGAGTTTTATTGGAATATTCCCTGGGGCTTTTTGCTCAAACCAGCGATGCGATACCTGATTCCAGAATTTTTGGGGCAGGATCGAGACGTGGTTGCCCACCAACAGGTCGGCTTAAAACATGAGCCCATTCTGCGACTGATCAAAGACTCTGATGTGCTCGCTCGGTGGTATTACCAATTGAAGGCCGAATATCAGCGATCGCAACAGGAGCAGCGAGAATTTGTGTCTCCGGTAAAGACGCAACAGCTGCGCTGGATGGCTTAATCGGAGTCAACGACATCAGGGGGCATCGTTGACTCGCTAGCGCATGAGGCCGCGTTTGCCATTGGGATAAACGGTGGCCCAATTGGTGCGCGCTAGGGTCAATTGCTCAGGGGTGACCCGCGCTCCGGTCAGGTCAGCGCCACAGAGATTAGCATCTTTCAGATTCGCGTTGGAGAGGGTGGCGTAATTCAGGTTGGCCCCCCGCAAATCCGCCCCGTTGAGGTTGGCATTGCTCAAATAGGTGCGGCCCAGATTAGTCCCCCGTAAAGAAGCCTGGGTGAGGTCTGTGCGGCCAAAGTTGGCGCCGCTTAAGTCTGAGTGCTGAAAGTTAGCCTTCTTTAATTTCGTCTCAGCAAAGTTGCTGCCGGTGAGAGATAGCTTTTGTAAATCGATCGCATTCAGCACCAGTTGCGAAAAGTCGCGCCGGCCCTTGCTGTAGGCCGATTTAACGCCATCGCTGTTGAGCTTGCCGTCGCTGCCAGAGCGGGTGCCTGAGCTCAGGCGATCGCCCTTGGACCGCGCCATACTCGTCATGTTGAACTGATTCGGCCCTTTGGCTTTACCTCCGGTGCCCCCAGTCCGCGCATTTGCGCGCTCGCGCCGCGCCCGAATGGCCGCTGCCATGCGCGAGGAGGGGGAATCTTTGCGCGTTGACGGGTGATCTTCTCGAAGATTGCGATAGGCAGAATTGCCGTTGGCGCCCGCCCCGTTACCGGAACTGTTGTTGGCATTGGGGAAAGCCATATTCTGCGCGAGACTGTCCATGTAGGGCTCTAAATCTAAGTCGCGCAAAACGGACTCTACTGTCTGATAGCGATGCCGCACAGAAATTTCGAGCATTTTCTGCAACACCCCCGCAAAATGATCGCTCACGTGAACGAGGTTGCGCCACATCATTTCCCCCGTGGTGGGGTCGTAGTCTAAATCTTTGGGCGACTTGCCAGTCAATAAATAGATGCAGGTAACCCCCATCGCATACAGGTCGCTGGCATACACCGGTCGCATGGCCATCTGCTCCGGCGGCGCATACCCCGGCGTGCCGATCGCATAGGCCGTCAGCGCCGTTTGGTCGGAGGATTCTTGCACCGGGGCCACCTTGTCCTTAACCGCACCAAAGTCGATTAAGACCAGCTTTTTATCTTCATCTCGACGAATCAGGTTAGCGGGCTTGATGTCACGGTGAATGATCTCGCTATCGTGAACGTATTGAATCAGCGGCAGGGCTTCACTCAGAAACTGCCGGACCCCGGCTTCACTAAACGGGCCGCCCTGTCTGACCTCTTGCTGCAGCGTTTTGCCGTTAATAAACTCTTGGACGAGAAAAAACTCTTGGTTAGTTTCAAAATAATCAAGCAGCCGAGGCAGCTGGGGATGATTCCCAATTTTCCCCAGAATCTTGGCTTCTCGCTGAAACAGATCGCGAGCCATATCGAGAATATGTTGCGCGTCGGCCGAGGGCCGCAACTGCTTGATGACACACAAAGGATGCCCTGGCAACGATTCATCGCGCGCTAAAAAGGTGGCACCAAACCCGCCTCGGCCCAATGCTCGCAGGGCTCGATAGCGATCGCGCAGCCGTAAAGCAGACCCGCAGGCTTGACAGTGGGTGACGCGGGGCGGGTTCTTCGGTTTTGGGCAATCCAAATTAGTGCAGTAACTCATGCGGCCCGAGGTGCGATTTTTGCCGGCGCAACACAACTAGAAGCCATCGGTGTAGGGATCAGCCCTAGCGTTAGAAGACCATTCACCGGTAACTCCCTGCAGCTTACATAACCGCTTGTCCGTTCTATAGGCTGCTTCATCATGAAAGCTAATGTGATTAGTGTCACACTACCTTAATTATTCCCAGCTTCCCATAGGGGTTTGATGCCTTATTTGACTTTCTGGTGAAGTTCACCGGTGGATTGATTGAAAGTTTCCTCTACGTAGAAAAAATCGAGTAATTACTGAGACGAAAAGAACAATCAATACTAGTGAATTCAACGACAACACGCTGAGAATAACTTCACATTAGTGGCAATCAGGCTAGGCGTGGAGCAGTGGCACTCGATTGACCGCTCTCCAGTAAGACATGGCACCCGGTTTCATATTCATCATAACGGCTGGCTAGTCGGTCCGTCTGTGCCCGTACATCAGCCCAATTAAGGGTAGCCAGTCGTCGGATTCTTTTGGCGGCGCGCTCAGCTTGCGCCGATCGCTGCAGTAGACTAACGAAAGGCGCGATCGCGCCCCTGACTGTGGTTGGCTGGCTGTTGAACGATACGTAAAAGAAGCGATGCGGATTTCTCTGAATTGGCTACAAGACCTGGTTTCGATCACCCTCTCGCCAGCGGCGCTGGCCGATGCCCTGACGATGGCAGGGTTCGAGGTCGAAGATATTGAAGATCGAACGACCTGGGCGGATGGCGTCGTGGTCGGCTATGTGACTGACCGCCAATCCCACCCCAATTCCGACAAGCTCAGCCTCTGCACAGTCGATATTGGCGCCGCAGAGCCCTCCCGCATTGTCTGTGGCGCGGCTAACGTGCGGGCCGATAGCTACGTCCCGGTGGCTCAGGTTGGCACCTATTTGCCCATTCCAGACTTAAAAATCAAGCCCAGAGAAGTTCGAGGCGTCCTGTCAGCAGGCATGATCTGTTCGCTGGCCGAGTTGGGACTCACCAAAGACTCGGAGGGTATCCACATCTTTGATTCGACCGAGCTGACGGTGGGGGCCGACGCGCGCCCACCGTTGGGCTTAGATGATGTGGTGCTCGACGTGACGTCAACGGCGAATCGGGCCGATGCGCTCAGCCTGGTGGGGATCGCCCGCGAAGTGGCGGCCATTACCGGGGCTCAGCTCAAACTACCCACGGCCCCACGCCCGCAGCCGCAGCAAACCCCATCGACGGTGACAGTTGCTCTCAGTGATGAGAAGGCCTGCCCGATTTATATCGCGACGGTCTTAGAGCAGGTGCAGATTGGGCCGTCGCCCACCTGGCTGCAGCAGCGGTTGCAGGCGGCCGGGACTCGCCCCATCAACAACATTGTGGATATCACTAACTACGTGCTGCTGGAGTGGGGACAACCGCTGCATGCCTTCGATCGCGATCGCCTAGCAGCAGTCACGGGCAGTCATGACTATGCCCTCGGCGTGCGCTACGGTCAGCCCAGCGAAACCTTGACCACGCTCGATAGTCAGCCGCGATCGCTGAAGCCAGAGTCCTTGGTGATCACGGCCAATGACCAGCCGGTGGCGCTGGCTGGCGTGATGGGGGGCGAAACAACGGAAGTCTTTGCGGGCACTGTGGCCGTCATGCTCGAGGCGGCCTATTTTGACTCTGCCGCCATTCGCAAGTCGGCCCGCAGTCAGGGGCTGCGTACGGAAGCCTCGGCTCGCTACGAGCGGGGCATCAACCCGGCCGAACTTAGTCTGGCCTGCGATCGCGCTATCCACCTGATGCAAACGTTAGCGCAGGCTCAAGTCGTATCCCAAGTGACGGGCCGCACCCCCGTCGGCGAGATCACCCCCACGCGCACGCTACCCCTCCGGCTGGCAAGAGTGCATGCGGTTTTAGGCCCCGTGGTGAATCTAGATACGCCGGCACCTGCGCCGATTCCAGCTGACCAAGTTCAGGCCGTGCTCGAAACGCTCGGCTGCACGGTCGAACCTGGCCCTGCATCCGGCGTCTGGAACGTCACTGTACCCGCATTTCGCTATCGCGATTTAGAACGAGAAATCGACCTCATTGAAGAGGTCGCCCGCATTTATGGCTACGACCACTTTGCCAACACCCTGCCTCAGGCGGCCGTGGGGGGCGTGTTGTCACCGGCGGCCGCCCTGTCGCAAAAGCTGCGGCAGACCCTGCGCGGCGCTGGGCTGACGGAACTGATTCACTACTCGCTGACCAAAACTGAGTCAGACCAGCAGGTGGTGTTGGCCAATCCGCTCTTTACGGAATACTCGGCCCTGCGCACCAACCTGATTGATGGCTTAGTTGAAGCCTTTAAATTCAATCTGGAGCAGGGCAACGGCCCCCTCAACGGCTTTGAAATCGGCCGCATCTTTTGGCTTGACGGCGAGCAGCCCCAGGAAGTTGAAGTGGTGGGGGGCATTCTTGGCGGTGATGTGCGGCAGGGCAAATGGGTCAGTAGCGATCGCCCTGAGCCGTTGTCTTGGTTTGCTGCCAAGGGCGTGCTGGAATCGGTCTTTCAACGACTCGGCTTAAGCGTCGATTATCGCTCAGATAGCGCCGATGAGCGCCTGCATCCGGGGCGCACTGCGTCTCTGTGGGTGCGCGGTCGCTTGCGCCTGGGCACTTTTGGGCAACTGCACCCCCAACTGCGGCAAGCGCAAGACTTGCCCGATGAAGTCTATGTGTTTCAGTTGAACTGGTCGGTGCTGATGACCTGCTTGGCGACCGGACAGCGCAAGGCAGTGAAATTCAGCCCCTATTCGACCTTCCCGGCCAGCGATCGCGATATTGCGTTTTATGCGCCCGTGACCGTTGCCGTGGCTGACTTAGCCAAAGTCATGACCAAAGCCGGTGGCAAACTGCTCAATACGGTGACTCTGTTTGACGAATATCAGGGGGAATCAGTCCCCGCAGGACAGCGGAGTCTCGCCTTTCGCCTGGTCTATCGCGCCCTCGATCGCACCCTAACTGACGAAGACGTCGAACCCGTACACCAGAAAGTCAGGGCTGCGCTCGAAAAGCAGTTTCAAGTGGCTTTGCGCAGTTGACCAGCGGCTGCCAGCAGTTAGCGATCTAACGTCTGTGCTACAGCAGTTTCAGCCCCGAATTTGTGTTCTGAAGCCAGCGTCGATCGGGTTAAACGGGTGTCCTCAGAAGGAGTCAGGAACGACTGTGGCCAATACCTATGACTTGATTTACGCCGTTGTGCGCCACATTCCCTATGGCCAGGTCGCCACCTATGGGCAGGTGGCAGAACTCGCTGGCCTGATTGGTAAACCTCGCGTCGTCGGCTACGCCCTCTATCGCGTCACAGATGGCGATGAGATTCCTTGGCATCGGGTCGTCAATGCCAAGGGCGAGGTCTCGCACTCGGTACACCGCAACGGCAATGACTATTTGCAGCAGTCACTGCTAGCGGATGAAGGCATCGAATTTGATGCCAAGGGCAAACTTGACCTGACAAAGTATCGCTGGGTGGCCGATTCAGAGGTTTTGGAGCAGGCGATCGCTCGCATTCAGCAACAACTGGCGGAACCGAGCAGCTTTGAAGAAGATTCATAACCTCTGTGGCTGGCGGCTGGTTATTGCTCACGCCAGCGGGTAGCCAACACCGAACACTAGAATCACTAGTGCTCCACGGCGGAAGTAAGACACCCCTCCCGGTTTCTCTGGCCCCCTTGCCCCCATAGCTCCCTAAGCATCGGCAAATGGTTGGGGAAATCACGCCGCAGTCTACTAGTGCGGGCCAGCTAATACTAGTTCTACGAATTACAGCTACACAGACAAGTCGGCTTTCTCCCTCGGGGAGACGCGATGCGAACGACTCCGCTCAGCCGACGTTCCTTGAGCGGAGTCGTTGGCGTAGCCTTCCCGTAGGGAATAAGGAAGATCTGTAGCCCAGTTTCAGAGAATTGGTATAAACCCGTTTAAAGAACCACAGCGGCCGGATGTGAGTATCCTACCGCTGTGGGGTGAGAGGGGTCAGCCGCGTGAGGGCACTAACCTCAGGCCGACTGACAGGCGCTATTCGATTAATCATTTGGAGAAAGCCCGCTTAGTGGTTATAGCGCTCTTCCATCCAAACTCTCAGGGCATTTTCTTGGGCAAAATGCAGGGTCTGATTCGACGTGGGGTCATAGACGCGCCAAACTTCAGCCCCGTTTTTAGTGGTTCGCGAAATGCGGGGCATGGCACCGGCGGTGAGCCAATTCACGGTCTGTTCGGCCAGATGGCGGAACAGGTGGCCCAAGCTGTTGGGATGATACGCCGTCGTGTAGTTGGCGGGGTGGATGAGTGAGGCGAAAGACGTGTGGCGCTGATCCAGTCGATTGGACGGTTGTGTGTAGCTGTTCATAACACTCTCCTGTGTCGTGATGGCGGTCGTCTATCTGAAGTGACTATGACTTATCCGCCTTTGAGACCACTCTAACGAGCCCTCTTCAAAACACCCACACACACTGTGCATGACATCTATGCATAAAATCGATACGTATTGTCGGGATGAATAAGATAGCCTGTTGGCTATTCCTCCCTGGTCATTTTCATCATGAATCCTTGGAAGCTTAAATTGTCTCAGTTGAGAGCACTCTTAGCGGTGGCTGAATATGGCAATTTTAGTGAGGCTGCCCTGCAGATGGATTTGACTCAATCGACCGTTAGCCATGCGATCGCCACCCTAGAGGATGAGTTGGGCGTGATGGTGTTTCATCGCGGGCATCGGGGGGCTCAACTAACGCCAGTTGGTGAGCGGATTCTGCACGATGCCCAAAAGATTCAAGGGCTGCTAGAGAACATGATGAGCGCTGCTGAGAACGAGCGCGGTCTCAAAGGGGGTACCGTTCGCATCGGTACGTTTCGTAGTATTGCGACCCATCTGTTGCCAGAGACGATCGCCCGGCTGCACCAGATTCACGGGTCGGTGCAGATCTCAATTATTGAGATGGATGAACTTTATCAGCTGCGACAAGCCCTGAGACAGGGGCGGGTCGATCTCTGCTTCGCCGAAATGCTGGAAGGCGACGAATTTGAAAACATTCATGTCTTAGATGACGAATATGTTGCGCTGCTACCGCCACAGTTTGGTCTGCGCGATGCCCAGCTCACCATCGAAGACTTGTATACCTATCCGTTGATTTCCTCCAGTCACGACAGCTGTTCTGTGCGGCTACGCGATCGCCTCGCCACTTTACAGCCCAAGCTAGAGCTGACCTATCGCATTCGCCACGATTCTTCGATGACAGGCATGGTGCAGCAGGGGTTAGGGATTGCCTTAATGACTGAGCTGGCGGCTAAGCCAGTCCCCGAGGGGGTCAGAGTCTGTCGCTTGCCCTTTGTGCTGTCGCGGCCGATCGGGGCCTCCTTGCTGAGAGATGCCTTGCTCAGTCCGGCTGTTTATGCCTTTTTAGATGCCCTCCGGGGCACGGGTGAGTTTGCGTCAGCGCAAGCCGGATGAGACCTTTGCCGCAGCCACCCGTTAGCCGCTGCTTGGCCTCACCGGGTCAACGCCTAACCGCCATTTCGCCTTAAGATTCTGGGATGGCGTGACTCAAGGATGAAGCTCTGTGCGATCGCTCTATTTCTTGCTACCGGGGACAGACCGCAAATTTGCCTGTGGTGGCCTGTTTGCTGAGCTGAAAACGCTGGAACTAGCCCGCCAAGTGACTGAGGCCACGGTGGTGACCTATCAGCAGCGAGAGCCCAACACGCTATTTCTCGATGATGTGCTGCAGTCGGTGGCCAGCCCCGATCATATTTTTGTAGTGAGCTGGGGCTTCCATGTGCCTCAGCTCGTGCAGCGGCTCCGCGGGCAGGCCGTGCTTTACCACGCCCACAGCGCCGGGTACGGCTTTCGGCTACCGAGTCAGGTGCCAATCATGACGGTGAGCCGCAACACGATGGGCTATTGGGGGCAATGGTGTCCCAGCTCGCCGACCTTTTATTTGCCCAATCTCATCTCTCCCGAATATACAAATCAAGGGCTGACCCGGGATATTGATGTGTTAGTGCAGGGGCGTAAATCGTCAGAATATCTGCTGCAACAGCTAGTGCCCGCGCTACAGGCCCAGTGCAACGTCATGCTGTTAGATCACTTTGTTGAGGACTTGGCGGGCCTGTTTAACCGCAGCAAAGTTTATCTCTACGACACTGCCGAATATTGGGCGCAATATCGCGTCACTGAGGGCTTTGGCTTGCCGCCGATGGAAGCAATGGCCTGTGGCTGCCAGATTTTTTCGAGTGTCAATGGTGCCCTGGCTGACTATCTGGACCCCGGATTTAACTGCCAAAATGTGGGCGTTTATTCCACCGCCTATGATGTTGATCGCATTCTTAAGACCCTACAACAGCCCTCACAACTGTCTGTGAACGCCGAATTTTTTGACGCTTACCGGGAAGCCAAAGTCATCTCCAGACTGCGAGAAATCTTAATCTCAGTCAATTACTTTTTTGATCACGTCCAGCAACATCCCGCGGATATCCCTGGCTTATCACGCCGCCGATTAGCGCGCCTGCGGTTGCAAAGCGTGATTAAGAAGGTGCAGAAAAAACTGCGCGATCGCTAAAACTCCCTAAATCCAATAATTGAACCAGTTATTGGCAGTTTAGACTCTGAAATTTTTCCAGAAAACTCTTTCAATCTGCTGTTTTTTCATCTCTGCCAACAGCTTTAAATGGCATCTGCCTGAGCCTGAGCAGTCAAGTCTCAGGCTCAGGCCATCGGGTTATGAGCAGCGATAGAGCGCCCCAGCGAGCCCAGATTCTCACCGCCGGGCCGTCTCATAGCCACGCGATCTATGAAGAGTGGGGCGATCGCAGCAGGCAGTTTTACGCCTCGATGTGGGCGTAGTTACAGAGCGGCAATTGATGATGTTGCGCCAGATTGCGGGCAAATCGGAGGATGCTGGTGTAGTTTGACTGCTTGCAAATGCATCGGCCTCTCGCGAGAGCGAGCTGGTTTTGGTTATGCACCTCGATCGCCAAGGAAGACATATACACTGCGTAAAAAGAGGAGATTTTAGACATTTTTTAAATGAGGAATGACGACAAATCACAACTGCTCAATAGCAGCCGATAGCCAAACGACCTATCACCTGAGATCACTAACTGGCAATAGGTCGTCAACTCAAAATCGCTTTGAAGGGTTGATTTATAAACTTGGCTGCAGGCTTGGCTTTAGTAAAGTTTACGAAGCCGGAACCTGATCGTCTAGATCGCAGACCTCGGCCAAATTCTCTGGATCAACGTAGTAACAGGTATGATTATCAAGGCAAACAAATGCCCAGCCAGAATTCTCAACCCGCACTAGGTCATAGGTACCCTCTTGAACAAAAAAACCTTTATGGTCGCGAGTGCCGGGTGCGATCGCGAAGTTGTAGAAACTTTTGTTTTTAAGGTTCATAGCGATTACATCAAATGAAACGACAGTGGGGGCAAAGATGAACAAAGAAAGCATTTTCTTTAATCATCCTCACCCTACAACAAGATTCTATGAAGCTGAGTTTACTCTTCCGAAGAAAAATAAAACATAACCTTTGACAAAATCTGTAAATTGCGAAAACTGTCGAAACTCGTGAAATTCAGTTGTTGTAATGCGGTGAGGTTGATCTTCGCAAGAATTTCTTCATGAAGTTTGGTGAACCAGACGAGCATATAGGCTATCGATAATCTTGAGGGCAGGGCTTTTGTATTTGCAGTTAAGCTAATAGTCTTTGCTGGCTCTAGACTGAATTTCCTCTGCTTTTTATACCTGTTCATCCTTGAATTCATGCATCCAAGTAGGTTCTAGATAGTTGCCAAGCATTCTTTGAAGCGGGATTTGCAAAGATAATTTTCAGGATTTATCTGCCGTGATTCAGAGCAGCGACGCAAGATCCGGTAAGCGAAGGTGAGGTCTAGATGTCGCAACTTGTTGGCAAGATCGCTGTTTTGTGTTCGCCTCGGTCACGTTGACACACGCCGATTATTGGCCGCGATCGCCCGGGGCGAATCTTCAGCCCGTATACGGATACTCGCCTGACCGGGAGAACGCCGTTTCTTTAGGACTGGCTGCTTGAGATTGGCGGCTTCACTGCTGTTTGATCGCCGACGCGGATTCTCTAGACAGGCAGCGGTTAGTTCAGCCGCGACGTTAGACTAAGTCGTTGGTACGTTGCAAAATTGACACACCGCCCCATGACGCTCTTAACCCTCAAGTCCATTCAAAAAGACTTCGGTATCAAGGAAATTTTGCGGGATGCCAGCTTTAGCTTGGAAGAAGGCGACAAAGTGGGGCTGATTGGCACCAACGGCTCAGGCAAATCGACCTTATTAAAGATGATCGCCGGTCTGGAGCCGATCGACGGCGGCGATGTTTGGCGCAACGCCAGCGCCAAGGTGGTGTACCTGCCCCAACAGCCCGAGATTGAAGGCGATCGCACCGTATTAGAGCAGGTCTTTGCCGATGCAGGCGAGCAAATGGCGCTGATTCGCCAGTATGAAGATATCTCGCACCGCATGGAGCACCATCCGGCAGACATGGATGCCTTGATGACTCAACTGTCGCGCGTGACCGAGAAAATCGACGCGGCGGGAGCTTGGGATTTGGAAACCAGTGCCGCGGTGGTGCTCACCCAGCTCGGCATTGAAGATTTAGATGCCCGTATCGGTGATTTGTCGGGAGGCTATCGCAAACGGGTGGCGATCGCGTCAGCCCTGCTGTCAGAGCCCGATGCGCTGCTGATGGATGAGCCGACCAACCATTTGGATGCCGAATCGGTGGAGTGGCTGCAAAGCTACCTGAATGGGTTTCGCGGGGCGCTACTGCTGATCACCCACGATCGCTACTTTCTCGACCGGGTGACCAATCGCATTCTGGAGGTCGATCGCGGCGACCTGTTGGGCTACAGCGGCAACTACAGTTACTACCTCGAAAAAAAGGCGGCAGCCGAAGCCGCTGGCGTGAGTACCCAAAAGAAGCATAGCGGCGTGCTGCGGCGCGAGCTGGAATGGTTAAAGCGCGGCCCCAAAGCCCGCAGCACCAAGCAAAAGGCGCGCATTCAACGTATTGATGAGATGCAAAACCGCGAATTTAAAGACTCTCTGGGCAAGGTCGATATCGCCACGGTGGGTCGGCGCATTGGCAAAAAAGTGATTGAGCTGGAAGCAGTCACCAAGGGCTACGGCGATCGCATCCTGATTAACGACTTGACCTATACCTTTGAGCCCCGCGATCGCATCGGCATCATCGGCCCCAACGGTGTCGGCAAATCGACTCTGATGAACTTGATCACCGGGCGTGAGTCACCCGATGCGGGCACCATCGAAATTGGCGACACGATTCACTTTGGTTATTTTGATCAGCATTCCGACGATGTGATCAAAAACCCGAACCAGCGAGTGTTGGAGTATCTCAAAGAAACAGCAGAACTGGTCAAAACCGCCGATGGCAGTGTGATTACCGCCTCCCAAATGCTGGAGCGTTTTTTGTTTCCGCCCGATCAGCAATATGCGCCCATTCATAAGCTCTCGGGGGGCGAGCGGCGCCGCCTCTTTTTGCTACAGGTGCTGCTGCAGGCGCCCAACGTGCTGATTTTAGACGAACCGACCAACGACCTCGACGTGCAAACGCTGTCGGTGCTGGAGGAATATTTAGAAGAGTTCAACGGCTGCGTCATTGTGGTTTCCCACGATCGCTACTTTCTTGACCGCACGGTGCAACAGGTCTTTGCCTTTGAAGACGGCGGTCACATTCGCCGCTATCCCGGCAACTATTCTATGTATTTGGCGCAAAAACGAGATCAGGTCAACCCGCCGTCGGTCCCTGAAAAACCCAGTTCGGATACCCAACCGAAGACAGCGGCAACGCCCAGCACGACCGAGGCAGTTGCCAATCACCCGTCCCAAAAACTTTCCTACAAGGAGAAGCGCGAATACGAGCAGCTCGAAGCGCAGATTCCGCAATTAGAGGCGGCCAAGGCAGCGCTCGAGCAGCAACTCTACAGCAATGCCCCCACCGACTACGACGAGATGCAGCAGTTGTCACAACAGCTGGCCACGCTGACTGAGCAGATCGATACCGCCACCGACCGCTGGATGAGTCTGGCTGAACGGGTGGAATAGCCTTGCTCTGACCGGTTGGACGGTGTCCAGCAACAAAAAAAGCCCCGCCGTTAAAACAGCGAAGCTTTGGAATCAGGGTGCATCTACCACTCCATTACCCGAGCGAAGTCCTGATATTCCCGGAAGGTTAGGGAGAGTTTATCAAGGCTTTATATGACTGCTGACAGTCTGAAGCAGGGATGAGCAACAAGGGGGGAATAGCTTGATACTGAGGTGTTTGACGGTGCTCAACCGCCACGTGACGTGACTCGCCAAAAAAAAAAGCCCCGCTTTTAAAACAGCGAAGCTTCGGAATCAGGGTGCATCTACCATTCCATTACCCGAGCGAAGTCCCTATATTCCCGGAAGATTCAGGAGAGTTTATCGATGCTTTATGTGACCGCCAACAATCTGAAGCAGGGATAATTTAACTGCCGCGAGGCTTGCCATCAGTGGCATTAATCGGTTTTACACCAGTTCTACGAATTACAGCTACACCAACAAGGCGGCTTTCTCCCAGCAGGAGACACTGCTTGTTGGCCTAGCCTGCCCGTCGGGCTGACGCCGCCGCTCAACCGACATTCCTTGAGCGGCGTCGAAAGGAAGATCTGTAGCCCAGTTTCAGAGAATTGGTATTATACCATTTCTCTGGGATAGCGCTACAGATCAAAATGGAGAGCTTTGGGAGCAAGGGAGTTGGGGGAGCAGGATGTGTAGCCAGATTTCAAAGAATCGGTATTACCCATACCGCTGTTGACTTGACCAACCAGCCAGCGCCCCAAGGTTGACCGAGCTAAGCGAAGCTGTACGCCCTGTGGGCAGGCTTTGCATCTCTCTACGAAAGAAAGCCATATCCCCATCACAAGTCACTTTAGGGAACCGCGCCCAAATAAAGCACCGGCAAATCCGGTTTCGACTCCGCTCAACCTACGCATCCCGAGAGTTGAGCGGAGTCGAAACTCGTGCCACTGGTACTTTATTTTCAAGCGCATCCCTTAGTACCTTGGAAATAAAGTTTTCTGCCATTTAGAGAGCTTTGCCGACCT